>JBCDKD010000012.1:0-81365 GCA_039024275.1 Planctomycetota bacterium | reverse complement strand
GCCTTCTTGATTGCAGGCCCCGCGTTCGCGCAGGATGCGCCCGCCGCTGTCGAGATGCCCAACTGGGGCAAGGGCATCGGCCTTGGCCTGATCATCCTCGGAGCCGGCCTGGGCATCGGCCGCATCGGTGGCTCGGCCGTCGAAGCAATCGCCCGCCAGCCCGAAGCCAAGGGCGACATCCAGACCAATATGATCCTCTCGGCCGCGCTCATCGAAGGTGCGACCGTCATCGCGCTGGTCTTCGTGCTGATTAGCTAGTAATGGCATCGTACGGATGCCCGAAGCCGCGCCCACCTTTTTCCTCCCCGCGACTGTTGGAGTCAGTATGCGCTTGTTCACTACAAAGCTGTTGCCGATGTTGCTGATGCTGGGACTGTTGGGCCTTGCCACGGCACCGACGTTGGCTCATGCCGCCGATGATCATGATCAAACCCACGCGGCCGAGGACGACCACGGCGAGAAGAAGAAAAACTCGGTCAACCCGCTGGACCTGAAAGTGGGCGAGGCGTTCTGGAACCTGCTGGTCTTCCTCATTGTGCTCGGCATTCTCGCGAAGTTCGTCTTCCCAGTGATCCGTGACGGGCTCAAGGCCCGGGAGGCAAAGCTGGAAGGCGACCTCACCGCGGCCGAGAAGGCCAAGGCCGAGGCCGAGGCGTCCGTCGCGGAGTACAAGTCGAAGATCGCCGAGGCCCAGAAGGAAGCCCAGGCGGTGATCGAAGAGGCCAAGAAGAGCGCGGAGCAGGTTGCGGCGAAGGTGAAGTCCGACGCCGAGGCAGAGATCGTGAAGATGAAAGAGCGTGCCGAGGCGGAGATCACCTCGGCCAAAGACGCGGCGCTTAGCGAGGTCTACGCCCAGACAGCCGAGCTATCGACCCAGATCGCCGGGCGGATCCTCAAGCGCGAGATCAACGCCGCGGACCAGCAGCAACTGGTCAGCGATTCACTGGCCGAGCTGACGAAGTCGGGCGTTTGAGAGAGACGGAGCAGACCACGTTTTGAGCACGACCGAACTGAAAACCGACACCGTTGGACGGGTCTACGCCGAGGCGTTGCTGGAGCTGGCGCGTGAGCAGGGGCAGGTCGACGCCTTAGCCGACGAGGTGCAGCAGCTGCTGCCGGTGATCGCGGAGGGCGGCGAGTTGAACCGCCTGCTGACCAACCCGGCGATCGGTGATGCCGAGCGGGCGAAGATTGTTGAGCGCGTCTTTAGTGGCAAGATCAGCGACACGCTCTACAAGTTTTTCCGCGTGCTCTCGGGCAAGGGCCGGCTCGGCTCGCTGCCGCAGGTCGCGTCGGGGTACCTGCTTGCGGTCGCAGAAGAGCGGGGTCAGATCGACGTGAAGGCTTATATCGCTAGCGAACTCGACAGCACCGCCGCCCAGCAGGTCGCCGATCAGATCGGCAAGGCCCTGGGCAAGCAGGTAACGCTGACGCAGAAGGTCGACGCGTCGCTCATCGGCGGGCTGAAGATCAAGGTCGGCGATCAGCTGATCGACGCGAGCGTGGCGAGCCAGCTGCGCAGCATGAAGAACAAGATGATCGCGGCCGGGCGGTCGTGATTTACCAATTAATAACTCGTTTTTGAAACCACAGATGCACTCAGATGGACACAGATAAGTCATACGGCACGGATGAGTGAGCCACTCAATCCGTGTGCATCCGTGTGAATCTGTGGTTCCAACGCGAACCGGAGCAGGACTCCAATGAAAATCAACACCGACGAAATCACCAGCATTATCAAGCAGGAAGTCGCGAACTACGACACCCAGCTCGACGTCAGCCAGGTCGGCACCGTGGTCGAGGTCGGCGACGGCATCGCGCGGATCTACGGCCTGTCTAACGCGATGGCCGGCGAGATGCTCGAGTTCGAGACCGAGTCCGGCGAAGGCGTCCGCGGCCAGGTCATGAACCTCGAAGAAGATATCGTCGGTGCCGTCATCTTCGGTGATTACCTCGGCGTGACCGAGGGCATGACCGTGAAGAGCACCGGCGAGCTGCTGAGCGTGCCGACCGGCGAGGGCCTGCTCGGACGTGTCGTCAACGCGCTGGGTGAGCCGATCGACGGCAAGGGCCCGATCGCGGGCGAGACCGAACCCCGCAAGGTCGACATCATCGCCCCGGGCATCGCCGCCCGCCAGCCCGTCAGCCAGCCGCTGCAGTTCGGCGTCAAGGCGGTGGACTCGATGATCCCCGTCGGCCGGGGCCAGCGTGAGCTCATCATCGGCGACCGGAAGACGGGTAAGACCGCGGTCGCCATCGACGCGATCATCAACCAGAAGTACACCCACGAAACGGACGAGCCGGTCTACTGCTTCTACGTCGCGGTGGGTCAGAAGGAGTCGACTGTCGCGGGTGTCGTCGAGGCGCTGCGTCAGAACGGCGCGATGGCGTATACGACGGTGATCAGCGCCGCTTCGTCGGAAGCGGCCCCGATGCAGTACATCGCGCCGTACGCCGGCACCGCGATGGCGGAGCACTTCATGTGGAAGGGCAAGCACGCCCTGATCGTGTACGACGACCTCTCCAAGCAGGCCGTCGCGTACCGCCAGCTGTCGCTGCTCTTGCGCCGCCCGCCCGGCCGTGAGGCCTACCCCGGCGACGTCTTCTACCTCCACTCGCGCCTGCTCGAGCGTTCGACCAAGCTGTCCGATGCCAACGGTGGTGGCTCGCTCACTTCGCTACCGATCATTGAGACGCAGGAAGGCGACGTCTCGGCCTACATCCCGACCAACGTCATCTCGATTACCGATGGCCAGATCTACCTCGAGCCCGACCTGTTCTTCGCAGGCGTCCGACCCGCGATTAACGTCGGCATCTCGGTGTCGCGTGTCGGTGGTGCCGCGCAGATCAAGGCGATGAAGAAGGTCGCCGGCTCGCTGCGTCTGGACCTCGCCGCATACCGTGAGCTTGAAGCGTTCGCCCAGCTGGGTACCGACCTCGACGCCGCGACACAGAAGCAGCTAGACCGCGGTGCCCGCATGGTCGAGCTGCTCAAGCAGCCGCAGTACGTCCCGATGTCCGCGATCGACCAGGTCATCCAGATCTGGGCGGCGGGTAGCGGCTACATGGACACCCTGCCGGTCGAGAAAGTGCAGGAGTACGCCGCCGGCCTGGTCGACTACTTCAAGACCCAGGCCAAGGGCACCTACGACGCGCTCGAGAGCAGCCAGGCGATGACCGACGAGGTCGTCGAGGGCCTGAAGAAGGGTGCCGAGGCGTTTACCTCTGGCTTCGCGAGCTGATTTGAGGTATGAATTACACCAGTTCAGCCCACGTCATGACGGCGTGGGTTTTTTCATGGGCTAGACTGCGGGAATGAAAACGATCCCATTCCATCTCATCACCGCGGTGCTGGCTGTGCAGCTCGTGCACACCACGGTCGCCAAGGAGATCCAGGGCAAGTGCGACATGGGCCGGGATTACTGGCTCTATCTGCCGGACCGGATCGACCCGGGCAAGACGTATACACTGGTCGTCGGTGCGCACGGCGCTCGGGGCAAGGGCAAGGGTGCTGCGGGCCACGCGGGCTGGGTGAAGGACCATGACGTGATCGTGCTCGGGCCGTCGTACCCGCACAACGGGTTCCAGTACCTCTATCAGGACAGCGATAAGCAGACGATCGAGCTCTTCAAGAAGCTGAAGAAAGAGTACAGGCTCCACGACAAGCTGTTCATCGTCGGGTTCTCCGGCGGGTCCCAGTACGCCCACCGCTTCGCGATGAAGTATCCGGGCCTCGTCTCGGGCTGCGCGGCGCACTCCGGCGGGACCTGGGCGACGGGCGACTACCCGAAGGGCGAGTCACCCAACCCTAAAGCCCGCGGGGTGGTCTTCGTGATCTCCTGTGGCGAAAACGACACGAAAAAATCGTTCAAGCAAGCCCCGCTCGGCCGGCTCGAATGGGCCAAGCGGTATGAGAAGATGCTGGACGAGGGCGGCTTTGTCTACGACGCGAAGTGGTGGCCTGGCGTGGGTCACAGCTACGCGAATGGGGCCCGGCAGCAGTCGGTCGATTGCTTTGTCGCGTCGACCCAGTTGCTGCCTGAACTGGAAGGAGAGGCCGGCCAGATCGACAAACTGCTCAAGGCAAACGGATTCGAAGACGCCTGGTCGCTCCTGCGTAAGCGGAAGTACGAGGCGAAGGTGCACGAGCAGCGGATCATCGGCCGGGTGCTCGATCGTTACCTCGAATCCCAGCTGTCCGCGATCAAGTCAATCGACCGTTGGGCGCAGCACCAGGTCAAGCTGGTGGTCCGTGATAGCGAGGACCCGCAAACGCTTGCGGGTGTGCTGCGCCGACTCAGGTCGGCTTACAAGGGCCTGCCTGGCACGACCGAGTCCATCGTGACCGAGCTGGCCAAGCTGGAGTAGCGTGGTGTTCGATCCGTCTTTGGCACAGATCGGCGTCTCGCCCGGCGGGGTTGGGCTGTTGTACGCGGTCCTCGCGCTGATGCTGCTGTTTGTGATGGCGGTCCTCTCGGGCTTCGTGCTCATCGGTGCGTTGCGGCAGACCTGGCCGAAGCGGTGGGTCCGGATCAAGCCGCCGGTGATCAAGCCGTTTCATGGACTGAGTCGCCGACAGCGCGAGGCGGTCTTCACGGTCCGGGCCGAGGTCTTCCTGATCGAGCAGGGCATCACCGAGGTGCCCGACCAGGACGGGGTCGACCCGGAGTGCGATCATGTACTGGCCTACGCCGGTTGGCGTGTGGTGGGCACGGCCAGGCTGCAGACGCTTAAGGACGGCACGGTCAAGGTCGGCCGGGTCGCGGTGCTCAAGCCCTGGCGCGGCAGGGGGGTGGGCGGCAAGATCCTGCGCAGCGCGCACGACTATATCGATCAACTCGGTGTCGGCGGGGTGATGAGCGCCCAGCAGTACCTCGAAGGCTGGTACGCGTCGCAGGGCTGGGTCCGGCGGGGCGAGCCCTACATCGAAGCGGGCATCCCGCATGTCCGCATGTTCTACCGTGGCTCGATCACAGGATAACCCCCGCCACTAGCGGAATGGGGCCGATCCGCCTACACTGACTGGCCTGATTGCAATGCACTGAACATTGTTTCGTGGCGGCTCAATCATCAACAGGACCGTTTCGTTCACCCCTCGGGACCCCCCGCTATGCCTGACGCCATCGCCAGCGACACCGCCAAGCTCTCGATCCCCGGCCACGACGCCATGGACCTCGCCATCACCGTTGGCTCCGAGGGCGAACACGCGATCGACGTCACCAAGCTCCGCAGCTCTACCGGCTACATCACCCTCGACCCTGGCTACCGAAACACCGGCTCGGTCGAGTCCACCATCACCTTTATCAACGGTGAGGAGGGCATCCTCCGCTACCGCGGCTATCCCATCGCCGACCTCTGCGACAACTGCAGCTTCCTCGAGGTCTGCTGGCTGCTGATGTTCGGCGAGCTACCCACCGCCTCGGAGCTCGAGCAGCTCTCCGGGCTCGTTGACAAGTACGCCCAGGTCGACCCGGACGTGCTCGGCGCGATCGATGGCTTCCCGAATGACGGCCACCCGATGGCCAAGTTCGCTGCCTCGATCCAGGCCGCGAGCTGCTGCCACGATCGGCGGGAGGCGGTGGACGGTGAAGACACCTTCCTCGAGGCCGCCGCGTGCCTGATCGCGCAGGGCCCGACCCTCGCTGCCGCGGGCTACAAGGACGCGAACGGGCACGCACCGGTCGCGCCGAAGGCCGGGCTGAGCTACGCCGAGCAGTTCCTCCACATGATGTACGCCACGCCCGAGGAGGAGGCCGAGCTGGACCCGGACGTCGTCGAGGCGATCGATTTGATCTTCACCCTGCACGCCGACCACGAGCAGAACTGCTCGACCTCGACGGTGCGGATCGTCGGCAGCTCGGGTGCGAACCTGTTCACGTCCTGCGCCGCGGGCGTTAGTGCGTTGTGGGGCCCGCTGCACGGCGGGGCGAATGTCGCGGTGCTCAAGCAGCTGCACCGCATCCACGAGTCGCCGATGGACGTGCCGGGCTTCCTCGCGAAGGTCAAGAACAAGGAAGATAAGCTCTTCGGCTTCGGCCACGCGGTGTACAAGAGCTTCGACCCGCGGGCGCAGGTCCTCAAACAATCGGCCGACAAGGTGCTGGGCAAGCTCGGCGTCGAGGACCCGCTGCTTGAGATCGCCAAGGAACTGGAAGAGGCCGCGCGGGCCGACGACTACTTCGTCTCGCGGAACCTGTACCCGAACGTCGACTTCTACTCCGGGATCATCATGCGGGCGCTGAACATCCCCGAGAACATGTTCACCGTGATGTTCGCGCTCGGTAGGATGCCCGGCTGGATCGCGAACTGGAAGGAAGTCCGCGACCAGAAGAGCCGGATCTACCGCCCGCGACAGGTCTACACCGGCGCGACCGACCGGGCGGTGGTGGCGATCGCAGAGCGTAGCTAATCAATGATTAGTGGGGGCGCTGATCTTGTAAGAGTTCCTGTCGATTTACCAATCGATAGCGATTCTATTGATTTTCTTAAGCGCGCTGAGAAAGTCTCGTTAAGGGGCATGGGCTATTTTGCTCTTGCCAACTTTGTTGGTCACTTGTTTGATGTAAAACCATTGGAAGTAAAAGATTCCGGTCTGGTACACCGAGTTGTAAATGGCGTAGGTGGTAAGCCCTTTATTGATCGATTGCCACTGACCTTTGCTTCAAGGTATCTCGACGCGGTTGAGAATAATGGTGATCTGGCTCATATTTGGCTAAGCGTGAGTCAATTTAACCGGTTTGACTACATACATTTTGAGCCATTGATGAAGCAGATCGTTTTTGATGTTGCGGGATTTTGTCGAGCGGCTACTGAACGAGAGCAAGCTATTTACTTTAGACAGATTTTTTGATTAGCATCCAAAAGATGACTAATAGCGGTTCCCCGATTTTTATCGCCCCTGGTCCTTTTGGTGAGCAGGCTGTCCACGCCCCGTGGTCGCACTGGTATGAGAAGGGCGACCTGGCCGTGAGCTGTGTTGCGGGCACTGCCAAGGTCGAGCTCGCCCACAACGTTCCGACCGGGTATAGCCCGTCGGCTACCGATACGGCAAAGGCCCTTGAATCACCGTGGTCGTGCGCTCAATACAAATCTTGTCCGTACGGATGCAAGGCTGCCAACAAAGGTTTGGCAGCCTTGGCCAAGTTGTAAAGTTCGCAGCCGCCGCGTTGCACGCGGGCGGCTGTCTTACAGGCTTATTTGACCATGGCCTACCGATGTCGCAGGAATATCAGAAGACCACCCAGCAGGGCGGCCCCGGTCGTGGGCTCAGGGACCTGCGCGAGCAGTGCGATCTGTTCTTCTGTCAGCGGGCTGCCCGAGGCGGTCAGGGCGTTGACGAGGCCCTGGATATCCAGGCTGTCGATGACGTTGTCGCCGTTGAAGTCGCCTCGGAAGTCGGCGATGAGCGAGGGGAAGGCCGTGTCGTAGCCGTTGGGATCGCTGATGGCGAGCACGAAGGGGAGGAGGTCGAGGTTGTCGAGCACGCCGTCGCCGTTCAGATCGCCTGTGATGAAGTCGGGGACGACGAGCGCGGCCCAGTCGTTGTCGCCCGAGCCGTTGTTGCCGGGGGTATCGGGCAGGTCCGCCAGGGTCCCGCCATTAAGCAGGGCTATATTGCCAATGAACGCGCCGGTGGTCGGGTCGTACCAGCGCAGCTGGAAGTCGTCGGTCTCGGCGGTGAGGTCGAGCGAGCCGGTGGCCTGGTTGTCGGTGTCGGGCAGGTAGAGGACGTAGGCCTCGCCCTGCTTGAAAAACACCTCGCCGGGGTCGAGGTCGCCCGCGAAGCCGTCTTCGCCGGTGAGCAGGGAGTCGCCGGGGTTCATCTCCCAGAAGGGCGTTTTTTCTTCGAGCAACCGGCGGGCGAAATAGGTCTCTTCATACACCTGCTTGAGGTCTCGGAAATCGTCGAGCGACTGGTCCTGGCTGCGGGTGTACCACTCGACGTTGCCGCCGGAGAGCAGGATATCCCACATCATCTCCTTGCGGACCTCGTCGAAGGTGATGTCTTCGACGGACTCGGGCTCGTCGATCATGATCGGGATGGGACGGCCCGCGTTGTCGGTTGCCAGACGGAACGCTTCGACCGCCTCGCCAACCGTCTTGAAGTTGTTGAAGAGCTGTAGCGAGGTGATGTCCCACGAGTCGTCGCCGATGAAGTACTGCCACGAGCCCGCGGTCGGCCCGCCACCCGGGTTGGGGTTGCCCGCGTTGTGCACGGTAACTGGGTGGGCGTACGGGTCCAGCGACTTGATCCAGTCGGCGAAGGGCTCGACGGTCGCCGCCTCGGCCGCGTCGTTGTTGCCGAACGCGTTCTGGAGGTTGTACTCCTCGGAGACGTTCCACGTGACCGCCTGGTGGTGGCCGAAGCGTGCGATCATTTCGCGGTAAAAGAGCTTGCGTTCGTTGCCGAGGGTTGCATCGTCCAGTTCTTGTTTGTTTGGGTTCTCCGCCTCGTTGAGCACGAAGTGGAGCATGATGCCTTTTTCCTGGGTGTGGGCGAAGACCTGTTCCCACTGGTCGAGCTTGCTGAGATCGTAGCGGGTGTTGTCGTTGTTCGCGTTGCCGGATTGGTCGATCGTGGTAGACGCCCAGGGGTGGGTGTCCTGGCCGTCGCCGCCGGTGTTCATGGGCAGGAAGTAGACCGAGTTGACCTTGGCGGGCCCGGTGTAGCCGGCCTCGCCGAGGTTGTGCAGGTAGTTGACGGCGCCGATGATGCCCCGGCCGTCGTTCGCGACGAGGTCGGCATCATCGTCGTCCCAGTCCGGGTCGCCGGGGTTCCAGTCGCTGATGTGCGCGGTGTAGGGGTGGAGGATGCCTTTACCGCCCGAGCCCTTGACCGTGTTGTCGAATCCCTCGTAGCCGAGGAAGTTCTCGGGGCTGTCCGCGCCGCCCTTGATGTAGTAGTCGCCGTTGGCGAACTGGAGGTAGTGGCTGCCGGTGTAGTTGAGGGTGCCTTTGGCGAGGAAGCCGGGGGCGCTAGGGTCGAAGGCGGCGACGTTGACGGTGCCTCCCTGGCCGTTGATCTGTGTGGCGTTGGGGGTGCCAAGAGTGTTGGCGGCCGCGACCGCGATATCGGTACCTTCGTAGAAGCGGGGCGTATAGGTCCACTGGCCTGCTGCAGGCGCTGTGAAGTTGACACGCCAGGAGTCGAGTGCACCGAGGTTATCGACAGCGTAATAGCCCGGCACGACCATGATCTGCCCATCGGGTCCATTGAACTCGACATCGAGACGATAGTCGGTGAACGGGTTGGGAGTCGCGCCGCCGGTCTCGTTCGCGTTGGGCCCGGTCCAATCGATTGTCAGCGTTTGGTACTGGGTGGCCGATCCGCCGACGGTCTGGGCCCAGGCCGGGCTCGTCATGAGCAGGCAGTAAGCCGCGGCCGAGCATCCGATCCACCGGTGTTGATTGTGCGAGGACACCATTTTCACTCCATGGAAAAACGACGTCTCGTAGTCTAGATGACAACCCGCCGCTGAACTACCCTCTTCTCTCAAAAGGCAGCGGTGTGCAGACTCGCTTGCATCGCTGTAAAGTCTTTAATCCACCCAAAGCCCGCCTTGGGCCTGCCTGCAAGCATTTGATATGAGCAATCGATGAGTGACGCTTCGCCAATCTTTATCGCGACCTGGGCGTTCGGTGAACAGGCGGTCCGTGCCGCATGGTTACGCTGGCAGGAGACGGGTGACCTGAGCTCGAGCTGTGTTGCGGGCACCGCCGAGGTTGAACTCGACCCCAACGTCCCGACCGTGGGCGTCGGCGGGCTGCCCAACCGCGAAGGGTGCATGGAACTCGACGCGGGTTACATGCGCGGAAGCGACCTGTGCTGCGGCAGTGTTGCCTCGCTAAGGTCCACCTGCCCGGCGATCAAGGTGGCGCAGGCCGTGGCGGAGCAGACCAACAACGTGATGCTGGTCGGGCAGGGGGCAGACGCGTTTGCGCGCGAACAAGGCTTCCAGACCTACGCGCCCGAGGCGATGCTGACGGACGCGACGCGGGCCGAGTATGAGGCGTGGCTTGCGGGGGTCCACGCGGGGGACGTCGATGTCGAGCAGATGGTCGGGCACGACACGGTGTGCGTGCTCGGCTGGCACGTTGGCGCGACGGTCGCGTGTGTCGCAACGAGCGGGCTTGGGTTCAAGCGTCCGGGGCGTGTGGGCGATTCGCCGATCATCGGCGGTGGGCTGTATGCGGACGACGGGGGCGGCTGCGCGGCGAGTACAGGCATCGGCGAAGAGCTCTACCGCCACGCGGTCTCGGTTCGGGTCAGCGATACCATGCGGGCTGGGGCCAGCGCGGCCGACGCGACCCGGGCGGTGCTGTCCGGCATGCTCGAACGCGACCCCAAGAACGCGGAGCGCGGCCTATCGATCCTCGCGATCGATCGGCAGGGGGGGATCGGTGCCGCGACCACACGCACCGACAACCACCGGTTCGAGTACCACGTCTGCAGAGGCGGGGCGTTCGAGCGCATTGAGCCGGAGCCATCTCCTTAACGCTGCAGTGTATTCAGCATCTGTTCCAGCTTGAACGGATCGACCCGGTGGTACGCCGGCTCGGGTGGGAGTGCTGAATTGAACCTTACCGGTGACGCCAGGCCGACCGAGTCTTCTTGCATCACGGAGCGCAGCGATGCGTGCACCTGTGTGCAGCCGGTCCGCTGGACCAGTTCGTTCACATTGTGAGCGCGGATGCCTCCACCCGGTAGGATCTCAATACGCCCCGCAGCGTGTTCGATCAGCCTGTGGATCGTATCGGCCCCTTCGATCGCGGTCTGCTTACCGCCGCTCGTAAGCACACGCATGAAGCCGAGTTCGATCAGGCGATCGAGCGCTTCCAACAAGTCGGGTGTGACATCGAATGCGCGGTGAAACACCGCTTCTTTGCCGCTGACGAGGACCGGTTCGATCAACTCACGATTCTGTTCGACCGCCAGTTTACTGTTGGGCTGAAGGACACCGAACGCGACGCCATCAACACCCACCGCAAGCAGCCGATCAATCTCGCGTCGCATGGTTTGGAGGCAGCTTGTTTCGTACGCGAACTCACCCGGCCGAGGCCGAACCATCCCAATGACCTTGGCACCCATGGGTTTGAGTGCTTCAACGACACATTCGGTCAGGCCGATTGGAGGCGTGAGGCCACCCAACTCGATCGCGCTGTTGAGTTCGAACCGGCGGACACCCGCTTCAGCACACCGCTGTGCTTCATTGAGCGAGTCGATACAGAGTTCAAGCGAGATCGGCGGGGTTTGGCTGGCCATGGGTGCGTGCTACGCCGCCTCACTGGACGTTTGTCGATTGAGCTTCACCGGCTGAGAATCCGCTTGCCCCGTTTGAAAGGCCGCGATCGGTTGATCTTGCCGCTGGTAGCCCTCGCGAGTTCTCTTGATCCGGTGGACCGTGATCCGGCCGTTCTCGACCAGGGCACACCATGGCCGGCCGGGGAACATGAACGCGCCGGTGTTGATGATCACGCGCCCGCCGCGGCGCCAGACTCCCGCCCGGTGTGAGTGACCGACGATGAGGTAGCGGGCCTTCGACGCGTACTGCTCGAGGAAGCGTTGGCCCATTAAGGCCTCCTGCCTCCAGTACCAGAGCACCTTCGGGATCTCGATCGGCCTGGCGAGCAGCCGCCGGACCGTGTGCTCGCCCGCCTTAGACAGCACGTAGTCCCGGAGGAACTCGCTGTGCCCGACGTGCTGGGCGATGTCTAAGCGGGCTGCGAGGTCGGTGTGTTGTTTCTTAGCCAGTTCGCTTTCGGTCCGCTGCTTGAGTGACTTCGCATAACGGGTCCAGGGCGCGACGGCCGGGTGCAGCGCGTCGCCGTGCATCACGAGGATCTGCTGGTTAGCGAGTTGCAGGCAGCGTCGGTCGGTGAGATAGGCGTCGTGGTTGCCGGAGATCAGGGTCAGCCGGGCCCCGTCGGCCCGTGCCAACGCTTCGAGCCGGTCGAGCTCACGGACCGCCTGCCCGCGTAGCCAGGGGACCTGGACCTCGGCCGCGTCCCCGTTGATGACCAGCTCGTCGACGCCTTGCCAGACGGGCCGGAGCGAGTCGGCAGTGACGCTGTTGGGCCGGCCCAGGTGCGTGTCGGACAGGATCAGGGTTTTCTGCGGCATCGTCCTCTACATCGGCTGGTAGGGGTGTCGCGCTTTGACGCCGATGTACGTCAGGTCTCTGCGGGAACAAGTGCGTGTTCGGATACGATGTGCTGCGACGGACGATGACCCTGCTGGAGAGGTGCTCTTTGCGACGGCTGATCCTGATCTTTTTTGTGCTTTTTGCGGTGCCGGCCCTGGCGGAGAAGCCCAACATCATTTTTATCATGGTGGACGACTTTGGGAAGGAGTGGGTCAGCAGCTACGGTGCCGAGGGGATCGAGACACCGAACATCGACAAGCTTACTGCGGATGGGATGAGGTTCGAGAACGCGTGGTGCATGCCGCAGTGCACGCCAACGCGGGTGACGCTCCTGACCGGGCAGTACCCGTTCCGCCACGGCTGGACGAACCACTGGGACGTGCCGCGGTGGGGGGCCGGGGCCCACTTCGACCCGGGCATGAACCCGTCGTTTCCGCTGGTGCTTCGTGACGCGGGCTATAAGACCGCCGCGGCCGGTAAGTGGCAGATCGATGACTTCCGTGTCGAGCCCCGTGCGCTGGATGAGGCGGGTTTCGACCAGTGGTGCATGTGGACCGGCTATGAGACCGGCGTTAAGGCAAGTGCGAGGCGGTACACCGATCCCTACCTCGCGACCAACGGCACGAGCAAGACCCACCCCGGCAAGTACGGCCCGGATGTCTTCTGCGAATTCCTGCTTGGCTTTATGCGCGAGCATAAAGACGATCCTATGTTCGTCTACTTCCCGATGGTGCTGACGCACGGCCCGTTCGACCCCACGCCGGACGCGCCGGATGTCACCGATCGAGCCGAGGCGTTCAGACAGATGGTCTTGTACATGGACAAGCTTGTCGGTAAGCTCGCGCGTGAGTTGGAAACAATTGGCATCGCGGACAAGACCTACCTCATCTTTACAGCGGACAACGGTTCGCCAGGCTTTAAGAACCATCGCAACGGCCAGGTTGTTCCGGGCGGCAAGACCAAGATGAGCGAGAATGGCACGGCGGTCCCGTTCATCGTGATCGGCCCGGGCATCAAGCCGGGCAGCACGACACAGGCCCTCATCGATTTCACCGACCTCGCGCCGACGTTCACTGCGCTGGCGGGCACTAAGATGCCGGGTGATCACCTAATCGATGGGCGGTCGTTCGCGCCGCTGTTGCAAGGCAAGGCGGACGATTCATCACGGCAATGGATCATGTCGATGGGCGGCCACCCCGCGAAGCTGCGTGAGGGAAGGGTCGTGCCTAAGGAGCCGTACGGCGAGCGTGTGCTGCGCGACAAGCGTTTCAAGGTCTGGGTCGATGGTGATGGCGAGATCACACGCCTTCACGACATGGTTAAGGACCCTTGGGAACAAACAAACCTCCTGCAATCAGGCCAACTTACCCCAGAGCACCAGGCAGCGATCGCAAAGTTCAAGGCGGTACTGGCCACGTTCCCCCAAAGGGATATTGCCCCTGCATACCAGCCCAATCCTGCTCAGCCTTGGGATCGCAAAAAGTAATACTACCCTCTGATGAGAAATATCATGTTGAAACGATCGCTTGGTTTATTGAGCAGCCTTGTCTTACTCGTCCCTGCCACCGAAACGGGTGCGCAAGAGTGGGTGGTCGATACGCCCGACGAGTGGAAGCAAGCGGTCCAGTCGGTTGAGGGCCTCGCCTTTGACCAGGGCTTGGTGATGCCGGCGGACAAGTCCGCGACGTTCACCAGCAAGGTGCAGCGCTTCGACGGCAAGCGGAAAGCCAAGTCCCTGACCATCGCGCAGTCGCCGATCTGGCAGAACTGGGAGCCGACCCCGAACCTTGGGCCGGTGAACATGAACGACGCGCCGATCTTCCTGTCGATTGGTGAAGGCAACTACTGGGCGTTTGGTCGCTACGGCACGACCGGAAAAGCGAAAGACTTTGTCGCAAAGCCCGCAAAACTGGAAGGCTTTGAAGACACCAAGCTTGTAACGACGCCTTTCGCCAACCAGTTCGATGCGCCTGGTGGCTTAGAGCCCGGCCAGGGCGGCTACCACGCCTGGCAGAGCAGGGACATGGTGAACTGGGTGCATCATGGCCCGGTGACCAACCGTAAAGCCAAGTGGAGCACCTCGGCCGAATACGTCGATGGCAAGCTCTATATCTTCTACGACTTTCCCAACGATCAGGACCCGCACGTTTTTGAAGACGATGACCTGTTCGACGGTAAACTCGGCAGGGACCTCGGCCTGGCGTTTAAGGACCCATCCGACGGGTCTGACGCCGCGTTCATCCGGGACCTCGAGGGCAACTTCCGTGTGATCTATGAGGACTGGAGCCCGATCGAGGCACGCAAGTACTCGTGGGACTCGCCGCTCGCGGGGCACGCGGTCAGTGATGACGGCCCGAAGGGCTACGAGATCCTCGAACCGGTAGTGGACCACCGCACCGAGCCGACCGGTCAGATGGCGACCTACACCCACCCGCACTGGGTCAAAGAAGATCCCAAGAATTTTAAGACCAACACAGCGACCTACGAGATCCACAAGCCTGCTCAGAACGCCTACGGCGACTGGGCCGCGATCGCCATCGCCGGGCAGTACTACCTCTTCGCAGACTTCCACCTCGCCAACAGCAAAAAGCTCAGCACCGGCTGGTTCACCAGCGATGACATCAACAAGCCTTTTGCGTGGTGCGACCACATCGGCAGCGGCCACCCCGACCCGGACATCGGCTTCGCCAAAGGCAGGTTCTACCTCTGGACCCAGCAGAAGACCGACTACGTCAGCAACGGGCCGTGGGTCGAATCCGTCGAAGCGCGTCTTGGCGTCGATACCGACAACGACGGCAACATCGACCAATGGACCGACTGGCGGCCGGTCAAAGAGTCTTACAGCAGGATCGAAGGCTTCGCTAAACAGGTCGCAAAGACCCCCGCATCGCTCGACGCGAGCAAGCTACCCGCAGGTTTTGGCTTCGCTTTTGAGATGAAGCTGACCGATACGACAGAGAATAAGTCCAAGCCGATGATCGATTCGGTATCGATCGAGTTCGAGTAAGCGCATATCAGGGCATGAAGCGCAAACAGGTATCAACAGCGCCAACCAGCCACGGGAAGTAGCATGCGACGCGTAGCGTCCCGTTCGAATGAATGCTTATCGGAAATAGCTCGCCGACCTAGGCTTTACGCCAAGCTTCTCGTAGTTGAACCCGTCCTTCATCGGCTTGTACTCGCCAATGATCGACATGTTGCTGTCGGGCTTGATCTGGTCGGCCATGCCCAGGCCCCAGTACACGCCGTTGACGGTGACACGCCGAACGCCTTCGTTTGCGAAATCCTGAGCAGAGCCCATCGTGAAGTGCAGGATCGGCGAAGCCTTGCCCTGGTTGCCCATCCACGTCTTGGTCCACGCGATCGGCACCGGGGCCTTGTCCGTGTTCGGCTCGGCGGCGGGGTCGTGGCTCCGCATCGGCTGGCCCATCAACAGCGGTGTGCAGTCCGCCGGCACCTGGTCGTCCTTGTGGCACTTGTACGCGTTGGTTGTCCCCCACACACGGTCGACGCCGATCAGGATGGGGTGGTCAGCGTTCTCCGGCACGGTAATACCGAGTGTCGCCTCGCGCTTCCAACCCCCGTAGTGCCCCATGAACGCCCCGCCCAGCATCTCGCGCAGCGACACCCTCTCGCCATTGACCACGTAGGGCTTGTTGTCCCGCCAGAGCCCGTGGTTCGCCGTCCGCAACACAACCATCGGCTTGCCCGAGTCGAAGTAGTCGTACAGGTGCTGGATGTCCTCATCGCTCAGCTGCAGGAACCGCGAGAACCAGATCACCGCGTCCGCTTCCACCAGGTGCTCCAGGCCCGGCACGATGTTGTCCCGGCCCTCTTCTTTGAAAGGTGACGGCTGCGTCGGATCGACCAAGCCGTCCTCGTTCATCAGGAACAGCACCGTGCAGTCAAAGCCGTGGTGCTGCGACAGCGTCCGCGCGAGCATCGGCATCGCTTGCTCCGCCCGGTACTCCTGCTCCGCCGCAATGAGCACGATGTGTTTGCCCGCGCCCGGCCCATCGCTGCCCTTGTACGTCAGCCAAAGGTCCGACTCGGGCACGGGGTGCGCTCCGTCGGCAATGGTCGTATGGCAGCCCAGCAGTAAGGCACAGCTAATCAGTATCGTCAAGGCAGCAGCATGATTCATATTGGTTCACTCCAAAGTATCGGACCGGATCATACCACCGGACTAAACCGGCCTGCAGCGCGTAGCACTCGGTAACCCGCATGGCATCAGGGTCACAACACAGATAAGGCACCACACCGCAACGTCTGGGTCGCGGCGCGGTGCCAGTTGGTGCCGAAGCAATGGTTTGCGGGGCTTACTCGTCCGGCGTAGGACGGTCGGTTGGGTTCTCAGCAGCGGGGTTCTCTGACTCACGACCACGCTGCCGCGGCGCCGGATCGAAGTTGCCGATGTTAAAGCCCTCGGGGTCCGCGTTCAGCCGCTGCTGGATGCGGTTACGCAGCTCATCCCGGTGATGACGCGTCGGCTTATCCGACCGCAGCCACTGGCGGTGCAGCGCAGAGCCCTCGTATTTCGTTACGCAAGTCGCCCGGCCCTCCGCCCAGTAAACATCCAGGTCGTTGTACGCGTTAATCCGGTCTCGCCGGATACGATCGCCCGGCTTCGCAGACATGAACGCTTTCACCGCCTCGGTCGTCGGGGGCTCCTTGGACGGCCGTGGGTCAGCCTCCACGTCCTCTTGCTCGGCGTCGGGCTTCTGCAGCGCCGCTTCAACAGCGTACGACTCAAGAAGCCGCGGGTAGACCTTATCGAAGAGCGTGTTGCCGGGGTAGACGTTGATCTCTTCGATCCGGCCGTTCACCGCGAAGGCCACACCGACCGCATCGTCGTGCTCGTTAGCGATCCGCCCTAGCTTATCGGTGACTTCTTTGGACAGCGTCTTGACCTGCTTGCTGTCGAGCGTTTCGTTCAGGCTTGTGTTCGAGTTCGCGGTGCCCAGGCTGTACTCAGACTCGGCCTTGATGCGATCGACCTCTTGCCAGACCCGCGCCTGGCTCTGGCTGAGCTTTGCGGCTCGTCGCACATCCTTCAGGGCCAGACCCGTGTTGCCGCTCTCGGCAAAGAGCGCACCGCGTGATCCGGCCGACCACCGCGACCGCTCGATGCAGAACGTCGGGATCGGCATCCTGCCGGACTTCGGTGCGATCGCGATTGACGAACGGACCGTGCGGTCCTGCTTGCCACCGACCAGCCGGTCGCCTTCCTGCAGGTACAGGGGCTTGTCCGAGCGGTTCTCGATCATCAGCTGCCGGACCTCGGCCGAGTCTTTCTCACTCACGATCACCTCGCCGGTCTTCAGGCCCTCGTTGAGCGTGATGAAGTCGCGGTCGTCCCGCTGCTCGGCGTGCACGAGGTAGACCGCGAGGTTGCCGTGGGTGTAAGGCCCGCTGATGGTATGGGCCTCGCCTTCTTCGAAGACCGTCTCAACGGTCTCCGACGGATCGCCTAGCCCGCCGGGATCACTGGGCTCGGCAGCGGTCTGGCCCGGCAACCCAACCATCAAGCCAAGCAGCCCGAGCAGGATTACGATCACGAGAAAACGCCACGCGTGTTGCATCATTGCACCGTGTTCCATGAGGAGGTCTCCGAGTTATAGGTTAGGAAAGCGCCTACTGGTGTTGACGAGCAGGCCCGGCCCCGGGTTCACGGCAATTTGAAATTTGTTGCGAGGCTAATTGATATGGATTGCATGCTTAACCCGTATGCATCAGTAAAAACGAAGATTTTCAACAGGTTATGCACCGGGGGAGGATCAAGACAAGACTTCTTTGTAACAATCAGTCACAGCTCATCAACAGCCACATGCAGCGCCGTTGCGATGGAAAGCCATCTCTCTTTGTCGGTTGTGCTATCACTGAATTGATGGGGCCTGCCGATGGTTAAGCTTAGTGGCGTTGGCTTGGGGAACTGACTTGCCCCTACGCTTCATACCAACAATTGTGTCAACCCAACACGCCTCCGGGCAGGCGGGAGATAGCCCAACGCCGAGTGCGGCCTGATCGTGTTGTACTGCGCGCCCCAGCGCTCGATCAGCACCCTCGCCTCGTGCAAGGTGTCGAACACCTCACGCTCCAACAGTTCATCCGCCAGCTTCCCATTGAAGCTATCGATACACCCTTTCTCCAAAGAGCTACCCGGCTCCATGTACAGCGTCTTCACGCCCACACGCTCGAGCCAACCCCACACCGCCTTGGCCATGAACTCACTGCCGTTGTCCGAGCGGATGTGGTCCGGCACCCCACGCGTCGCCATCAGCCACGCCAGCTGCTCCAGCACGTCGTCGTGCTTGAGCTGACGTGCCACGTCGACCGCCAGGCATTCACGCGTGTACTCGTCGATAATCGCCAGCATCCTAGAGCACCGTCCGTCCCTTGTTCGGCCGTGGACAAAGTCGTACGCCCAGACGTGGTCCTTGTGCGTCGGCCTGAGCCTGACACAGGAGCCGTCGTTGAGCCAAAACCGGCCTCGCTTGGGCTGTTTCTTCGGAACCTCCAACCCTTCCCGAAGCCAGATGCGTTCGACCCGCTTGTGAGCGTCCGGTAGGGCGGGACCCACCAGCCCTCGCGACGCAACAACGCTGGGATTCGTCGGTAGCCGTAACGACCGAACATCGACGCCAGCTCAATGATCCGCCTGGTAAGCGGGGCTTCATCGTCCCGCACGCTCGGCAGATAACGCTGCGTCGCACGCGGCTGACCCAGCAGCTTGCATGCCCGCCTCTGAGAGACCGCGAAGCAGTTGGTCAGCATCTCGACCGTATCACACTTCTTGTGCGGGCTCAGAAGTTTCCCCGGGCAACCTCTTCCAGCATCTGCTTGTCCAGGCTTAGGTCCGCCACCAGCTTCTTGAGCCGGGTGTTCTACTTCTCCAACTCCTTGAGCTTCTTGGCCTGGTTGACCTTCAGCCCGCCGTACTCCTTCCGCCAGCGGTAATATGCCTGTTCCGCGCCCCCAGCCGCTTGCAGACCTCGGGCATCTTCATGCCCTGGCCGAGAAGCACCCCGCTTCACACACCTCCGCGATGATCTGTTCCGATGAGTGACGAGTCCGAGCCATTGACGTCCTGCCTTTCCTGAATGCGTCCGTGAATACGAGATTCTCTTATATCCAATGAACCGGTTTTCAGGGGGCAGGTCAAGGACAAGTCGTGTATCAACCTAAAAGTATTTCAAGCATAAGTGGACCGTCTTCAGATTGTGTTGGGGAAGGACGACCCTCAACAGTATTAATACCCAGATAAAGGATGACTTCGTTTGGTGTACTGTTATGTCGAAGAGCATTCGTATACACGGCGCAGGTATTGTGATCTTGGACACGCATACGGGCCTTGGTGCCAATGGTTTCTCTGCCATGTTGGGCCTCCGAGGGAAAGCCAAAGATCTAGACTTATTAAATCGTATCCTGATGAAGTGCCTCTATAAGTTCATAGAATGAGGGAGTTGGCCATTTTTTAAAGATGTATCGTATTTGATGCGGACGCTACAATAGGTGCTGACAAGTCTTTGTTTACTAAGTCCGGGATATCAGGATGGTGGTTAGATTTTCATGAGCCAAAACGCTCAAAAACAAGAGCAATCGATTTATGCGCGTGTGGTCGCTAAAGACCCGCTTGAGATGATGGTGGACTACCAAGGCCTGCCAGAACTGTTCATGCCCGAAGTCATGCGTGCGCTTTGTTTAGCCGCCCATACACATCACACTGCATTAGTTACCTTAAATGATCAAGGCAAATGGGATTGTCGCGGTTGTCATCCCGAGGCAATCGATCAGCATCCCGGCCGTGGGGCTTGGATCCAGCATGTGCTTAGGGCTGTAGAGTTGGGGATGCCTAAACAGGCCTGTCGGCTGCCGCTGTACAGCGAATCGACAAAGGAACCCTTTGCACAGATCGTGCATGCGCCTTTATATCTTGGCAATGAAGGGGTTTCGTCGTCGGTTCTGTGTTTGCTCATTCAACGAGCAGATGAAGCGACCGGTCTTGCTGCGATGCGCCACCTCGAGCGTGCGGTACAAGTCGTTGCTCGCTATGGCTTGAAGCAACAGCTTCGCCAAGAGCAGAGCAGTAAGCTGGCGATGGCGCAGGCGATACAGGTGCTGGATGCGGTAAACCGTGAGCCGAGGTTCAGGTCGGCGGCGATCGGTCTGTGCAATCAGGCGGCGGATACCTGGAAAGCATCGCGTGTTTCCATCGGCTTTCTCATGGGACGTGATATCAAACTCCGTGCCATGAGCCATACCGAGGATATCAGCCGAAAGATGCAGTTGGTCCAGGACCTTGAGGCTGCGATGGAGGAGTGCTTTGACCAAGACAGCGAAGTACTCGTCCCGCAATCCGACACTGCAACGACAATCAACCGGCAGGGCAGGTGCTATGCCGAGAAGCACGGGCCCTGCAAGCTATGTTTGCTGCCGCTGCGTTTATACGACAGGGTTGTGGGTGCGATGGCGGTTGAGTGGCCCACCGACCACGAGATACGTGCGGATGAAGTTGAAGCGCTCAGGCTTACGGCGAATCTGTTCACCGCCAGGCTGCACCAATTCCATCTGGATGACCGCTGGCTCGGGGCGCGCATGGCGACATCGCTTCGGAAAACCGCTGCCGCTGCTGTTGGTGCTAAACACACCTGGGCGAAGCTGCTTGCGATTGTGGTGTGCGTGTTTCTCGTATTTGCGTTTTTTGTTAAGGGCAATGACACGGTGGATTCGTCGTTTACGGTCCAGACGACCAGCCGGCAGGTGGTTACGGCCCCGTATGCAGGTACACTGCTTTCAGTCGGTGAGGGGGTCGAAATCAACGAGCCGGTTGTTGGCAGTGACCAGAGAGGTGCTGCTGCAACGGTTCTTGCGCAATTAGATACCAGTGAGTTGCGTGTTGAGCTTTCCGCAGTGCAGGCAGAGATCGCTGACTTTCAAGCCCAAGCCGACGCGGCACGGGGTGAAAATGATCTGGCCAGGGTCGAGGTGGCACTTGCCAATGTCCGCAGGCTCGAAGCCCAGGCCGATCTCTATGAATATCGTATTGATCGCTCGACGCTGACTAGTCCGGTATCGGGTGTTGTAATCGAGGGAGATTTAAATCAGCGCGTCAACGGTGTCTTGGAGAAGGGCGAGGTCTTGTTTGAGATCGCGTCTCTCAATGCGGTGCGCGCGGAACTGCTGGTACCCGCCAGCCGGATCGGCGATGTCCGTTCCAGGCTTGAGCACCCCGATACCCCTTCGCGGGGCGAGTTGGCCTCGGTGTCACACCCCGGAGCGTTCATCGGTTTTACCGTTGAACGCATCGAGCCGGAGGCCGAAGTGGTGGATGGGCAGAACGTCTTCCGAGTGCGTGTGTCACTCGATGAGATCACCGAATGGCTGCGACCCGGTGTAGAAGGGGAAGCGAAGATACACGTCTCCAAGCGCAGCTACGCCTACCTCTGGACCCGGGACGCAGTGAACTGGGTGCGGATGAAGCTGTGGTTCTGATATTGGAATGTCTTGAGCTTTGAAGCATGCCCATCGACCGACCCACCTTCCACGAGAGCTGGTACCGCGTTTTGGAGATGCGTCCGAGACTGCGTGCGACCGTGCAGTCGGACCGCCAGCACTACCGCGGCCGAGTCTGGCACGTGTTGCGTGACCCTACTACCAATAAGTTCTACCGCCTGGACCAAAGCAACTACCGCCTTGTCGGTTTGCTCGATGGCAGACGGACGATTGATGAGGTATGGAAGCTCGTTTGTCAGCAGCTTGAGCACGATGCACCAACACAGGGTGAAGTCATTCAGTTGCTCGGCCAACTCTATACCAACAACCTGATCGATGGCGACCTGCCCGCTGATGCCGCGGGGATGTTTGAACGCTACAAAAAACGTAAGCAGCGCGAAGTCCGTGGCTACCTTGCGAGCATCCTGTTTGCTAGGATCCCGCTCTTTGACCCGGACCGGATCCTGGAACGTGTAACACCACTGTTGGGGTGGTTGTTCGGCCCGGTTGGTATTGGGCTGTGGCTGATTTTGGCGGGCTATGCGTTGTTTGAGCTGGCTGGCTCGGGCAGGGCGGACCTGATGATTGCCCAGGCCTTCGGCGACCCGGTCAGCGGTAGCGTAGGGGTCTTGTCGCCATCGAACCTCTGGCTGCTTTATGCCGTCATGTTCGGCATCAAGCTCCTGCACGAGTTCGGTCACGGCGTAGCCTGCAAGCGCTTCGGCCAAAGGCGTCATAGCAGCGGCGAAGTCCACACCGTTGGCGTCATGCTGATCGCATTTATCCCGATCCCCTACGTCGATGCGTCGAGTTCTTGGGCGCTCCGCAGCAAATGGCAGCGCGCGTTTGTTGCGGCGGCGGGCATGTATGTCGAGTTGGCGGTTGCCGCGGTCGCTGTCCTGGTCTGGATACAGACCGACCCGGCCAGCACGCTGCACCAACTTGCTTTCAACACCATATTTATCGCCTCGGTCACCACGCTACTTTTTAATGCCAACCCGCTGATCCGCTTTGACGGGTATTACATCCTCTCCGACCTCATCGAGATGCCGAATCTTGCTCAGCGGAGCAAGGACTACCTCTACTACCTCGCGAAGAAGTTTGCTTACAAGGTTCGTCGGCCGCACAACCCATCACACGGCTTTGCAGAAGTACCGGTCCTCATCCTGTATGGCGTCCTCTCTTTTTTTTATCGCATCTTTATTACCATTACGATCGTCTGGTTTGTAGCGGACAAGTTCTTCTTCATCGGTGCTGCCATGGCTATTGCTGCGGTCGTTGGCTTTGTAGTAGTCCCAGCGGTTAAGCTCATCAAATATCTGGCGATGAACCCTGAATTGTCGCGCACACGGACACGCTCGATCGCCTGGTCTGGCGGTACACTGGCTGTTCTGATCGTGCTCTTTGGCATGGTGCCGATCCCAGAATGGAAAACAGCCCCAGGGATCGTAGAGCCTGCCCAAGAGCGCGAGCTTTTTGTTCAGACCGAAGGAGAACTGGTTTACCTCGTCAAAACCGGGGCACAGATCGTTGAGCCCGATACGGTGGTTGCCAGGGGAGTTAACACGGATCTAGCTACAGAGCGCAGAGAACTGCAAGCCAGGCTCGATGAACTGCGTGCTCAGTACGATCAACGGCTATCCGAAGGTCAGCTGGCCACTGCACAGGCGATCGATGATCAACGCGATGCACTGACAAAGCGCTTAGAAGACCTCAACCGCCGCGAGAAGAATCTCACGGTTCTTGCACCCTTTACCGGCCGGTGGTCCTCGCCCCAGCTTGACGGACGCATGGGTATCTACGCTCAGCAGGGCGATGCCCTAGGCAAACTGGTCAGCGAGGAGCGCTTCAAGATCGTCGTGCTCGCGGACCAGAACGTGGGGCCACGCCTGCGAAACGAGATGTCACTTGGAGATGCCGTGCGCATCCGTCTTACGGGTGAGCCGGACAGGGAGGTCACAGGCACGATTACGCAATTCATCGAAAGCGGCCGAAAACGACTGCCTTCTGAAGCCTTGGGCATGACAGGAGGCGGCGATATTGTGATGGACCCGGATGATCCCAATGCATCGCAAACCGCTAGGGCCTATTTCGAGGTACACCTAAGTGTTGGCTACCAATTGGCTCTAGCAAACGGCTTCAGGCCCGGGCAGGCGGTGGTAACGCGTTTTACGCTGCCTGACAAGCCGATTGCATCACAGGTCTACCGCATTGTTCGGCAGCTCCTTCAAAACCGTTAACCCACTATGATGTCAAGCTTCAACACGCCCCATCCGCCTGCCTCGCCGCCTCAGCAGCAACAGCCCACTGCCGAGCAGGCGACCGCACGTCAGGCTGGTGAGAGATTCGATATCTGGCGGAAGCTCGCTTATATCGCCCCGCTCGAGCCTTTGCCTAAAGGGCTAGATGCCTGGTGGCACGGCACAACGGGAAGGATCAAGCACCTGCGGCGAGGGGCAACAAAGCTGATGGGTTTTGCTCGGCAAGTCTGCCAGACGACGGAACAGTGCAAAGACCTGACCGATGCACGGCTGCGTGAAGCACTTGGTCACAGTCACGCCTTGGTTCGCCTTGGCCGTGCCGATACGCAGGCGATGGTGCAAGCTTTCGCACAGGTCCGCGAAGCAGCCAAACGCACGCTTGGCATGGAGCCTTATCCTGTGCAGCTTGCCGCTGGGCGGGGCTTAACCCAGCGGCGTTTTGTTGAAATGGCAACTGGTGAAGGCAAAACACTAGTCGGCTCGCTACCTTCGGTGGTCGCGGGCTGGCGCGGCCGTGGCTGCCACGTGCTCACAGTAAATGATTACTTGGCTGAACGTGATGCAGAGTTGATGAAGCCGCTTTATGAGTACTGCGGCCTACGTGTCGCATCGATTGTTGAGGCGATGGAGCCGCCCGCACGGCAGGAGGCTTACGCCGCCGACATTACCTATTGCACCAATAAATCCGTCGCCGCGGATTATCTGCGTGACAGGCTCGCGCTAGGACGGATCACGGGCTTAACCGATGCGCTCCTTGCTAAACGCATGCATGCGAGCGACAGGCAGCACTTCCGGAGCCGGGGGCGTCCCGATGCGTTGATCATGCGTTCGCTGGATACCGCAATTGTGGATGAGGCCGACTCGATCTTGATCGATGAGGCGGTCACGCCCCTGATCATCTCGATGGAATCACAAGACGCCGAGCGGCTTGCATCATTTGCAGTTGCGGCGGGCCTGGCTACGAAACTTTCAGAAGGCGATCACTTCATAATCAACCGAACACACCGCGAGATCGATTTCACCCGCAAAGGCAGGCAGACGCTCGCCAAGCAGTGCGAAGGGATGGAAGGCTACTGGCAAGGCGCTCGTTTACGAGAAGAGCTGGTTAACCAAGCGCTCAGTGCCCGGCATCTGTTCCTCCGTGACCAGCATTACGTGCTCGATGATGGCAAGGTGATCATCGTCGATGAGTCCACCGGGCGACTCATGCCCGACCGCAGCTGGCGTGCCGGCCTGCACCAGGCGGTCGAAGCAAAAGAAGGCCTCGAAGTCACCGCCCCGAAAGACACGCTTGCTCGGATCAGCTTCCAGCGTTTCTTCCGCAGCTACCGCAACCTCAGCGGGATGTCGGGCACGGGCTGGGAGGCAAGGCACGAACTCTGGCAGAACTACAAGCTCGTCACCACGCCACTCCCGACGCATCGGCCTTGTGTCCGAAAGCAACTCTCTGAACAGATTTTTATCGGTATCGACAGCAAGTATCAGGCCTTGATCGAGCATCTTCGAGAAGTTCACGAGCAGGGTAGGCCGGTTCTTGTCGGTACCCGCAGTGTCGAATCTAGTGAGCAGGTTAGCCGGATGCTCGAAGCATTGAATCTGCCGCACCAGGTCTTAAACGCCGTCAGGCATGAAGAAGAAGCCCAGGTCGTTTCACAGGCGGGGCTTAAGGGCATGATCACGGTCGCGACCAACATGGCGGGGCGGGGCACCGACATCAAGCTCGGCCGCGGGGTTGCAGATCTCGGCGGGCTCCATGTGATCGCCGCTGAACGAAACGACTCGCCACGGATCGACCGGCAGCTTTTTGGCCGTGCCGGGCGGCAGGGCGACCCTGGCAGCGCCGTCTCTTTCGTTTCGTTTGAGGACCATCTCATCAAGCGTTACGCAAGGAAGTCCATCAAACGAGTCTGCAAACCAGGCACACCGCTTGCCAAGAAGGCGTTTGAACTATCACAGCGCCGCGCCGAGCACCTCGGGACACAGCAGCGTAAGCAAGTCACGCGGATGGACGAGCAGCTCAACGAGCAACTTGGTTTCGCCGGTCGAGAACACTAGTTGGCGATGCTGACTCAACGGGCAGTGAGTTGCCCGGTCTCCGTGACATCAAGAAGTCTGCAGCGTTGACCGCTTCGCAACTCGCCCTCAGGGTTACTAATCTCGAAAACGACTTCTATGAGTTGGCTCCCCCGGTCGGCTTGTGAAGCGATACGTTTCAGGCGGGCAGGCTTGCTTTGTTGGTCCTTGCCGAGTGCTACAGGGTAGGTCTTATCAACAGTGAGCTGGCTTACGATGTTTTCGGGCAGACTGATCTTTGCAACGATCGGGTCGAGCTTTGCGATATGCATGATCCGGTCGTTTTGCTGAAGGGCCGCACCCTCCTCCGCACCGTCCTGAACCGCAAGGGCCAGTACCTGCCCGTCAAACGGTGCTTTAATCGTGTACAGCGCTAGTCGCTCCTTCTCAATCTCGAGCTGTTTTGCAGCGAGAACCATGTTTTCTCTCGCGAGATCAAGCTCTGCACGTGCAACATTAAGCTCTGCGCGGGCCCGCCGGGCATCTCTTTCGGTCGCACTGCCATTCTGAGCAAGCGATTCCTGGCTTTCAAGCTCCACCTCTGCTTCAGTAACGCGGGCTTCTGCAATCTTGACCTCGGCCTGGCTAGCCGAACGAAGCCTTGCGACTTCGACTGCCAGGGCCTGCATCCCATCATCGAGTTTGACGAGTGGGGTTCCAGTTTTGAATGTGTCACCGGCTTTCACGTACAGAGCTTCGAGCACACCGTCGAGGTAAGACTCCACGATGAGTTCGCGAGATGGTTCGGTAAAACCTTCGTAACGGGCAAGCCGCGCTTGGGTGTTGGATGGTTCAGCCGCTTGAGACAAAACTGAACTAGTAACTGAGAGAAGCAGAAATAGCCCGCAAAGAGAAGCTAAGAGCCGCATAAAGATGCCTCCGGGAATGGCTGGGGACCAGATTGAATGCTGATACTCGCGGTATAGGTTACCAGTGATTAAAGCCTTCTACAGATTGAGAACATGTATGTAGTGTAGGGGCTTTGGCCTTCGCAGTGCTCGGCGATGCGTTGTCGGATTTTGAAGTAGATGCCGCTGACCGAACGCAGGGGTAGGCCAGTCAACTCGATGGCATCGGTAGCAGTCAGGCCCATTGCGAATGCCTTGATCAAGCCGCGAAAAAACTTCTCGCTGATTCGGGAACGGCGGTCGTAGCGGTTTTTACTTGCAGGTCACTCCGTCGCCGCAGTCATTTATTCTTGAATTAACCAGTGACGTTTCTTAGACCAGCCAAGAAAACACATGCCATCAGTGGGGTTCGCGTTTACGTGGGCTGCATTACCAAGCCCGGCAAACGCAGGTAGCAGCCTTTGTTGGAATGTATGACCCCGATCCTGCAAATATTCGCCTGCCCATGCGAGCCAATCATTTAGCTCGCTGGTGTCGATGAGAGATAAGTAAAGCACCATCTGCCGCCAGGCATAAGCTGCATTCTTGATCGCAATAAGCCGTGCATGCCACTTCGTGCCATCGCTGGTTTGAATGCGTTGGCAAACCCATCTGAAGCACTCTCTGGCCATCTCTTCAAGCTGCGGCTGTAGTGTTTGCACTAGCTCTAGTTTGACCAGCAGCGGCGCGAGGTTTTGCGTTGTCAGGATTTGCTGCTGCTCGATCACCATGCCATTGGTGGCGGGGTCCCAGCTCAACTCTTTGACGCCAGCACGCTCCATACACAGGCTGGCAAAGCTGTCGCCTGAAGTTTGAGGCCCACTAAAGAACGACCATCGAGGCCGCTTCGGCTGCTTGGGAGGCTGCATCTGCTCAACCGCTACATAATCAATGTCGTAGTATCTGGCGTACAGTGAATCCTTTAGCAGGCTGGCAGATAGTTTTGCCGCATCGAGATACTTCGGTGAGAAGCTCCCCATGAAGATATCTGCGGCAAGCTCATCAACGATCGGGACTTTCAGGTCCGCACCTTTTGCTAGTGCGCGAATTTCCTGGAGTAGCTTGTTCGGCAGGATGGCTTGCGGGAATGAGGTGAGGGTAAGCGTCACAACTTCTTGAAGGCTCTGAGTAATCAACTCGCCTTTGGACAGGTTGTTTCTTCTGAACGTTTCAATTGCTTTGACCCAAGGCAGTTCCTCGATCTTGACTTGGCTTTGCAGGTCAAGGAGCAGGAGCGAACGACGTCTTCGGAATACTCTGTAAACAGCGGCATATACCTGGCGGAGGTGCGGGTCTTCAATGCCAACAGCACGCAGGCTTGAGGTCACCTGCGGAAGCACCTGAGCCAAGACTTCGCCCGATGTGATCAAGCCACGTTCAATCAAAGTTTGCACGGTGTCGCACAGGCATCGCTCAACCCGGCGTCTCATCGTCGGCGGCAGGGCCGTGTCTGCCGCGAGTCCGCTTGCCTCTACTTCTTCATCCGAGATCGAAACTAAGACAGGCTCAAGGTTTTCTATGCCTTGATTGCGTGGGTAATGCATGAGCCTTGTAGCGAGAACCTGAGCGACATCGCTGTAGACCGGCGTCGCAGCCTGTCGCTGTTCAAGTGATCGGCGATCCCGACAGGTTTCACTATCGGGAAGCCCCCGCCGAGTGATATACCTCGCCAAAATAAGTCGGATGCGTGACACCTCGAGCCCGTTTAACGAAGCCGGGTCGTCCGCACACTTCGCAAGCAGGGGATAAAGCTGTGCGAGGCTGGCTTTACGGTGGGTGAGCTTTGCCGACAGGTGGTTGTTCTGCCGGAGCGATTTAATACGCCGGACAAGATCTGCAGCCCGTCCCTTCCAATCGGCGGGATAGACTTGGCATGGCCATCCACCTTGGACCCTTCGCATTGGCCCGCTTGACGTCTTGCCTTGGTCAACCATCTCTGGTTGATCGCCTTGAACGGTCTCCAAGAACAGGCTGACAGCTTCGTCATACAGAGGATTCCAAACCCTGAGCGCTTCTCTTTGGGTCAGGATTGCCTTGTTCGGCTCGATCTCTTGCAGTTTATTGATCGTCGTCTTGACGTCTTGGATATAGACAGTGCTGCCACTTGGTTTTGGCTGCTCTACTAAATGGGGGAAGAACCGCAGGGTCGAGAAGTACGGGCTGATCATGTCCAACAACTCGCGGGCTTGCGGGGCGTGCCCACTCGACAGCAGCCAGGCGACGACCAGCAGTGCCGCCTCCTCGGGTACCTTGACTTCATACCCACCGGTTCCGATTGCCGTTTGCAATTCAGCGACACCTTGCTCGCTGATGAAATACCGGTTGAGGTGCAGACGGAGGTTGGCACCCTCTTCCAGCGAATACTGCTCCGCATACTTCCGCTCATAGTCTGTCAGGTCGCCGCCTGCCATGAAGCCGCCGGTCGCGAAGCCGCCCGTGACGACCTCGAGGGTAACCCATGCCGGGGCTCCATCAACGGGGGTCCGTGAGCCAACGCCAAGGCTGCCGCTTAGCATACCCTCTAAGATGTTTTGCCACTTCTCGATCTTGACTTGTGCCCGTTCCCGCGTCGCTTGGTCTTGGTGCTCTTCTGCAGTGACAAGCGCACGAGCGATCTGATAGCCGGCGTAGCCGGGGTTCGCCGAGTGAAGTCCGGAGGCTGGATTTGAACCAGCACCCTCTCGGTTCGAAGCCGAGCGATCTACCATTGATCTACTCCGGAATGAAGGAAACAGCCCGTCACGCGAGAGCACATGTTCCCGGATGCGTGACACAACACTGAGCAATGCTACCAAGCGACAGCATTCCACTCCAATTAGAGCGGGTGGCTGGTGTAGATTCTTGGGGGTCTGACCTCGGTTGTAACCTCAGTAGTCGCCACACAACACAATGCAACAGCATGCAATAAACGAAGGGGCGTGTTTCTGTTGGGTGCGGTGCCAACTTCTGGTCTCTGCGTGCGAAGGGGTTATACCCCCCCCCCCCGCGAAGGGGTGGAAGGGGAATGACCGGGCTAAGGTCCGAACAGCCAGCGAATTCCAGCAGAGAATCCGCACATTCCATCTCAGGTGGCTCAAAATCCAGCGCACATGTTGTCTTGACGGAAGCGACGGCCGAAGAACTGGCGGTCTTGGCAGCGTCCTGGCCCGATTTACTACCTGACTCGGCTCGACACGGGTTCCTGGCTATGGTCCATGCAACCCTCAACGCGAAATAGCGATGTGCTACCTCTATGTGAATTCAGGGTTCATACAAAATACAAACAAACATTATTCACAAAATCACTATCTAATATTGACATTGATTCTCAACTATCCTATCGTGTCCGCGTTCGTACCGCTGCGTAGTTTCATGCCATGTTTTCTCGGAAGGTCTGGGAAGGGTAAATGGGCCAGAAGCCCCGGAAACCGTTGAGCAACGCGAACACTGGAGACTCTTTTATGTATTCCTCTAATTTGCAAGGCCGTAAGCTCGCTAAGCAGCGTGGCCTGACCCTCATCGAGTTGATCGTTGTCCTGACCATTCTGGTCGCGCTCGGCAGCCTTCTCGTCCCCGTCATCGGCAGCGCGCTGACCCGTTCGCACGTCGCCACCTGCTCGGCCAACATCCCTGAAGTGTTTGAGAACCTTCAGCGGCAGTTCGTCCTCACCGGAGACTATGGCGATAACTGGACCACCGCTGTTGTTACCGGTACGGCTGCCGGTGCTGGTAACTCCGTTAATGGAAACACGACCGTGGCTCTGACTGATGGCGAAGTCGATTCACTCAACGAAGTTGGTATCGAAAACGTCTTCAACCACGTTCCGGATACCACCACTGGTTACATTGAGACGTTCAACTGTCTCGATCCCACCGTTGAGAATCTGGCCGCCGGTTCTGTTGTAATCCTCGCAGACGGTGCAGACCTGCTGCCTGCGTCCCCTGCGAACTCCCGTTACATCTGGCTTGGAATCGATAGTCCCTGGGAGGGCATTGGCGTGGTCACGCCAGAGCCTCCAACCCACTTCGGTGATACACCTGGTGCCTACCCCGACGAAGTCTACTCACGCTTCGGCGCGATCTTCCGCGTTTACGACACCGGTACGGGTGACGATGCGACGCCTGCAGAGCTCATCCGTGTGACCTACTCGCTCGAAGGTGGCACCGCCTTCGAGACCGCCGACAACCACATCGGCATCTACTGGGATGAAGTCCAGCAGTAATCCCGCTGCCACCTAAGGGCCTGGCAACGAATCACATGGCCACCGATGTATGTCGTGTTGGTCGGGAGAAAAGAAAAATCGCTAGGCCTTCCGCCGAAGCCGGGCCAACCCCCGGCTTCGGTTTTCTCCTTTATGATGTTTGTTCTGCTATGACCGCAAGCTGCCCCAATACGACCGATCAGCCATCGCTCAACCGGCGAGATGCCGGGCTGACGCTGCTTGAGTTGCTCGTCGTGCTCACGGTGCTTGTCGCGCTTGGCGGGCTGATCGTGCCGATCTTCGGCAGCCTTGTGGGCGACTCGCAAGACCAGGCGACGCGGGCGACGATGTCGGAAGTCGCCGAGGCGATCGTCGGGCCCGGCGGTTACGCGGAGGTGATGCAGCTGGCACGCGACGCGTCGGACTCGCAATTTGTCGGTTACGGAACGGGTCTGCCCTGGCCCGGCCCGGCGGAGACCACGACCGGCGGCGGCTCGCGTGCGGACCACCCGCAGCTGCACTACCTCTTCGAGCAGCCCACCGATGTGCTGGAATACGACCCGGTGCGCAGGATCGGCTGGCGCGACGCCTGGCTCAGCCCGATCACCGCGACGCCTTACGGGGTCGACAACTCAGCAAACTTCACCGCTTCTTACGGCGAGGGCGACGGCAGGGGCGGGGCCAGCGGCGATGACCTCGCCCCGATTGATGGTTGGGGCAACCCGATCGTGATCCAACTGCCCGACGAGACCATCTCCGGTCTCACGGCCGAGGAAGAATTCCAGGAACAGGTCCGGCACGTCCGGCTGGTCTCGGCGGGGCCCAACGGCGTGATCAACACGCCAAGCGACGAATTGACCCCTACGGCAAGCGAAAAAAACGACGACCTGGTGCTGTTCCTCTACCGGGAGGACCCCGACCCATGATCCGTCCAACGGGAGTAGAAGTGCAGCGCGAACGATCTCGTCGTGTAGCCGTCTTGTGCCGGTATAGGCGCGGGCTTACGCTGCTGGAGTTGATCGTGGTGCTGGTGATCCTCGTGGCGCTGGGCACGGTGATGATCACACAGACCGCCGGGCTAACAGGGGAGGCACGCTACGAATCGACGGTCCGGACGCTTGATCAGTTGCAAGACGCGGTGGTTGGTCGGCAGGCTGTCGGTAGCGAAGACCCGACGGCTGTCCCACCGGGTTTCGTATCCGACATGGGCCGCCTGCCGGTGGCGGTGCTTGACGGCTCATCACTGACGCTCGCGGAACTGTGGGACGGCGACCTGTTTGACCTGACAGACGACCTGTTCTTCAGGCCGAGAACGCTCGACGGGCTCGATAACGACCTTGAAATGTTTAGCGGCTGGCGTGGGCCTTACATCCGCCTGCCGATCGGAACCGATCGGCTTGCCGATGGCTGGGGGGCGGGGTACCAGCTTGAAGACGGAGCCGGCGTGGGCGTTACCGCTGCGGGGGACACCATCGGCAGCATCCGCAGCGACGGCTCGGGGCTGACGGGCGATGTGTACAACCCGGCGCTACCCCTTGAGGTCGTGATGCTCGATACTACACAGGGCATCGACCGGGTCAACAGCAGCATGCCGATGGACAGCCTGACGGTTGACTTCACCGTGCCGGCCGCGGGGACGGGCAACGGCGTCGTCCGGCTCTACGGCATCGACAACGGTGAGCCGGTACTGCTACTACAGAGCGACGTGTTCTCGGTCGCGGGGACTGCGGGGGACGTCGTCACTGTCCCGGTGGTATTTGATGATCCTTCATCGCCTGGCACGCCTTTGGGCGCATATCCAACGGTGGTCGGCCCGAAGGTACTTCGGGCTTACGCCATCAGCGGGGCCACGGCCCCGCCGACCGACCCAACGGACGCTGCGGCCGAGCTGTCCGCACAGAACAAGAGCGTGCCGGTGCGTTTTTCGCTCCCAGCGGGCGGGGTGAATGTGTTGCCGACGCCATTGGTTCTGGAGGGTTTGTAAGGATGCCATCCAGGCCCGACATGACGGTACTGATCCGGACGCCCGGGCTGCTCTTGCGCGCGGATGTGGGTAGCGGCGGTGAACCTAAGGTGCTTAAGTGGCGCCAAGACTGGCCTGACATTGCGACGGCGGCAGCGCACGCGTTCAGCGATGGCGGCAAGCCTGGAAAGAAAGTCTGGGTCCTGGACAGCGATGTCTGGCTGGGCACGGTTGATCTGCCGGCTGGCGCGGTGGCAGGGCAGTCGGACAAGGACCTGATTGGGCCGGCCGCCTACGAGGCCGAGGCGCTCAGTGACCTGTCGCCTATGGAGGCTGTGACGTGCGTGCAGCGTCGGCGGCACCACGAGCACGGCGACCAGTTCATCGTCACGCAGGTCAGACGCCGTGCGATCAGCGCGTTGGCTAAGGCGGTGCGCAGCGCGGGCGCGAAGCTCGCAGGGCTGGGACACCCGGCGGGGCTGCCGGAGGCGCTGAAGCTCGATCACCACGTCGGGGCTGAGGGTGGTTGGCGTCGCGTTGAGTTCTGGTACGACGCGATCGTAATGGTCGATTCGGTGGGCGGGCGTCTGGGGCTGGTGCCGCTGGGACTGGGGCCGCGGAGTGACTGGCGTCGAGCGCTGACGCCGCTGCTTCGGGCGGGCGATGCAGTCGCGGAGGATCAGACGCTGATCGGGCCGGGCGTACGGGTCCGGGGGGGCACGCAATGGCGTGAGAGCACCGTGGTCGAAGGGACCGCGCGTTGGCTTGCTGCTGGTGAAGAACAGGAGGCCGACGAAGACGATGGCGTCCCCACATGGGACCTCGCAGACGACAGGTCGGCCGAGCATTTTGCGCGGTCGTGGGCCGATCAGCTGGCATCGATCCAACCCGGGGACGCAACCATCGCCCCGACGCTGCGTCCGCCCAAGGCGCCCGCGTCGCGATGGCCTGCGATGCTCGTGGGTGTGTTGGCGTTGGGCTTGTCGGTTTACGCGGTGGTGTACCAGCGCGAGTTGGCTAAAGACCAGATCACTGAACTACAGCAAGCGATCGACCACGAGAACGAAGAACGACAGTTCGTCGCCGACCGCCGCAAAGAGGCAAATCAGCTCACCAACGACCTACGCAATAAGGAGAAAGAGGTCACCAGGCTGGAGGGCGAGATCGAGAAGCTGCAACGCGAACGCACAGCGAAGCAGGCAACAACTGTCACGATCGATCGTCGGCTAGCGTTGTCGGCCCTGATGGACTCATTAACCAGTGCCAACTCCGATGCGATCATGATCCAGTCGATCGAGCACGGCAGCCCGCGGCACGAGATCACCGGGATGGCTACGGCACCCGAGGCGGCGACCCTGCTCGCAAGGCAGCTCAGCAATGAGTTGCGTGGTGAGTGGTCGGTCAGCCCGGCCGAGATTGAGGCCGAGGCCAGGGAGTTGCAAGTGGTCTGGCGGTTTACGATCACGCTTGAGCCTGCAGGCGGAAGGAAAACAACACGATGAAGACCCAGAGCAAGGTATCCCATCGTGAGGTCTGGCTTATCTCGCTGCTGCCGGCGGCGTTGGTCGTCATCATCTCGTTCGCGCTGCCCAGCCCTGCGGACCAGGTCTCTGAACTGGAAGACGAACTCCAGCGTCTCCAGGCCGGCGAGGAGGAGATGCTCACAGAACTGCGCGAGTATGCAGCGCAGCTTAAACGAGATAAAGAAGAAATGGTGGCGATGGAACAGAAAGAACAAGAGCTGTCTGCACAGCTCGACTCCGCGACGGCGCCGCCTGATGAGAGAGAGACGCTGGACATGGCCGGGGTGCTCGACGAGTTCGGCCGTCAGCTCACTGCCCACGGCGCGCAGGTTGTTGCGATGGAAGAGGTTACAACAGGCTCGACGACGAAAAAAACGCGCGGGCAGGACGCGGAGAATCAGGCATCGATCCGGCGCGAGTGGGTGGTGCGATTGGTGGCAACATGGCCAGTCCTTCACGCTGCACTGAAAGATCCAGAGGCCTTCCCGCGCGGACTATCTCTATCGGCGATGAATATGGAGCCGACTCAGCCCAAATCGCCACTGCACCGCTGGGAGCTGGTCGTGAATCTGTTGGAGCAATCGCCATGAGCTCTAAGAATCACGAGAGCGCAACGGAAAATCCAGACTCGGCTTTACCAGCAGGGCCCGCCCGGCTTGATGTACTGCTGAGCCGTTGCGTCGAGCAGGACGCCAGCGATATCCACCTGGTTGAGGGCCTGCCGCCTTACCTGCGGTCGCAAGGACCGCTCGAGCCGATTGCCGATGCACCGTCCATGGATCACGAAGCGATGGTTGCTGTCGCGGAGCATCTGTCCAGCGGCTTCAGCAAGACGTACACCGGCAGCGTGGACGGCGCTTTCAGTGCGGCCGACGGGACACGCTATCGCTTTAATCTCTACTGGCGCAGTGGCGGACTGGCGATCGCGTTGCGTCGGCTCGAAGACCGGTTTCGTAGCCTTAAAGAGCTCGGCATGCCCGAGTCGCTCTACAACCTTTGCGGCCTGCCTAACGGCTTGGTGGTTGTCAGTGGGCCCACCGGAAGCGGCAAGTCGACGACCCTCGCGACACTGATCGACCGCATCAACCAGTCACACCCCTGCCATGTCATCACGATCGAGGACCCCGTCGAGTACGTGCATCAACCGGCGAAGGCGCTGGTCAATCAGAGGCAGGTTGGGACCGATACCGCTTCATTTAATGAAGCGCTAGTTGCAAGCCTGCGCGAAGACCCAGATGTTGTTCTGGTTGGCGAGGTCCGTGACACCGATACGATCCGGACCGCGATTACGGCTTCGGAGACCGGCCACCTCGTGTTTACCACGGTGCACGCCGGCGATTGTGTGAGCACGATCGAGCGGATGGTTGGTGTGTTCCCGGCAGATGAGCAGCCCGCGATCCGGCAGCAGCTTGCTTTGGTCCTGCGCTGTGTTGTTGCGCAGCGTCTGCTCGTCGCCGATGGACCAGCGATCAAAGCCGCCAATGCTCAGGAACAGGCGCGCCAGCGTGTCGTAGCCAGCGAGGTCTTGATGGTGACACCGGCCGTGTCGAACCTGATGCTGCAGAGCAAGAGCAGCCAGATCTACAGTTCGATGGAAGCGGGCGGGGCCCAGGGCATGCAGACCTTTGAGCAGGACCTGGCTCGCCTGCTCGTCGAAGGCAGGCTCAGTGAGCGGAGCGCGGTGGCCGCGGCCAAGCGTCCCGAGGTGCTCCGCGACCGGGCCGAACAGGCCATGCGGCAGAACCCCGCCGGATCAGGAGGTTTACAAGGTAACCGGAGGACCTCGGCATGAGCGATCCCTCCTCCACCCCTGTGTCCGACAATGCCAACCTATACGTTGGCGATCAGGATCGTCGTGGGTCTCGTCGTCGCCCTTCGAGCGCGAAGCTTCGTTTGCGCCTCAGCAGCGGCGTGCACTTCGACGCGAGCATGGTGGATATCTCTGCCACGGGTGTGCAGATCGAGCTTCCAAGGGTTGAGGATGCGCCGATTGAAGGTCAGCGGCTCATCCTGGAACTCGTCGATGATGGCGCTGATACCGCCCCTCCCCGCGCGGGTGAGGTGATCTGGAGCGGTGCCCCGGACAGCCCACGCCTAGGCGTACAGTTTCTAAACGATGAATCCATCGACCCCGATCCAGGGCAACCCGATCTTGGTCTGGATATCGAGCGTGTCAAGGTCGATCCTCAGGTCGCGATGCGGTTCCCCGCGGCGAGAGCCCGACGCTGGCAGGTCTTGCCCTTCGCAGCCAATGAAGATTGCGTCATGGTCGCTGCGGCAGACGCGATACTGGATCGCGCGGGTCCGGCGCTTGATCGCTGCTACCGGAGAAACGTTGAGGTCCATGTCGTTGAACCCGAGGCACTCAGCCGTGTGATCGCAAGGGTTTATGCGGGTGCGGACGCGCTGGGCGCAGGTGCCGACTACGGCTCTTCGATGGATGTAGGGTCTTCTATCGACACCGTCAGCATCGACGTTGACGCCCCCGACGCGGTCACGATCTACGACCACCTGTTCGCCTCGGCGATCATGTACGGCGCGAGCGACATCCACATCGACAGCTTCGAGGACACGGTCCGGCTGCGCGTCCGTGTGGACGGGCAGATCGAACCACTCCGCGAGCTTAGCCCCGAGAGCGGCGCGGCGCTGATCAGCCGGATCAAGGTGATGGCCGGGCTCAACATCGCCGAGCGACGCGCCCCTCAGGACGGCAGGCTACGCCACGAGACCGCGAACGGTGTCAAGGTCGATGTGCGCGTTGCGACCCTGCCGACTAAGCACGGCGAACGGCTTACACTCCGCCTACTTGCTCAGGACTCGGGTAATATCACGCTCGCTTCGCTGGGTATGTCCGAAGACCAGCTTAAGCAGTTTGGCCAAGCCATCCGCCAGCCCTATGGCTTGATCCTCATCACCGGCCCGACGGGAAGTGGCAAAAGCACGACGCTCTACGCTGCCATTCGCCAGCTCTTGCGAGAAGCCGACCTGAATGTCATCACGATCGAAGATCCTATTGAGTACCAGATCCCCGAGGCGACGCAAGTCGAGGTAGACCCGGCCGAAAAGGTCACGTTCTCTAAGGCATTGCGCAGCACCCTGCGTCACGACCCGGACGTGGTCATGGTCGGTGAGATCCGTGACAACGCGACCGCCGACATCGCGGTGAAGGCCGCCCTCACCGGCCACCTGGTCTTCAGCACCCTGCATACCAACGACGCAGCCGGCGCAATCACCCGACTGACCGACATGGGCGTGCCGCCTTTCCTCGTTGCGGCGACGGTACGGATGGTGGTCGCACAGCGGCTGGTGCGTCAGCTCTGTTCGTCGTGTTCCCAGGACCAGCCCTGTGATCCTGCGCACGCTGCAGCGCTAGGCAGGCCTTCCCTTGCCGAGCAGACGATCAAGTCGCCCGCAGGCTGCCTTTACTGTGGCGACCGCGGCTACACCGGCCGAATGGCGCTCTTCGAAATGATCAAGTGTGATAAAGAGCTCAGTAAGCTCATCGTTAACGACGCCACCGAGGCCGAGATCAAAGAACACCTTGACACGCTGGGTCTTTCCACGCTTGCAGACGATGCGGCAGCAAAGCTGCTCGATGGCAGGACCAGCATGGCCGAGGTCTTGCGGAACGTCGTCAGTTTCGCAGAGTTCACTGCGGCTCCCCCACAAGCGCTCAAAGCCAACCCATTGGAACCATTGAACGATACAACGGCCGACAATACCGCCAGCCATCCACTAGCTGACTCATTCAGCGAAGAGATCGATCCCGTGGGTGAAGGAGAGGCGGGGTAAAGACCATGCCAAATTTCGCCTACAACATACGGACCGTCTCGGGTCAGACTGAGTCGGGCGTCATGGAAGCCGTCGATGCCACGGCGGCCTCTGCGACCCTTCGTCAGGACGGCAGCATGCTGCTCGAACTCGAGCCAACCAGCGAGAGGCCGATGTTGAGCCGGCGGGGTAAGGCAGGGGTCAGCAGTCTTCCCTTCGTTCGGCCTCGTATCGCGACGCTCGAGGTTGCGCTGCGGCAGATCAGCGTGATGCTCGAGAGCGGACTGACCCTGCTCGAGGCGCTGCGCTCCGCATCCGCGCAGTCGACACCATTGATGCGTGCGACACTGATTGATATCGCCGAGCAGGTGCAGGAGGGCCGATCATTAACTCAAGCTATCGAGCGCCACAAGTGGACGGGGCGGATGGTTGGGCAGATGATCGAGGTCGGCGAGCAGACCGGTACGCTAGACGTCGTGATGGAGCGTGCGGCGGGAGCGTTGGAAAAACGCCGGCTCATTATCAACCAGGCCGTCGCCGCGCTGCTCTACCCGACTATCGTATTCTTTGCCGCGATCGGTGTGACCATTTTTATGCTTGTCTTCGCGGTGCCCCGGTTGACAACCTACCTCGCGGCACTAGGCCGGCCGCTACCCGCGATGACCCAGGTGCTCGTCGACGCCAGTACCTTCTTGATGACCTATTGGCCTGTGATCATCGGTAGCGTGCTGCTGGCACTCATTTGTTTCTCCGTCGCATATGCCACTCCAGCAGGTCGGCTGCTGATCGACACAATACTGTTGCGCACCCCGATCATCGGCTACATCATGCGGACCAGCTCGACTGCCATGTTTAGCCGGACCTTTGCTCTGCTGCTCGCCAGCGGTGTCACGATTATCGAAGCCCTGCGCACCTGCCAGGACCTGCACCGAAACCGTCGGCTGACCGTGCTTATCGCACAGGCCCGCGATCAGGTTATCGCGGGCGAGTCGCTCGCGCCCGGGCTCGCCGCGCGCAAGACCTTCACGCCCATGCTCTCGAGCATGACCGCGATCGGTGAACGCTCCGGGAACCTCGACCACACGCTGTTGTCCTGCGCTGTCTTCCACGAGCAACGCCTCGAGTCGCTGATCAAAACCCTGTCAAGCCTCGTGGAGATCGCAATCATCGTTTTCGTCGGCGGCATCGTCGCCTACATCTATATCGCCTTCATGATGGCCCTCTACGGAGCTGCAATGTGACTTTCAGACCAATCGCTACCTCCCTGCTTCTGCTCGCTGTCGGGGTCGGCCCCAACGCCCCCGCGCAAGACGATGACCCGACCGTGGCGCCCGACGCATTGCGGCAGATCCTTGACAACTCGTCCGGCACACGCCAAGGCCCGCAGACGACAGTTGGTATCTCGGAGATTACGATCAGTGACGAAGAGGCGGGCAAGTTCGAGAAGGTCCGCTTTGATCGCGTGACACTCGCGCGGGCGGCCGAGGCGTTGGGCGAGGCGGCTAATGCTAACGTCGTCGTTAGCCGGACGATTGCGGACCAGCCCATCACGATCACGCTCCGCGGGATCGACCTGCCCGCGGCGCTCGACGCGATCGCGGTATCCCAGGGCCTGGTCACCCGGCAAGATGATGCCAGCGGCGTCTACTTCCTGGCGACACCCGACGAAATCCAGCGCGATCTTTCCGCATTCCGTGCAAATGAAACCGAGGTCTTCACGCTGCTATATCCCAATGCCACCGATGTCGTCCGTGCGATCGGCGATGTCTTTGGTAACCGTGTCATAGTGTCGGAGCCGGACAGCGAGGAAGACGACACGCTGGACGAGTTGGAGAATCGATTTGATCGGTTTGATGTCCTTGACGGGCGAAGCAGAGGCCTGAGCAATACCGGTAGTACGTCCGGAAGCACATCGGTTCGAAGTGTCAGTAGTCTCCGCGATCGTTTTGACAGGGGGCGTGATGACAACCGCAGTGACAACGACCGAAACCGTCAAGTCCCGCGGTTTGATCCCGACGACTTCCCCGAACTCACCGCGGAAGAAGCTCGTGCTGTGCAGGAGGCGCTGGCGGGCGTTGCCGATGATCGATCACAGGCACAGGCCGAAGCGCTCGCCCGACGAGAGGCCTTGACCTACGTCACCTCGATCCCCCGGCTGAATCGAATCGTCGTCCGGTCCAGTGATCCGCAAGTGCTCAAGGACATCAGCGAATTGATCAAGCGCGTTGATGTCCCAACCCCGCTCGTACTGCTTGAAGTACGCGTACTGCGCATCGCGTTAGACGACGGGCTTGAGTCCGACTTCGACTTCGCTTTCCAGTCGGGCGATGCGCAGGGTGCCTTCAGCAGTGGCGAGATCGCACCGGGAGGGGTTGACTCTATCCTGCCTGGTGGCTCGGGAGCGAACCTTAGTGCGGGGCTCTTTCAGATCGTCTCCAACAACTTCCAGGCGCGGATCGAACTGCTCCAGTCCAAGGGGCGGGTCACCTCCCTTGCCACCCCGATCCTTCTTACCGCCAACGGCGAGGTCAGCCGAATCTTCTCGGGTGAGCAGATCCCGATCGTCACCGGGTTCACCGAGCCGCAGGTCATTGTTGGCGATGGCGCCACGACTAGCCTACCCTCTAGCCCGATCACCGAACTGCGTGATGTCGGTACCGATTTATTGATTACGGCGAACATCAACGCTGACCGTACAGTGACCCTACGCCTACTCCAAGAAACGAGTACCGTTAACGAAAATGGCGCAACCCTTCTCGTGCCTAACATTAGTGGTCTGACCAGTGAGACCATCGATACCGTTATCAGCCAATCGGCCAGCGGGACCATTGTTGCGCAGGATGGCAAGCTCCTGGCCTTCGGCGGGCTCATCGAAGAAACTGAATCGGATACACGTGAGCAACTCCCGGTCCTTGGCGACCTGCCGATGCTCGGGTTCCTCTTCCGCCGAGAGTCCTCACTGATCAGTCGAAGCGAACTGGTCGTCATGGTTCGGCCATACGTCCTAAGCACTCCGGTCGAAGGCGATGCGATCAGCAAGAACCTCCTCGAGTCGCTCAGCATCCACCCTTACCGCCCTGGCGATGGCGCCGCCAATCAAGACGCCGACGATTGGGGTGTCTTCCGTGAAGGCGAGCCGTCATTTAATCGATCGCTTTTCGATAAGTTCCGTTTCCATACGACCCCGGCTGTCGATGAGGGGCAGCCATGATAAGAGCCATCTTCGCCGTACTCTTGATTCTGTTACTGGGTGTTGGGTGCACTTATCAACCTCTGGATGGCAAGCAAAAAGCTCGGCGCAGCGCACAAGGCAATACCGATCGTATGCTCCGCGTTGAGGGCAGCTCGGTCATTCTTGGCCAGGCCGCTTCTCGGCCGCTAGCCGCGTCAACATTGATTGAAACGGTCTATGCAAACTTGCAGGTACGTGACCACGACGCCGTATACGACCTCTTGATGCGCTACCCGGACATCGCTCGCGAGGCGTTGCTCGATAGCGACTTGGCCAGGCATCCAGCAGCGCCGTCGTTAGCCGCGTGGCTCGATCATCACGCTGCTCCAGCGCGGGGCGGATGGTCTGCGCTGGTTGATGACCGCAAACAAAATCCCGAACGTTATATGCAATACGACCAGCAGCGCAGATCGCTGTGGTCAGCTTTCCGGAAAGGGAACTTCGAGACAAAAGCCGATCTTAGCGCTTCGAAGTTGATCGATAGGCCCACCCCTTGGCCATCAATCGATGCGGCGGTTCTCAAGGCAACCGCTCTACTCGCGAGTGGTAAGGCCAGCGATGCCGCCCCTCTTTTTGAAAGCGCTGCCGCTCAGGCGAATGATTGGGACCTGGACTTCGCAGATCGGCAAAGGCTTTTCGCGGCGCTCAGCTATCGGATGGCAGGGCGTGTGCGTCAAGCCGAAGAGATGGAAGAACAGGTTAAGTCGCTTGCGCCATCACGCCTGGCCGATGTCAAGGACCCCATGATTCTGAGGCTAGCCCTGAAGACGATGGCTAAGGGCCCTGTGCACTCCGAAGCAGAAGTAGCATCGAGTCGTATGATCCTCGCCCAACTCGGCGAGATCGAACTACAGCGCAACTCACCACAAGCCGCGCTCCTCAGCTTCCGAGCAGCCGAATCGAAACTGGGTATGCGACCAAGAACAGAACAACTTCGGCTTAGACAAGCGGAGGCGCTTATTGCTCTGGATCAAGAGCAGCCCGCGGTCGTTATTCTAACCGGGCTCGCAAAGGGTGAGGCCAGGCCAGAGGCGCTCGCGCTGCTGGGCCTGATTCACCTCAGGCGTAATGAGATCGAGTCCGGGATGGCGATGCTGCAGGAATCCGTACGCTTAACGACTGCTGCGACACACCCCCAGATCCATGCTGACGCAGGGCTGGCGCTGCTGAGTATCGGTCAGGGGCAAGAGGGGCTTAGCCTGCTGCGATCGGCGCGTCTGTCATTCAGGGAGCGTGGCGACCTTCGTGCGGTGCGTCAATCGCTCCAGAACGAGTTGAGATACGCGGAGTCTGAGGGAGATTCAAATCTTGCTCAGCAGGTCCGTAACCAGCTCAATGGTTCTTATTTAGCACCCTAAGAATACATAATTCATTGAAGTGGAATAATCATCAGGACGATCACACTTTTACAGGTATATACTTGCAAGAGGTTTGATCGGGATGACAACCACTGTAAACAATAACCCTGGAAGTGCTCCGAGCCAGCTTGGGACGCCGTTTGCACTCACTGGCACAGCTTATATATGGATCATTGTTGCAGCGTCACTTGATATCTTGCTGACAGGGATCATTCTTGCAAATGGTGGACAAGAAATTAACCCCATTGCGAATCTGGTGCTTATAAGCCAAGGCTTCACCGGTATGGTGATGTTCAAATACATCGCGGTTTTCTTCATCATCCTAGGCTGCGAATTTGTGACCCGATATAACATGAGAAAGGGTCAGCGGCTAGCCATCGCCCTGATTGCGATCCATTTCACCCCGGTGTTTTGGAGCACGAGCCTAATTCTTAGCCATATCTAGGCTGGTCTGTCCGCCGCACCCATGCTAGTCGGAGTAGGAACCGAATACCCCCGGCAGAACTGCAAGCATACGGCCAATTCTGACTTAGGCGGCGCAGAATCCGGCGCACGTCGTGACCTATCTCAACTCGATGCAGGCTACTACCATTCTTTGCATAACAAAGGCGTGTAAAGATCGTGAGATGATCCGCCCATGCAAGGTTTCGCAACGGCAGGCTGAGGCAGTCAAGGTCAAAATCGAAGACTTGGTAAGCGCCGCGATTATCGGCCATGCGCCGTCCGATGAAACGTCCCGGTGGCTGATTGGACTGGATCAAGAACTCTGTGACAAGCTGGCCGCTGTCGATCTGGCCAAGAAGCGCGAGGCTCCTGCGCTGGGTGCGTTCTGTCAGTCCTACATCGATGGTAGAAAAGACATTAAGCAGACTACGCGGATCAACCTAGAACGCATTCAGCGGTGTCTGGTTGAGTTCTTTGGTGAAAAGCGTGCTTTACGGACTATTAGCGCTGGCGATGCCGAGGACTTCCGACAGGACCTGCTAGGTCAAGACATGGCAGACAACACTGTGCGACGTTCGGTCGGCCGTGCACGCCAGTTCTTCAATGATGCCAAGCGACGCGGCATGATCCAGTCGAATCCTTTTGATGGGATGGCCGCGGCAGTATGGCCGAACGCTGAGCGGTTCTATTTCATTAGCCGAGAAGACGCGGCCAAGGTAATCGAGGCGTGCCCCGATGCCCAATGGCGTCTGCTGTTTGCACTGTGTCGGTTTGGTGGCTTGCGGTGCCCGTCCGAGGTTCTGGCTCTGGCCTGGTCAGACGTGAACTGGGAGCACGGCAGGATTCGTGTGCCTAGAGCGGATTCACCCTGTATATAGCGGATGCTTTGTAGGCCGGGCTTCAGCCCGGCGGGGTTTCATCGGTGTTTTGATACCGGGCTGAAGCCCGGCCTACGGTAGAGACAAGGTGAATCCGCTCTAGCCCGAAGACCGAGCACCATGAAGGCGGGGGCAGCCGGATGATCCCGCTGTTCCCCGAGCTACGCCCGCATCTACTTGCGGCGTTCGAGGAAGCCGGCGAGAGTGAGGAGCACGTCATCACGCGCTACCGCGAGCCAAACTCCAACCTGCGGACCCAGCTTCACCGGATTATCAAGAGGGCCGGCCTAGATCCGTGGCCGAAGGTCTTCCAGAACCTACGCAGCACCCGCGAGACGGAGCTGGCCGAGAAGTTCCCGATTCACGTCGTCTGCAAATGGATCGGTAACAGCGAGCCGGTGGCGTCGGCACACTACCTTCAGCTTACTGATGAGCACTTCGAGAGGGCGGTCAACGGCGGTGCTGAGGCGGCGCAAAATACGGCGCAGAAGCTGCACGAAAGCACCGGAAATGGCCAGCAATCGGACCTCGGCGAAGATCCGGAAACCGCTGGAATTGCTAGGGATTTCCAAGCAATTCCAGACAGTTCCGAATACTACACTCTGGGAAAAGTGACCGGGCTGGGACTCGAACCCAGAACCAGCGGCTTAAAAGGCCGATGCTCTACCAATTGAGCTACCCGGTCGGGCCGGGCATTATAGACAACATGCGCGAACGTGCTCAGGTAGCATGCGGCACGTCATGCAGGATGCAGCGGAACAAGGTGGGTTGTCTTTTTCGCATGCCGATGCGCGGTCGTCTGCCGAAGTTGCGGTGATCGCGGAGGTTGGGGTGAATCATGATGGCGACCAGGCGGTGGCTCGGCGGCTGATCGATGCGGCTGCGGAAGCGGGTGCCGACGCGGTGAAGTTCCAGTACTTCCACCCGGACCGGCTGCTATCGAACCAGGCGGAGTTCGCTGAATATCAGCGGGGGCAGGCGGCGAGCCAGCGGGAGCTTTTGGCCAGGCTTGCGTTGCCGATCGATGTGTTGGCGGGGCTTGTTTCCTATGCGCGGGGTTGTGGGCTTGCGGCGGTTGTGACGCCGTTTAGTTTGGAGGACCCGGCGGAACTGGCGGAGTTGGAGCTGGACGCGATCAAGACGGCGTCGCCCGACGCGGTGAATACGCCGCTGCTTCGGGCTTGTGCCGCGCTGGACCTGCCGATGGTGGTTTCGACGGGGACCTGTTCGCTGGGCGAGCTCGAGCCCGCTGCGGCGATCCTTCGTGGCCACGCGGTGGGTGGGGCGATGCTGCATTGTGTCTCGAGCTATCCGACACCGATGAACGAGGCGCAGCTCGGTGGGATCGCGGCGATCCGCGAGGCTTTTAGAGTTTCCGTGGGCTACTCGGACCACACGCCTGGCGTTGAAACGGGGGCGTTGGCTGTGCTGGCTGGTGCAGCCGTACTTGAGAAACACCTCACGCACGATCGCGGTGCGCAGGGCCCGGACCACTCGGCGAGCCTAGACCCGCAGCAAATGAAGCAGTACGTGGCGAAAGTGCGCGAGGCCGCTGTAGCCCTAGGCACGATGACTAAGAGCGACCGAGCGATCGAACATAATGTGAGGCGGGTTTCCAGGCAGAGTGTTTGTGTGGTGCGTGACCTGCCTGCCGGGCATATTCTTGAGGCCGATGATCTGACGGTAAAACGCCCCGGCACCGGTGTGCCCGCCGCAGAACTGGGTATTATCGTCGGCCGTCGATTGGCCCGATCCGTAATGGCCAACGATTTGTTGGAAATCAAGGATCTGGTAGTGGGTTAGCAATATTTTACGTGCGATAATGTAAAAAATGTCTTAGATTTCGTAAACGACCGATGAACTATGAGCTACGATTATTCGAATGGGTTGACCGCCAGCCCGTGTCTCCTGCGTGACTCTGTGCGGAGATCGACATGTCTCAAGGCCTGCTGATTTTTTTAGGTGCCTACCTCTTGGCCTGCTATGCCTATGGCATGGTCCTGCTCTTCAGGCTCTGGATACAGAAAACGGCGGTTCGGCCAACTTCGAAGCTTGAGCCGACCGAACTGGTCAGGGCCGCCAAGCAGGAACTCGAGCAGGAAGAAAAACGCGTCGCGGCTTAAAACCCGAATTGTCTTGTCCAAGATGGAAGCAGCCCCCGCTTGAAAGCAGGGGCTGTTTTTGTTGGCGTATCAGTTGTAAGGATGGAAGTCAGGCCGGGCTCGGCATGACCCCGGGGCCGGTATCGGACTCGCCCTCGTCCGCAGGCTTGATCGCTGAGGCTTGTTCCTTAGCGTTGTCTGCTGTCTTTTCGCGTTCTGCGGCCAAGAGATCGCTGACGGTGGTCTTGCCCAGCGACTCACCCTTCATGAGCTTGCCGACCTCTTCTGCGGTCAGTGTCTCGTATTTCAGGAGTGCCTCGGCGATCGCAACGACCTGCTCTTTGTTGTCCTCGATAATCTGTTTCGCCTGCGCGTAGGTCTCGTCTATCAGGCGCTTGACCTCCTCGTCAATCATCTGCGTGGTTTCGTCGCTGTGCTGATCGCCGGGTGCGTATGGGTTTTCGCTGTCGCCGGCGAAGAGTTGGAAGCCGACACGGTCGGACATGCCGAACTCGGTGACCATGGCCCGGGCGATCCCTGTGGCCTGGCGGATATCGCCGGCGGTGCCGTTGTACTGGTCGTCGCAGAACATCTGCTCGGCGATACGCCCGCCGTAGGCGACACGCATGGAGGCGAGCAGCCGCTTCTTGCCGTAGATCATCCGGTCGCGCTCGGGGAGCATAAACGTCGCACCGCCTGCTTGGCCACGCGGGATGATCGTGACCTTGTGCAGCGGCTCGGCGTGCTCCTCGTGCATCACGATCACCGCGTGGCCGGCCTCGTGGTAGGCGACCACTTTCTTGTCGTCTTCTTCGACACGGGCGCTCTTACGCGATCGTCCGTACTTTACCTTGTCGCGGGCCTCCTCGAGGTCTTCCATCTCAACCCAGTCTTTGTCCTGCAGGGTCGCGGCGATCGCGGCTTCGTTGATGATTGCTTCGAGTTCGGCACCGCTGAACATCGGCGTGCCGCGGGCGAGCTGCTCCAGGTCAACGTCCGGCGACATCTTGACCTTCCGACTGTGGACCTTGAGGATCTCTGCCCGGCCGAGGACATCGGGCAGGTGGACCTGCACGCTGCGGTCAAACCGGCCCGGGCGGGTCAGTGCGGGGTCGAGCACGTCGGCCCGGTTGGTCGAGGCGAGCACGATGACCTGGTCGGAGCTGTCGAAGCCGTCCATCTCGACGAGGATGGCGTTGAGGGTCTGTTCGCGTTCGTCGTGCCCACCGGAGGAGAATCCCGAGCCGCGGCGGCGTCCGACCGCATCGATCTCATCGAGGAAGATGATGCAGGGCGCGGTGTCTTTCGCCTGCTTAAAGAGGTCACGGACCCGGCTTGCACCAACGCCGACGAACATCTCGACGAAGTCGCTGCCTGAGATGGAGAAAAAAGGCACGTCCGCTTCGCCGGCCACGGCCTTGGCGAGCAGGGTCTTGCCGCAGCCTGGCGGCCCAACCAGAAGCACGCCGCGGGGCACGCGTCCGCCGAGACGCTGGAATTTCTTGGGGTTCTTGAGGAACTCGATGATCTCCCCGACCTCGTCCTTGGCTTCCTGGATGCCGGCGACGTCGTCGAGCGTGATCGTGGAGTGTTCCTTGGTGAGGACCTTGTGCTTGGAACGCCCGAAGCTCCCGAGCATCCCGCCGGGGCCGCCGCCCGCGCCGCGCATCGCACGGAAGAAGAGGAACCAGATCAGCAGGATGATCAGCGCGAAGACGATAAAGTTACCCAGCAGCTGGAGCACGAAGCTGACGCGGGTGACCTTCGGGGCGACGTCCGCGCCGGCTTGTCGGAGCTTGAGGTCCCAGGTCGCCATGACCTCGGAGGGGACATCGACCATGATGGTGCCGCCGGTCTGGCCCTCACGCTTCTCGCTGGGGTGCGGGATATTGTCCTTGAGTTCCGCGATGAACTGGTTGTCTTCGATCTTATACAGGTCGTCTTCGAAGTGGCCCGCTTCGGCCGCCGCGAGGAACTTGGAGAACGAGACCCGGTCCGCCTCGTTGGAACCGCTGTTCATCGCGATCGCGATGATGATGACCAGCAGGATCACCAGAGCCCAAACAAGGGACCACTTGCTCAGTGGGCTCTGCTGGGGCTTCCCGGCTTGGGCCTTGTTTTGGTCCTCGGGGTTTTCCGATTCGTTCTGGTTTTGGTCTTCGGGCTGATCGGGCATACATTGGTCTCGGGTTTCGGCCTGCCGGTAAGCACATTCTAGCCATGGATACGACGCCCGGCGGCCGAGGGTGGTTCATCAACGTGTCTATCGGCCGCTACGGGTCGTGGCGAGAGGTGCCGACCGTAACGGGCTGTCAAGGACTGGATTACCAGCCGTCCTCCCGCATCCTTGCGACAATGTCGCTTGCCAGGCGTGACACGGCGAGTCTGACACCGTCGTCGTCAAACTCGCCGACCGCACGATTGGGCACGAATTGGCCCGCGGAACTGAGCCCGCGGAAGCCACGGACGACTTCGCCGGTTCGGAGGTCCCGCCATTCGAAGTCCACCACGACCGTGACCTCGATCTCCTGGGACAGCCCCGCGGTCGCGTCCCGGCTGATGAGCCGGCGATTCACACGGACGATCGTGCCTGTGAGTTGGGTGTCCGACAGGCCCGTGCCGCTGACGGTCTTGTAAGGCGTGCGCTGCTCGATCTCTTTGATCAGCGCTTCGCGTAGCGTGAACTCCACGTTCCGGTCATTGGATCGGTTTTCGAAGTTCGGCACGGTTACGGTCGTGTACTGCGTCGGGTACAGCTCGGTCGTGGTATAGCCGCAGCCTGTGAGCAATGCGACAAACCCAGCTAAGGCGAAGGCAAGCAGCTTATTCATCGGCCGCGCCTCCGCGGTCAAAGCCAGGCGTGCCGTCGGTCTTGTCTTCACCCGCCTGCTCCCGTTCCCGCTTAGCCCGACGCGGGTCGATCACCGGCAGGCCGCGGCCGTTGAGTTCTTTCAAGGCTTCTTGCGCTGCGGCGGAGCCGGGGTAGTCCTTAACGACATTGCGGTACATCGTGATCGCGCCGCGTTCCTGGCCACGCTCTTCGTACCACTGCGCGGTGACGAGCTTCTTCTTCGCTAGCGACTCGTTGATACGGACCATGAGCGCTTCGGCACCGATCTTCTCCGCCGCCGCGGGGTAGTCGCGTTGGTACTCGCGCAGGCGCTGGGCGGCGTCGGTCAGCCCCGACGGGTCGAACTGTGGCCCTTTGTAGCGCGCGAGCGAAGCCTGGATCAGCCGGAGCATCGCCCACTCGCGTTGCCGGCTCTTGGGGTAGTTGAGCAGGAACAGGTCGTACGCCTCGGACGCCATTTCCATGTCGCCCTCGTCGAAGTAGTAGTCGCCGATGTCGATGCTGGCGCGCTCGCCCAGCGCGCTGCCGGGCAGGCGCTCCTGCACGCGGATCAGGAGTTCGATCCCGGTGTCATCGGCCTCGAAGAGGCGGAGGCCGATCCAGGAGCCCCTTCGGTTGAGCCCGCCCACGAAGAGCTTGGCGATGTCGTACTCGCGCTCGATCGCCGTGCGGTACTGCTCGGTCCCGGGGTAGAGCCCGATGACCAACTCGTAGTCTTCCAGCGAGCGGTAGTAGTCGCCCTGTGTCGCGATCGAATCGCCCTTGAGCAGGTACGCCTCGACGAGCAGCGGGCTGCCGGGGTTCGCTTCGATCCATTCCTCAGCATCCCGCTCGGCCAGACTGGCCCGGCCCTCCACCAGCGTGCGGCGGATCAGTTGCAACTGGCCCTCGGGCGTCGAAGGGTCCGGCTCGGCCTGCTTTACAAACGAATCAGTGTCATCCAGCTCATGCGTCGGCTGAGCGGCCGCCGGGGCCACAAGGCTGATCGCCATGATGAGCACCAGGGTGCCCGGCAGGATGCGGTGGGGGAGTGATCGGATCACCCGAGAATCATACGCGGCAACCGGCCTGTACTGCAAAAAAGCCGGCACGGCAGGCGATGTGTCGCTCGGCATGCTCAGATACAATAAACGCGTATCGGAGACCACCAAGCAGGAGTAACGCCATGTCAGGCATCGACGACCGCCGTAAGGGGATGGAAGCCAAGCTGCACCACGACGGTGAGCTGAAGTTTAAGGTACACAACCGCCGCAACAAGCTGCTGGGCCAGTGGCTGGCCGGGGCGTTTGGTTTAGAGGGCAACGAGGCGGCCGAGTACGCCAAGTCGGTTGTGATGTCGGACTTTGAAGAGCCGGGTGATGAAGACGTCGTCCGCAAAGTGATGGCAGACATCGAAGCCAACGGGGCCAGTATCGAGGAGGCGGCCGTCCGTCAGCAGATGGCGTCGCTGCTCGAGACCGCCCACAACCAAATCACCTCCGAAACGCAGTGAGCTTGTCAGTACGGTGTAGCGGGAGACGCTAAGCGTCCCGTGCGAATGTTCACCGATCCGTGCCTACTGATCCGCGCCGGTGAACTCCACCCATAAGGCGCTGTACCGCGCATCAAACGTCAGCCGGAAGTCTTTGATCAGCTGCCCACCGATCCGGCCGACGGGCAGGTCCTTCCGCCTCGGCTCGCGCGTCTTGGGCTCGAACGTCACCGGCACCCCGCCCAGCCGATAGCCGAAGATCTTCAGCTCCTTGAGCCAGCCCTGGACGGTCTGGATGTCGCCGCCTACGCCGCGTGCGCTGCTGGCCCCGGTCGCCCCGGTCGCGAGGACGCCCGGCATCGTGGACACACTCACCGGGAGCGACACGGTGTTGTCCGCGCCGGTATCGATGATCAGCACAACATTCTGCCCGTTCGCGAGTGTCGCCTTGACCGCGGGCAGCCGCCCGTAGTTGGTCAGTTCGACTTTCTCACTGCCAGCGGGCGGGACGAATGTCTTGCGGTTGTAGACGATCAGCTCCTGCTTCTTGTAGTCGATCGTAAACGGGTGCGGCAGCAGGGAGACCGAGCCGATGAGCCCCGCCGGGTTCCGCTTCATCCCCCGGAAGAGCTTGTACATACTCAGCGAGCCCGCGCGCGAGACGCCGAGGTCCAGGTCCCCGATCGCCAGTGAGCCCACGGCGTGCTGGGTAAACGTATCCGTGCCCGCGATGCCGACGGTGGTCCCCTCGCCGATCTTTTTGAGCTGGAACCGCGCGACGACGCCTTGGTCAATAATGTTGAGCGTGCTGCCGGTGTCGAAGAGCATCGTCCCTGCCCGGCGGCCATTAACGGAGGTATCGAGGAAGAGGTAGCCCTTGTCGAACGTCAGCGGGACCCGTAGCTGTTTGGGCAGCGCGTCGGCTTCGCCGAGCGAGAAGGTCGGCCCGGCCTGCGCGACGAGCGTCTGCTGCGTGGTCTTGCTGCAGCCCAGCAGCAGCATGGCGATCAACAGTATGGAGGCGAATCTTCGCACCCGACTAGTGTACCGATTGCGTAGCGGGAGACGCGAAGCGTCCCGTGCCCACTCTCGATAACCACTAAAAAGCTCGCCAAGCCCACGCCGTGACGGCGTGGGCTTCAAAGCATGAAAACGTATCACGCCTAGGGGTTGTGCTCATACAGCTTCAACATCGGCGCACACTCGATCAGCTCTGAGTCGATCCGCCCGTCATCGTGCAGCGTGTGCAGGAAGAACCCGGTCTGCTCCGGCATCGGCGGGTTCGGCAGCCCCGGCGCATGGACCCACGTCCCCGACGCGGGCGGGGCCCATACGATCTTGACACCATCGACCTCGGTCAGGCGGGTTTGGTGGACATGGCCGGAGCCGATGAGCTTTATGGATTTACACTCTTTAATGTTCATCCAAAGCTGTTGTCGCGGTTGTCTTGAGCCAACCCAGTAATCAATCGCAGGGTCTTCCTCACGTATCGATTGAGAGAAAAGTGGCGTATGCATGAATAAGCCTATCCACTTCTCATTTACTTGAGTATCGATTAGCGAACTGATAATGTCATGAAACGCGAGATTAGCGGTAGACCCTTCCATACCCAATTGCATGCTATTGATACCAAAAGTGTGCCAGTGATCGAATTCAAACTCTTCATCGCTTACAAAAACTTCACGCCAGCACTCGATCCTCTTTTGATTGATCTGTCCTATATTCTGGGTTACGAAGTTGCCAACATCATGATTGCCCGGCAGTGCCCAATAAGTCGCAAAGATCCGATGGTCCAACCATTCCTTCGCCCACTGTAATTCCTCAATCGAATCCCACCCATCATCCGTCAGATCCCCGCTGATCACGACAAGGTCGGGCTTCATCTCGTTGATCTTCCGCAGGATCGGCTCGACCTGTGACTGACGCTCGGGCACGCCTGACTGTAGGTGCAGGTCCGAGATGTGGGCGATGGTGGGCAAAAGATCACTCCAACCATAAGGCGGTTACGACACGTATTTATAACCGCAAAGGCGCGAAGAGCGCAAAGGAAGGCAGATCTGCCTGTTGCCTTCCTTTGTGCCTCCGCGCCTTTGCGGTTCAAAACGAATCGATTAAGGCCTAACGCCGATCGCGCGTTGGCCCGACGCCGGTCTCGGTGGGCTTGGACGGGTCGTAGTCGTTGTTGACGACCGGCAGCTTGGCACCGAGTTCCTTCAGCCTCGCATTGAGCTTGGCTTCTAAGTCGTGAGCAAGGCCGGGTTGCTGCTCCGAGAGGTCGTTCTTCTCTTGGAGGTCGGCTTGGAGGTTGAAGAGCTTGACCCTGCCGGTCTGGTGAGATTTGAGCAGTTTGTAGTCGCCGAGGCGGATCGCGGAGTGCGGGGTGATCCGGGTCTGGTAGTGGGGGAAGTGGAAGACGAGCCCTTCGCGCTGGCGCTCAACCTCCGCGGCTTGCCCGCTTAGCACGCCCGCGATGCTCCCGCCTTCGAGTTTGGCTTGTATGTCTGATGGGATCTCCACGCCCGCCCAGTCGAGGAACGTCGGGTAGAAGTCGTAGCCGATGACTGGCGTATCCGACCAACTCTTGGCCCCGATCCCCGGGCCGGTGATCACGAGGGGTACTCGGATGCCGCCCTCGAAGAGGTTGCCCTTGCCGCCGGCGAGCGCGTCCCGGCTTGGCCCGCCGTTGTCGGACATGAAGATCACGTAGGTGTTGTCCATCAGCCCGAGCTTCTCGATCGATGCGATGACCCGGCCGACTGCGGTGTCCATGTTTTCGGTCAATGCGGCACGATTGATCTGCCGTTCGCGACGCAATCCCGCGTCTCTGTACTTCGCGATCGTCTCGGGCAGGGCGTTCTCCGCGGAGTGCAGCGCGAGCCAGGAGAGCTGGATGAAGAACGGCTTGCCGGCTTGCTTCGATTCGGCCATGAAGCCCTCTGCACGTTCCGCCATGCCGAAGAGGTCGACCGGGTTGGGGGCCTTGTGCTTGCTCGACTCGGCGTTTCCGATGTTGCCGTCAGTGACATCGAAGCCGTGCGCTTTGGGGTCGCTGCCGAGGTGCCACTTGCCCAGGTGCGCGGTGCGGTAGCCGGCCTGCTGCAGCAACTCCGCAAATGTCACGATCTCGCTGTCCAGCGACCGGTCGCTCTGCGGCGGGAGCATCGGCGGGTTTTTCCGGGCGGTGAGCGACGGCCCGGCCTTGGTCCAGCCGAGCGCGGCGGGGCTGCGGCCGGTGATCAGGCTGGCTCGCGTCGGTGAGCAGACCGGGGCCGGGGCATACGCTGATGAGAAGCGCATGCCTCGGTCGGCCATCTTTTGAAGGTGCGGGGTGTGAAGGTCTGAGTCAAATGAGAAGTCATGGTCTGGGTGCATCGGCACAGACGTGCCCGACCACGACTGGTCGTCCGAGAGCATGAATACGATGTTGGGGCGTCCGTCGGCTATCGCCGTGCTGATGCACAGCAGGGCGATGCAAGAGGTGATCAGGTGTAAGTATGCAGGCATACCGGGCATAACGCCGCGGCCTGATTGCTATTGCCTATTCCCACTCGATCGTGGCCGGGGGCTTGGACGAGATGTCGTAGCAGACCCGGTTGACGCCGCGGACCTCGTTGATGATGCGGTTGCTGATGGTCGCCAGCACATCGAAAGGGATGCGGGCCCAGTCGGCGGTCATGAAGTCCTGGCTCTCTACCGCGCGGATCGCGACGACCTGCTCGTGCGTTCGGCCGTCGCCCATCACGCCGACCGCCTTGACCGGCAGCAGCACAGCGAAGACCTGCGCGGTCTTTCGGTACAGGTTGTTCGCTACGATCTCTTCGAGCAGGATCTCGTCGCAGTCGCGGAGCAGGCCCAGCTGCGGCTTGTTGACCTCGCCGAGCACGCGGACCGCGAGGCCGGGACCCGGGAACGGGTGGCGCCAGACCATGTTCTCGGGCAAGCCGAGCACCAGGCCGAGCTGGCGGACCTCGTCTTTGAACAGGTTGCGTAGCGGCTCGACGAGTTCGAAGCCGAGCTGCTCGGGCAGGCCACCCACGTTGTGGTGCAGCTTGATGTTTGCGGCGGTGCCCGCGTAGCCGTGGCCGGACTCGATGACGTCCGGGTAGAGCGTGCCCTGTGCGAGGAACTTGACGCCGTCGATGTCCGCCGAGGCTTGCTTGAATACATCGATAAACCGGTGGCCGATGCGTGTGCGCTTCTCCTGCGGGTCGTCGATCCCGGCGAGGTCATCCAGGAACTGCTTCTCGGCATCCACAACGCGGAGGTCGATATCGAAGTGGTCTCGGAACGTGTTTTCGACGAGTTCGCGTTCGCCCTTACGCAAGAGGCCGTTGTCGACAAAGATGCAGGTGAGCTGCTTGCCGACCGCGCGGTGGAGCATCGCGGCGACAACAGAGGAATCGACCCCGCCGGAGAGCCCGCAGATGACCTGGGCGTCGCCGACACGCTCGCGGATCGCGTTGGACTCGTGCTCGAGGAAGTCTGCCATGCGCCAGGACCCATCGCATCCGCAGGCTTGGAATAGGAAGTTGCTGAGGATGTCGTTGCCGTGGGGGGTGTGGGTGACCTCGGGGTGGAACTGCACGCCAAAGAACGGCTTGGTCTTGTGTTTGACCGCGGCGTAGGGGCAGGTTGGCGTCGTGGCGAGTGGCACGAAGTCGTCGGGCAGGCTGTTGACCTGGTCGCCGTGGGACATCCAGGCGGTGGTGTGCTCGGGGACGCCGCGCATGAGGCCGTCGGTGCTGTTAATGTGCAGTCGGACCCCTCCGTACTCGCGGGCCTGCGCGTTCTTGACCTCGGCCCCGAGGAGTGAACAGCCGATCTGCATGCCGTAGCAGATGCCGAGCACGGGCACGCCGAGGTCGAAGAGCCTGGGGTCGCAGGTCGGTGCGCCTTCTTCGTACACGGAGGAGGGCCCGCCGGAGAGGATGATGCCCTTAGGGTTGAGCGCCTGGAGCTGCTCGAAGGTGATATTGGGGCCGACGAGCATGGAGAAGACGCCCGCCTCGCGGACGCGGCGCGCGATGAGCTGGACGTACTGGCTGCCGAAGTCGAGGATCGGCACGACCTGCCCACGGACCGATTGAGGGATGTCGGCGATGGCTTGTTCGGTGGCTTGATCGGCGGCTTGGGTCATCCCGCTGGGGCTTCCGGAGGCGGTGGTCATGGCGCGGCTACTACAACGGTATTAGGCAGGTTTCACAGCGAATCATGGATGATAACGCATGCGGATGGGGGGTGTGCGGCTAAACTGATCCGATGCGAATCGGCTTGCTGCTGCTACTGTTTTCGGTGTCCTGGGCTTCGACGGCTGCACCGGAGTTGTCCGTGCCGGACCGCGAACGTTTGGCCGATGGCACGACGGATCGAGATGATGTCCTCGATACGCAGGACGGGTTCTATGTCCTGCTGCGCAACGCGGCGTCGTGGAAAGGCGATGACTTCAGCGGGGATGCCGGCGCCGCGGTCGCGCCGCCCCCGGACTACGGGTTTTTGAAGGACAAGCCCGAGCAGGCGCGGGGCAATGTGTACCTGATCAAGGGCTGGCTCGCCGGCAGCGAACGCTGGCCAACGCTTACGAACCACGACAGCGACGAGCTGCTCCGAGCGGGCGACCCGGCGTGGGGCGACCAGGTCACGCGCTGGACGGTCATCACCGAAAGGGGCAATAAGGACGCCACCGTGATTGTCCTATTCAACGACCCGAACGCGAAGATGACCGCCCCCGAGAAAGGTAGCAAGGTGCGTATCGCCGCGCGGTTCCACAAGCTCTGGACGATCCCCTCGTCCGACGGCCGGTCGTTTACGTACCCCGTCTTCATCGGCGGGGCGGCCGAGACGGTACAAGATTCCCGCGTGGGTTCGTCCACCGGCGGGCCGGTGTCGTCTCTCACGATCGTGCTTGGCGCGATCCTCCTGGTCGGCGGCTTCTTCGTCGGCATGCGTTTCCTGATGCGGAAGGTCGCGACCAACAGCGGCGGCGGGACGATGCTCCGGGACCGGCTCGACGAGATGCGCCGTGAACGCGAGGCGCAGGAAGAGCAGGTTGAAGAGCACGGGGATGCTGAAGGCCTGCCCGAGGACCCGGTCGCCGCGTTAGATGTGCTGCGCGAACGTCACGAGGGGCAGGGCTAGCGGGATCGTGCGGTTCGATACTTCAAATCAGGTTAACACGCTTCAATGAATCTCAGCCAGCCTGTTAAATCGGCTATCCATCTGGGTCGATACTCCTCTGCAGCGAACGGAAGCAGTGGCCTGTCGCTTGAAGGTGCCCTGTATGACGTTTTTAATCGGGCGCTTTTTGCGAGGCACAGCGTTGTCACACCGCGCATCCGGGTACCGAATCAACTACATCATCGCCCTGGGGCTGATCGCGGCCCTCGTGTTCGCGATGAAGTTCCAGCTGGGCAGCACGCTTAGCCAGATGTCGGACGACAGCAGCGTGATCAACGTGGCGGGCCGGCAGCGGATGCTCAGCCAGCGGATCGCGCGCAAGGCGATGGTCCTCGCGGTAACGATGAGCCAGCCTGATGCCGAGCGTTTGCACCGTGATCTGGAGACGTGGCGGACAAGCCACCAAGGCCTGGTGACCCGTGACGCCGCGTTAGGGCTCTCTGGCAAGAATAGTGGAACCGTCGATGCCCTCTTCAAAGAACTGACGCCAGCTTATGAAACGGTCTGTGATTTGAGTGATCAGCTCATCGCGTATTCCGAACTGCCGGATGCTGACCAGCCAAGCAAAGACGACTTAATCCGGCTCTCCAAGCAGATCGGCAAACAGGCGGACGTCTTCCTGCCGGTCATGAACAAGATCGTAGGGGCGTACGCTGAGGAGAGCGGCAGCCGCGTTGTGGCACTGGACCGCACCGAGGCCTGGCTTAGCTGCATCATCCTGCTTGTATTGGTCTTGGAGGCGTTGCTTCTTTTTGAGCCGATGATCCGTCGGCTGAATAACTATCTGACCAAGCTCAACGACGCCGTAGACGAGGCGAACCGGGCGAACCAGACCAAGAGCGAGTTCCTGGCCAACATGAGCCACGAGATCCGCACGCCCATGGCCGCGATCCTTGGTTATACCGACCTGTTGAAGCAGCCGGGCCTGGGCCCCGAGCAGCACAAGGACTGCATCGAGACGATCGACCGCAACGGCAAGCACCTGCTGAGCATCATCAACGACGTCTTAGACATGTCAAAGATCGAGGCGGGCCAGATGTCGGTTGAAACCATTGCCATGAGCCCCGCGCAGATCGTAGAAGAAGCGGTCTCGCTGCTGCGGCCAAAGCTGGTGCGCACGCGAGTCGAACTGCGGATCCGCTACGCCAACCCAATCCCCTCAACGATCCACTCCGACCCGACCCGGTTGAGGCAGGTCCTGATCAACCTGATTGGCAACGCGATCAAGTTCACCAACAAGGGCAGTATCACGCTTGAGGTCGGTTGCGATTGGCACGCCAAGCAGATTACCTTTAAGGTTATCGACACCGGCCAGGGGATGACACCCGAGCAGCGTGACCGTATCGCGGCGTTCAAGCCCTTCATCCAGGCCGACGCCAGCACCACACGCAAGCACGGCGGCACGGGGCTGGGCCTGCGTATCTCGAACACGCTGGCCACGATGCTCGGCGGCGGGATCACGGTCGAGTCCACGCTGGGCCGGGGCAGCACTTTTACCGCCACGATCACGACGGGTGATCTGAGCGAGGCCCAGCAGATCGAGCCCGATCAGATCGATGCGCTCCTGCAACAGCAGAGAGCGGCTGTACACGGTGTAGCGCGACGGTCGGATCAGCCGCTCGCCGGGATGCGCATCTTGCTCGTTGAGGACGGCAGAGACAATCAACGCCTGATCATGTTCCACCTGAAGAAGGCGGGGGCCGACGTCGACCTTGCGGAGAATGGGCTGCTGGGTGTCGAGCACCTCAAGGCCTGTCCGCCTGAGAAGCTGCCGCACATGGTGTTGATGGATATGCAGATGCCGGAGATGGATGGGTACACGGCGACGCGGCACCTGCGGTGCCGGGGCTTTACGCTGCCGATTGTTGCATTGACGGCGCACGCGATGGAGGGGGACCGGGAACTCTGTCTGCAGGCGGGTTGTGACGACTACCTGACCAAGCCGATCGATAAGGTCCGGCTGCGGGACACGTGCGCCCGGCTGACGAGTTGGTCGATCGCGGCTTAGGCGGGCGGCGTGAGCCGTGGCTGGGGTGGTGATCCGCTTGAATCCCCGCAATACTGACGGTTGAACGGAACATCCCCGGACAAGGATCACGGCTACTCGATTATGATCGAGCCCGGCGCGATCGGCATGCCTGTTGTTCTGCCCGCTAGGGTGTAGCTATCCGGCGGCCTGCTTGACCACAGGCGCGTGCTCAGTGGGCTTCCCTGATAAGCTTTTTGGTGTAGGCAGGATAACTGATAAGTATCAGCAGGCTTGCCAGGCAATTGTTTTTTTAGCGTGAGCCGTTGAATCCGTCCGCTCAAAATGTCGATACTTTGTACTAGTTTTTTGATCTCATAGAGGAGTATGCTCTGACTGAACGACTCCGATCAAGTGGGATGGGGGTGCTATTGTGAGGCAAGCCCATGTCGCGAGGTAAGACCGACTATCGGATTAGCTACATCATCGCCCTTGGCCTGATCGCGGCCCTGGTATTGACGATGAAGTTTCAGCTAGGCAGCACCCTTAACCAGATGACTGACGACAGTCGCGTCATCAATGTTGCGGGCCGGCAGCGGATGCTGAGCCAGCGGATTGCTCGGCTTTCGCTTGTGCTCGCCGCGACGATGAGTAAGGAAGACGCCGAACGCTTGCGTGTCGACTTGGAGCTCTGGCAGACCAGCCACGAGGGCCTGATCAGCCGGGACGCTAAGCTGGGCTTGTCGGGCCATAACAGCGAGGAGATCGACCAACTCTTTACAGAACTAACCCCTTCTTACAAGGTGATCTATCAGCAGGCCGATCGGTTGATCGGGTATGCCTATCTGGACCGAGGTGACCGGCCAGCGGATGTAGAAATGGTGGCGATGTCTGAGCAGATCGGTACAGAAGCGGACCTGTTCCTCCCGCTGATGCACCGGATTGTTGGTGTCTATGAGTCTGAGAGCAATAGCCGTCTCGGCGCGTTAGAGAAGAAAGAGGCCTGGCTTACAGGCATTATTCTCCTCGTGCTCCTGCTTGAGGCTGTCTTGCTCTTTGAGCCGATGATCCGCCGCCTGAACCTGTATGTTAAGCGGCTGTCTGACGCGGCAGAGGAGGCGAAGAGTGCCAACCAGGCTAAGAGTGAGTTTCTCGCGAACATGAGCCACGAGATCCGTACGCCGATGGCATCGATCATCGGTTATATGGAGATCTTGAAAAGCAGTGCACAGGTTGATGGTTTGTCGGGCGTCTGTATCGAGACCATCGAGCGCAACGGGAACCATCTTATTGAGTTGATTAACGATATCCTTGAGATGTCGAAGATCGAGGCGGGCGAGTTGGAGGTCGAAAGCGTATCGATGGACCCCGCGCAACCCGCAGAAGAAGCAGTCTCACTCATCCGCCCCAAAGCGATTCAGTGTGGCCTCTCGATGAAGATCGACTACGCAACGCCGATTCCTCGTTTGATCCATTCTGACCCGCTGCGGATGCGTCAGGTCCTGATCAATCTGCTTGGGAACGCGGTCAAGTTTACAGAGCAAGGCGGTATCACCCTAGAGGTCAGTTACGACCCCGAACACCGCCAGATGATCTACAAGGTGACGGATACGGGTATCGGTATGACCCCGGAGCAGGTGGACCGTATCGCCGCCTTCATGCCGTTCACCCAGGCAGACAGCAGCACCACGCGGCGCTTCGGCGGGACGGGCCTGGGCTTACAAATCTCCAACTCCCTGGCGGGCAAGCTCGGCGGGGGATTACAGGTCGAATCAGAGTTTGGTGAAGGGAGCTGTTTTACGTTTACAGCCGGTATAGGAGAAGCCAACTCAACCGAATTGATCAAGCCCACTCAGGTCACGGAGGCGTCCGATCTCGGATCACCTAAGGCGGGGAAGAATCACTTGCAAGAGAAACCGTTAGCCGATTTACGCATCGTAGTGGTGGAAGACGGCCCGGATATTCAGCGCCTGCTCAAATACGAGTTGACCCGGTCGGGTGCCCATGTTCGTTTACTAAGCTCCGGGCTCCAGGCGGTCGAATTAATACTCAACTCTGCGACGTTCAGTCAGCCTGATCTGATCCTGATGGACATGCAGATGCCGGAGATGGATGGGTACAACGCCACGCGCACGATCCGCGAACGCGGCTACAAGATCCCAATCGTTGCGCTGACTGCTCATGCGATGTCGGGTGATCGTGAGCGTTGTATCAGGGCTGGCTGTGATGATTACCTTACGAAACCGATTAAAAGAGATGATCTGATCCAGCTCTGTTCCCGTTTTGTGGCGAAATCCTCGGCAGCGTAACATCTGTGCTATGCCGACGGTTGAACTGAACATCCCCGGGAAGGATCACGGCTACTCGATCGTGATCGAGCCCGGCGCGATCGACACGCTAGGCGAGAAGCTCGCGTCTATCGCCCCGCACGCCAGGGCCGCGGCGATCGTCGATGAGAACATCGAGTCGTCGCACGGCAGGGTCGCGATCCGGTCGCTCAAGCGCGGCGGCTACGATATCACCGTCGGCGTGATGCCCGCCAGCGAGAAGGTCAAATCCCTCAAGACCGTTCACGACCTGCTGGATGTCCTGCTCGACGCGAAGCTCGAACGCAAGAGCCCGGTTGTCGCGATCGGCGGGGGGATCCTCGGTGATACGGCCGGCTACGTCGCGGCGAGCTATCTGCGCGGCGTACCCTTTGTCCAGGTGCCCACCACGCTGCTGTCGATGGTCGATGCCTCGGTCGGTGGGAAGGTCGGCGTCAACGTCCCGCAGGGCAAGAACCTCGTCGGCGCGTTCCATCAGCCGGTGTTGGTTTGTATCGATACGGATGTGCTCAAGACCCTGCCGGACCGGGACCTCCGCTGTGGCCTGGCCGAGTGCGTGAAGCACGGCGTCATCCGCGACCCGGACCTGTTCGCCTGGATCGAGGACAACGTCGACCGGGTTTTGAACCTGGAAAGCGGTGCGCTGGTCGAGTTGGTCAAACGCAATGTCGAGATCAAGGCCGCGGTTGTGATGGAAGACGAAAAAGAGCAGGGCGTACGGGCGCACCTGAACTTCGGGCATACGTTCGCGCACGCGATCGAGGCGAGCCCGCTCGCCGAGGCGAAGGCCGCGCAGCCGAAGCGTCGCCGGTTCGCACCCCCGCCGAGGTTTGAGGTGCCCAAGCCGCCGCCTGAGGCGAATGCGTACGAAGGGCCCTACGCGCACGGCGAGGCGGTCGCGTTAGGGATGGTCGCCGCGACGACGCTAGCGGTCTCAACCGGGCGGTGCGACGCGTCTTTGCTCGATCGATTGATTGCGCTGCTGGACCGGATCGGCCTGCCGACGTCGAGCGATCAACTGGCCGACACCGGACGCCTGATGGGCATCATGCAGGCCGACAAGAAGGTCAAGGACGGCCAGGTACGTTTAGTGCTCCCCGACCGATTGGGGTCGGTCAGTATCGTCAGCGACACGCCCGCCGAAACGATCGCCGCGGCGTGGGATGCGCTGCGTGTTGTATAGCCCGTGGCTTGATCGTTTTGATTGAAATGTTGTTTTATCGCAGTGCCGTGATCAAAAAAGATGATGGTGTCTGCAATATGTCCTTTCTCGATTCGTTTCCCTTCTATGTGCTGGCCGCCGTGCCGAAGCACACGAGCATTGCTCCCCACCGGACTGAACCCGCCTAGCGAAACCCCGCCTAAACCCTGCCTAAGACCCGACCTGGCCTTGTTCCCCGATTTTGATTGAAAACGAGACGGCGAGTTGTTTGGCCCTCTCAAACAACCTGACCCCGCAGCAGCGGCCGGATACACGATTATTCCGTTTCTGATTGCTGATGTCTTTTTTGCGTTGATGTTGCCGAGCCAAGTACGGATCAACGCCGGCATGCCCTGCGGTTGTTTGATCGTGCTGGTTTGAAGGGACCCGCTCAGTGAGCGGTGGCTCTATGCGTGCGTACCTGTTTCAACCGTTCTTTCCACAAGGAGACCCCACATGGCCTATCCGTTTCCCCGCGCTGCGCTGCTCGCCGCCTCAACGGCTTTCTGTGTATCCGCTTCGTTTGCCCCCGGTGTACGAGCAAGCGTAGATGACGACGTCGTCTTGTTTTGGAACAGCCAGTTTGGAGACCTGGTTATCAATAGCGATGGGCTGGAAAACCCCGGCGCTTCATCGCGGGCGATGGCGATGATGAACCTCGCGATCTACGACAGCGTGGCGCTTAGTTCGGGGACCGATGCGTTCTACACCTACGACACGGACTTTAGTACTGGCGACGCCTCCAGCAGAGTCGCTGCATCTCAGGCGGCGTACACCGTGCTCAGTTCGATCTACGGCGGCACACAACAGGCCAAGCTCGATTCGTTGCTCGAACAAAGCCTCGGCCTGTTCGCGGACGGGGCATCGAAGTCAGACGGTATTTCGCTTGGCAGCCAGGTTGCCGACTCGATCATCACCAAGCGATCGACCGACGGGTACGACACCTATGTCCAGTACACCCCCAGCGGCGAGATCGGCCGGTGGGGCGTGGACCCGGTTAACCCCGACCAGGAGGCATGGGGCCCGAACTGGGGTAATGTGCAGACGTTCGCGATCGACGGGGTATCGGGTTTCCTGCCCGTTGCGCCGCCTGCTATCACGAGCCAGGCCTACGCCGACGCCTACAACGAAGTCAGAGCGCTTGGCTCGATCGATAGCGCGACCCGGACCGCGGAGCAGACAGAGATCGGGCTGTTCTGGGCGTACGACCGGGAGGGCTTGGGCACGCCTCTGAGCTTTTTTAATCAGGCGGTCCAGAGCGTGGCCGAGCAGGAGGGCAACACGTTCGAGGAGAACGCCGAACTGTTCGCGATGGCGAGCGTCGCGATGGCCGACGCGGGGATCGTGGCGTGGAATTCCAAGTTTGAGTACGACCTCTGGCGGCCGGTCTCGGGTATCCGGCAGGGCGATGAGGACGGCAATGACCTGACCGATGGCGATCTCACGTGGACCCCGCTTGGTGCACCGGACGGCGAAGAGCTGACCGGCTTCACGCCACCGTTCCCGACCTACGTCTCCGGTCACGCGACCTTCGGCGGGGCGCTCTTCGAGGTGCTCACCCAGTGGTACGGCGAGGACCTGACGTTCACGCTGACCTCAGAAGAACTCCTGTACCTGCTCGAAGACGGCAACGAAGACCTCCTCGCCGCTTATGGGCTCGAAGGGCTCGAGGACGCCGAGCGGACCTTCACGTTCTCCGAGGCCGCGCTGGAGAATAGCGACAGCCGGGTCTATTTGGGCATCCACTGGAACTACGACAGCACCGAAGGGCAGCTGGCTGGAGAACTGGTCGCGGCCTCCTTGTTCCACGACGGTTTTTTCGCCGCGGTGCCCGAGCCCGCGTCGATCTTGCTGCTTGGTTTCGGGGCGTTGCTTGTCGGCCCACGCAGGCACCGCTCGGTATAAGACTTCCAACTTCGACTTTGCCTCCAACCGATCACCCTGGGCACGATGCCCAGGGTGGTTTTTTAAAATGTTGATCCCCGCCATTGGCTGGTAAAATCCTTGTATGCGTCCGGTCCGCCGACATGATCACTCGCCTCGTGTGGAGATGATGCCGCTCATCGATGTGGTGTTCTTGCTGTTGACGTTTTTTATCTACGCCATGGTCGTGATGGTCGAGCTCAAGAGCTCGGGTGTCGCGCTGGTGTCGGTCGAGGGGGCATCCGACGCGGTAGATGAAGCGATCGTTCTGTTAGAAGTGGACGGCACCGGCGGGGTGCTGCTGGATGGTGCTGCGGTGGCGGACGACGAGTTGGATGGCCGATTAAGAGAGCTGGCGGGTCGGTCCGATGCGCCGCCGCTGGTCGTGACGCTGCAGGATGTGGACGGCGCAGTCGACCGTGGCCCAGTCCTGATGGGCCTGATGGACCGGATCCAGCGGGCGGGCGTGGTGGATATCCGCCTGCCGAAACTTGAAGGCGGCCCAGGCGTCTCACCTTAAGCATCGGGAACAAGCCATGCAGACCAAGCGAGACAACCTGGTGCTGATCGGAGCGTTCGCGGTGGCGATCGCGCTGCACGCTGCGGTGCTGCCTTGGGTTGGGACGGCGGTGGGAGAGAGCGACGCAGCGCAGATTGATCTCATTGTCGAATCGTTCGATGCGGATCACTTTGCCAAAGCCGGGGATATGCTCGGGACCTTCGCCCGTGTCGTCGAATTAGAGGACGGCACTTCCACGCACCTCACACGTTTTGATCGTACAGACAAAATTTGGCTATCTAGGGATCGATTCATAAACGACGATGACGAGCCTTTGTTCGATCTGATCATTCCGGGTGTATTGATTCAGGATCCAAAGCGGGTGTCGGTCGAGGCCTTAAACCCGAGCGTACAGGTTGTTGCTGATGCCGATGGTCTCTACTGGATCATCTATCAAGCAGATGTAGATCAGCAAGTTCCCGACCCCGACCGTTCGAACAACACCCGTGTCGCACCGATCTACATCGATGGCCCGCAACGCCCCGAACTTGCGGTCCAAGCCTTCAACACCCCCGACCGCGCAGCGGCCGGCGGCTCTGTCCTCATCGACTTCGCGATCGACAACATCGGTGACGGCTGGGCCAGCAGCAACCCGCAGCTCGGCGAGCACGGCTGGGCCGACCGTGTCTACCTCTCCACCGACGACCAGCTCGACGCAACCGACCTGCCGCTGCGTACGTTCGAACGCACCGCGCCGCTCGGGCCGGAGGGCGGCTACCGCCACGACGCGGTCGAACTGGAGCTGCCGCGTGGCGTCAGCGGGGCGATGCACCTGATCCTTGTCGCGGACGCCGATCAGGTGCTGGATCAGCCCTCGTTTACACGGGGATTCAAAGCGGTGCCGATCGATCTGATCGATACCGATGAGCCGGACCTTGTGGTCGCTGCGATCACGAACCCGCCTCCGCTGGTGATCGGTCGGCCATCGCCGATCGCGTTCTCGGTCGCGAACCTCGGCAGCGTGCCAACGGTCAATAGCAGCTGGTTGGATGGCGTATACCTCTCGCGCACCAGATCCCTCGACGACACGGCGATCCTGTTGACGCAGGTCAACGCCGGGCAGCCCCTTCAGCCCCGGTCACGCTACGAGACCGCGGTCGAGCTGACGCTGGCCCCGGACGAACCCTCGATCGAGCCCGGCCCGTGGTACCTCGTGGTCAGAGCCGACGATGACAAAACGATCAATGAAGCCGTGTTTGAGGACAACAACACCTTTGCCGTGCCGGTCGATGTGCTGACGCCCGAACAGGCGGACGCGGAGATCAAGCTCGGCGACCCCGACCGGCCCGATCGGCTAGTGGTCCAGTGGATCGAGCACGACCGCATCGAGGAGCACATCGCGCTCCGCTCGCGCACGGTGCAACCCGCCATCCAGTCCGAGGCGGACCCCGACCCCAATGCCCCGCTGGTCGATAACCCCTTGCCGCCCGCTCTTGCCGCCGCCGATACCGCGACCGGCGACCCCAGTCGGCCGACGCCACTGACCGACCCGACGGACCCCGATACGAACCAGCCGCCCCCCGACGCAACGGCGACCGACGTCGCCCCGAGACCGCAGGCACCTAGCAGCCCGACACAGAGCAAGATCGACGGCCTGCCCGGCGACGCCGGCACACTGCCGCCTCGGCGCGATGGCATCGACCGCCCAACCACACCCAACCTGCCCATCGACCCGACCCCTGGCCCCAACGACACGCCGACCCCCGCCCCCGGCGAACGCGAGGTCCCTTCCCCCGAAGACCCGAACGCGCCAGACACCGATACGACCACCGATTCTGAAACGCCTGCCGAGACCGAGTCGGATAACGACTCAGACAACCCCGAGAAAACAGACACGGACGTCACGACCGACAACCCACCCGAAGACACCACGACCACGCCGAAGCCTGATGTCGAGGAATCGCCGAAACCCGAGGGTGATGACGGCGACCCCGCGACCCCCAGCGAAGAACAGTCCCCGACCCGCGCTCCGAAGGACGATAGCGAGGCCCCCCCAACGGATATCAAGATCACCGAGTTGGAACTGCAGGAGGGCCAGGTCCTGGTGGGCAAGGGCATCAAGATCACGACCAAGCTGCCGACCCCGCCCGGCACGGGCAGCCGGGTGCTGTCGATCCCACGCAACGCTCGCGTGAGTATCACCTTTGACAATCAGGGCAAGGTCTACAAGGCCGAGGTCATCCGCACGACGACGTACAAAGAGTGGGACGCCGCCATCGAGGCGTCACTGTATCGCTGGACCGCGCGCGGCGAGGCAATCGATAAGGCCCAGCCGCACGTGACGATCGAGTGGGATTATTTGTTGAATGACCTGTTTGATGATGATAATTAAGCGAATCGATTTGCCTTGAAACCCCCCTCCCTGGAGGGAGGGGCCGGGGGAGGGTGTATAGCGTGACAGATAATCGCCATAAAGCAAGGCCAACGAAGCGTCAGATCCAAAACGCGAAACAACTCCGTCAGGACTCAACATTTCCAGAACGGCTGCTGTGGAGCAGGCTTCGGCGAGGCCAGGTCTATGGCTATCGATTCCGCCGGCAGCATACGATCGCTGGTTATTTAGTTGACTTCTGTTGTTCAGATGCATGTCTCATCATCGAGGTCGATGGCGACAGCCATATCGGGCGGGCTGAGTATGATCGAGATCGTCAGAGCAAGCTCGAATCGATGGGGTACCGCGTGATTCGCATCACCAACGACGATATCCTGAGCGACCTTGATTCTGTTTTGGATGGGATCTCGAATGCCGTGAAAGAGGCAACTGGGAATCGGCACCCTCCCCCGCGGCCCCTCCCTCCAGGGAGGGGGATTAAGGCAGCAAGACTATCATGCAGCGCACCACCTTTGACGGCATCGTGATCTCCTGTGACTTCTGTGGCGTGGATTGGGACGCGTACGACGAGGAGCAGGCCAACCCCATGACCGAGGGGCACCACGGCTCGGTGATCTGCCTGGCCTGCGTCCGGCGCGCGCTTGAAGAGGCCGCGCCGTCGGAGACCGACTTCAAGTGCACGCTCGGCCTGACCGACCACGACGCGGGCGAAGTCTGCTGGCGGCACCCCGACCCGCCTGCCCCCGATGCGCCGGGCCTGAACAAGCACGCCGTCGCGCATTGGGACAATATCCGCCAGGCCGGCCGGGCGTTCGGGAAGGACCCTGATATCGATTACACGTGGGAAGCTGGTAAGTATCCGCGGGTGAAGGATTAATCTGGCTAATCAAATCTAAGTTGCTTTATAATTATTGATAAGTTTGTTTCTCTGTTTAGGGGAGTTCGATGAGCGACGATCAGGTGATGCGTATCCTGTACTCTCTGTTTCAGCTTGTTGTTGTCTCGATGGTACTTGAGCGAGCACTCGCATTTATCTTTGAACACCGATGGTTCCGTGAGTACTTCGAGGGTATCGACCCTGATAACCCGCCGAAGCCCGATGACCCCAACAAGCCACCGAGCAGGTCGGGTTACAAGGGGCTGCTGGCGATCGTTATCGCCATTTTTATCTGCTGGATCTATAAGTTTGACATCATGCAGGACATTTTCGGCCATGAGAAGTCTTCGGCTCTCGGGGTCATTATCACGGGTTTTGTCTTGGCGGGTGGCAGCGCGGGTGCGATTACCTTGTTCCAAGGAGTATTGAGAATGAGCAAGGAAAACCGGGATGCGATGAGAGACCTAGAGAAGGCAAAGATTGAGACCGAGAAGCAATTGATTCAAAAAAAGGCCGAGCTTGAGCTGATGAAAGTAGAAGCCAGGAAGAAGATCATCGAGGCAGGAGAAGGTGCTGATGAGGGTGGGGGGCAGGGATAAAGCTCGAGATGTCGATGATTCTGTCTGCACTCGACGGTCTTTATTTACCCAGCACCACCAGATTATCCCGGTGGATCACCGCCGCGTAGCCTTCTCGTCCCAGTAGCTTCGCGAACTGGTCCGAGCGTTTGCCTTTGATCAGCGCCAACTCATCGGCCGAGTAGTTCGTCAGACCGCGGGCGAGTTCCTTGCCGTTGGCATCGCGGACGAGCAGGACGTCGCCGCGCATGAACCGGCCGGTAACGTCGGTGATGCCGCTGGCGAGCAGGGACTTGCCTCGCTCGCGGACCGCCCGGCTGGCACCCTCATCCACACTCACCGTGCCTGCGGGCCTGGCGGTCAGGCCGATCCACCGCTGTCGGCTGTCAAGCTTGCGTGACGCCGGCGCGAAGACGGTGCCGATCTTCTCACCCTCGGCGAGCTTGATCAGCACGTCCTTCTTTTTCCCTGGGGCGATCACCGCGAGTTCGCCTGCTTCGGTGACGAGCCGTGCCGCGTCGAGCTTGGTTTTGATCCCGCCGCTGCCCCAGCTGGACTTCATATCGGTCCGCGCGTGCTGCTGTGCGTCGAGCACCGAGTCCACCCGGTCGATGACCTCGTTGTCCGCGTCGAGCAGGCCCTCCACCGAGGTCAGCAAGATCAGCGCATCGGCCCGCATCGCGTTGGCCATCATGGCGGCGAGCAGGTCGTTGTCCCCGAAGCGCAGCTCCTCGACCGCGACGGTGTCGTTCTCGTTGAGCACGGGGACGGCGCCGAGCTCGTGCAGCTTCGCCACGCAGTTACGGATATTCAAGAAACGCACGCGGTCGTCGAAGTCGCCACGGGTCAGCAGCATCTGCCCGGCGGCGTGGCCGCGCTTCTTCGCGGCGGTGTGCAAGAGTGCCATCAGCCGACGCTGCCCGATCGCGGCGACGGCCTGCAGCTCCGCGAGGTCCTTGGGGCGCTGCTCAAGGCCCAGCTCCGCGCAGCCCGCCGCGACCGCGCCGCTGCATACGAGTACGACCTCGCGGCCGCCCTCGATCAGCGTGATCACCTGGCCCATCATCCGGTTGATCGCCGAGGTATCCACGCCCGGGCCCGCGTCGGTCTGCTTCGTGACCAGCGCGCTGCCGACCTTCACCACCAATCGCTTGGCGTGCTTCAGCTCGTTCTGTCGCAGCGGGGTGGAGGGCATCAGCCTCGGTTCTCGGTCAACAAAGCCAAGATCATATCCGCATGCCGAGTCGTCGACCCTTGCCGCCGGCGGATTACGCCCCGACCGGCGTCAGCAATCTGATGAGCTTTGTCCGGATCCCCCAACAACTCACGGATGTGCCTGCCCGGTTCGTCGGTCACGATCAGACCGCCCGCCTCGCGCATCGCATCGACCATGTCCTGGAAATCGCTGTGGTGCGGGCCGATGATCACGGGCTTGCCGAGCGCCGCGGGCTCCATGACATCCGAGCCGTAGAGCCCGAGGAAGCTGCGTCCGACCACGACGACGTCCGCCAGCGCGTAGGCCTTCCGCAACTCGCCGATCGTATCGAGGAGGTAGACCGGGCCTTCGCCGGGCTTGCCGTCGGTCCGCCGAACACAGCCCGGTGCCGCGTCCGCCGCCGCGTCAAACCACTCCGGCTTCCGCGGCGCGATGATCAGCTGGGCCCCTTCGGGCAGCGCTTCAACCAGCAGCTTGTCTTCGCCCGGCCCGGTCGACCCCGCGACGACGACCGGCCGAGTCAGATCCACCCCAAGCGCTTCTGCCAGCTCCGTCACGCCATCGACCGAGTCATCAAGCTTCGCGTTGTCCCACTTCATCGTATCCAGCACATGCACGGCTTTGACGCCCATCGCCTTGAAACGCTCGGCGTAGTCCGCCGTCTGCACCGCGGCGAACGTGAGCTTCGCGAAGCTCGGTCCGATCAGCCGCTTGAACTTGACGTACCCTTTGAATGATCGTGCGCTGAGCCGGCCGTTGACGACACAGATCGGCACGCCGCGCTTCTCACATGCGTCTACAAAGTTCGGCCAGACCTCCAGCTCCACACAGCACACGGCGTCCGGCTTGATGCGGTCCAGAAACCGCGAAACAACCCACGAAAAATCCAGCGGGTACCGCACGACGGTGTGCCGGCTGCCATAGAGATCCGCCGCGCGCTGGTAGCCCGTGTTGGTCGTCGCGGCGATGACGATGCGCAGGCTCGGATCACGCTCTGTGAGTTCGTCGATCAGGCCACGCAGCAGCGACACCTCGCCCACACTCACCGCGTTGAACAGCAGTGTTTTACAGGTCTTTTCGATCAGCGCTTCAGTATGACCGTACCGGCCCTTCCAGTCGGTCCGCCACTTGCCGGTGCGCAGCAGTGACAGCCCCCAGACGGGCGAGGTCAGCGTCACGCCGACGGCATAAGCGAGATCGCGGAGGTTCAGCACATCATTCATTGTAAGATCGGATAGATGAAGCCGTTGATGATCACGGTCGCTCTTCTCATGGCTTTTGTATGGCTGCTGTGGGCCGCTCGGTACTTCGGCGTCCGGATGCGTAACCGCAGGGTATACCACCGGTGCCCGACATGCGGCTATTTGAAACGCGGATCGGTTTCAGAGACCTGCCCCGAGTGTGGCTCGCCTTGGGGTGACGGTGCGCAGATCCCGCTCCCGAGCCTGGGTGTCTGGTTAGCTATGCCCGTGAAGAAGGTTGTGCTGTATGTACTGCTTCCCGTCGTAATGTTGATCCTCGCGCTATGGACCCTGCGGCACATTCCATAGGGGCTGTGCGCCTCTTCCGCGGTAGGATGCGTGCTTGAGCATGCTCTGGCCGATCATCATGTCGTTTATCGCCGCCGCGTCGGTGTTCATCCCGGTGATGGTCGTGGTCTTTACGCTCCGGATGCGCTCGCAGTACAACCCGGACGCCTGCGCAGCTTGCGGCTATCCCAAGCGAGGGTCCGACGCTGAGATGTGTCCCGAGTGCGGCTACGCCTGGCGCGATAAGACTCATCGGCGGACCTCTGCGAAGGAAGAGTTCCTGGTGCTTGGCGTGTTGATCGGCGTGCCGTTCATAGTCTTCGTGGTGATCATGGTGCTTTTGGTGTTTGCCAACTGACCAGCCCACCCCCGCGCGGGTATCATGCCCGTCCCATGGCAAGCCCCCCGGACAACAACACCTTCTACGTCACGACCCCGATCTACTACGTCAACGACAAGCCCCACCTCGGGCACGTCTACACGACGATGGTCGCCGACGTCGTCGCGCGGTACCACCGGCTCAAGGGCGACGACACGTTCTTCCTCACGGGCGTCGACGAGCACTCAACCAAGGTTGTCGATAAGGCCGCCGAGATGGGGCTATCAACCGAGGCTTGGGCGGACCAGAACGCAGCCGCATTCCGTGAACGCTTCGCAGGAGTCGATATGACGAACGACGACTTTGTGCGGACGTCTTCGGACCAGCACAAAGCGCGCGTTACTGATTACATCGCTGCGCTCTTAAAGTCGGGCGACGTCTATGAAGGCGAATACGAGGGCTGGTACGACGCGGGGCAGGAAGAGTACGTCCCTGAGAAGAAGGCTAAGGAGGCAGACTACAAGTCTCCGATCAACCGCAAACCGCTAGTCCGAAAGACAGAGAAGAACTACTTCTTCAGGCTGTCGAACTACCGAGAGGAATTGGTCCGGTTCTTCGAAGATCGCGACGCCGCGGGTTGCCCGTTCGTGCTCCCCGCAGCGCGCAAGAACGAAGTAATTAACCGGATTAAGGAAGCCGAAGATGTTCCGATCAGCAGGACTGGTACCGGTGGCTGGGGCATCCCTGTTCCCGGTGACCCTGAGCAGTCGATCTGGGTCTGGTTCGACGCGTTGTTTAACTACCTGACTTATGTCGATACCGACGATCGCCGCAAGTACTGGCAGAGCGGGGCGACACACTTCATCGCGAAGGATATTCTCTGGTTCCACGCAGCGATCTGGCCGGCGTTGCTTCTGGCGATCAGCAAGTGTGAGGGATACGAGTGGGTCTTCGCCCAGGGCGGGGCTCGCGACAAGTTGAAGGTTTATTCGCACAGCTTTTGGGTGAGTAAGGCGATTATCGATGGTGTCGAAGAAACGATCAAGGATGGTAAATCAACCGGCAACTTCCTAGATCCCAAGACGCTTGACGCGATGGTCGAGGAATTTGGTACCGATGCGCTGCGGTATTTCCTTTCGACGCAGGGGCCGTTGAGTACGACTGACGCGGAATTCAGCCTGGAGAAGTACATCGAGGTTTACAACACCGATCTTGCGAACACGTTCGGCAACTCTTGCTCGCGTGTGTCGAACATGATTGAGAAGTATCTAGACCCAGAAGATCTACCTGCTGCGTCACTCATCCAGTGGGCGCTTGAAGTTACGGAAGTACAACCCGAACTGCATCATCAGGCTTGTATCGATCAATACCGAGAATCATTTACTGACATCGAGCTTGGGAGGAGTGCCGCTTCAGCGATTCGAATCGTACAGTATGTTGATCAGTTGATCGATGTGACTCAACCGTTCAAGCTCGCCAAAGATATGGAGACGAACGGCTCACAAGTGCTTGAAATTCTTTCGGAGTGTGCCGAGGCGCTGCGGATTGCCTCCGTCCTGCTCTGGCCGTTCATCCCGAATAAATGTGAGGCGTTCTGGCGACGTATTGGGTTTGGGCACTACGCCGAGCAGTTGAAGGGCAACGGCAAAGGCGACCTCGACGCGTGGGTGAGGTGGGGCCAACTCGAACCCGGCACGCCGATCGAGAAGGGTGAGCCGCTGTTCCCGCGGTACCAGGTTGAGAAGAAGTCGTAAGGCACCTTTTAACCACAGAGTTCACAGAGGGCCACGGAGCAAGGCAGGTAGAAGGGGGCTTTCATGCAAGTCAATGAATTGACTGAGCAGATTATTGGGGCCGCGATTGATGTGCACCGGGTTCTTGGCCCTGGGTTACTTGAGTCGGCTTATGAGTCATGTTTGTGTTTGGAATTGAGCCAGCGTGATATCAGATTTCAACGCCAGGTTGAGATGCCTTTGGAATACAAGGGATCAACAGTCGATTGTGGTTTCCGTTTCGATCTGCTTGTTGAAGGGCTTGTGATCATGGAATTGAAGGCGGTTGACCGCGTCTTGCCGATTCACGAAGCCCAACTGATGTCCTATCTCAGACTGTCCAAGCTCAAGACCGGCCTGCTAATTAACTTCAATGTCACACGCCTCGTGGATGGCATCACAAGAAGAGTCCTTTAACTCAATTTGTCTTCCTCCGTGGTCCTCTGTGGACTCTGTGGTTGAAATCAATCCTCCAGCAGTCTAATTCAGCGGGGCGACGCCGCCGCGGAGTTGGTCGATCTCGATACGGTCGTTGTTGAGGTTCCATACGGCTTTGTTTGTGCGGGCGGCGTTGTCGCGTTGAAGGTCTTCGATGATGACGTTGCCGTCTTTGTTTGCGCTGAGGGTGACGGTGCTCTTCTCGCCATCGAAGACCATCGTGTCGCCGCGCATCGAACGGGTGCCTTGCTGCAACAGGCGGACGTTCTCGGTCGCGGTGATGGACTGGATCTCGGCGTCGGGCGCGTCATCGCTGAGCCAGACCGACATCCCGCCGGTGTCGGTCATGTCGGCGACGAGCTTCTGGCAGTCGAGTTGGACGGTTGAGCCGGACCGGCCCTGCTCGTCTTTAGGGATGTGGACCATCTGGACGGTGCCGACGAGCGTCGCGGTGTTGGTGATCGCGTCGAGCGCCATGGTGTCGTCCCAGCCGAAGAGCGTCGCGCCCCGGCCGGTCAGGCTCGCCTCTTTGTCGGCGTCGTCATCCTCCGGCGGTCGGTAGTCCTCGAGCACCATGCGTCCCTTGCCCTGGACCACCAGGGTTTCGTTGGCGAGGTTGTCGGCGTCCCTTGGCCGGTTCGTGATGACGACTTTGGGCCCTTCGAGCCGGACGCGGTTGCGGATCTGGTTGGGGTTGTCGATTTCCCACGCCGAGGCGAGGAACTTCACGTTCCCGGTCGCGATCGCGGAACGGACCTGCCGCTCGACCTTCTCGTTATTCGCTTTCTCGTCGCCTTCTTTCTTGTTCTTGATCTCAGGGCTGAAGACCATGACGAGTGTGTCGCAGGTCATCTCGCTGGCGTCGGTAGATCGGCGGGACTCGCTGCGGACGTTTTCATAAAACTCGGCGACGCCGGTCGCGTTGTTGAACGACATCGACTTGGTCCACGCGATCGAGAGGAAGGCGTCCTCGATGTCGGCGTCTTCATTGTTGGGGTCGTCGATCAGGGTCGCGAGTGTCCCGGCGCCTTTAATATTGAGTATCTCGGCCTGGTCGTCCATCTCGACGAGCATGCCGGTGATCTGCCGGCCGTTCGTGAGGTCGCGGATCTCGGCAGGGGCTTTGCCGGCGTTGGCGGCGAGGGTCAGCCGGTCACGTTCGACGTCGGCGATGAGCTGGTCGGCGACAACATCGATGCGGCGGTCGTCGTAGTCGAGGCTCGCCCGGACTTTGCCCAAAGCGAAGATCATTCGGACCTGGGCGAAGCGGTCTTCCGATTCTTCTTCGTTGTTCTCCGGTTTATCGGGCGGGTTGAGCTCGATGCTGACGCGGTTGCACGCGACTTGCGAGCCCGGCCGTTGGATGCGGACATCGTCGAGCGCGTGGATCGCCGAGGCGTAGGTCTCGCTGTTGCCATCGAGCTTGAGTTCGATGGTCAGGCGCTGCGCATTGATGTCGAAGGTCTCGTCCTTGGCGTCGCCCCGGGCCTGGATCACGACGCTGCCCGAGGCGTTGATCTCGGTGGGGTGGTTATCGATTTTCCTTTGCTTGTCGGGCTTGGCGAAGGCAAGGGTGAGTTTGTCGCTGTTGAGGTCGAAATCGGTGTGGCGGGCGGTGACATCGCCGTCGAAGGTGGCGGTCTTGACGCCGAGGATCTTGGTTTGCGAGCGATCTCGGCCAGACGCTTCTTCGTTGGCGTTTTTGGGCTCGGTGTAGAGCTCGAGATCGAGTCGGTTCTGCCAGGTGAGGGTGAGGGTTTTTTTGGTTTCGTCGTCGGTGTAGGTCAGCTCACCCGGTCCGAGGATGGTCGCGGTGCCCTGGGCCTGGCGGACGGTGAGCTGGCTGCCGGTGATCTCGCCGCCCATCGCTTCGGAGAGGATGCGGAGGGTCCGCTGGTCGTTGGCGTGGGCGGTGGTGCGTTCCTCGGAGACCAGGTACTCGAGCTTGTTTGTTTCGAGGCGTTCGAGCTCGCCGCTGCGGATGGTCTGCGCGTAGGCGTTGGGGCCGGTGAGGGTCAGCAGGGCGTCGTCATCGTCGGCGAGGGGCTCGGGCCGCTCGGTGTGGGGCAGGACGGTCATCGAGCCGGTCCAGGTAACAACGATGTCACGCGCGGGGTCGTGGTTTAGTAGCGTACGCCGCTGGTTTTTAACAGGGATCGCAAACGCCGGCAGGTTGTTGATCGTGCCGACCAATAGAGCAATATCATCATCCTGAGCGAGCTGGCCGACGGGGATCAGCCGTGGTAACTGGCCCACCGCGTCCGGTGCGATCGGCGTGACCTCGACGGCGTCGGTCCCCAGCGAAAAATCGATCATCAGCGTCTGCCCGGCGAGCTGGGACTCGAGCCCGTCGCGGACGAGGACGTTGTCCTCGAAGGTCACGGCGTAGAACTGCTTGGGGGCCGACTGGTATTTCTCGGTCCCAGACGTATCGCCATCGACTGGTGGCCCCGCACCGCTGTTAGTATTTGCGGCCTTGAAGCTCGGCGCCTTGGCGTCCGGGTTAATAATGAGGTACTTGCCTTTGTCGATGATGAGCTGTTCGATGCGTTCGCGCTGGGTGTTGTAGGCCAGGCGGAGCCCGATGCCGAAGAAGTCGACCTGGTTGGAGGTGACATGCACGGGCCCGCGGGTGTTGATGGTGTCGTCTTCGATCGAGAAGTCGGTCGCCTCGTCGAGGTAGATGCGTTGTTGGATGAACTGCGCAAAAACAGGCGGCTTATCATCGCCCTGCTTGATCTCGGCGGAGGGGTCTTCGAGGATGAGCGTCGTGCCGGCCGGGGCCTCATAGATCGTGACGACGACGTTGCCGGTGAACAGGCCCTGGCGGGGCTTGCTGTCCTCCATCTCCATGTCGGCCTTGTCGGCGGTGATGGTGATCGCGCGTTGCGGGCCGAGGCGTATCTCCGCGTGCGGCTTGATGAGCTCGGTGATGCCCTGCGGCTTGAGGTTGGTGCGTGTCGCGCGGAGCCGCATGCCGCGGAGCTGGCCGTCGGAATCGAGCTCAAAGGTCGAGTAGTCGAACGCGCGGATCGTGATCGGGGTGTTGTCGGGGTTGTCGGTTGGGTTACTGACACCCGGCGCGGCGATGTTGCTCGGGAGGTTGGGGGTGTTGGATTGAGCGGCGGGCGGACCGAGCACGATCGATGCGCCGAGCACCAGCCCGGCTACCGCTGTCGCACCGCCCACGACCACGAATCGTTTGCTCATGGTGGTATTGTAGGTGTTCGGATACCGTGACGCCGGTCGCGGGCCGAATCCCTTGGCCGTATCATCTTGGCCCTGCAACCCCGAATCCAAGAGGAAAACGATGATCTCGAAAGTGTTCAAGGCCTACGACGTCCGTGCGATCTACCCCGACCCGCTGGGCGAGGACGACGCCTGGAAGATCGGCTTCGGCACGGCGGAGCTGCTCAAGCAGGAGAACGGCGGGCCGGGCAAGATCGTCGTCTCGCGCGACCACCGGCCGGCGGCACCCTCCATGGCGGGCTCCCTGATCGCGGGCATCCGCGCCGCGGGCTGCGATGTGGTCGACCTGGGCAGGTGCGACACCTCGGTCCAGTACTTCGCGATCCCGCACCTCGACGCGATCGGCGGGGTGCAGTGCACGGCCAGCCACAACCCGATCGAGTACATCGGATTCAAGATCAGCCGGGCCGGCGCCAAGCCCGTTGGCAAGGGCACGGGCCTCGACGCGATCCAGGCCACCGCGCAGAAGCTCGAAGACGAGGGCACCTCCTGCGGCGAAGCGACCGGCTCACTCGAAGAGCACGATATCTGGGGTGCCTACGCGGCCCACATCCGATCGTTCCTCCAGCCCGCGCTCGCCCACCCTGTCAAGCTCTTTGTCGACTGCTGCAACGGTATGGGTACGACGCTGCTCGAAAAAGTCTTCAGCGGCATCGATAACCTCGAGATCACCGCGATCAACGACTCCTACACCGACCAGTGGGCGCACGAGCCCAACCCGCTGGTCGAAGAGAACATGGTGCCGACACAGGAGGGCGTGAAGTCGACCGGCAGCGCACTCGGCGCCTGCTTCGATGGCGATGCGGACCGCTGCATGCTCGTCGATGAGAAGGGGGATCTCTGCGGTTGCGACCACCTGACCGCCTGGCTCGCGGATGTGTTCGTGAAGAAGGACCCGGGCAAGCCGATCGTCTACGACCTGCGCTCGTCGAAGGTGGTTGAAGAGACCATCAAGTCGCTCGGCGTCGAGCCGGTCCGCGCGATGGTCGGGCACGTCAATATTAAGAAGTCCCTGCGCGACAGCGACGGCAGCTTCGGCGGTGAGCTGTCCGGGCACTTCTACTTCAAGGACAACGCGTTCGCGGACTCTGGCGCGGTCTTGCTGGCTGTCGCGCTGGGCGTGCTTGGCTCAAGCGATAAGCCGCTGAGCGAGCTGATCGACCCCTACCGCAAGTACCCCCAGTCCGGCGAGCGCAACTTCGAGAACGAAGACAAGGCCGGCACCATGGCTAAGTGCAAAGAGATCTTCGGCGAGGGCGCCGACCTTGTTGATGACCTCGACGGCGTCACGGTCGATTGCTGGTCCGGCAACGGCGGCGCGGTCCCGGGCGGGTGGTGGTTTAATGTCCGCGCCTCCAACACCGAGCCGCTTCTTCGCCTGAACGCCGAGGCAAAAGACGAGGCGACGCTGGACGCGCTGCTTCAGCAGCTGACGCCGATGCTGGGCACCCCGGCGGTCGGGCACTAGCGCTATCACTGTTTATACACGGGCTTAGCCCTCGCCTCCGTCGCCCTCATCGGTAGGCGAGTCCTCGTATTCCTCGGTATCGCCCATGCCTTCGCCTAGTTGCGGCCCCGAGGCGAGGATGTCGTCGATCACCGCGCGGGCCTCGGGGTCGATGATCATATTGACCGCGATCGGGTCTTTCTTGGTCGAGACGTTGCCCTGCTCGTCCTGCGTGATGGTGATCGAGGTGATCGATAAGAACTGCTCTGCTTCGTGGCCCGCCGCCCAGTTGACGCGGAAGGACGTATGCATCGCCGCGTCTTCGTAGTCGAGCGGCTCGAACAGGCCGAAGCACGAGACATCGCCCGCCGCGAGCTGCTGGCGGATCTGCTTGATGGTGTGGTTCGACATCGCCTTGGCGGGCGGGAGCGTCTCGGTCTGGTCGGCCCAGGCGTCGGCGTTCTCGTTGAAGGGCAGGTGGGCCGGCTTGTCCGCGCCGAGGAACGTGGCGAGGCCGAGGATGATCCCCGCCTCGGCGAGCCAGATCAGCCAGAGCATGATGCCCTTGGGCGTCGTGCCGAAGACCGACCACATGCCGTTCTTCGCGTTGAGTTGGGCGATCTCGAAGATCTCGATCGGGTTGAGGATCAGGCTGACCCAGTCGCTGGCGGCGAAGAAGTAACCGGACCAGGCGGCGTAGAGCGCGGCAAAGCTCGCGAGCGTTGGCCCAAGGATGATTAGTTCTTTGTTGCGGGTCTTGGCGGCGATGGTGAGCTGTGCACACAGCAGGCCGACGCCGGCACCCAGCCCCGCGCAGCCGAAGATCACGAGGTAGACCGAGGGCACAAGCCAGGCGAGCGCGCCGTAGACGAAGCCGAGGATCACGCCGACCGCGACCATCGCCGCGAACGACCACGCGATACCGCCCGCCTCGAAACGGCCGGAGTGCTTGTAGAACAGTTCGTTGTCAGGCATGGCCCGTCTCCATGGGAATCCGATGTGCGCTGGAAAAGCCTGCTTTCGAGCGATCGTTATCATACGCGAAACCCCCTCTGACAAGGCCTGCCTTATGACCCCTCAAGACGTACTCAATCTCGTACGCGATCAGGACATCGCTTATGTCGACTGCTGCTTCCAGGAGTTCGGCGGGCCTTGGCAGCACTGTACCTACGCTGCCAGCGAGCTGAACGAAGACAGTTTCACCACGGGCTTTGGTTTCGATGGCTCGGTGATCCGCGGCTGGCAGAACCTCAACGAGTCGGACCTGCTGCTCGTGCCCGTCGCCGAGACCGCGGCGATCGACCCGTTCCGCGATCGGCCGACGCTGCAGCTGATCTGCGACATCAAGGACCCGCTGACGAAGAAGACGTTCTCGCGCGACCCGCGGTCGATCGCGCGGAAGGCCGAGGCGTATCTCGCGGCATCGGGCATCGCGGACAGCGCGCTCTTCTCGCCTGAGGTCGAGTTCTTTGTCTTCGACAACGTCTCGTTCGACCAGCAGAAAGAGTCGGCGCACTACCGCGTCGATTCGGTCGAGGGCAAGTGGCAGCGCGGCAGCGACAGCCCGGTTAATCTCGGCCACCAGATCCGCGGGTACGAGGGGTATTTTCCGAACGCGCCGGACGACTCGTTGGCTAACCTGCGCAGCCACATGGCCGACCTGCTCGGCGGGATGGGCGTGCCGATCGAGTGCCACCACCACGAGGTCGCGACCGGCGGGCAGTGCGAGATCGACCCGCGCGCGACGACGCTGCTTGCCGCGGCAGATAATTTGCAGCGCGTCAAGTACGTTGTCCGCAACGCCGCCAACCGATTCGGCAAGTCCGCGACGTTCATGCCCAAGCCGATCCACGAGGACAACGGCAGCGGCCTGCACCTGCACTTCTCGCTCAAGCAGGGCGGCGACTCCATTTTTTCCGGACGCAAATACGCGGGCCTATCTCAGGAAGGCCTGTGGGCGATCGGCGGGATCCTCAGGCACGCGCCCTCGTTGATCGCGTTTACCAACCCGTCCACCAACTCGTACAAGCGGCTCGTGCCGGGCTACGAAGCGCCGATCAACCTGATCTACTCCTCGCGCAACCGCAGCGCCGCGATCCGCGTGCCGGTGTACTCCAACGACAAACAGACCAAGCGCCTGGAAGTCCGCTTCCCCGACTCCTCGGCCAACCCGTACCTCGCGTTCGCCGCGGTGGTCATGGCCGCGCTGGACGGCATCCAGAACCAGACCGACCCGCCCGAGCCGGTGGATAACGATGTCCAGCTCATGGCCCAGGAAGACCGCGCGGCAATCGCAACGACCCCGACGGGCTTGAGCCGGTCCCTCGCCGCGCTGCGCGACGACCACGACTATCTGTTGCAGGGAGACGTCTTCAGCAAGCAGCTGATCGACTACTGGATCGACTACAAGACGGAAAGCGAAGTCATCCCGATGGCGTCGCGGCCAACGCCTTACGAGTTTTGTATGTATTACAACGTTTGAGGTGTGGATCATGCACACTCATAAGATGTAACGTCGGTGATGTGTCCACATCTGCACTTTGAATAGATCGTGAAGTTGTCGAACATATCAATGATATCGCCTTTGAAGTACTCATCTTCATCGAGCTCCTCCTCATCGATCTGATAGCTCAGATTTATTCCAAATAATAAGCCATGTATTTCGTTACAAGCTGGGCACGCCCATGGGTGCATTTCGCATGAAGACTCATGTTTTCTCTCTCCGTGCGATCATTCTGGCGTTGTAGAAGATGATCTTGATGGTGACCCAGCGGCTGACTTTTGCCAGCCCACGCACCCAGTGCGGCAGGCCCTTGAGGCCGTCGCCG
>JBCDKD010000011.1:0-81695 GCA_039024275.1 Planctomycetota bacterium | reverse complement strand
CTACCGAGCCGCGATCTACGACCTGACGATCGTCAACAAGTACCACAAGGTCAACGGCGAAAAGCAGTACAAGCTGCTTAGCCCGATCAGCTTCGATCTCGGTACCGACAACTACCCCGAAGCGGGCAGCTACGCCGCGTCATACCTCACGATCAACAGCAAGCGTATCAAGCTCTGGGAGCAGGACCCCGCCACCACAGACTGGGCCGGCCACTGGCAGGTCGATGCCGCCTCTGAAACCGAGGTCAGCCTGTCTCTGAAGATCCTCGGTGGGCCGGATGATGGACCTGTTGAAGTCGCTGAGATCAGCCGGACCTACACGGTCGTCAAGGCCGAAAACACCGGCAGCTACACCATCAAGCTGACGCAGCATATCGAAAACCTGACCGATCAGACCATGACGGTCGCATGGGAGCAGATGGCCCAGGGCGGGGTTTACCGCGCGACCAGCGACTACCTCCGGGGGCGAAGCCAGCAGTTCGTGCTCGGCTACTTCGATCTGGAGTACGACGAGTCGCGTTTTGCGATCTATGTCGACGGCGGTTTCCTACCCGAGCCGGATGTCGTCAAGAAGCTCAAGGACCCCGACGATGACAGCAAATGGGAGTCGATTTGGCCTAACCCGAAGATCGATGACGCGGACACGAAAGAGCTCGCGTGGCTGGCCCGGGAGAACCGCTACTTCGTCGCGGTGAGTTCGGCGGTGGCCCCTGAAATCAGCGATAAGCTGGAGCCAAAGGATATCACGGCCCTGCAGTCGATCTATCCCACGGTCAAAACGACGGTCTACCCTGATCGGAACCAGTCCTATTCGGCGAAAGACGAAACCCGAAGTGTGATCGTCGAACTTGCCAGCAACCGGATCACCCTTGAGCCCGGTGCGAAGACAAACACAGCCGATCTATCGCTGGATCTGTTTGCCGGCCCTCGCGAAGACGCGATCTTTATACAGCAGCCCTACAAGGCGCTCCAGTACGAGAAGACCATCCGCTACTCGCTCGGGGGGTGCTTCGGGTTCTGTACCTTCCAATGGCTGGCGAACCTGCTGCTGAGCTTCCTCGAACTGCTACACAGCGGGTTCTTTGGCTTTGGGCTGTTTGACTGGGGCCTGTCAATCATCATCCTGGTCATCGTCGTGAGGCTTATCCTCCACCCACTGACCAAGCGTGGGCAGATCGGGATGATGAAGATGGGCAAGCAGATGGCCGCGATCCAGCCGGACATCAACAAGCTCAAGAAGAAGTTTGCCGACGACCCGCGGCAACTGCAGCAGGAGCAGATGAAGCTGTTCCGTGAGAAAGGGATTAACCCCGCGGCGGGCGCGGTCGGCTGCCTGCCGATGTTCCTGCAGATGCCGATCTGGATCGCGCTGTACGCGATGCTGTACTACGCGATCGAGCTGCGGCACGAGCCGGCGTTCTACGGCGTATTCCAAACAATCAACTGGCCCTTCCTCGCCGACCTTTCCAGCGCGGACCGATTCATCCCGCTTGGACCCGACGACGGCACGTGGGTCCTCAACCTGCTCTTTATCCGACTGGACTACTCATCGATCAACATCCTGCCATTGCTGATGGGGATCACGTTCTTCATCAACATGAAGTTCACGACCCCTCCGCCGATGAACGAGCAGCAGGCGATGCAGCAGAAGATCCTGCGGATCATGCCGCTGCTCTTCCCGATCTTCCTTTATTCCGCACCGGCCGGCCTGACGCTGTACATCTTCGCGTCAACCCTTGCAGGTATCGTCGACAGCTATATCGTGCGCAAGCATGTCAAGGAGTTGGAAGAGTCCGGCGAACTCTTCAAGCCCAAACAGCATAAGCCCGGCGGCTTCATGGACCGGCTTCAAAAGGTCGCCGAGGCCAAGCAGGCACAGATCGAAGAGGCGAAGAAGCAGCAGCAGAAGAACAAGGGCCCGCAGCAGTACAAGAAGCGGAAGCGGTAGTTGGCCCGCTCCGACACGATGATCGCCGTCAGTTCACCGCCGGGGCGGTCGGCTCGTGGCCTGATCCGTATAAGTGGCTCAAGCGTTGCCGCTGTCCTTGAACACCTGTTGGTAGTATCCCGGTCTTCAACACGCTCGGTTGAACCTGTCCGCCTTCGCGAACCCGACCTGCCCGCCCTTTTGCTCCGATTTGTGTCACCCGCCAGCTACACGGGGGAGGACCTCGCTGAGCTGCAGCTGCCGGGTAACGCCGCGCTGCTGGATCGCGTGCTGCACCAGGCGATGCAAACACCCGACTGCGTCGTGCGGCTGGCCGAGCCCGGCGAGTTCACCTTCCGTGCCTACACCTCGGGTAAGATCGACCTCACACAAGCAGAAGGCATCGGCGCGACGATCAGCGCAGTCAGCGATAGCCAACTCGCGGCCGCATCTCTCCTCCGAAAAGGTAAGCTCGGAGCGCTATCAAAACACCTCGTTGATCAGCTTGGCAACCTGCTGGCTCTGGTCGAAGCGGGGATCGACTTCACGGATCAGGAGGATGTCACACCAATCCTGCCCGGGTCGCTAGCCGAGTACATCGCTAAACTAGCCGATGAGCTGAATGATCTGTTAAAACGTAGCCGGTCATGGAGTGTGATCGAAACGCTACCACGCGTCGTTCTTGTTGGCCCACCGAGTGCCGGGAAGAGCACCCTTTTTAACGCCCTGCTTGGACGAGAACGGGCGGTGATCGATCCCGCCCCAGGGACCACACGCGATGTGCTCACCGAGCCGCTTCCACTCCAGGATTCGAACGGCCAATCGGTGGAAGTGATGCTCGTCGATCTGGCTGGCTTGGACCGGGCTATGCATGATGAAATTGCTCTGCCGGATCGTGCCGCACAGTCCGTCGCGCGCGAGACCATTGATCAGGCGGACCTGTTGGTCAGGGTTGCCGAGAAGCCCAGTGACTGGGTTCATCTCGAAATTGACAAACCCAAGATCGATGTTGTCAGCAAGTGTGACCAAAATGCACCTAACTCATTTACCGCATCGGTGCTCTGTGTGAGCGCACATACCGGTGTGGGGCTTGAACAACTGTGTTCTGCAATCATTGAACGGCTGGCAGACAACGCGGTGAGTGTTCAAGCGGACCTGCTCGCGCTACAGCCCAGGCAAGAAGCGGCACTACGCGAAGCGCTGGAACAGCTGCAGTCCGTCCACCAACGGCTAGCACCCTATCAGGACAATGATCGCCTCATGGAGATCGAGTTGCTAGCCGACGGGATGCGCGAAGCGCTCGACGCGCTCGCCGCACTCGGCGGTCAGCTGACCCCGGATGACGTCATCGGCCGGGTGTTCTCAACCTTCTGTGTCGGCAAGTGACGCGGCGTCGGCTACAATCGTTCGTTCCGCCAAGCGGAAGCAGCGACCATGGCGAAGCGAAAGAAGAAAAAAGAGAACCTTGCCCCGCGGATCGAGAACCGCCGGGCCAAACGCGACTACCACCTCTCGGGCCACCTGGAGTGCGGGGTGGTGCTGCAGGGCAGCGAGGTGAAGTCCGTGCGTCACGCCCGGGTCTCGCTCGCAGAAGGCTACGCATCAGTCAACGCGAACACGATGGAACTCTGGCTACACAACGTCGATATCGCGCTCTACCCACAGGCAGGCCCGCTGCAGCACGTCCCCAAAAACGCCCGCAAGCTGCTCTGCCACAAGAAGGAGATCAAGAAACTCTTCGGCGCGACGACCGCCAAGGGTGTCACGCTGATCCCCACGGCGATGTACTTCAACGAAGCGGGGATCGTGAAGGTCGAGATCGCGATCGCCGAGGGCAAACGCGACTACGACAAGCGGGACGATATCAAAAAGAAAGAGATGGACCGCGAGGCGAAACGCGGGATGACACGGAAGATTTTGTGACGCTGCGCAGTTATGCCGCGGAGTAACTGAGAAGCATCGAACCGAGACTTGCTGATGCCGCACGACGCCAAGTGTTTCGCCTGCCTGCTGATCGTCTTACTGCTGTTACCCGGCTGCATCCCCGCGCTGGGCGTAAGCTCGTACACACTCGAGGGGCTCGAGCGGAAGACAGCCCTCAGCGTGACCGACGGCGAACGACGCGAGCTCTCCTACCTCACCCCGACCGATACACCCCCGGGGGCCAGGCGTGTAATCTTCGTGCACGGCACGCCGGGCGAGGCGACCAACTATCTCGGTTTTTTGCAAGACCCACCGGCAAACGCCGAGGTGCTCGCCGTCGATCGGATCGGCTTCGGCGAGTCCTCGCGGGGCCCTGCGCGGTTCGGCGCGCTCACCCGCTTCGCGGAGCAAGGCGACGCGATCGCACCGCTGATGCAAGGGGATAACGGCGGCCCGGTCATCCTGGTCGGCCACTCCCTCGGCGGGCCGATCGTGTGCCATCTCGCCGCGCGATACCCCGAACGGGTCGCGGGCATCGTCGTCCTCGCCGGGTCCGTCGACCCCGACCTCGAGCGCCGCTACTGGTACAACTACGTGGCCCTGCTCAGCACCGGCCTGATCGTGGACCGCCGACTGCTTAGAGCCAACATCGAGGTCTTCGCCGCCCGCCGCGAGACACGCTCTTTAGCCCCGCTGCTCGATCACATCACCTGCCCTGTGGTCATCATCCACGGCACGGACGACACGCTTGTGCCCTTCGCCAATACGGCCTACCTGACCGAACGGCTGGTCAACGCCGAGTCGGTCAAGCTCATCGCGATCGAGGGCGAGGGCCACTTCCTGCCCTGGACCCAGACCGATTTGATCCGCTCGGAGATCGAGGCGATGGTGCGGTAGGCTAGCCCATATACGCACCATTCTTGGGCATGTAAAGTGTAATCCAAGCAGCATTGCCGGGTGCAAATGCAGCTATGACAAACGCAACGACATCAAGAAGAAAGAGATGGACCGCGTGGCGGAGCGCGGGATGATGTGGATGGTGCTGTGAGTTACTTGTCCGCGTAGTCGCTCAGGATTTCTAGCAGTCTGATTCCAAGATCTTTTTTCGCGGGCTGAGCCTTGGTTTTAGGCTGCATCTTGATCAGAGGTCCGCTCGTTTCGGATGTCGTGTATTTCTGATAACTGCGGTGACGAAACTCAGTGTGATCTTTACTTTCACCGACTGACCTCTTGATCGTCACCCTGCCCTCCGAATCGGTGAAGCGTGTCTCCCATGTTTCATAGCCCGGGATCAAGCGTTGCGTGGTGTAATGCTCGTATGTCACTCGCACACCCTCAATTGCCTGGCCGGTTGTTGCATCGACAACACAGAACGAGTGAACTCTTTGACACCCCGCCAGAAGCAATAATGAAATCAGCAAGGTAGCGAACAAGTGACGCATTAAGGCCTACCCGTTAGTCCCCTGTGATCTCCGACAGAGCCGCCAACGCTCGCTCACGTGCCGACTTATGATCCACGATCGGTTGCGGATAATCAACCCCCAGAGTCACACCCGCAGCCTGCAACTCCAATGGCGGACACTCCCACAGCTTCATCAGGTACTTGTCGGGTACATCCTTCAACTCCGGGCACCAAGTCTTTACGTACTCGCCATCTGCATCGAACTTCTCCCCCTGCGTGATCGGGTTGAAGATACGGAAGTATGGCGCCGCGTCAGCCCCGCATCCGCCGGCCCACTGCCAGCCAAGCGTGTTGCTCGCGAGGTCTGCGTCAACAAGCGTGTCCCAGAACCACTTCGCGCCCTCGCGCCAGTCGATCAGCAGGTGCTTGACGAGGAAGCTGGCGACGATCATACGGACGCGGTTGTGCATCCAGCCAGTCGCATAAAGCTGCCGCATCCCAGCATCCACGATTGGGTAGCCGGTCATGCCCTGCTGCCAAGCCTTGAGGTGGGCCTTACCCTCGCCTTTACGGTGATCGACCCACGGAAATGCGGCGTACTTCTCACGCAGGGGTTGATCGGGCGTGTGCGGGAAGTGGTAGATCAGGTGGTAGCCGAACTCGCGCCAGTAGAGTTCGTGGATGTAGTGGGTGATGTTCTTCTTCTCTGATGGGTCGCTGGTCTCGCGGAGGCGTTTGGCGGCGGCGTGGTAGGCCTGCCGCGGGCTGACCTCGCCGTGGTGCAGGTGCGGCGAGAGGCGGGAGGTGCCACGGACAGCGGGCAGGTCGCGCTGGTCGTTGTAGGCCATGACAGGCTGCTTCGCGAATGCCTTGAGGTTTTGGATTCCGCCAGCCTCACCGGGCTGCCATGCCTCGGCCATGCCGTCGTACCACCGGATACTTGGCATCAGCCCAAGCCGATCCAGCTTCTCAGACGCCGGCCAGTCTTTTAGCGCCTCAAGTTTCTTGGGCGCCGGCTTGGGCTTCTCCGGCTCGGGCAACGCCTCGATAAAGCGGCGGAACGGCGAGTAGACCTGATACGGCTTACCCTGCTTGGTCTGGGCCTGCCAGGGCTCAAAGAGGAGAGCACCGCTATAGCTCTGAACCTCGATCCCCGCATCAATCAGACCCTGTTTCACACGCTTGTCTGATTCGATCAGGTTCGGCTCGTATCGACGATTCCAGACGACACCATCTGCGGCCGACTGTTCGGCCAGTTCCTTGAGTACAGACAGCGGCTCGCCCTGTCGAAGGATCAATCGGCTACCGATCGCTTCAAGCGATTCGTTTAGGGACTCCAAAGACTGGTGGAGCCACCACTGGCGTGCCTTACCGGGGACCCAGCCGCCGTGCTCTTTTGGGTGCCAGATAAAAACGGGTAGCACCGCACCGCGCTTCGCAGCGTCCGCCAGCGCAGGGTTGTCGGCCAGCCGCAGGTCGTTGCGGAACCAGTGAATCGTTGTCGTCATGGTCAAGTTTAGGCAGACTTCATTTCATGGAGCAGCGCCTCATCAAGATTGCCGAACTCGAACACAAAGCCCGCATCAAGCAACCGCTTCGGGATGACGCGGAAACTGCCGAGCGCGGTTGCCTCGGCACAATCCTTGCCGAACAGCAGTTTGGGGGCGAAACGCGGAACGGGCAGGAGTGTTGGCCGCTTGATAGCGCGGCCCAGGGCTTTGGTGAAGTCACGGTTCGAGACCGGCTCCGGGGCAACCGCGTTAACAGGCCCAGAGATCGCCGGGGTATCGATGCAGTAGACCAGGATACGGGTCAGGTCGTGCAACGCGATCCAACTCATCATTTGCTTGCCGTCGCCGATCGGGCCGCCCAGCCCAAGCTTAAACGGCGGCAGCATCTGCTGGAGTGCCCCGCCATGCGGGCTGAGCACGATCCCGATGCGTGGGTGGACGACGCGGATACCTGCCTCGCGTGCGGGGTCGGCGGCGGCCTCCCAGTCCACACAAACCTTTGCGAGGAAGCCCTCACCCGACGGGTCGGCTTCGGTGCGTGGGGTCTCATGCCCGTTGTAGCCGTAGTAGCCACTTGCCGACGCGACGATCAGCGTACGAGGCCCGTCTTGGATTGCTGCGAGCGTAGTCGCAAGGCTGCGCGTGCTATCGATCCGGCTAGCGTAGATGCGTTTCTTCTTATCATCAGTCCACCGGCCCATAATGTTCTCGCCGGCGAGGTGCACGACCGCATCGCATTTAGACATCGCTTCGGCATCAAATGTGTTGTGAGAGGTGTCCCATGCGATCGCATCGGGCTTCGTGGGCGTACCCCTAATGATCGGTTTTACGTCGCGACCTTGATTCTGCAGCAACTCGCACAAAGCCGAGCCTACCAGCCCGGTTGAGCCGGACACCGCGATACGCATGAGTCGATCGGTTTGCTGCTGGTCCATAGCCATACTCTACGCCCTCACGTCACGCGCGACTACTTCTCGGCCTAGAATCCCGCTATGCCGTTTCAGACCGAAGCACGCCCTTTTCAACTCGTTAGCGAGTTCACGCCGACCGGCGATCAACCCGCGGCGATCGAATCGCTGGTCGACGGGCTGGACAGCGGGATGAAGCACCAGACCCTGCTCGGCGCAACCGGCACGGGCAAGACCTTCACGATGGCCAACACGATTGCCCGTGCGAGCCGGCCGACGCTCATCATTAGCCACAACAAGACCCTCGCTGCCCAACTCTATGAAGAGATGAAAGAGCTTTTCCCCAATAATGCGGTGAGCTACTTCGTCTCGTACTACGACTACTACCAGCCCGAGGCGTACATCCCGCAGCGGGATATCTACATCGAGAAGGATTCATCCCGTAACGATGACCTGGACCGCCTGCGCATGGCCGCGACAACCAACCTTGTCTCGCGGGACGACGTGATTGTGGTCGCCTCGGTGTCATGTATCTTCGGTTTAGGCTCACCAACGGAATATAAGAAGTCGGTCATCACGCTTGAAAGGGGCCAAACGATCGAGCGGCGTGACTTCCTATACAGGCTCGCCGACCTGCAGTACCAGCGGTCGCAGTACGAGCTGGCCCGCGGCAAGTTCCGCGTGCGTGGCGATGTAATCGAACTTGTGCCGGCGGCAGAGGAATATGCCTACCGCATCGAGCTGTTTGGTGACGAAATCGATTCGCTCGCACTAATCAACCCGACGACGGGTGAGCTGCTGGCGGAAGATAACAAGCTGCATATCTATCCCGCCGTGCAGTATGTGATGCCCGAGGACCAGCAGAGCCGGGCGATCGAACAGATCAAGGCGGAGCTCGAACTACGGACCGGTGAGCTGCGGACCGAGGCGAAGCTGCTGGAGGCTCAGCGCCTCGCCGCGCGGACCAAGTACGACCTTGAGATGCTCGAAGAGGTCGGATTCTGCTCGGGGATCGAAAACTACTCGCGTCACTTTGATGGCAGGCCGCCGGGCAGCCGTCCCTACACGCTGCTCGATTATTTCCGTGAGAACGATCTCGAGAAATGGCTGCTGATCATCGACGAGAGCCACGTCACGATCCCGCAGATCGGTGCGATGTACAACGGGGACCGTGCGCGGAAGCTGACACTGGTTGAGCATGGCTTCCGCTTGCCCTCGGCTCTGGACAACCGGCCGCTCAAGTTCGAGGAGTTTGAGGAGCTCACTAACCAGGTAGTCTTCGTTAGCGCGACACCCGGGCCTTACGAGCTTGAAAAAACACAAGGCACTTTTACCGAGCAGATCATCCGACCGACAGGATTAGTCGACCCGGTGATCGAGGTGCGGCCTGCTGCGGGCCAGGTGCCCGACCTGATGAAGCTGGTGAAACAGCGGATCGAGCGCAACGAGCGGACGCTTGTCACGACGCTCACGAAGCGCTTAGCAGAAGACCTGAGCAAATACCTGAAAGACCAGGATATCCGCTGCCGCTACCTGCACTCGGATATCGAGACACTGGATCGGGTGACGATCCTGCGCGAGCTGCGCGAGGGGCAGTTCGATGTCCTGGTTGGGGTCAACCTGCTGCGTGAAGGGCTGGACCTGCCCGAGGTCTCGATGGTGGGCATCATGGACGCTGATAAGACGGGGTTCCTGCGGAGCGGACGGTCGTTGATCCAGCAGATCGGCCGGGCCGCACGGAATGAGAACGCCTTTGTTGTGCTCTACGCGGACGAAGTGACGCCCGCGATGCAGGAAGCAATCGACGAAACCGAGCGTCGCCGGGCGATCCAGTTGGCTTACAACAAAGAGCACGGTATCACGCCGAAGACAATCAAGAAAGCGATCCGGAAGGGGATCGAGCTCGAACTACGCGCGAGAAAAACCGCAAAAGCAGCCCTTTCTGGCGATGAGAAAGAGTACGACCGTGCGGAACTGCTTTCAGAGTTGGAGTCAGCCATGCTAGAAGCGGCCCAAAGTCTCGAGTTCGAGAAGGCCGCCTCGATCCGGGACAAGCTGGCGGAAGTAAAAGCCCAGCCCGCGCTAGGCAAGGTACGGCTCAAGAAAGACAAGGCCGCGGAAGCCGCGCCGGGGACGCCGGGCGAAAAGCCCAGGCGCAAGCGGAAGAAGAAGATCCGCTGAGACCTGGTTTTAAGCGATTAATACATGGGCCATCACATGGTGGGCGATATGCTCTGCCGCGTTTGCTGCAGATGCGATGCCATGCGAGCCATGCCCAAGCGAGACGTAGAGCTTTTCTTCGGTCTCACCAACAAACCCGTTCACCGAGCGCAGGCCGACCCAACCCTTTGCGTCTGTTATTTTGTGAAGCCGCGCCGCCTCGGCGGGAAGCAGCCTGGCAAGCTTGTCGCAAACGTGGGTGTGCTCCTCGTCTCGCCATTGCAACGACCGATCGCCGTTGACAAAACTCGCGCCTAGGGTCTGCACGCCGTCTATCAGGGGCGTGATGTACCCGCCGTAGAAAACCGCACGCTTAATAGAAGCGAGTTGACCCGGCTGATCTGGAGCGCTGAGCAGTGTGGCCTGTCCGCGGACCGGGCGGGGGCTATAAGACGCAAGGATTGGTATCCTGGCCGCATTAATCGCGTTTGCAACAACTGCGACTTCGGCTTCGATTATCTCGTTATGGCATGCTGCTGCCCAGCCCGTACTGGTCGAGATCAAGTCGGTCATTTCAAGCCCGTCACGAAGCTTGATAAGCGGATGATCTAGCAAGGCCATACAAAGCCCGGCGGGCCGGAGCACACCGGCATGGTCGATCGCGACGCCACCCACCGGCAGTAAAACGCCAGCCTCATCCAGCGTCTGCGGCGGTTCAACCCATCGACAAAGCCCACTAGGCCCGAATTGATCGACGAACCGCCTGAGCCGTCGCTCCGTCCTCGTATCGACCGCCGCGTGAAACGCCCCACACCGCCGCCAACCCGCACGCTCCGCGAACGCCCGGTCTGAAGATAGCATGCGCTCAATAAGGGCATACGCCTCGCGCAGTTGGCTGCCGGGCTCGTGCCCCGCGTCACTGATTTTGGGTTGTAAGACCGCCTGCCGCGGGGCCAGCGAAGGCAACTCCCCACGATGCAACTGCTGTTTCTCAATCACCGTGACAGCGACGCCGAGCTCCGCCAAAGCACGCGCAGTGAAAGAGCCTGCCAGCGAAGCACCGATCACAAGGGCTCGTGGCATCGGTCTTGTATTGATCTTAGGCGCCTCCAACCACCCCACCGTCATATCACGCTTCATGCCAAAGCCCGGGCATTTCTCAATGTTAAACCCAGCTTCGATTAAACCACGGCGCACATGCCCGGCCGCGGTATACGTCGCGAGGGTTGCATCGCTCGCGGATCCCGCCCAGACCATCTCGAACACCTGCGCGTTCCACATTGCGGGGTTGCGCGACGGTGCAAACCCATCCAGAAACCACGCGTTAACCGGTGCAACCCGCACGCTTGCACTAGGCTTGGTGATCTCGTCAACCGACAGGCTCAAACGCACCCTGCCGTTTGCGAAGCGGAAGTAATGGGTGCCACGCCAAAGCGGCCCCCACTGCTGGAGCAAGGCCTCACGATACGGCGACAATTCAGGCCACGGCGACAGTGCACGGCGCACTGTCGCGGCATCAAGCGGGTCCCCCTCTATTGAAAAAAACGACAAACGGGTATCTGCAGGCGCGTGCTGTTCAAAGAGTTGCCAGGTCGCTAGGAAGTTGAGGCCGGTACCAAAGCCTGTTTCACCGATGGTGAAGGCCTCGCCCGGCACCATCGCGGCGAAACGTTCTGCCAAGCGGTTGCCCTCGAGGAAGACATGCCGTGTCTCGGCCAGCCCGTCTTCTGCTGAAAAATAAACGTCGTCGTACTGAGGGGCGATGAGCCGGCCGGCGTTGTCGAAGTGTGGCATATCGTCAGGCATCGCGGGTCAATACCCCCGGCAGGACTCGAACCTGCAACCTGCGCATTAGAAGTGCGCTGCTCTATCCAGTTGAGCTACGGGGGCGTAGGCCTGTCACAATTAACCCAGCTTATGCTGGGTACAGGCGGTTATGGCGTAATATAAGGGTTCCAATCGAGTCCGCATACTTAACAGGCCGATCGGTCTTACAGAACCCGTAGTTGTTTAGCTTCAAAAGACGCATGACACGTATAGCCGGTGGCATCTTGCTGGTCCTCGCTTGCCTCGTATCGCTCGCAATGGCGGGGGGAGAGGCGACACCCACCTCATCACAAGCGGCTAAGGACGCTGGCACCTACACGACGCTTGAACGCGGATCCGTGATTTACGCCACGCAATGCGCCGCGTGCCACGGCGAGAAAGGCCAGGGCGTGGAGGGTTCTTATGAGCAACCGCTGAGCGGTGACCGGACCCTCGACTGGCTGACGCGTCGGATCGAGCGGACGATGCCCGAAGGCGAGTCACACAAGTGTGTTGGCGAGGATGCCGCAGCCGTCGCTGCGTACCTGCATCACGCGTTCTACAAGAACAGCCAACCAGCGCAACGTACGCTCCAACGACTCACCATCGAGCAGCACCGTCAGAGCCTGGCCGACCTGATCGGCTCGTTCCGGGAGGCCAACGCATGGTCCGCACAGCGTGGGCTATGGACTCAGGTGTATCGCGGCCGAGACATGCGGAAAAAAGACGAGGCGCTGTCTGAACACATCTCGGCGGCACTCGATGCGACTTATTCACCTGAACACCACTTGTACGAGGACTTTGACCCGAAGGGCCACTCCGTCCGGTGGGGCGGCTCGCTGCTTGTAGACGAGACCGGGGAGTACGAGATCGTTGTTCGGACCGACCAGGCGATGCGGCTGTGGATCAATGACGGCAGAGCGGTGGGCGGAGGCATCCGCAACGAAATCACAGACACACAAGACGTCGCCTTTCTCGATGGCTGGCTTCAATCCAAGGATAAGACGGAATTTCGTAGGAAAGTCTTCTTCATAGCGGGCCGTGCCTATCCGCTAATGCTCGAGTTCTCCGCGCACAACCAGGGCGTGGGCAGCAAGCAATGGCAGGATAAATTCAAAGGCGAGCAGACCAGCTATGTCTCGTTGTCTTGGGTCCCACCCGGAGGGGTCGAGCAGGTCATCCCCGAACGGCACCTGATGCCGAAGCGGACACCCGAGGTGTTCGTTGTCTCGAACCCGTTCCCGCCCGATGATGCGAGCATGGGTTTCATCAGCGGGGCCGAAGTATCGGAGGCTTGGCTCAGCGCGGCAACGCAGGCAGCGGTCTACACCGCGGGCTACGTGGTGGACCACCTCCACGAACTCGCGGCTACCAAGCCGCAAGCCCCAAACTACCGCCAAGACGTGATCCGCTTCTGCGAGGTCTTTGTCGGTCGAACCTTCCGCAGACCCTTGACTCCAGCAGAAAAACAGCGGCAGGTCCACGCACACTTCGCATCGGGCCAAGGTATTGAACCCGCGGTCAAGCGTGTGGTGTTGGCCGCCCTGCTCTCGCCAAGGTTCCTCTACCCGCAGGCGAGGGGGGATGTACCCGACGCGTTTGACGTGGCTACTAGCCTCGCACTGGCGATGTGGGACTCATTGCCGGACCAGGCCCTGCTGGATGCCGCGGCAAACGGCGGGCTGGAAAACCTTGAACAACTCGAAGCCCATGCACGGCGGATGCTTGATAACCCGCGCGCCAAGGCGAAGCTGATGGGGTTCTTCTACCATTGGTTGGAACTCGAGCGCGCCGAGCACGTCGATAAAGACAAGGGGCTGTTCCCCGAGTTTAATCTACAACTCTTTGCTGACCTACGCACCTCGCTTGATCTATTGCTGGAAAACACGGTTTTCAGTACTGCTTCAGACTACCGCGAGTTGTTGCTGGCGGACGACCTCTACGTTAACGACTCGATCGCCGAGGTGTACGGTATCGACCGTGGCGAAGACGTGGGTAAAGGCTTTACACGCACGCCCATGCCCAACGATCGACGTAGCGGCGTGATCACCCACCCTTACCTGCTGACGGCTTTCGCCTACCACAACAGCACGTCGCCGATCCACCGCGGCGTGTTCCTCACCCGCAATATTGTCGGCCTGCCGCTCAACCCGCCGCCGAACGCGATCGCTTTCGAGGACGCCGAGTTCGATCCGACCCTGACCATGCGTGAAAAGGTCACCGCGTTTACGCGGGACCCGGCGTGCATGGCCTGCCACGCGACTATCAACCCGCTGGGCTTCTCGCTCGAAAACTACGACAGCATCGGGCGCTGGCGTACACAAGAGCTTGGTCAACCGATCAATGCTGCGAGCGAGTTCATAGGCGAAAATGGACAGACACTACAATTCAACGGGGCTAGGGATGTGGCCCTGTATGCAGTGGAATCAAACACCGCACACCGGGCCTTTATCCGGCTGCTATTCCAGCACACCGCACAGCGCGACCCATCAGCGCTTTCACCGGACCTGCTCGACCAGCTCACATCGCAATTCCAAGCGGGTGGGTTTCATATCCGCAACCTCTTTGCCAGGATTGCTGTTGAGACGGCGAGCGCTGAGCTACACTCAGAACACACACAGGAGACGCCATGATCAATCCGTTAACACGACGTACGTTTCTCCAACGCGTTGGCGTTTCCTCAGCCGCCCTGCCCTTCCTCGCCGGATTGCCCTCGGCCAGCGGGGCGGCACTGGACCCCAAGCCTCGACGCCTGATTATTGTTTTCTCGGCGAACGGTATCGTCGGCAACACCATGTGGCCGGACCAACCCGGGCCGATCGAGAAGTTCAAGCCAACACTTGAGCCGCTCGAGCCCTTCCGTGCCCGTGTCTCGACACTACATGGCGTCCACAACAGGGTCCGCGGCCTTGGCGACGGGCACATGCGCGGCATGAGCACCCTCCTCACCGGCAACGAACTCTTCCCCGGCAACATCGTCGGCGGAGGGGGTTCCACGCCCGCGGGCTGGGCCCGCAGCCTATCCATCGATCAAGCAATCAAAAACCGATTACAACAGCAGGAATCGACGCAGACAGTCTTTGGCTCGCTCGAGTTCGGTGTTGCCGTCCCGAACCGATCGGATACCTGGACCCGGATGTGCTACGCCGGGCCCAACCAGCCTGTCGCGCCCATCAGCGATCCACGTCAGATGGTGGATAAGCTCTACGGCGAGACCGAGGACAAGCAGTCCCTGCTGAGCATTGTGGATAACGTCAAGGACGACCTGCGCAAAGTCGCCGGCAAACTCAGCCCCGAAGACCGCGAGCTCATGGAGCGCCACCTCGACCTGATCTCGCAGATGCACGCCCAGTTGGAACTCGCCGACGCGAACGACTCACGGAACCACCCCGTCCCGGATGTGGACCCGCACATCGAACTGGTCAACGACAACACCCCGGAGGTCTCACGCATCCAGATCGACCTGTTGGTCAACAGCCTGGCCAACAACATGGCCCGCGTGGCGACGCTGCAGTTCATGCGATCGGTGAGCCAGGCACGGATGAAGTGGCTGGAGATCGAAGAAGGCCACCACAGCCTCAGCCACGAACCGGACAACAACCAGGACGCCCAAGACAAGCTCACCCGGATCAACCGGTGGTTTGCCGGCGAGATCGCCTACCTCGCCCAGCAACTCGCCGAAACCCCCGAGCCCGGAGGCGTCGGCGGATCGATGCTCGACAACACCCTTATTGTCTGGACCAACGAGCTGGGCAAAGGGAATAGCCACACGCACAACAACATCCCGTTCGTGCTGATTGGCGGCGAAAATATGGGTATCAAGCAGGGCCGGGCGATCCAGTTCGACCCGGGCGTCACCCATAACCGCCTGCTGCTATCGCTGGCGAAAGCGATGGGCCACGAGTTGGAGAGCTTTGGCCTGAAGAAACTGAGCGTTGGCGGCGCGTTAGACCTGAGTTAAGCCACCAATGCCCGCGAGAGGATTCGAACCTCTGACCTGCGCTTTAGGAAGAATTTGCTCTAACTAAGCGCAAACCCTTGAAATCCATGGCTTTTTGTCGCTGGCTTATGGGCACAACGCCCATCCTAGTAACGGCCAGCAACGTGTCGCGGACGCCATAATCGTACCTTACGGTCGGCGCGTGAGCGAATTCTTATGGCCTTCCGTCGCCTACTCCGCTTTCGCGACTAAAATTAGAGTACATCACAACGATTCCAGATAGAGAGTCAGCGCCACTCGCCCACCGCAGACAGGACCGCGTTGGTCCCGGGCAATTCTGGAAGGAACGTCTGAACGTTCAGCTAACGGGTGCCGCGAGCCTTCGAGGCCGGCCCTAAGTGGAAGTAGCGAACAACCCCCACCCCTCACGGGAGGTTGTTCGCTTTGTCAGATTCCACCATCCCCATCGACTTCGACTTCGACCGCTTGGCCGACATGATCGCCGCGCGGCTAGCTGATGCCCCGCCCACGCGCTGGCTCGATACGTCGGCCGCGGCAGCCCATTTGGGCGTCTCCAAATCCACGCTCGAACGCTGGCGCAGCCAGTCGAAAGGCCCGGCCTACTCCGTCCTCGGCGATAGCGCCGTGCGTTACGACGTCCGCGTCCTCGACGCTTGGGCGCAGTCGAGGGTGGTGACACCGTGACTCAGTCCGTCCGCTCCGCCAACCTCGCCGCGAATCGCCCAGCCGGTGACGGGGAGCATGAACACTCGATCGTTACGGCATATTCGCCCTTCCTCACCCGCAAGGACTCGAAGCACGTCCCCGTCATTATCTCGGGCATTACGAACAGCGAAACGCTCGCCGAGTTGATGCCTTTGGACCGGCGATTCTTCCAAGTAATGCGCTATCTTTCTTATAAGTCGCGCACGATCTTTGCCATCCAACGCGTCATGGGCGATCGACTGCCCACGGTTAGCCGCCTGTCCGCCGACGCCTTCATTCAAATCGAGGGCGAGGCAGGCCAGCGCTGGCTCGACGAAGGTCGGCGTTATCGCCGGATCAATGTCGTCGCCGCCCCGGCCGGCGGATTCAAGCACTTCATAGAGACGCTCGAACTGGAAGATCCATGGACGCCCGTCGGGGAACTCGCCGCGGAACTGAAGGTCGCGGCCGAGCGAAACATCCTCGTCGATTCGATCGAAGAAGACGTCAAGCACTGGGCGAAACGCTTCGGCATGCACAAGGCCGCGGCGCTCGAACTCGCAAAGTTGTATGAGGCGTGGCAGCGCGCCGGGGGTGCCCACAAATGAGCATGGCCGGACTTCAATTACCCCCCGGTAACTGGGAACTGCATTACATGCGCAAGGGCAAGCGAGACGACCGCGCCCTGTTCCACTTGCTTTACCGCTGCCGAGACGACCGGGACGCGACGCTAAACGTGCGCGGCTACATCGCTATAGACGTTTTGGTCATGGAAGTGATGACGGTAACCCGCCCGTGGCGTGGGCAAGACATCATAGAAAGCCGCGACTCCGCGGTACTCCGTGGCGGTGGGCTTAAAGGCGAAGTTGAAATAGATCAGAACGTCCGCTTCGAGTTAGAGCTAGGTCGCGAAGCTGGCTACGAAGTCTATGTACGTCGGAGGTACGACCGATGACCCCGTACTTCGATGAGTCGCGCAAATACCTAAAGCGGATGCACCCGAACAGTTGGTTCGTGGTGACCGCCATCGCTTCCGATGATCGGAAGAAAAACAAGATCGTCACAACCACGTTCGACGGGATAGACGACCCTACGTTCTTTCCGTGGATCGAGAAGTACAACACCTTCGATACCTATGGCATCTACTACATGCCTAGCCGGACGCTTCGGCCTATGACGACGAAGGTCGCGGAAACGGATGTTAAGGAAGTCCCCTTCTTTGTCGTTGACATCGATCCGCGCGCCGGCGAGCCCCTTGAAGCTGAGCAAGAACGCATCTTGGCCCTGTTGCGCAACCCGCCCGAAGGGGTTCCGCTCCCGACGGCGATCGTCTTCAGCGGCGGGGGCTACCAAGCTCTGTGGAAGCTCGAAATACCCATCCCGATCAACGGCGAGAAGGCGCGTTATGAAGACGCGAAGCTCTACAACAGGTGGCTTGCCGACAAGCTCGGCGGTGATTCCTGTATCAGCACGGACCACCTGTTCCGTCTTCCGGGCACGGTCAACCACCCCAGTGAGAAGAAGCGGAAGGCGGGCCGTACGTCCAAGATGGCCAAAGTCATCGAGTGGCACGACGACCGGGTGTATCCGCTCGAAGCGTTCGACAAGGCGAAGGTGTCGCCGGCAGTTGAACAGTTCGGCGTCAACGTCGAAGTCGATACGTCCAATGTTCCGCGGCTCACCAGTGTGGACGACCTGCCCGACGGAGTGGATGACCGCGCGAAGATTCTCATCGCGCAAGGCGAAGACCCGGACGACGATCAGGCACACGAGTCGCGCAGCGAACCACTGTTCTACGTCTGCTGCGAACTGGTTCGGGCTGATGTTCCCGACGACTTGATTTACGGCATCCTCACCGATCCCGGTTGGGGCATTAGTGAATCGATCCTTGAAAAGAAGTCGGCCGCGCAGCGCTACGCCCTGCGGCAGATCAAGCGGGCACAAGAAGAAGTCGCCAAGAGTTGCCCGCTTCGTCGGTTGAACTTGAGCCACGCCGTCGTGAAGTATTACGCGAAGAACAAGTGCGTCGTGATGCGCGAGTGGCCCGACGGCTCGGTTAGCTATATGAGCCCGCCCAATTTCAAGGACGCCCACGCGGCGCAGCGCGTGCAGGTGGGCGTAGACGCCCAAGACAATCCCAAGTTCGCCCCGGCCGGCGTAGCGTGGTGGAACTGGACCAAACGCAAAGAGTTTGACGAAGTCCGCTTCCTACCCGGCAGTGACGCACCGCCCGGCGTCTACAACACGTTCCGCGGCTTCCCCGTCGATCCGGTGCCAGGTGACGAACCGCTAATCGTGGACCTGCTGCACGAAGTCATCTTCGGCGAGCACTTCGAGTGGGCCATGGACTGGCTTGCCCACCTGATCCAGAAGCCGGGCGAACCCGGACAGGTCGCCATCGTGCTACGCGGCCCGCAGGGGCACGGGAAGGGCTTCTTCGTCGAACGCGTGGGTGAACTACTCGGGGCCTACTACGCAACGGTCACCGACTCGAAGCACCTAACCGGGAACTTCAACGCCCACCTGCGCGACCGCCTGCTGATCTACGCCGACGAGACATTCGGCACCGCGAGTAAACAGCATCAAGGGATGCTGAAGACGCTGGTCACGAACGGCGACATCCTCATCGAGCCCAAGGGCGTCGATTCGTACATGGACAAGCGGTACTTCCGCCTCATCATGGCGTCGAACGAGGCGTGGGTCGTGCCCGCGGATGTGGACGACCGGAGGTTCTTCGTGACGGATGTCCGACATCCGATCGAGGACGAGGACGACCGATTGGCGTATTTCGCCGAGCTTGATCGGTGCTGGAGGAACGGCGGCCGCGAGGCATTCCTTCACCTGCTTATGACCCGCGACATCAGCGGCTACAACCACCGGCAGCGGCCCAAGACCGCGGCGCTGGTCGAGCAGAAGCAGTTCACGTTCACCGGGCCGAAGCGGTACATGTTCGCGGCGCTGCAGGACGGCGAGATCACGACCAGCCTCGCGGACGGCCCGCGGGTCTTCGTCCCGTCGGGGGCGTGGCGGGATTCCCTCGGGCTGGACAAGGCTAAGGCGACGGCCCTCGGCCGGGAGTTGGGCAAGGCCGCGGGCGGCGACACCACAACACGGGAATCGGTGGACGGAAAGCGAGTTCGCGGGTTCTGGCTTCCCTCGCTCACCGAGGCGCGGGCCAACTGGGCCGAGGCCCACGGGCTCGACATTCGCTGGCCCGAAGACCCGGATTCGTGGGAAGCGGCCGGGGAAAGCGAGGTTCCGTTTTGAAGACGTGTCCACCCGTCCAGCCCTGTCCGAACGCTAAGCCCTTTGTAGATCTTGACTTGTCCATGATGGACAGGTTGGCCGCCACGTTGGGCCAGTCACTAGTAACAGAGTCGGGTGCCCCGGTGGGCATGGTTACGCGGCAGCATTGCTTGTATCTATATTCTCTCTACTTAAACCTGTCCTACTTGTCTTACTTGACCAAATGTAGAAATACAAAGGGTTTAGGAGAGGACGGGTACAGGACAAGCGGGACGGGTTCGGGAGTATCGCTGCCGCTGTTGTGGGCGAAGGGGCGGATTCTTCGCGTCAGCCGTCCCCGCGCGACCAAAAAAGCGAGCCCAACCGGTCCAAAACCACCCCGGCCGTTACTAGAGCCGTTGCTACAGCGCATCACCCGTACCCGTGATGCCGCTCACGGCCTCCAAACGCCGTTTTCGGCCCCCAAACCAGCTACCTACTTCACCCCTGCTCTAGGAGTGTGTCTATGACTACAGCCCTCGTCCAACGCAAATCGAAGCGCGTCATCGTCACCGACGCCGGCCTCGCCGCTATCGAGCGTATGGCCGGCAACGGCGCGAGCGACGTCACCATCGCCCGCACGCTGGGCATCCACCCCGAGACGTTTCGCAAGCTCCGTGACGACGAGGACGACGACCGGGTGCTGCTCGCCCATCAGGCCGGCAAGGGCAAGCTCGCCGACGAGCTAACCGACATCCTGCTGACCCACGCCCGCGACGGCAGCATCACCGCGGCGATCTATCTCAGCAAGGCCCGCCTCGGCTGGCGCGACCAAGGCCCGTCCACGGCCGGTACCCAAGCAACGCAGGTGAATATCTCCATCCCCGCACCCATGTCGAAGGAGGACTTCGACAAGCTGGTGAACGTGAAGAAGGTGAAGCCCGATGCCGACGACTGACGTCTACCCCACCCAGCTTCAGACGGCCATCCTTCAGTTCTGCGGCCACGCCAACATCCTTTCGGCTGGTGGCCGTGGATCGGGTAAGACGGTGGCCCTGATCCTCGACCTGCTCGCCCACTGCCGAGACTTCGGGTCCAAGGCTGCGCCCCTCGTCACGCGTGAATCACACGGCGGCCTGCTCGAAATTCGGATGGAGGTCTTGGAACTCGCGCGGGCCATCTTCGGCGACGCGCAGCAGAACAAGGCGGAGAACGTCATCTACCTACCGACGGGTGGAGTGATTTCCTTTACCAATATCTCGGACGATAACTCGTACGCGAAGCACCAAGGACGCACCTACACCGGCCTCTATGCCGACGAGGCCGGGAACTACAGCCCAACGGCCTTCGCGTTCATGCTGCGGCTCATGTCGAACCTTCGCGTCGCCTCGGGCAAGCGGCCAGCAGTACATATCAGCGCGAACCCTCACGGGCGTTCACATACGACGCTGTTCAAGACCTTAATCAGCAAAGCGCCGGCGTGGCACCCGTTCGAGGACGAGACGGGCGACCTGTGGGTGTGGACCACGTCCAACCTGAAGCAGAACCCCCATATCGATCAAGACCAGTACATCCGTAAGCTCAAGCAGTCCTGCGGGCAGGACCACGCCTTGGCCGAAGCGTGGATCGATGGTGACTGGTCGGTCCTCGGGGGAAACATGTTCCAGCACTTCAGCCCCGAGCATCACGTCATCCGCCCGCTGCCCTACATCCCGTCTGCCCGATGCCTCATCGGCGGGGACTGGGGCACCGCCTCGCCGTCGGCCGCGATCCTGCTCGCCTACATCAAAGAATCCTTCGGTCACTATCGCACGGGCGACGTCATCGCGATCGACGAGACGGACACCGCCGACCCCAACGACTTGTCCGTCGGGCTGGGCTACCCGCCGCAGACCTTCGCCGAGATGGTGAAGGAGATGGCCGCGCGCAACGGCGTGAAGCGTCCGCAGATGGTCATGGACGACGCGCGCGGCTTGCAGGGCGACACCGTCGTTTCGCTGATGCGCGACAACGGTCTTTCCTGCCGCAAGCCGCGGAAGAAGGACCGCGTCGGGACGTGGGCGCTCATCAACAACATGCTTCACAGCGCCAAGACCGGCGAGGGCGGACCGGGTCTGTGGATCACGACCAACTGCCCGCACCTGATCGAGACGCTACCGGAAGCGCCGCGGGGAGCATTGCGACCAGAGGATTTAGACCCTCGATGGAACTACGACCACCACCTTGACGCGCTGGGCTACGGCCTGCGCGACCTCACCATGAACCGATCGTCCTCGGGCTTTGGCGTCCGAGGCGCGCTCTATTAACCCCCACCCCAAAGGAACGCACCATGCCAAAACCCGTACCGAACCTACCCACCGTTGACAGCGCGCAAGGCCGCGCCCTCGCCCAAAAGTTCAAGCCGCCCATCGACGCCGACCCGCGTCACATGCGCGGCGAACAACTCGAAGCCAAGGGCAACGAGGGACTACTTCGCGACGCCCAAGGTGCCGCGGCCGCCATGTTCAAGGTCTGGGGCACCGTCGCGGACCTGCGCGACAAAGTGCAGGACAAGCAACTGCTCGCCAAGAAATCGCAGAGCGCCGTCGAGCGGTCGCTACGCGAAGCCGAACCCAAGATCGCCCGCCTTCGCGAGCGCCGGGACGCCGAGCAGGCCAAGATCAAGGCGATGTTCGACGCGGGCGAACGCGACCAGTTGGGGAGGGAAGTCCGCGACTTCGCCCGCACGCGCGAGGGCGACTCGATGGTCTTCATCGGCGAGCTAATCAGTGCGGGCGATCAGCGCAGCGTCGCCGCGGTACTCGCCGCTCCCGCCTTCCTGACCGGCCTCACGCCCGAGCAGCAGGCCGCGGCGCGAGGCATGGCCGAACGACAGTTCGCGCCTGAGGGAACGCAGTTGGTGGATGACCTCGACCGGGCCATTGGTCGGTTGGAGCAAACGACTGATGCGATGACCAGCACCATCGCCCCCATGATTAACGAGTGGCGAGGCGGAGACGCCGCGTTGCTTCAGCAGCTAGAAGGAGACGCCACCGATGGAAACTAACCAAGACCCCGAATACGTCGCCCTGCTCAAGCGACAGGCCCAAGTCGAAGCCGACATGGCCTACGTGCGTGGGCAGCGGGACCAAGCCCGCCACGACCTCATGCACGACCCCGAGCTTATCGAAGTGCTACGCGCGAAGGCGTGGAGGAAGACGGGGACGGTCGTGCAGCGGATCGAGGATGGCCGCGTTGTTGGGCACCCCGAGGGCTGGCCCGACGGAGTAGACGCCGACCTCGAAATCGAGAAGCACGTCGATAGCAAGATGCCCAAGGCCCCGCAGTCCTCCGAGCCGAGCGAGGCCGACTCCAAGTTCGTTCAACAGTTCCGAGAAAGGATCAACCATGCAACCGATTGATATGACCCCGCACCTGAAGGCGGACGCCGAACAGGCCGCCATCAACGCCCAACGTCGCGCCGACTACGAGGCGTACGCCAAGCGAGAGAACGAGAAGCAAGCCGCCGCGGTGAAAGCTATCGGCTGGCGTACACAGATGAACGCGTTTGAGCGCGAGCTTATCAAGCTCAAGTCTCTCCTACGACACAACCCACAGAACGAGGCGCTTCGCGAGGAAATCGAGCGCGTCGAGGCGGCATACAAGGAGTTGCGCGATGAGTGCTCGAAGTAGTGCCGGCATCAACGTTCGGGGAGCGGTTCTTTCTTCAACGCATTTATCGCTTCGAGCAGCGCGATTGTGACGGTTCCATCCAGTGAATCGCCCTCGTATCGAACTTCATAAAGCCCCTGAAGGTTTGATGGGAGCTTGACACCATCGCGCACCAACAGGATGAACCGGCGTTTGTACAACGCCATCGCAGCACCAATTTCAATCAAGACGTTAGGATTGATGACCGTGTGCTGGTTAGCCTCGGCATCCACAAGAGTCTGCTCACCGTCAACGTGGATGATCGCCGCGCCGCAGCTTCTCATGTCGTCCATCACCTTGTCTGGAACCGGCTTGGAGACGGATTGCTTCTCTACGGAAACAACGGGCGTCAACTCACCGAAACCGAGCAGCTTCTTGATCGGATCGATGAAATCCTTATTCTTCCCGTGAGTGATGAACACCCGCTTCTTGAGTTGATCGAGTTGGCCGTCTGTAGGTGTGTTTACGGGATCGGCAGGCGGTGGCGGTGAATCGTTTTCCTCGCCGTCATCAAGAACCTCAACAAGTGGATCGTCTTCGGATATTTCTTCCCCGTCCTCCGATGGGGGTGCAACCGCCACGCCGGCTAGGTGAACGTACTTCTTAGTTTTGATGATCCGAATTAGGCCCAATTCTTCGGCACCATCAATAATAAGTTTGAGAACTGCTGATGTGCGATCACTCGGCACACCCATGCCGGCAAGAACGTTTTGACCAATATCCTCTCGCGGGATAGGAGAAGTGTCGTACTTCTTTAAGAACTCCCCAATCACGGTAGGCTTGAGCAACGCTTCTCTTTTCGCGGCAAGATCATCTCCTTCCTCAAGCGGCCGCGTGACTCGCCGCCCTAATGGTGTCAATGAAATCTTTGCCGCATTCCATCCTCCGCTTGTTAGGCCATATGCGATTGATGACCCAGATAGGTTGCGAAAGGTTCCGGCCTTGGGTGCCATTTCCAAGGCCGATGCCACATCAAGAGGGGACGATGGGTCGCTGCCATAGTGTTCTGCAATTGCATCTGCAATGCGCATCGCCTCTTTCAGCGAATAAATTGGAACGGTTGATTGAGATACATAGCTGCGTTTGCCACCATTGGATTTAGCAGCAGCCTTCTTCACCACCTTCTTCTTCGTGGCTTTCTTTTTGGAAGCCTTCTTCTTGGCCATGATGTGGTCCGCCCGTACTAGAGGAACATGAGCAAAACCCATAGTACAGCTTCGCGGCCCCCCGTGGTCAAATCTGATATCAGCCTAGCCCAGTCCATTAAGGCAATCCCCACGATGCGATTCGAACGCATAACCTTCGGATTAGGAATCCGACGCTCTATCCGATTGAGCTACGCGGGGGTAGCGTCGGATCGATTCTACCGGAGTACGGCCCGTCTTGGCCAACAGGAAGTCGGCGGCTAGATCGACCTGTTTCCGCAGGTGTTCGACGGACGGCGTGATGTACCGCTCCCCGACGTCGTTCGACGACGGCTTGGTGTGGTTGGTCAGGATGTCGAGGTCGAGCTTCGGTACCCCGGCCTCGTAGCCGGCGGTCTTGAAGGTGTGCCGCAGCTTGTGCGGGTGAACCGACACTCCCCGCTTGCGCTGCTTCCCTTCGTCGTCGCGCCAGTATTCGCTTTCCTTGAGCCCCTTGGGGAAGACGTGGCCCTTGCGACTGTTCGCCGGCCAGACCCACCCGCGGTCGTGACCGCCGAAGTCCCGCTGGTTGTCTGCCTTCCGTCGGCGAAGGATCGACAGGGCCAGCTTGCACAAGGGGACCGTGAATGCCTTATCGACACCACCCTTGGGCTTAGGCCGGTGGATGCAGCCCGGCTCGATGACGACCTCGCCGTGTCCGAAGTCCTTCTTAATCGTCTTGTCGGTCAGGTTCAGGTGTTCCCACCGCACCGTACACGCGTCGGTCGATCGAAGACCCGTGAAGAGGATGAACCACCACAGGTCGCGGCGGATGGGATTCTTGATCTTGTTGGTGCGGTCCGCCCAAGCGGGTAGCTCGTCCCACGGGAGCGCCGTCACCGACTTGCCGGGCTTGTTCCGGGTGATCGATCGCGCGGGGTTCTCTGGTATGCCGTTGCGCTTCTGCGCGATGGTGTTCCAGACGGCGCGGAGTCGGTCGAAGACGTTGTTCGCCGTGGTGGGCTTGCCGTCGGCGGTGATGGCCTTGTGTCGCTCGTCGCACATCTCCTTCGTGATATCGCCCAGCGGCAGGTCGATCCAGTCGCCGACATGAAGCCCCAGCGTGTACGCCACGTTCTCGATGTTGTCTTCCTCGCACTCCTTATGCCGCATGTTCTCCGCGTGGAAGTCGATCGCCTCACGAAGCGTCGGAGTCGGCAATGGCGCGGGCTCGACGGCCGTGGCCGTAATCGGCTCGTCGTCGCCCAGATGGTTGTACACCTTCCTAGCAGCCTCACGGGCGGCCTTGAGGCTACACACGTCGTCCGTGCGCCAGTCGGCGGGGACGTGGCGATTCTTCCACGCTCCACCAACCCTGCCCAGTGTCACGCGGCGGGTCTTACCGTCTACCCACCGCTGTACGATGAACGACCGGTTCGACTCTGAGACGACCAAGCCGAACCCTTCGGTCTGCTCGTCCCAGTAGAACGCCTGCGTGATGGGTTTACCGCTCGAAGTAGTCGCTCCCTCGGGCGGCGGAGAGAACGTACGGCGAACGCGGTCGGTGGTGAATCGATGTCGCTTGGGCATGGCTTGACTCCCGGCCGTAGTAACGGCCCAGTAATGGGAAATCGACAAGCCATGGGTACGCCTGAAGACGGGATTCCCGTTTTCCTGCGTTTTAAGGGCTGTTGGGTACACGTGAAGGTGAGTGCGTACCCATCCAAGCGAGTTAGGAAAGCGCTGCTCTATCCTGCTGAGCTACGCGGGCCGGGAGTCAAATTCTAACACTGCGATCGGCCCAAGACACCTGTGACGAGGCTGCTAACCTACGCGGATGAGCGACTCAAAGTTGAACTACGCGATCATCGGCAGCGGGGCACTGGGCGGGTACTACGGGGCCCGGCTCATGCACGGCGGGGCCGAGGTGCACTTCCTGCTGAACTCCGATTACGAGCATGTCGCTCAGAGCGGCTTCGTCGTCGATTCCACCCAGCACGGAGATCTGATCCTGCCAAAGGTACATGCCTACCGCGAGGTAGCCGCGATGCCGCGATGTGATGTCGTCGTTATCGGCCTCAAGTCAACAAATAATGCGCTCCTGCCGGACTTGTTGCCGCCTGTCGTAAAAGACGACGGCTGCGTGCTCACGCTGCAGAACGGTTTAGGCCCAGAGGACGACGCGGCGGGAGTCATCGGCGCGGAGCGGGTGCTGGGGGGGTTGTGTTTTCTGTGCTCTAATAAAGTCGGGCCGGGGCATATCAAGCAGGACCGGTTCGACCACATCAAGCTCGGTGAATTCTGCAAGGGCGGAATATCAGAGCGGATGCGGGTGATCGCATCCGACTTCGAGGCCGGAGGCGTCCGGGTCCAACTGGCGGAGGATCTTGCCGCCGCGCGGTGGGAGAAGCTGGTCTGGAACGTGCCCTACAACGGGCTCGCGGCGGTGCTGGGGGTGGACTGCTCGGTGCTCATGGAGTACGCCGAGCCATTGGTCGCGGACCTGATGTTCGAGGTGGTGTTGTCGGCGAAGGCGGTAATCGGGCACACGATACCCGGCGCGTTTGTTGAGACGATGCTGAACAACACGCTGAATATGAATGCCTACAAGCCGAGCATGATGATTGATCGCGAGATGGGCCGACCGATAGAAGTCGAAGCGATCTACGGCGAACCACTACGCCGGGCCGAGGCGGCGGGATGCTCGGTGCCGAAGATGCGGATGCTATACCAGCAGCTCAAGCTGCTGGATGCGAAATAAGAGAAACCCACAAACACTCGCCATGGGCCTCAAGGAAGAAGAGCAAACCGAGCGGATCAGTCCGCGAGTTCGACCTCGTTATTGATCGCTTCTTTGGAGGTCGGGCTTGCTTCGCCGATCAGCGTGGCAAGGACATGTTTTACGTAGTCGCTGCGGTGCTCGCGCTTGGCTTCGGTTACGGCCTCCACGAACTCAGCCTTCTTCATCTGCCGAGACTGCAGGTAGTCGATGAACTGCAGTTCGGTGATGCCTTTACGCAGGCTCGCGGCCGGCATAGCGGTAACGGTGCGATCTGAAACCTCGACAATAATGAGTTGCAGGCCGCCACCCTTCGCGTTCGCGGAGGGCCAGCGTGCTTCTTTTTTCAGGTTCCGCGTTGAAAAGCCCTTCACGACCCAGGTGTACCGCGAGAACACGCCGTCGCGCTGCCTGCTGGCTGCTCCTTCGCGGGCTTCAAAGCCCCAATCTAGAGCATCGTTTTCCGCCATTCGACGCGAAGTCCGGCTACGTCGATGCCGGTCACGGTCACGGATGGCGTCTTCAATATCTTCCAGTACCTGCCCCCACAGGGCCTCCTTCATCTCTTTCTTTTCATCGCGTACCGCATCTGCATCGACGAGCCAGATATCCTCTAACTCTACGGTCTTGTCGTCGATGATCGTCTCGACCATGCCCGACCGGATGTAGCCGTACTGCCCGACCGCGACATCAGGGAGCAAGGCCACAGCTGCAAAAGCGTCTTCCTCCGGCTTGATGAGCTTACGCTTTTGTTCTTTGCCACGCTCGTCTTTGAACTCCTGCTGCCAAGCGGTCTCGCTGCGGTATTCGCTGATGCTCTTGCCAAGGCTGCTTGGCTTGCTGCGGTCGTAGGTCGGCACACAGATAAACACATCTTTGTATTCGACGAAGTAGGGCGCGAAGGTCCGCCAGTTCAGGTTCCAGAGCCGTTCGATGCGGGCTTGCTCCCGACGCTCTTCGACCGACAGTCCTTCATCCTCGGCTAGGACAGCTGGCGTGATGATCATGGCGGCCAAGAGTGCGGCGAGCATTTGTTTCGTGAGACGATGCATCATGGTCTAAAGCGTCCGATCAGATAGGTAGTTAAAGGCGCAGGAACAACGCGTGCCGAGCAGGTCTATTGCGGGTTACCCGCAATACTAAGACCGGTTGCAGGGTTGTGAAAATCTGGCTTTCATGCCGTTGCTTGACCACAACACCTGTTTGGGTGACAATGGTTAGCCCGATTGAGGTACCGTCGCATGCGTGTGGGCGCTGCGGCAGGCGTGGGTCGATCGGGGCCAAGACCTTCCTCCCCACGGAACCCATACACACCGCCCCACAGCAACCTTGCCCCAAGGAGGCACGGCCATGGCTGAAGATACCGCAACAAACGAAGAAAACGAAGAAGGCCTGCAGTTCGAGGTGAAGATCGAAGACGCGGGCCCGGCCTGTAAGTCCTTGACGATCACGATCCCCGAAGACCAGATCAAGGACAAGATTGAGGATAGCTACGGCTCGCTCGAAGACGAAGCAGTCCTGCCCGGCTTCCGTCGCGGCCGAGCGCCCCGCCGGCTGCTGGAGAAGCGCTTCGCCGGCCACGTCCGCGACGATGTCAAGAATCAATTACTCAGCGAAAGCTATACCAAGGCGATCGAAGACAACGACCTCGACCCGCTGAGCGACCCCCAGGTCGACGACGCGGAGAACCTTAAGCTGCCCGAGTCCGGTGACCTGACGTTCGCCGTCAAAGTCGAAGTCACCCCCGATGTTGAGCTGCCGGGCTACGACACCCTCGAAGTGACCAAGACGGTCACGACCGTTGATGACAGTGATATCGACGAAGAGATCGAGCGGATGTGCCAGCAGAGCGGCAGACCGACCGAGCCAGAGAACGCAACGATCGAAGAAGGTGATTATGCCGGTGTAGGCGTCAAAATCTACGCGGGTGATAAGATCCAAGACGATGCCGAACCGATCCAGGAAGTCCCGCTGGACCACGTACTGGTCAACGGCGAGTCTGCGGAATACAAGGGCCACGTCGCAGGCATCGTTGTCGAAGACTTGGGTAAACAGCTGGCGGGCAAGACGGCTGGTGACGAAGTCGTGATCTCGATGACCGGCCCCACTGCCCATGAAAACGAAGCGATCCGCGACCAGCCGATCACGATCAAGCTAACGATCGGTACGCTCCACCGCATCGAGCCGGCGACGGTTGAATCGATCACCGAGCAGATGGGCTTGGGTAGCGAGGACGAGCTGAAAGAGCGTGTGAAAACGATGCTCGAGCAGCGTGCCGAGCAGAACACGCAGGCCGACCTATACCAGCAGCTGACCGATCAATTGGTCGAGAAGGTCGAGCTCGAACTGCCTAAAGGCATCACCGACCAGCAGGCAGCGCGTGTGCTCAACCGTCAGGGTATGGAGATGATGTACCGGGGGATGCCCGAAGAAGAAGTTCGTACCAAGCTGGCGGACATGCGTGCTGAGAGCGAAGAGCAGGCCGTCGCTCAGCTCAAGAAATTCTTCATCCTCGACAAGGCCAGCAAGGAACTGGAGATCGACGTCGATGAGCAAGAGCTCAACGGCCGGATCACGATGATGGCGATGCAGCAGGGACGACGCCCCGACAAGCTCCGACAAGAGATGGCCAAGCAAGGCCAGATCGAACAGCTCTACCTGCAGCTGCGCGAGCAGAAGACACTGGACAAAATCCTTGAGTCCGCGAAGGTAAACGCTGTCGAGGGCGAGGTGTCTGACGACGCAGAACCCGAGGCGCAAAAGACCACCAAGAAGAAGTCGACCAAGAAGAAAACCCCGAAGAAAAAGACGACCGCGAAGAAGTCTGAAGCCGAATAGGTCTGAGCAAGCAATTTGAAACCGCATGACCCCTACCGATTGGTGGGGGTTTTTTATGGTGAGGTGCTAGAATAAACCCGTGGAAAGCAATACCGCCCAACCCGCCCTGCTCCTTGCCGATCCCAAGACATTTACTTCGGAGATCTACTTCTGGCTGAGCATCATTGTCGTGCTGGCGTTCGCGCTGGGCCTGATTGCGTTCTGGCTGCGGAAGAAGCTGATCTCGCCCTATGACGACCAGCCGCCGATGGGCTTCACACTGAAGGACCTGCGGGCGATGCATGCCCAGGGGCAACTCAGCGATGAAGAACTGGCCGCGGCCGAGGAGAGGGCCCGAACCCGCACACGCTCGCACTACCTGGGGGATGAGGCCGTGTCTGTAGAGCAACACGAAGATCTTGGGCACCTGACGATCGACGACGAAGACGCGTCAGACGGCGGGACCGAGAACATCGACAGGCCCTCCGATAAGAACCCCGGTCAAGAGCCGGGCCCTTAAATCCCGCATTTTGTAGTGAAAAGCGATCATTTCTGCTAGGCAGGAATCGGAATTGGGTTATGATCCTTGGGACGGTTGGCCGGTGTGAATTAGGCCGGCTTGAAGATTGATCGGTGGCATGTGCCGGAGCGGGCTAACGGCCGATCTGAATCTGGACGATGGTTTCGTGGAGGCCTCTGCCGGGCGACCGGCGTGGGTCCTTGATTTCACTCGGAGGCGGCTTAGGTCGCGGTAGGTAAAAGGCAAGTCAATGACGGATCGCGACGGTAGCAATGGATCGGGCACCGGCTCAGGCGAGGGCTTCAAGGGCAAGCGGGTGACCACCTGTTCTTTCTGCGGCAAGAGCTCGCGGGAAGTCGGCCCCATGGTCGAAGGCCCCAACGACGTCTACATCTGCAGCAACTGCACCGAGTTGTGCCAGAACATCTTCAAGCAGGAACGCCGACGCGTGCACAGCGGCAGGCCGGCAATGGGCTCGATCCCCACGCCCCGCCAACTCAAGGAATTCCTCGACCAGTATGTGATCGGGCAGATGACCGCGAAGCGCGCCTTGTCCGTCGCGGTGCACAACCACTACAAACGGCTGAGCGCTGCGGAGAAGGATGCACCGATCGAGTTGGACAAGTCTAATGTCTTGCTCATCGGGCCCACCGGCTCGGGCAAGACACTCTTGGCCAAGACACTGGCGCGTACGCTCAATGTGCCCTTCGCCATTGGCGACGCGACGACGCTCACAGAGGCGGGCTATGTCGGCGAAGACGTCGAAAACCTGCTGCTTAAGCTGCTTCAGGCCGCGGACTACGATCTCGAAGCGGCGCAGCGCGGCATCATCTACATTGATGAGATCGATAAGATCGGTAAGACCTCGCAGAACGTCTCGATCACCCGCGACGTGTCGGGCGAGGGCGTGCAGCAGGCCCTGCTGAAACTGCTCGAAGGCACCACCGCGAATGTCCCGCCCCAAGGCGGCCGCAAGCACCCCGAGCAGCAGTACATCCAGATCGACACCAGCAACATCCTCTTCATCTGCGCCGGCTCGTTCGTCGGCCTCGAAGACATCATTAAGCAGCGTCTGGGCCAGAAAGCCATCGGCTTTGGCTCTGAACAGGCCTCCGGCCGGAAGATCAAGGACGACGAAGCCGTCCTGCAGCACGTCACCCAGGACGATGTCCTGCACTTCGGTATGATCCCCGAACTCATCGGCCGGCTTCCCGTCATCACCCCGCTGGATCGGCTGACGCCCGAGACGCTGGTCCGGATCCTCACCGAGCCCAAGAACGCGGTTGTCCGCCAGTACGAGCACTTCTTCTCAATGGAGGGTGCCGAGTTAGAGTTCACCGACGAAGCGCTTTACAGCCTTGCCGAACGGGCGATCGAACGTGATACCGGTGCCCGTGCCCTGCGATCGGTGATGGAAGACCTGATGCTGGATCTGATGTACGATCTGCCCGACGAGAACAACAAGGGCGTGAAGTACGTAATTGATGAGTCGGCGGTCAAGAACCCTCGGCCGCTCAAGGAACTGGGTCGTATTGTCCAGAAAGAGTCGGCCTGATCAGTTCAAGCCGCTGACCCGGGTTTTAAATACCCGGCCTCGGCGGATGCGTGACCCTCACAACCCGCTTCTAGCGGGTTTTTTCATGAACGATCCGGAAATCCGCCCGCCGCTCGAACCGTCCCTAAGATAAGCTTTACCCAACCCTGCCCATCCCCAATACACCCCAAGAGGTGCCACCTTTGACCCGATCCGGCAAGCTCTCTATCGCTCTGAAGTCTACCACCGCTGCCGCCCTGCTTCTGGCCGCCTGCTCACAGGCCGTCCCCGACACCAAGGCCGTTGCACAGCAGCCGGTCATGGCGGAACAGGCGCTATCTGAGCAGATCGTCGACCTCGCTGAGCGTGGTAAGTTCGCGGAACTGGCCCATGTTGTCGACACGCTGCCCGAGAGCCCCGAAGCCAAATCCCTCGATGCGACAATCGACCTGTACCTTGAGCACCTGAAAGGCCGCAAGGCCACCAAGCTCGAAGCCCACAACGAGGCCCTCGAAGAGGCCTTCACGCTCATCGGCGAGGTCAAGCCCGAAGACGCGATGATCAAGGTCATCGAGGCGCACTCGCTGGCGGAAGACCCGGACCAGTTGCTTGTCGAGGAACGTGTTGCCGACCTGGTCCAGACCGTCGCGGGCAAAGCTGAGAAGGCTTATGAGGCCAACGATTTTGTCGAATCATTAAGCCTGTACCGCCTACTCGACCTGCTCTACGAAGACACCCGGGAGTACAAGAAACAGTTCGACGCGGCTTCAACACATGTCCGCGTACTCCAGCTCTACAACCCACAACTGCTCCGTGATCTGTATAAGCAGCGCGCCGAACGCCTGGGCAATGAAGATCAGCTTGAGCTCTTCGAAGAGGCCGAGAACCAGGATGTCGAGGACTGGACGATCAAGCTCGATGGGATCAAAACCTCGATGCTTGGCCAGGTCTTCGCGCACGCTGCTACCCGGCACATCGATCGGGACGGCTATGTCGACCTCGTACGCGGCTCGGCTAAGAGCCTATCCATCATGATCCAGACCGACGGCCTGGAAGAGGTGTTCGATAACCTGGGCGATGGACGCAAAGTGACCGCGATGCAAACGAAGCTCGACGAGGTGCTGGAGGACCTGGACCGCCCCGGGCGGAACCTCAATCGCGCGAACGCGATGGCGATTATCGCCGACATCATGCAGACCAACCTCGAGACGATCGGCCTTCCCGAGGAAGTCGTCGTCTATGAGCTGACACAGGGCGCGTGCAACGAGCTCGACCAGTTCACCGCACCGATCTGGCCGGAAGAACTCAAACAGTTCGCCCGCACCATGTCTGGCAACTTCGTCGGCATCGGTGTGCAGATCCAGAAGATTGATGGCAAGCTCACCGTCGTCACCCCGCTGGAAGGCACCCCCGCCATGAAGGCAGGCCTAAAAGCCAACGACATCATCGCCAAGGTCGAGGGCGTGCCCACCGGCACGTGGACCGTCGACAAGGCCGTACGCGAGATTACCGGCCCAGAGAACACCAAGGTCACACTCACGATGCTGCGTGAAGGCAAAGAGCCTTTCGATGTTACGATCACCCGCAAAAAGATCGAGATCGAGTCGATCAAGGGCTTCGCCCACCGCGACACAGGCGGCTGGGACTACTGGGTCGATAAGGAAGCGGGGATCGGCTATATCCGCATGACGCAGTTCCTCCGCCAGACCGCAGACGACATGGACAAGGCCGTCCAGCAGCTCCAGCGCGAAGGCAACCTCAAGTCCATCGTGCTCGACCTGCGGTTCAACCCCGGCGGGCTGCTATCGACTGCGATCGGCGTCGTCGACCGCTTCATCGACCGCGGACGGATCGTCTCAACGGTCAACGCAGAGGGCATCACGACCACCAGCCAATCCGCTAGCCGACGCAACACCTACGACGACGACATCGAACTGGTCATCCTGATCAACCAAGGCTCGGCATCTGCCTCCGAGATCGTCTCCGGCGCGCTGCAGGACTACGAACGCGCGATTGTGCTTGGGGAGAACTCCTACGGCAAGGGATCGGTCCAGGACATCTTCCCGCTCGGCCGTGGCGAAGCGCTCTTCAAGTGCACGACGCAGTACTACCAGCTGCCGAAGGGCGCGATCATCCACCGCAAAGACGACTCCACCGAGTGGGGCATCAAGCCGGACCTTGAGGTGAAGATGACCAACTCGGAAGTCGCGGATTGGCTCGAAGCCCGCCGGGACGCGGACATCCTCATCGACCCGGAAGACCGCGACCCCGAGAACCCGCAGACCGACCCGCGGGACATCCTTGCCGACGGCCTGGACCCACAGCTCGAAGCCGCGGTGCTGCTGCTCAAGGCGAAGCAACTCAGCAGCAACGTGGAGTTGGCGCGTAAAGGGGAGTGACTGTTCTCAGAGTTACCGCAGGCATATTCATCTAAATTTTGAAGGTTCAATCCATGATGAACTATGTCATCGTAGTGATAATTGGATTGGTATTGATTTTTATAGCTGTTTTTGCAGCCACTTTGCTGAAGAGTGATCCACCAACTCAAGCCAACAGCCTCGAAGCGATATCAAATGACTTTTTAGAGAATGAGCCAGAGCTGCGTATTGCATATAAGCAAAAAATCGATGGCGTGGGAGAAGAATTAGAGCTTTCCGTTGAATGGCCCGATCCAGATGTGACCGTCGATATCAAAGAGTTTAGTCATGGATGGTTCGTCTTACGCCCAATGATTCTGAACTCCAAATTGCTGGATGACCCTGAGCACCGCTGGGTACCAAGCCAGTGCCAAGCCGTTTACATCAAGTTGCCTTCTCGTGAATGGCGTGCCTCCGGATTCCTTATCCGTGGTAGTGATGCAGCAAATCCTGAAGAAGAGGCTAGAGCTTTGTTGAAAGAAGCATTCGATGGATTGCCCATCAATGGCAGCAAAAATGATTCATAGCTAGAATCATTCATCTATGGCAGGCTCCACCTTCGGCACTCTGTTCCGCGTCACGACCGCCGGCGAATCCCACGGCCCCGGCAATGTCTGCATCGTGGATGGCTGCCCATCCGGATTGGAACTCTCCGAAGACGACCTGATCCCCGACCTGCAACGCCGAAAGCCCGGCCAGTCCCGCATCGTCAGCCCGCGCAAGGAAGATGACCACCCCGAGATCCTGTCCGGCGTCTTTGAAGGCCGCACGACCGGCACGCCGATCGCCATCCTGATCCGCAATAAAGACCAGCGCAGCCAGGACTACGGCGACATCAAGGACAAGTACCGGCCCGGCCACGCCGACTTCACATTCGACGCCAAGTTCGGCTTCCGCGACTACCGCGGCGGCGGGCGCAGTTCTGCTCGGGAGACGACCGTCCGCGTCGCGGCCGCGGCGATCGCCAAGAAACTGCTCAAGGTCACCCACGGCATCGAGGTCATTGGCTACGTCGACCAGGTCGGTGACCTCCGCGCGACCGATATCCTGCCCGGATCCGTCACGATCGAGCAGGTCGAGGCCAACCCAGTGCGCTGCCCGGACCCGGCGATGGCCGAGCAGATGGAGCAACTCATCAAGCAGGTCCGCAAAGAGCAGGACTCGATCGGCGGGGCATCCACTCTCGTCGCGACGGGTGTGCCGGCGGGCTGGGGCGAGCCGGTCTTCGACAAGCTCAAGGCCGATCTGGGTAAGGCGATGTTCTCCCTGCCGGCCGTAATGGGCGTCGAGTACGGCCAGGGGTTCGGCGTCGCGGCCGCAAGGGGGACCGAGCACTGCGACACGTTCATCCCCGACAGCGACAAGGCCCCTCCCATCGGCGCATCCACCAACCGCCACGGCGGGATGCTCGGCGGGATTTCTTCGGGTCTGCCCATCGTCATGCGGTGCGCCATCAAGCCGACCAGCAGTATCCCGCAGGACCGCCCCACTGTTGATAACCAAGGCAACGAAACCACCATCGCCACCCGCGGCCGGCACGACCCCTGCTTGCTGCCAAGGTTCGTCCCGATGGGTGAAGCCATGATGGCGCTCGTGCTTGCGGACCACATGCTGCGGCAACGGGCGATTTCAGGACTGTAGTATCCCAAAGCAGATTTTTAGTATGTCCGAAGAGATCAACCTCCGATTATCAGTCAACGAAGCTGTTGTACTAGATTCTTTTCTAAGCCGATTTTCTGATGTTGATCAACTCACTATCCAAGATCGAGCAGAAGAAAGAGTATTGTGGAATCTTCAATGCGTATTAGAGCGTGTTCACAATCCGAATTGGCCATCACTTGCTGAAGCAAGGGGTGCACTTCGAGACGAAATCTGAGCGGGATACTATTGACCAATCATGCGCTGTAGCAAATGCCCAGCAACCTGGAAGCTCTCCGGCGGCGACGGCCCGATCGGTAAAGCCGCGCCGGGGCACTTCTTAATCGTCATCGTGATCCTCTCGGGGATCTCAATGTTCCTCGGGTTTTATTTCAAGTCCATCGGTGCGCTGCCGATCGGGATCATCGCGTTATTCCTGCTGGTCATGGCCCTTGTCGGGTGCGGTAAAAAGGAGAAGGATGAGAAGGCCAATTATCAGGGCTCGGAGTGCCCGCAGTGTGGGCACCGGAATCGGATCATGCCGTGGGACTTCTAGTGTGTTGTCATGGAGCCGTTATGGCAAAGCTTCAATCAGCCATCGTTATGGTTTGTCTGATCAGCCTTCATAGTGGCTTGGCAGGCTGCGCCAGCCCGGGGATCAATGCAGATCAGGGTGCGCCTGAGTTGCTCACCGAATACACCCCACAGGTCGGAGATGTCATCTTTCAGTCTTCGCCGGAGTCGCCGCTGATCAACATGATCGAGGGGGCTTCGAACTCCCACTACTCGCACTGCGGGATCGTTGATCGGCGTAACGGGCGGTGGGTCGTTTATGAGGCGGCCAAGCAGGTGGCCGCGACGCCGCTGGAGACCTTTACCAACCGAGGGAGGGGCGGTGGCTTCGCGGTGTACCGGTTTAAGCAGCCTTACCAAGCCCAGATTCCAGAGGTGATCGAGAACACCCGCGCGTACTTGGGCCGGCCATACGATTTCCGCTACCGGCTCGATGAGGAGCACATCTACTGCTCCGAGTTGATCTATAAGGCTTTTGAGCAGGCGACGGGCGAGCCGCTCGGCGAACTCGTTCGGCTTGGGGACCTCGACTGGCAGCCGTTCGAGGGGTTAATCAATGAGCTTGAGCAAGGCCCCCCGCCGCTGGACCGGCTGATCATCACGCCGATCGACCTGGCCTTGGCGGTGCAGTTCGAAGTCGTCTACGCACGAGACTTTGAAGTCACGCGGCGGTAGACAGCGCGGCCTGAGATCAAGCTCGATCCCATTATTCGGAACGAAAGACCGCTCCTTCTCATCGGCGTGTGGTGACATCCTGTAGCCTAAGGCGATGGATCTTGTTGCGGTTGACCATGTCTCGCCCGACTTTGTTGAGGAGGTCGCTGCTCTGCTGCGTGACGGCGGGTTTCACCCTCGGTACGATGACCGACGCAGGCTGATCGTCCACAATAACATCCCGACGAGCCATACACGAGTCACGATCTACGTGCCGGAAGACGAGGCTGAGCAAGCAAAAGCCGTGCTGGCCGCATACTACGACGAACACGTCAAGGGCTACCGGTACAGGATGAGTCAGTTGCCGCCCTGGTGGGATGGCTTGCTTGGACCGTTTATGATCGCGCTGGTGATCGGTGCCATGGTCGGCATCGCCAGCAGGAACGCTGGCTTCGGTGTAGGTGGGTGGCTGCTCGGCTTCATCCTCGTGCTGAAGGCCAAGTCTTCTTTGCTGCACCGCCAACAGTCCAAAGAATAATTACGCCGCTTTGCGGTTGATCTTCTCGAACTGCAGGCCTGCTTTGCCGCCACGCTTGATCGTGTACATGACCTGGTCAGCGGCTTCAGTGAGGTCGGCGGTCGTGGTGCTGCTGGAGACGTGACTGAGGAAGACGCCGCCGATACTCATCGCTAGCTCGGTTTGCTGCGTGTTGCCCAGGTCGATCGTCTTGCCGTTACAGATCGCGTGCAGGCGCTGAGCGAGTGCGTAGGCATCGCCCTGCCGCTCGCCCAGCATCAGGATGGCAAACTCGTCCCCGCCAACACGTGCGACGAGATCGCCTTTGGCTACGTTGTCGCGCAAGAGGTCAGCAGCCCTTGTGAGGACGTGGTCACCTGCTGCGTGACCGTACGTGTCGTTGACCGGCTTGAAATCATCGAGATCGATGATCAGGCAGGCAACCGACAAGCTCGCCTTAGCGGCCTGATCGAGCATCTGCTGGCCAAACGTTTCGAAGCCGCGCCGGTTAAGCAGGCCCGTGAGGGTATCGCTGAGCGCCTCTTCCTGTGCGTTGGCAAGTGCTTCGACCTGATGAGCGAGTTGCTTATCAAGCCGGCTGACCTTCGCGGCGAGAGAGAAGGTGTCGCCGGCAACCGTATGGATCAGTTGATTGACAAAGTCTTTAGGCATTTGGGAATGACCACCAGCGGCTTTGCCGAGCATCTTGAAGCGGCGCTGGATCTGGTTGAGTAGTACATCCAGGGTTTCGAAGTCACTGCTGAGGAACCGTGCGTGCGTCGCGGCGAGTGTCTCGGACTGGTCCTTGGTCGGCTGCTCGTCGAGGTGCGGCAATAGCCCGGCGAACCGTGTCGGCATATCGGAGAGCCAAGCCATGTCATCATCACTGAGTGAGCGGTGGTGCCGGCTGACCTGGAGGACAAGGTCGGAAGGCGCGTTCCAGCTATGCAGCATCACCGCGCCTAGTTCGGCGTGGTCGATGCCGAAGTGAGCGCGTTCGAGCTCGATCCAGCTTGACTTGCCTGCTGAGCCAACCAGCTTGTTTTTGAAGAAGCGTGGATCGACCGCCAGAAGTACCGGCAGGCCGATGTCCTGGAGCAGACCCAGGCTATAAGCCCGATCGGCATCCTGAGGGCTGACAGTCTCGGCGACAAGCTGAGCCGCGACGGCCTTAGTCGCCGCGGATGCCCACAGGCCTTGGACCAGTTCTTGATCGATGTCGAGTTGATCGACCATAAGCTGCATTGCCATGGTGAGCGCGATCGTCCGGGCCTGTTTCGCACCGAGGTGGCGGACGCAGCGGTCGATCGTGTCCATGCGGTGGACCGCGTTGGAGCCCGCCGAGTTCGCGACGCCGATGACACGGGCAGAGAGCACCGGGCAGTGGGCCAAGGCCTTGATAAGCTGGTCCGGGTCGCTGCCGTTGGCCTGCATAACCTTCAGTACCGGGGCCGGGTTGAGCGACAGCCGCCCGATCTGGCTGATGGTCTTCTCACGGCGGGCTTTGCGTTGGATTCGGTCGTCTTGAGGCACAGATTGCTCCATGGTCCATCTCAACACAGGAGGAACCCGATTAACCCCTGCTACAGGCTGGGAATCGGCGTTTTGGAGGCCCGCGCTTAGGCAAACTGGATGACACTATGGGGTCAGGACGATATAATGAGACTTAAATGTCCTTTTATCGGCATGACTCTGGTTTAGCTATCTCGGCCGTACTCGTGTCACTGATCACGTTTGGCATGTTGGGTTGTGCCGACGCGGAGTGGCAGGCCACGCAGGATGAGCCAACCGCTGCGGTGCACTCGGGGCAGGCCGGGGCGTATCAGCCTGCTATCGAGCCCCCTGTGGGGCCGCATCTGCCGAGCCACTTGGTGAACCCGCCGGATGATCCCCGTGCCGCGATCGCTGCAGCGTTGGATGACGGGCTGCTCGGGGGTGAGGGATCGAATAACGACAAGCTCCGGTCGATGCTAGAAGTCGCCGGCGTGCCCGAAGCGTCACAGGTGCTCGTGTTCTCTAAGACCTCCCTGCAGCACCGGCTGATCAGCCCCAGTAACCCCCGCGCGATCTACTTCAACGATAACTGTTACATCGGCTACGTCCCCGGCGGGCTGGTCGAGTATGGCGACGCCGACCCGGACCCCGCAGTCGGCAGCGGGATGTTCGCGGTCGACCTCCGTGACGAAGCAAAAGCAGCACTGACCATCGACGGCAGCTGTTTGGCATGCCACGAGGGGGCTCGCACAAACGGCCGTGCAGGCTTCCTGGTTCGCTCAGTCTTCCCAAACCCCGATGGCCACGTTATCACGTCCGCAGGCTCGACGACCGTCGGGCACCACACGCCCATCGAAAAACGCTGGGGCGGGTGGTACGTCACCGGCAAGTCTGGCCAGTCGCACCACCGCGGCAACCAGGTCACAATCGAGCACCCCAACGGCGACGCTTATATCGATAACGCGATAGGCTCGAATATCGAAGACCTCTCCCACCGTTTCAATGTCAAGCGTTATCTGCAGCCAACCAGCGATATCGTTGCGCTGATGGTGCTGGAGCACCAGGTTCAGATGCACAACCGGCTTACGCAAGGCAGTACCGTGGTGCACGAGCAGTACGAGCGAAGCAAATCACTAGCGCAATATCTCGAAGAGCCGTTCGAGCCAAGCGAAAACGAGACCCTTCAGCGAGTAATCGCAAGCAATGCAAGCAGGATTGTGCAGCAGATGCTGTACCACAACGAGGTCGAACTCACCGAGCCCATAATTGGAAGCGACGCGTTCATCCATCAGTTCCGTGCGAACCGCAAGGAAGACCGGCGTGGCCGGTCGCTGAAGGATTTTGATCTAGACACGAGGATGTTCAGGTACCGCTGCAGCTATATGGTCTACAGCCAGGCGTTTGATTTGATGCACCCGTTGCTGAAAGAGGCGGTTTTGTTGGAGCTCAAAAAGGTACTAGAGGATAGCGGTTCCCACTCGGTGTACGGCTACCTCGGTGCCGGCGAACGTAAAGCGATCCTGGAGATCCTGAAGGATACCGGCGTCTTCACAAAAGGGTAAGAGATTACTTTCCCGCTAGCCTCTTCACTGCTTTCTTCGCCTTGCGCTTGAACATCCAGCCGAGCATCTTGGTCATCAGCTTGATTCTCATGCCAACCTCTCTGGTTCCGGCCGGACGGTTTCAGTGACTCACCGTACCAGACAGCACATGGATCACCAGGACCCCGGCGATAATCAGGGCGATGCCGACCAACGCCCAGGTATCGGGTGTCTGCTTGTAGAAGATCGCGGCGGCAATCGTCACGAGCACGATACCAACACCGGCCCAAATCGCATAGCTGATCCCGACACTCATGGTCCGTAAACACAGCGACAGGCAGTAGAACGCGATGCAGTAACCGGTGACGACCACGACACTGGGGAGCCATTTGGTAAAGCCATCCGAGGCCTTGAGCGCGGTCGTCGCAGCCACCTCCGCAACGATCGCGATGGCGAGATAGAGATAGGCCATGGTTTTATCAGTATCAGCTGGCGGCTGCGCCTTCGAGTTCGCCCTTGATCTGCTCGCACCAGTCTTTGATGCGCTGCTCAGTCAACTCGGGCTGGCAGTCATCGTCAAGCGCTAAGCCACAGAACTGGCCGTCGATGATGCCCTTGGACGCTTCGAACTCGTGCGTGGAAGGGTCGGTGAAGCCGAGTTTGCCAACAGCGCCCCGCTCAAGCATCTTGAGGTAAACGATACCGATGGCGTCTTGATAGGTGTCCGGGTAGCCGGCCTGGTCGCCGGTCCCGAAGAAAAGGATCTTCTTGCCGCTCAGGTCGACCTCATCGAGTTGGTCATAAACATCCTGCCAGTCATACTGGAGTTCGCCAACATCCCAAGTAGGGATGCCACAGAAGAGCACGTCGTAGTCCTCAAGATCGGATGGCTCGATCTGAGAAACGTCTTCGAAGGTTTCAAAGAAGTCTTCACCGAGTTCATCTTTGATCTGTTCGGCGACGGCTTCGGTCTTGCCGGTACAGGTTCCGTAAAACAGGGCAATACGCATGGGTCGCTCTCGATTCACAGTGGGGTGTCAGGGTTCTTGGCTCGTCTTCCATGACGAGACGCTGCAAACAGAAAATCATAGCCACGCCGCCCCGCGATCTCAAACCTGACGGGGACGATCAGTCCGAAAGGGTCGGAACCCGCCGGCCTCGGTAGTACGTGATCGCATCGCGGATCAGCCGCCAGGAGCCCTTGGGCTGAATGCCCTCCAGGTCCTGGACTTCGGCGGCGATCTGAAGACAAATCGCCCATTGCCTGCGCAGCACAGAGAGCGCCCGCCACAGCGACCAACCCGGGTCGTAGATATTGGTTGACTCGCTGGTGACGCCGTTAAACTCGATAACGGCCAGCCCCTCGCCGCGCATGAGGGATGCCTCGTCGGTGTAGCGGATATCGATTCGGCCGAAGTAGAAGCCCTCGAGCCGCTTGGCCAGCTCGTCGATACGTTGCTCAAGTCCGGGGGTGATCAGGTGGGCCCCGTCGCGGAAGAGCGTGCCCTGGCAGTGGTTACCCGCTTCGGCCAGTCTGAGCTGTTCTCCGTTTTCAAGTACCCGCTGAAGGTCATCGGCCCAGCGGATATGGAAGACATCGTGCTGGAAGCGGAAGCGAGGATGTTTCCAAATGAGCTCTTCGAGGTTGGACTCTCCGTCACCCGTGATGACGGGGAAGACCTTGTCGGTGATCGAAAAGATGGTTCCGCTCGGTTGGCTGGGAAGCCGGGTATAAAAGATGCCGCATTCAAGAGGACCCGGGTGGTACTGCTGCAGTTGGGCGGGGCCTTCGCACTGCTCGAAGAAACCAGGGAGGTCATCCGCCGCTTGGATCAGCGTGACGCCGGCCCCGCGTTGCGCGGCGTCGGGCTTGAGGATAAGGGGGTAGCCCCAGCCGCGATCAGCAATAAGCTTCTCGGTATTCGCGGCGCGTTCGCCGGGCCCAACTCCGCTTGGGATGAACGCGTGCTTGAGGACCGCGGGATCATCGATACGGGAGAGGATGTCGCTCTTCGACTCGCCGACCACCCCGCCATCAGGCATGCACGGGTTCGCAAGCGTCCAGAGTGTCAAAGACCGGTGTTTGGCCATAAGGTAGAGCCAGTACGGGACCATCAGCAGGTAGATCTTCCATGATGACCAATACTCGTATCGCCAGTATTTCTGGACCCGGATCACGAGCTTGCGTCGGCCCTCGCGTGTAACCATCGAGAGCAGCGTATTGATCAGCACCATCAGCGCGACGACCACCGCGATGAAGGCAGGCCAGCCACCGAAATTCAAGATCATCTGGAACGGTGACCGCGCCGCTTCTCCCAGTAAAACGACACTGACTAGGATCACCGGCGCCCAGATACACACGGCCAGGAAGGTCCAGAGCAGGAATCTCCCGGGCTTGTTGCCCGCGACGCCCGCCGCGATGTATAGCGGCAGGCGTGAGCCGGGGATGAAACGGCTCGCCACCACCGCCTTCCAGCCTTTCTGATCGAACCATGTACCCAGCTTCTCGACGTGGCGGGTCGGCACCCATGCCGCAATCGGACGCCAACGCAGCGCGCTGCGACCCGCTAGAAAACCGATCATGTACAAGGCGAAATCGCCCAGGAAGATCCCCACGAGGATCGCGAACCCGCCGACGTACATGTCGATCTGACCGGCCTTGATGAATAGGCCTACCGCGATGGAGGTCGGGTCCTCAAGGATAAACGTGCCGAGCATGATCACGCCGATTTTGAGCCAGGGGCCCATCGTATCACGCAGCTCTAGATTGCCCGGGAGCTGAAGCGCGTCTTTTGTCTGGCCCCCACCACGGTCGAGGGTCGAGCGGGTCGGTGGTGTGTCTGGATCGTTGTGTTTCTCTAAAAAAGGCAGCAGCGCATCGAGCACTCGGCGGTTGCCGTTCTCGGTGAACACCATCGCGTGGTTATAGAAGGCGTTCTCGAAATCACCCCGCGCGTAGACAACTAACTCGCTCTGCTCAACGATGGCGTGGTGCTCGTAGGCGACACGGACCGGCGTCAGCATCGGCGGATCCGCCTCGCCATGAATGATCAGCATCGGCTTGTCGTAACGCTCGAGGACCGCGCGATAGGGACGCTGATCATTGTCCCAGAAGTTGCGCATGAAGGCGTGTCGGAATGAACGGTCGCGGAGCAGGCCGAAGTGGGGGATGAACTCGAAGCCGCCCACAGAAAGAAGGTAGCCGACGCCGTACTTGAGGTGCTCAAAGTAGTAGTCGCCCGACCCTTCAGCGGACTGGACCCCGATCGCAGCAAGCATCGTTATGGAGCGCACACGATCGGGATCGAGGTCGTAGATCTGGATCGCGGTGCCACCCCCCATGGACCAGCCAAGGATGTGCGCTTCCTTAATCTCGAGCCGATCAAGCAGGTCGATCATATACCGCGCGTGGGCGCGGTTGGAGTAATCCGGGATATAAGGAGACGAGTAGCCGAAGCCGGGCATGTCGGGCGCGATAACGCGGTAGCCCGCGGCAGCAAGGCTGGGGATCAATGCGTTCTTCTTCCGGTTGAAGTCAGCGCCGTTGCCGGGGCTGCCGTGCAGGAGCAGGACAACCGGCCCGTCTCTCGGGCCTTCATCCTGGTACGCAACCTTGACCGTCTCGGGCGTCACAGCGATGCGCCGCCGCCGTTGGCGGCCCTCCCCGGCTTGCTGAGCGGGTTCTTCGGCTGTCGGCTGAGGTGCTGGCGCAACAGGTCCCGAACTGCGCTGCGTGGTTAGTTCGATCGATTCGTAGCCCTCGGGCAGCGGGCCCGGGCCATCGGTGCGTAGCTGGACCAGGAACGACGCGACTAACAGAACGAGGTAAACCTGCCACCAGCGCGGCAGGAGACGACGCCTGCGCTTGCGAGATTCGTCGGGTTGTGCCTGCTCGTCGTTCACCGCTTGAAAAGTGTCATGGTATCGGTGACCGGGGGCGTCGTCTGTGATGGTCCGTCGGCGTAGTAGCGGATGGTGGCGCCAGCCAACCCGACATCGACGACGGTGTAGCTCACCGTGCGGGCGTCTTCGCGGTGCATGTCGATGCTCAGGTGCTGCTGATCCGCCCATCGATGCCGATGGAAATCTCGCTGCTTATCCAAGTTCACTTTCGCATCCTCGCCGAACCAGTCTTCAAACAGCAACCGCCTAGGGCCCTCCACCAGGTGATCCCCCAGGCCGGAGGAGGTAAACATGACCGGCTCGCGCGGCCACGGCCCCATTTCGGCCTGTTCGGCCGGCTCGGTGCTCCGCCACAGCACCAGCGTTTTGCCATCACACATCACCAGGCGGAACGGCATCATGCGTTCACGCTCAAGTTGACCGGCCATCGCTAGCGCGTCTTGAACCGTGCCCGCCTGAGCGAGTAAAGGGATCACCGCCCCACGGCTCTGGTCGCGATCGGTCGGCGGCTCGGGCAGGTTGTAGTTCAGCAGCGTAAACGCGATACCCGCATCATTCACCGCGACCCAGGTCCCACCGGAGGTCGGGTCGATGGGCATGAGCACAGACCGCTGGTCGGGGTAGTCTTTCTTGCCGGGGTGTTTCGGCGGATCAGCGGGTGGTCGGCCGTGGCTCTCATCGCGGTTACACGCCATGCGGAAGGCGTCTTTAGGCCCCGGCTTGGGCACGATGGTTACCGTGCACATCCGCTGCCGTTCCGGTACGCGATGGTCGAAGGTGCCATACCGAAGTTGTCGGGCAGGTCGACGCCGAGCGCTCGGGCGATGGTGCCAATGATCGCGTTGTGGTGAATAGTATGGCTGAAGACAAAAGCCAACTCACGGGCATGCGTCGAGGGTAGCAGGACGAGCGACCCGCAACTGGTCATGCTGGTGAGTACTTGGACGGTGCTGCCAAGCTGTTCTTCGCTCACCCCGGCGAGCCGCGCAGTGTGGTGCTTGATCGCGTGAAGCGCGGCGGTCGGGTCGTTCTCGACCGCGGTATCTCGCTGACGGTCGTCGTAGTTGACCTGCCCGTGCTCGACGCCGCCAAGCCAGGCGACGAGGTGGTCCAGCACGTGGCGGACGTGCCCGCCGATCGAGCCGCACTTGGTAGACTCGGGCTTGGCGTTGAACTGCTCTTCATCGAGCAGGCGCACCAGGTCGCTGAGTTGTGTCATCAACTCAGAAAGTGGGCCGGTCGACCAAGGCACGGTCTCGGTTGCTTGGCTTAGGTTGTCTGATGCAGGCATCGGATCGGGCATTTGCCTTCCCCTGGAGGGCAGTGTCAGTGAAGATTCTATTTTCGCGGACGCGTTAACATTTCGCAAGTCAACACGTGCAGTATCGGTCTAATCAGGTAGAAGGCCCCGATATTCCACCCTCGCTCAAACCGAAGCTCACGTAGCGGACACGGAGGGCATCTTTTTCTCGTATTCGGCGGGCTAGAACGGGTCAATCACCCACCCCGAGCCGACGGATCGACGTCAAATCCGCGCGGAAGACCAACAAATCGCCATCCCGGAGGACCCTACCCGTCACCTCGATCGGGTCGGCGATGTATTGATAGTGTGACTCGGGGAAGGCATTGCCCTCCGCGTCGGTCAGGAGGTACGCCGCGGTCTTGCCCTGCTTGTCACGCACCAGCAGCATCGGCGGGATGCCGCCCTTGATGCACAGCGTTGCACAAACCTTATGCGTCTTGCCATCGCCCGGCTGCATCACACCGAGGTAGCACTTAGGGTCGACAATCTCTCCGCGAAGGGTGTGGGTGCCAAGGTCTTCTGAATCAGACCAAATATAGAGCGATCCATTGGTCTTCGCGATAGGTTGCGTAATAGAGTTATCTAGCTCGATAATCTTCCTGCCGTCACGCTTAATCAGATATCCGGTCACAGTACAACTACCCTCAGACATCTGCGAGACACGCTTCTGCACACCTGTCTTGCCTTGCTCAACAAGAATATATGTTGAAATCCCTTCTTGACCTATGGTCTTTAATACCGGGTAAGGATCCTTCCTTAGAGCACCTTTGATTACGATTGGTTGTGATGTGTCCCACACCCCATCCCCCGGCTCACGATCCTGCAAGGCGACCACCGCAGCGATACCGACCGCCAGCACGAAGTTGCCGACCAGCCATGGCAGGATGAAGCGTTTGATCGCCGCGGGCAGCGGGAGGTAGCCGACGTAGAACGGGTCTTTGTCTTGCTCAGCTATGGCTGCCCCCAATCATGGCGGGCTCGACGGGTGTGCCGGGCGCTAAAGGCTCGGGGTTGAGAAGCACGCGTTCGCCATCGACACGGAGTTGATAAGTCACCACTCTCTCGGTGTAAGGCGGGGGCGACTGGCCGTCCTCCGGCTTGTACTGGTAGCCATGCCATGGGCAGGTGATACAGCCGTCCACGATTTTACCCTCGCCAAGCGGGCCGCCTTGGTGGGCACAGACGCTCTGTACTGCGGAGAATTGCTTGCCATGGCCGCCGTACCGGAACACCGCGACGCGCTCACAGCCCCCTTCCACTTTGAGCTTCACGACCTTGGCCCGGTCCGGCGGGATCTCATCGACCGACGCGACATCGACCCAGCCGCTTGCTGGCTTAGCGGCAGCCGAGGCATCCTCCTTGACCTCACGCAGCCCGGCGACAAGGTGTAGCCCAATCAGCGTCATCGCTCCGACGCCGATGAGTACCGGGTAGACCATACTCCGCTCCGCCTGGACCGCGCCGAGCGCGACATGCATGACCACGCACGCGTAGGCAACATAGACCCCCATATGCAGCGTCTTCCACCAGCGGGGCGAGAGGTTCTTGAGCCAGAAGTCGTGGCTCGTTGCGGCCATAAAGAAGAGGATCACAAGCGCGAGGATGCCGAACCACTCGAAAGGGAAGCCGACCCAAGAATCGACGCGGGTATTCAGTGTGAGCGTCGCGGTGATCGGGTCGATGACGCCAAAGCCGCCGTACCATATTGTTTGGAGTACCGCGTGGACGAACGCGACAAAGAACATCGTGACGCCAAAGTGCCTGCGGTTGTACAGCAGCGGCGCGAACTGGTGGGGTAACAGCCGAGCCAAGGGCCCGATGGCAAGGATCAAGTGCAGCATTAGGATCGCGCACGAGCCGGTCGCGCGGATGATCAGGATCGGTGCGCTGGTTGCTTGGCCTTTCGGTGTTGTCACGCCAGAGACGACCATATAAGCGGCAATGAACGCGACCACGAAGGCAAGGAGTGCCGCGTCATAGATACGCTTATGCCTGTTCCACTGGACCCAGGTGTAACGGACACTCATGGTTGCTGCCCCGCTTGCTCTTCATCGCCGTGCAAGACGTCCACGCCCGGCAACGCGCCGCCTTGCACTGGTTCAGCAGGCCGCCAGACCACTGCCAAGACAAGACCAACGACCGCGACCGGCCCGAGCACCAGCCACAGCAACACGTGCACCTTCCGCTGGCCCTGTGTCATGCCGAGCCCCCCGTCGTGTTCTTCCATTTCCACAATACGACCGGCCAAAGCCCAACGCAGCCGGGCAGGATCACGACACGAAAAAGAAAAGGCGAGTCTGCTGCGGCCGGGTCTACACGATTGACGCCCCGGCACACAAACGCCAGCCCAATCACAAGCCCAATCACCGCATAAAAACCCAAGATAATGATGAGCATGGCAGTAAATCCAGGCGTTGAAAGAAACCAACAGACGGGCAAGCAAACCCAACGCGTCGGGCGCTCTCGTACAGTTTAACACGCCCTGCTGCTCGACTATTCCGCTTACAGCGTTATCCTTGTCAGGCGTTCTATCACCGGAGACCCATCCGCATGGCATCCACTAGCTCAAGCCCAACCCCACCGCCTAAGCTGACAATCAGCGTACTGATCCTCGCTGGCTCAATCGCTGCCGCGCTTGTATTCGCAACGGCCTTCGCAGAGGCCCCTAACCCACCTCTCGACCCAACCCTCTGCGGGAACCCCGCCCCGTTGGATCAGGCACTGCACAATGACCATGACCACGGCTCAAAAACAGAGAAAGCCGATCCGATCTACTTCGTCGGCGGCATCTGTTCGCCAAAATACGGCCTGGCACCAATGCTCGATACCGCTATGCTCGCTGTCGAAAATAAGCAACGGCCGATCATCTACCAGTCCGCAGTAACAATCGGTGAAGACCTGATCATTATCGACCGCTCGCCCATCGCTTTGAAGCCGATCGCCAACAGTGATACGAAGCCAACCCTCGTCCTGTCTATCGATTACACCGGCGGCATCTCCAGCATGGAGTACCCCGGCGGTGCGGCGCTGCAAAAATACATCACGGATGAAAAAGACGAGTACCAATCTATCCTGATCGTTGAGCCGCTGCCCGGACCGGTCCGCGACCCGGATGAAGACTGGACCTACCTCAACTTCGCTGGCGATGAAAAGATCGGTTTTCTCACCCCCAAACGCAAGGCGAGCCCTGAAGAGGTTGTGCTCGCGGTCATCGCAGCGATCGGAGGCTCGGACAATACGACCTCGGATGTGGTGTCGCTTGTTGAGCAACTCGGGTCGGACAAGGCGGCCGACGCAGCCAGCGCCCGCATGAAACTCATCACGATGAGCGCTTATGAGGTGGTCCCTTATTTAAACACCTGGCTGGCCGAAGGGGGTGAAGGAGAGAGGCGCGAACACCGGCTGTATGAAGTGTTGATGGTGCGTCGTGGGTTAGGTGTGCACGCAGATGCGTTGCTGGCCGAAGCCGCGAATTCCGAGAACCCACAACTACGCGCCCTCGCCGCCCGTGCGATCGCCGACCTGGCAGAGGTTACGACCAACCCGTTCGGCCTGCTGACACCCCTGGCTGAAGATAACGAGATGGCGGTGCGTTACGAAGCGCTGGTTGCGGCGCGTGCCATGCCGGGACGACGCGCCGCTGGCATCGCTCAACTCGTCGAGCCTTACGAGATGAACGACGCGATGCGGTCCGCCTACCGCGGTACGCTGGCAGAACTGCTGGCCTTTGGCGAGCCGGTCCAAGCCGATAGCCGAGCGAATCGCCTGCGTCGCATGGTGATCGGCGACCTGTTGAAGCAAGAGCGTGACGCACTCGTCTGCGCCATTCTTCTGGAGCGCAACGACCTGCCCGATGAAAAGATCGATGAGGTTCTCGGCCAGCTTGCCAGTTTCAACGGCCAGGGGCCGCTAACCGTATTACTCAACCTGGTCGAAACGATGAACCCCAGCACGCTTGCCAAACGTGAAGTGCTGCTCGACAAACTCATTGAGTGGAAGCCGAACGAGCTGAATGCACAGACCCCTCGACTCAAAGAGATGGCGCTGGGCAACGGGAGCGAGAATGTCCGCCGTACCGCGGCCGCCGCGATCGCCATGTCGTCCCAACCAAGTGTTGCGCTGATGGAACTCGACAACAAGCCGATCGCCTACGAAGGCCTTAGCAGAGTCAATGATACAGATGTGCTCAAGCGATGGGCCGTACCTGTCATAGAACAGGTGAAGAAAGCAACGCCAACGGATACTACGATTGCCGCGATCGATGCCGTGCCCTTGCTGCCAACCGATAGCCTGACGATCGAGAACGGAACGATGCTGCTGGGTCTTGCCAACAATGCTGGCAGCATCGACCTGCGATTCGCCGCCATCCGCACGCTGAACGCACTGCCTACCGGCATCCAGCCCGCGGGCACCGAGGACCTCACGCTCACTTCGCTGACGATTACCGCGGTCGCCGGCATGAAGTACGACAAGGCGACGCTGACCGTGCCCGCAGCCCGGCCGGTTGAGATTACGCTCTTCAACCCCGACACGATGGAGCACAACCTCGTGATCACCAAACCCGGCCGCGCCCAGGAAATCGGGGTCGCGATGAGCGCAGACCCGACCGCCGCCGCCGCCGTCGGTTACGTGCCCAAAGACTCAGACGCGGTCCTGTTCTATACCGGGATGCTCAAGCCCGGCGAGTCTGAAACGCTGCGATTCTTCGCGCCGACCGCCGCGGGCAGCTATGAGTTTGTCTGCACGTACCCCGGCCACTGGGGCTCGATGCGCGGCGTGCTTGAAGTGGTCGCGCCTTAGCAACATGCCCGACCAGATGACGCACGGTTTGCGGTAAACTCTCCTCTCCACCTTTCACAGACCCGCAAACCAAACGGGAGCGAACCATGGCCCTGCTGCTCGGTATTGACATCGGTACATCCGGCACGAAAACCCTGCTCTGCAACACACGTGGTGCCGTCGTCGCGGTCGCGAACGTCCCTCACTCTATCTCCAACCCTAAGCCGGGCTGGTCCGAGCAGGACCCCGCAATGTGGTGGGCCGCTGTAGGCAAAGCCACCAAGTCCGTCCTCCGAGAAGCAAGCGCATCTAAGCAAGACATTATCGGGATCGGGCTCTCAGGCCAGATGCACGGCTCAGTCTTCCTCGACAGCGATGAAAACGTGCTGCGCCCCGCCCTCTTATGGAACGACCAGCGCACTGCGAAGCAATGCGACGACATCGAGAAGGCCGCCGGCGGAAGACGCAAGCTGATCAGCATGGTGGGCAACCCGGCACTCACTGGCTTCACCGCTCCAAAGATCCTCTGGGTCCGTGACAACGAACCGGAACTCTTTAAGAAGACCCAGCGCGTCCTGCTTCCCAAGGACTACATCCGCCTGTGCATGACCGGCGAGTATGCGACCGAGGTCTCCGATGCCTCAGGCACCCTGCTGCTGGATGTCAAGAAGCGTGCGTGGAACCTGACGCTCATGAAGAAGCTCAAACTCGACCCCGATTTAATGCCGGCCTGCTACGAGTCACACGAAGTGACGGGCCAGCTCCATGCTTTGGGCGCAAGGCACCTGGGCTTGGCGGAAGGGACACCCGTCGTTGGCGGTGGTGGCGACCAGGCCTGCGGCGCGGTCGGCAACGGTGTCGTCAAGGCCGGCATCGTTAGCGCGACGCTGGGTACCTCGGGCGTGGTTTTCGCGCACGCCTCCGAGCCCGCATACGATCCTGCAGGTCGGGTCCACACCATGTGCTCCGCTGTGAAGGGTCAGTGGTGCGTCTTCGGCTGTATGCTCAGCGCCGCCGGCTCGCTGCAATGGTTCAAGAACCAACTCGGGCACAGCGAGATCGAAGAGGCCAAAAAACGCAAAGCCGACCCCTACGACCTGCTTACCCGGAAGGCATCTAAGGCACCGGTCGGCAGCGAAGGCCTGTTCTTCCTGCCCTACCTCACCGGTGAACGCTGCCCACACCCCGACCCGGACGCACGCGGCGCGTTCATCGGCCTGACCTCACGCACCGACCGGAGCGCGATGATCCGATCTGTCTTGGAAGGTGTGACCTTCGGTATGAAAGACCAGTTCGTCATCTTCGAAGAGATGGGCATCAAGATCACCAAAGCCCGTCTGTCTGGCGGCGGCGCGAAGAGCGGGTTCTGGCGACAACTCCAGGCCGACATCTACGGCAAGCAGGTCGCACTCATCAACGCCGATGAAGGACCGGCCTACGGCGCCGCCATCCTCGCGGGGGTGGGTGTCAAGGCCTGGCCCAGCGTGCCGGCCGCCTGCAAGGCCGCCATCCGCGATCTACAGGTCATCAAACCCAATCGCAAAGCCGTGAAGGAGTACGACCGGTACCACGGCCAGTTCCAACGCCTCTACGCCGCGCTAAAAGACGAGTACAAGTCCATCGCGGCACTCTAATTGCCGAGCATTCTTCGGGAATAGCGGGGCTCCTGCCGGGCCGCACGTGATCCTTCATTCGCGGCTCGGCAGGAGCCTCGCCCTCCCTCAATCAACAGAAAGTAACCACATGGCCGACCAACCCAGCGTCAAAGTCAACGATGCCAACATGACCACCACTTATGCCAACGCCTTTCGCCAGCACGCGAATCAACACGAAGTAATCGTCGACCTGGGTGTAAACGTGGCGGCCAAGGGCCAGTCCGGGCAGGTCGAGATGCAGTTCAACATCGACAACCGCTTGGTCATGAACCATGTCACCGCCAAACGGATGGCTGGCATGCTGGCGCAGATTGTGCAAGCCCACGAGAAACAGTTCGGGGAAATCAAGGTAGGCTAAACCGCCGCGGTGATCACGGCGGTTTGATTCCGCTTAGCGATCGCATCCACAGCAGGCGCTGGCGCACTGCTATCCGTCACCAAGCTGTCAATCTGACGCCAGACCGCACATTGGAACGCTGGCCGGCGATCAAACTTGGTGTGATCCGCCAGCACGTAGACCTTGCTGGCCGCTTCAATCATGCACTGCTTGAGTCGAGCCAACTCATCACTCGCTTCGCCAACCCCGCGGTTGGGGTCGATGCCCCGGCATGAAATAAAGAGGCGATCAAACGTGAATCGCTTGATGGTCCCTTCCGCGATCGTACCGGTAAACGCCATCGTCTGCGGATCCAGCACGCCACCAGTCGCGATGACGGTGACATTAGGCCGGCTACCCAGCGACTGGATAATCGCCGCCGAATTAGTGACAACCGTAATCGCAACATCGGGCAGAAGATCGGCAAGAACGGTACTTGTCGAACTGGCATCGAGGCCCAGGATTTCACCGGGCTTGATGTCGTCAACGACCGAACGTGCGATCGCGCTTTTTTCATCAAGACGCTGCGTGCTGCGATCGCGGAATGGCCGGTCGTGATGCAGCGCCTCCGTCGCGACAGCACCGCCGTGGGTACGCGAAACAAGGCCACCTTCGCTGAGTTGTTCAAGGTCTCGGCGGATTGTTTCCGTTGTAACGCCAAACTCGCGTGAGAGGTCGGCCACGCGGACCATGGACTGACGCTCAAGGCGTTCCAGGATCAGGTTCTGGCGGTGGGCTGGCATCATCGAGTGAGCTCCGATCAGCACGTCATCCTGCGTATACTAGGCTGATACAGTGACAAATTGACTATTATTCCAATTAATATCTTACGTAAATACCATATGAAACCAAATTTTATCTTAATTATCTGTGTTTGAATTGGCAAATATGTTATATTTTTCCTCTGCTGGAGACCATTCACTCAGGCCGAGGAGGCCCGCTCATGACGACCAAGACCGACCTCGCACACGTCACCCGCTATTGGAAAGACGCGGATGCAGCCAAACTCACCGATGGGCTGGACCGACTCGTGTACCGGTCCAACAGCCTGGGCAACGACCAACGCGTGACCAACACCGGCGGCGGCAACACCTCTAGCAAGATCGAAGAAACCGACCCGCTCACCGGCCAGACCACCGAGGTCCTCTGGGTCAAAGGCTCTGGCGGCGACCTGCGGACCTCAAAACGCGCCAACTTCGCCGCGCTCGAGATGAGCAAGCTCAACCAGCTCAAAACCGTCTACGCCAACATGCCCAACAACGGCATCAAGACCCCCGCAGAAGACGACATGGTCGCCCTCTACCGCCACTGCACCTACAACCTTAACCCGCGCGCCTCGTCGATCGACACCCCGCTTCACGCCTTCGTCCCGCACAAGTTCGTGGACCACACGCACCCGAACTCACTGATCTCCGTCGCAGCCAGCGCCAACGGCCCCGAGGTCATGAAAGAGATCTTCGGCGACGATCTTTTCTGGCTCCCCTGGATGCGCCCCGGCTTCGAACTCGGCCTCGCACTCGAAAAAGGCTGCGAAGAGCACCCCAACGCCAAGGGCGCGATTATGGGCCAGCACGGCCTGATCAACTGGGCCGACGACGACCAGGCGTGCTACGAGCTCTCGCTCGACCTCATCAACAAGGCCGCCGAGTACATCGAAGAACACGACAAGGGCGGCCAGACCTTCGGCGGCGCAAAATACGAATCGCTCAGCGAAGAAGGCCGCAACGCCCTGCTCATCAAGCTCCTGCCCTGGCTGCGTGGCAAGGTCTCGACCCATAAGCGCATGATCGGTACCGTCCAGGCCGACGACAAGATACTCCGCTTCGTGAACTCCAACGACGCCGCCCGCCTCGCCGACCTGGGCACTTCCTGCCCGGACCACTTCCTGCGGACCAAGATCAAGCCGCTGTTCGTCGATTGGGACCCCGCCTCGGGCGACCTGGACGCGCTCAAGAGCATGATCGAATCCGCCATCGAAAAGTACGTCGCTGACTACACCGCGTACTACGAGGCCTGCAAACATGACAACTCCCCCGCCATGCGGCAGCCCAACCCGACGGTCGTGCTGATCCCCGGTGTGGGTATGATCGCGTGGGGCAAGAACAAGTCCGAGTCCCGCGTCACCGCCGAGTTCTACAACTGCGCGGTCGAGGTGATGCGCGGGGCCGAGGCCATCGGCGGCTACATCGCCCTGCCGCAGCAGGAAGCCTTCGACATCGAGTACTGGCTGCTCGAAGAGGCCAAGCTCCAGCGCATGCCCCCCGACAAGCCCCTGGCCGGCCACATCTCCGTGGTCGTCGGCGGCGGGTCAGGTATAGGCCGAGCCACTGCCCACCGCCTGATGCCCGAGGACGCCCACGTCATCGCCGCCGATCTCGCCATCGAGGGCGCTGAGGAAACCGCCAAGGAAATCACCGACCAGTACGGCGTGGGCATCGGCGTCGCGGGCACCGGCATCTCCGGCTGCGGCCCCGCCATCGGGCTTGGCATCGACATGACCGACCGCGCCGCCTGCAAGGCCATGCTCGAGCAGGTCATCCTCGCCTACGGCGGCATCGACGACATCATCATCACCGCCGGCCTCTTCGCCGCCCCCGACGACTCCGGCGTCGTCCCCGACATCCTCTACAAGAAGTCCTACGAGGTGAACGTCGTCGGCCCGACCTTCCTCTCCGAAGAAGCCGGCAAAATCTTCCTCGAACAGGACATGGACGGCTGCGCCATCGTCATCACCACCTCCGTCAACGCCGTCGTGCCCAAGCCCGGCTCGATCGCCTACGACACCTCCAAGGCCGCCTCCAACCACCTCATCCGCGAGCTGGCCGTCACCTTCGCCCCCAAGGTCCGCGTCAACGGCGTGGCCCCGGCGACCGTCATCGAGGGCTCCAAGATGTTCCCCCGCGAACGCGTGATGGCCTCGCTGAGCAAGTACTCGATCGCGTTCGACACGAGCGAGTCCGACGAGCAGCTGCTACACAAACTCGGGCGTTTCTACGCCAGCCGCAACCTCCTGGACGAGATCATCCGCCCCGCCGATCAGGCCGAGGCCATCTTCCAGATGCTCGGCCCGGCGTTCAAGAAGACCACAGGCTCGATCGTCCATGTCGACGGCGGGCTCAAAGACGCGTTCCTGCGATAAGCATCAGCCGCTTCCGGGGTTTTAGCGACCAAGGCTGCCAACCTCGTTTGGCAGCCTTGGATGCGTGCGCAAAAACGTACTGAGTACGCATGATCCCGGTATTTCAATGGTTTGAAACCGCATCCGGGCGTCGCAAAGACCGCCAGACCCCTGGCAGCCTTGCAATCAATGAATGGAGACAGCCCGACACGAATGAGCGCAGAACGGCGGCTCGGCCTTTATATAAATCGAGACCGCCTCTTGTTTCGCCCGTGAGTGCCAGCTTCAAGAACGCCAACGAAAGCGTGGCACAGTTGCGGCCGTGCGTCCAAGGCCTGACAACGCCTCGCGACAAGCTGATGCAGAGCACACAAGCACATCAAGAAGCCGCGCTGGTTGCGGAGCGTTCCGGGGGCAGGCGAGGCCTGACCCCGGGCACCCGCCGGTCGTACGCTTATGCCTTGTTCCCGTCCTACGCCGCCAGGCCCCCTGAATCGTGGGTACCAACTTCAAGAACGCCAACGAAAGCGTGGCACAGTTGCGGCTGTGCGTGCAAGGCGTGAAAACACCTGGCGACAAGTTGATATGGAGCACATAAGCGGGTCAAAAAAGCCGCGTGGTAGTGGCCTGGCGGAGTGGAGCCGCTCAAAAGACGAGGGACCGTCCTTATTCCCCCCTTCTTTCTTCTTTTTTTCTTCCCCGCCGACACCGCATCCACGCGCAATCCCACAACCCCGGGTGGAAACCCGGGGCAGCCACAAACAAGAGAAATCTTGAAGCTTGAGACGGTTCCACCCGCCCCGGGTTCCCACCCGGAGCGATGCAGTCTCCCTCAATCGAAACCCAACCGACCACCATCCCCGCTCGCAGTACCACGGCATCACCGGCCGGCCACAAAACCTGCAGGCACCTGCACAAACAGGAGATTCCGACAAGGGACAAGGCGATGCCGGCTCGGCATCAGGGGCAGAAGAGGGTAGCGCGATCGGTGCAGAGTTGATTAGCTTGAAACCACACTAGAAATCCGTTGGGTTCGCCCACTGCCCGCTCGGCAGCTCGGGCAGGTCCTTCTGGAACATCCAACTCGACCGGCCAGCCCAGTTCCACGAGTAGATCCCGACCATGTCCCGGTACGACTCGAAGCTGCCGGACCCGTCGCCCATGACATGGTTACCGCCGCGTGGGGCGCCGGTGCCGGGGTTTGCGATGCCGTGCGGGGCCGGATCCTCGTCCCAGATCTCGTCTGGTGTGAGCCAATCGGTGGTCCGGATCAGGTAGTCGCTGGCTAAGGCCCGGTCCGAGGTCATGTCCTCAAGCGTCTCCATCGCCGGCGAGTCTTCGCCGAAATCGATCCCCGGCTGGTTCGAGAGGGCCGACCAGACCTCGACGCCGCCCACGTACTTGTAGTGGTGGCGGAACTGGTCCGGGCCCGCGACCGCCGTATCGATGTACGGCTCCCAGTTGCGGTCCGGGCACGCCATCAACTCGGGGCCGTGCCCGTAGCTCTGAAAGATCTTCCAGTCGTCTTCGAACATCGCGAAACCGACCCACTCGGTACCGGAAAAGTTATCGACCGGCGTCAAAAGCACCCCGCTGTTGTCCGTTGCAATCGCGATCGAGGTCGTCGCGATCTGCTTGACGTTAGACAGGCACAGCGTTGTCCGGGCGGACTCACGGGCCGCCCCGAGAGCCGGGAGCAGGATCGCGATGAGCAGCGCGATAATGGAGATGACGACCAGAAGTTCGATAAGAGTAAATGCACGCCGCATAGAGATTTTGGGGTAAGAGTATCGTCCAACAAAAACCCGGATGTGCTTTGAAAGGCACCCCGCCCGATGAAGAGCAGGACGCCAAAAGGAAAAGTCAGGTGTACGCGTTCAACACCGATCAACCGCGTCGGCGACGCGCGATCAGCAGACCACCAAGGCCCATTAGGGCGAGCGAGGAGGGCTCGGGGATATCAACGATCAAGCCGTTGAGGCGCGCGCCTTGTGTACCATCGCTGAGGGTCGTGAATACGGCATTGCCAGAACCATCGGTTGTGATCTCAAAAGTCACGCTGTAGTCGGTCAGCAGATCGGTATTGGGGTCCGGGCCGGGCCCGAATGAAACATCTCCCTCGTAATCGAGTTCCGCCACAACCGTAGAACCGACGAGGAAGTCTTGTTGGACCGCGGTGCCATTAAATGCCCCGCTGTCATACGAGAACGCCGTAACCAGGTAGCTGGTATCCGCTTCGAGACCAGACAGACTAACGGTCACAGTCTGGTTGGGGTTTGCAAAGTGGAAGTCACGGTAGAGATCCGAGAACGTGCCTTCTGGGACCTGGTTGTTATCGTTATCGACGCCTTGGCTTCCACCTAGACCGCGGTCACGGCCTGTGCCATTCGGAAAGCCTGTGACCACGACCGTTACACCGTCATCGGTGCCTTGAAGGTTGCCATCGATGACACCATCGCCGATATCAGACAGGCTTGCGAAGCCGGATTGGGTGTTGCCGGGGCTTTGAACATCATCATCGATGTCAAACTGGAAAGGCAAGGCTGCAGCGGGCATGACAAAAGCAGCGGCGAGACCGGCGGTCAGTAGATTCTTAGTGGACATGATATTTTCCTTTCTGGAAGTTTTCTCCGCCTTCCTCGCACCGCCACACGCTGGCGGCTTGGGGAGGCATCGTGATAGGTTTGGTTACAAAAAAGTTGTTCTTTAGGAGCGGGATCAAGGGGGTTTACGGCACGTCTTTTCTGCTCCCATGCGTGCCGGGGTTGTCAGCGATAGTGGCGCTCCTTTCTTCCCTCGATCGTTCTCATGGCAGGCTCTCAGATGCTTTACCGGCGTCCCAGTGCGTTTGGATCTCGCCCGTGCTCAACGCCCGGTCGTAGACCGCGACCTCGTCGATCCAGCCGTCCATCGGCCGGGCAAGCTCCTGCAATGGGAGCCCGAGGTTCTCTTTTTTCTGTGTCAATCCGATGCTGAGCCTGGCGTTGTCCGCGATGCCCGGATCCGCTGGGGTGTCACCGACGAGTTGCCCATCGAGGAAGACCTGCAGGCGGTCCTGTGATTTAACCACCACAACGTGGTGCCAGGCACCAACCCGGTAAGGGACCTCGCTGAATACGTTCGTCCCCGCCGAGCCATCGATATTCGGCGGGTCACAATGCACCGCGCGGACGGATTGCGGCCGCCAGTCAGACCCGTCTTTGGGATTAAAACCGACACCCTGCTGCAGCTCGACGTTGACAATGTGCTTGATCTCGCTCGGGTCCGGCTCGTACAGGCTCAGCAGGGTTCCTTGCAGGACCTCCTCGGCCCGGAACCAGCACTCAAACGTAAAGACGTCGGCGTCACTCACCGTGCCCAGCGACCCGTCCATCATGAAGTGGCCAAAAGGTTTATTGGCGCTGTCGAAACGAGCGGCTCTGCCATTGAGGTCAGAAGCGCGGACCCTTGCAGCGCCCACGAGCCGGAGGTCATATCGTCCAGGATCGATTTCATTCACGACCACGCCGCCGGCATCGTCTTCGAACCGCCAGTACGCCACCGGGGCGGCATCCAGCACCGCTGTGACATAGGGGTTTGGGGCCTGCTCATAGAAAACGGGCAGCTCCGATTGCGCGATCGTCATAAGCCCGCCCGTCTCCGGTTCAACCCGGCGGGACTCGTCTTTCTCCAGAACCACCGGCTCGAACGCACGGGGCGATGTGTCGGCAGGCTCCGCGCGGACGGAGCCCTCCATCACCGTCACGGTGCTGCCGTCCTCCGAATCCGCCTCGACGCCGAACACGGTGCCGAGATCGACGACGTCCATCCCCGGAGCGTGGACGACGAAACCCTTGCTGCCCGGCGTGTCGCACCGGCCCACCAGCCTGCCGCGGTGCAGTCGGATCGCGTTGTCGCTCTCCGTCGTCTCGATCGTCGCCGGAGCTTGGACCAACACCTTTGCACCACGCTTCGTTGTGATCTCCGCAAAACCATGCACAAGCGTCAGGCGCTGGTTCATGGGCAACAGCATCCGGTCGGGTAGTGCGCCTTCGCCGTTGGCGATGGCCCACTGGGCGTTGACCTGGTCGGTAACCGTTGCGACGACGCGGTAGGGGTCCGGCGTCGGCGTCGGCGGTGTTAAGTCGGGGAGTTGAGCACTCTGGGGTGTCTGACCCGTCCGGAGGAGCAGCACGATCGTCAGGATCAAGCCAAGCCCCAACACGGCAGCGGAAGCGATGGTAGCGACACGCTTAGGTGTGAACACATGGCTTGCCAGGAACGACATAGCCGACATGGCCGCCCCCTGAGACCGCTTGCCGGGAGCGCTAGCGCTGTACTGGATCGTCATCGACTCCGGCAAGTCGGCCTGCTCTTGCTCCGGCAGCCCGCCCTCCTGCGCGTAGTCTCCCAGCCCGGCAGAGAGCATCTGGAACTTCAGATAGAAGTATTGCGCTTCATCGCTGGCTTTGAGTAGCTCGACAAGCTCTTGCTGCTGCGATTCGCTCAGCATGCCTTCTTCAAGCGCATTAAGGAGCGTGATCAGGCGTAGGCGGGTTTGGTCGTTCACGAGCCCAACCCTTCAAGCCGGAAGGTTACACAGTCCATCAGCGCCTGACGGATCCGGGAGAGGGCTTTGTAGGTCGCTTCGATTGACCGCCCGGTCTGGCTGGCGACCTCCTTGATCGTGCTGTCCGTCTCGTAGCGCGACATGACGAGCGCGTGGTCACGGTCGCTCAGCTTGCCCAGGCAGTCAGACAAGGCATCATGCCGGCGGTCGAGCTCGGGCTGAGAGGCGATGGCTTTGTCAGAGAGCGAGGAGAGCAGCTCATCACTGTGGATAATGGGCGAGCGGGCGTACTTCCGCCGGGCATTGCGGATCTTCCAGTACGCGACCTGGCAGGCCCAGGCGACGAAATCGGTGCCCGCTTCGAACTCCGCGAACTTCTCCCAGAGGGTGATGCTGGTTTCCTGGAGCAGGTCCTCGGCGTCCGCGCGGTTCGGGATCAGGGTGTAGATGTAGGCAAAGACCCGGCGCTGGTGCTGCGTCCAGAGCGGCAGGAACCGCCGCTGCATGTCGTCTTGCCCGGTGTTCGCTGCGTTGTTTGGTCGACTGGCCATTAGAGAGCCTAAGCCTGAATAATAATAAAGAAGCAGTAGCTCAATGGTGTAATGTCGCCAATCAGAGCGGATTGGACAAAAAACTCAGGATTTCTGTACATCAGCTCAATTAAGGTCGCGTTGACCTGGTTTTGAGCCGCAAGCGAGGCTCATGCACCTGCACGATCCGTCTCCGATACCGCCAAGGGCCTGTTGAATCGGGATGTCATAGGGCCTGCAAAGATGTCATGCGGGTGTTTCTGGGCGCTATGATGCTGGGCTGAAGGGGATGCTTGGGCGTGGTGCAAGAGCCGAGCCTGCGGATACCGACCGCCCCAACCTCCGGTGTGAAAGGATGACGCGAGATCACATGAAGAACCCTACCTTGCTGCTGGCCGTGATGCTGATCTGTACCGCCAGCGTCGCGTCCTACGCAGAGGATGCGGCTATAGCCCCGAACGCCGCGGCGCCCCCATCGGAGAATGCAGACGCATCCGCGGCATCCGACTTCAGTATCGATGAGAACGGCAACCTGCTGCCCAAGCACTTCAACGAGCGGACACAGCAAGCCATCGAAGCCGGTCTCGAGTTCCTCGCTAACCAACAGTCCGCAGACGGCAGCTTCCGCAACTCCCGTGACGGCGCGACGTTCCCAGTCAGCATGACCGGGCTGGCGGGGATGGCCTTTATCGCGGGCGGCAACACGACGAGCCGTGGGCCTTATGCCGAGAACGTCAAGAAAGCGGTGAGGTACATCCTCGCGCAGGCCGACCCCAATACCGGGCTGATCGCCGCGGGTACGGAGAACCGTAAATCGATGTACGCCCACGGCTTCGGCATGCTCTTCCTCTGCAGCGTCTACGGCATGGAGAGCAACGAAGCCGTCCGCGAGCGGATGCGTGCCGTCATCGAAAACGGCATCAAGCTCATCGGCTCGGCCCAATCCAACCTGGGCGGCTGGTTCTATACGCCCAACTCCGGCGACGAGGGCTCGGTGACTGTTACGCAGCTCCAGGCCCTCCGCGCCGCACACAACGCCGGATTTGTCGTGCCCGAAGACGTCATCCAGGAGGCCATCCAGTACCTGGAACTGTGCCGGACCGTGGATGGCGGGATCCGCTACTCGTTCAACAGCGGGCCACAGACAAGGCTGCCCATCTCCGCGGCGGCGCTTGTTTGCTTCTACTCGGCAGGCACGTACGAGTCGGAGATGGCCGAGGCCTGCCTCGAGTATGTATTCCGCGAGTACTGCCTCGACGGCAACGACCGGACATTCAACAAGAGCGGCGGGTTCACCTATTACGGCCACTACTACGCGGCCCAGGCCTTCTACCAGGCCGGCGACGAGTACTGGGACGCCTATTTCCCAATCGTCCGCGACCAGCTCATCCAGATGCAGGGCGACGGCGGCGAAGGCGCCTGGAACGTCGGCTCCGTCGGCCCGGTCTATGGCACCGCGCTCGCACTAACCATCCTCCAGCTGCCGTACAAGTACCTGCCGATCTACCAGCGGTAGAAAGATCAAGGACGCCAAGCAAACCGTGGCACACTTGAACCTGTCCATAGCCGAACAGGGCCCGGCCCAAAAGCGTGTAAAGGCTCACTGATACGCATCCCAGAAAATACTGAGGCGTTGATTCAGATCGGTAGCCGCCGGGCCACGCCCGGGCGGAGGGGCCCTGTTGATCGTCCGCCCGCGTATGACGCGGCGGCTGCGCCTCGACGCGACGCGCGAGAATGAAACGGGATGCGTATGGCCGCCTTCAATCAAAGCGCAACACCCCGTCGCGCACAAACGATGCACCGCCACCCGGCGCCCGAATCAGAGTCACGCGACCGGCCCGCAGATTCAACTCGAGATGCCGCCCCTCAATCAAACCCCATCCCCCCACCCCGCGCGCACAAACAAGCAGCGCCGTATACCGAAGCAGCGCCTGCCAGCGCATCCGCTGCCACGCAAGCTGCCCACCCACATTCCCATGCACCGCGTGTGCCCCGCGGAAGTAGCCTCCGGGCAACGCCCGTGGGGAACAGCCACCACGCGGGCGATCCAATCATAGGGACCGCGCCTTTTCCTTCTCTGGCCCTTCTTCTTCTCCATTTCAGCGCACCAATCACTCTGATAAATTGCGGCCTGCCTTTGCCAACCGCCTACTTCCGGATCGATGGCGGGGCCTTGAAATAGGCGTCGAGATTGCCAACGATAATGCCTGCCGAATAGCGACTCATCTCGGATTGAGCGACGAACGCTGCAGAGCCATCGAGGAAACTCTGGTTCCCGCCAGTCGAACCGATCGCCTCGGCCTCCTCCATCCCGCCGGGCTTCCCATGCACGACGCCTTTACTGCCATGCGACCCGTGCGTCACCCGGCTGCCCCACTCGGTGGTGTAGGTCTGCCACTCGATGATATCACCGGTCATCACAAGATCGCCCGGGTCATCTAGGGTTGAGGGCGAATCCCAATCACCGCGCGGGTCGCCGGGGCTAGGCCAGGCATCAATATTGCGTCCAAACATGTAGTAGAAACCGGTCCGCAACGCGTTCGGCGCAACCGAGGCTGTTGTCAAATAGTCGTCGCCGCGATTGGGGCAGGTGAACTGCGTTGTTTCGATGCCGTAATCCCGGCTGATGTAATCAATCACATCAAGATTCACCCACGACAGATGGTCTTGCCCCGCCTCCACCAACGGATCAAACTCGCGGGTCGGCGTCGCCGAGCCGGGCGGATCGAGTAGGCGATGCGTGCGCATCAACCGGCCGTCCGAATCGATCGCATCCGCGATCATCGCGGTCGTCGTGCCCCGCTGGTTCGCAGCACACTCGGTCCGTCGCGCGGCCTCCTTCACGCTGCCGAGCACGGGCAAGAGGATCGCGATTAATAGCGCGATGATTGAGACGACAACAAGTAGTTCGATAAGGGTGAAAGCACGCCGCATATTTAACTCCGATCTGTACGAAAATGAAATGAAACACTTTTATATGAAAGAACCGAAACACTAAACCCTTCGCTCGAAACACGACGGCGTAAAAGGCAATCAACACCAGCGCGATCGGCCGCGTCGTACGACAGTTGCGGCCGCGGCAGTAAAGCAAACCAGCAACAGCGAGTTTGGCTCCGGTACCGCCACCGCGTTGGGCAGCGTGTCGCTATCCCGTGTCAAGCTACGCCAGGCATCTAATTTGAATCTCATCTCGCCGAGCACCGCCGCGTAAGCCGGCTCCTCAGCGAGGTTCACAGCCTCGATCGGGTCCGCGTCCAGGTCGTACAGCTCTTCGTAATCATGATCGATATATTTGATGTACTTCCACCGCTCGGTCCGCACCGCCTCGCTCTCAGGGATGCTGCTGTGATCAAACCGATGCTCGTAGAAGAACTCTTCGCGCCAGACGGTGTCTCGACCCTCGACAAGTAGAACAAGGCTGCTCCCCTGCATCGCTTCCGGCGCCTCAACGCCGGCATACTCGAGTATCGTGGCGGCCATATCGATGCTCAGCGCCAGTTCATCGCGGCGTGTGCCATGCCCGTCGGTATGGCGTGGGTCGTGGATGACCAGCGGCACCTTCATCGACTGTTCATGAGCCAGCCACTTGCCCGCCAGGCCACGATCGCCCAGATACAAGCCGTGATCGGAGGTGAAGATCACGATGGTGTTGTCCGCAACGGAGTCGGAGGTATCGCCGTCTCCATCGGGGTCGCGTAACGCACGCATGATCTCGCCGACCGCGTTATCGACGCCGGTCATCAGCCGGTAGTACCCCTTGACCGATTCCTGGTACCGCTCGCCCGTCACATACCGGTCTTGCCATCGGCTCCGGTTCAGCGAGTTGCGGATAAACTCGGGCTGGGCGTTGAAAAACGCTTGATCGGATAGCACCGCGTCCGGGATGGTATCGTCGGCATAGAGGCCGCCCAGCGCCGGGTTGTATTGAAGGAACTCGCCGGCCCCCAGGCCGTCCTGGGCGTGGGGGGACTTAAAACTTACGCTCAGCGCGAAAGGCGATGTCTGACCTGCCGCCTGCCCGATGAACGAACTGGCCTGCTCGCCGATCAGTTGCGTCAGATGGACCGGGCTGCCGTCATCCCGCGTCGTGAAATAGCTGCCTTGGCCGCTAAAACCCTTGTTGAAATCGATGATGTTGTTGACCGCGTCGGCCTGCGGGTTGCCCACGCCCCACTTGCCGACGAAGCCGGTGTAATAGCCCGCCTGATCGAGTTGGCCGATGTAGCTGTTATTCAACTGATGAGCCGTCAGGTCTTCACCAAAGCTCCATAGATCGTGGCGGGCGGCATACTGGCCGGTCAGCACACTGGCGCGGTTGGCCATGCAGATCGCCGTGGGCACAAACGCGTTATCGAATACCACGCCGTTGCCGGCCAGCGTGTCGAGGTTCGGCGTCTGGATCAGCGTGTTGCCCATGAAACCAACCGCGTCGGCACGCTGGTCGTCGGTCATGAGGTAAACGATGTTGGGCGCCTCGGCTCGCGAAGCAAAGGACAAAACCAACAAAGCCAACCAACCTGCCCAGCAAGCTATCTTTTGGTGCCGCATGAAGATTCCGCCTACAAGACAAGAGAAACTCTGATTAAACATGCCCAATCAGAAACCCGGGTACTGAAATGCAACCCAGGACAATACTGCCGCGCTCAACCGCTACATCTCGACAAACAAACCGATCGGAAACGACTAACGGCATCACGCCACTCTCGAGACGTGATACCAGTTGGAGGAGGAATCAAATTGAATCAGCTGCGCCGACGACGCAGGACAAACAGGCCTCCTACCCCGAGCAAAGCCAGCGACCCCGGCTCGGGGATCACGCTGCCGGGGTTCGCATAAAGAAACGCGATCTGCTCGGTCGTCAACGCCTCGTCGTAGAGTTGGACATCGTCAAGGAAGCCGTTTGGAACACGGGGGAATGTCGTATCGGTCGAGATACTGTCTCCAAAAGCCAAGGGCCCGCTGCCGGTCACGAGTTCGACGACGTTCTGATCAACGCTGATGTCTGCCCCACCATCAACAAACCATAGGATGTCATTGAAGAAGGCGTCGTTGGGAACGACAACCGCGATGAAGTGCCACTCGCCGTCATCGATCGCGGGAGAACTATTCGCCCCCGCCCCTTGGACCTCGACTCGTAATGCCGACGAACTTAGCCGCTTCACATCGAAACGCGAGCCGTTTTCCGAGTTGTCACCGAACGAGACATAGGTGCCGTTGTTGGCCTGGCTCGCTTGCGGGTCGATCTTCCACCAGAAAGACAGTGTCCGTGCGTCATTAGTCCAGTCAAATGAGTTGCTGGTTACAGCCCCGCTCGAAGGCCCGCCGACATTACCCGAGCCCGGCTCGCCAAGCATTTCGAGCGCACCGCCGCCGATCCGGCCGGCGACCGTGGTGTTGATCTGGACCTGCGATCCCAGCGTCGCGACATTCGGGCCTACCTCATCCGGCGTGGTGCCCGCATTATCCGTGTCGAACGTGTAGTGAGCGATGAGATCCGCTTCCGCGTGCCCCACCCCGATTCCGATACTGGCCAGTGCCGCTAAAAAGAGTGTTTTCGTATCGATAAACATAAGAACCTCCTGAGAAATAGGATGAAAAGAGTTGTGTCAATCTCGATCGGATACCGAAATGCTGCTGATTGGTGATACCTCCTAGGTAAGATCTGATTGGTTGGCCTAGCCTGCTGTCAGCCCAGCACTTCCCGGGCCCGTTCCCCAACGCTACCCCTGAATCATGGCCTGTCTGACCATTGTGGTAGCTGACTCGTGGCGTACAGTTCCCACTGAACGTTGATACCCACGACCATTGCGTAATCCACTAATTCGAACTCGATCGTATTTTGGCCCTCAACCAAGCCAGATGAGATCCATAGCTCGTAGCGCTCCGTAAACTCATCGACACGGTCTTCAGACGCGGGGCTGGTCGGCTCCGGCACGTTGATCTCTGCCCCATTGACGCGCAGCGACCTCAGGTCGTTGTCCGGGATATACCGCATGCGGATCGACGCGCTCGCGGGGTCAATACCATCAGGCAGCTCGAGAGTCGTCCGCACGACGTAGGAAATCTTGCGGTCCGCTACTTCCTTGCTTGGCAAATACGCGACCCACTGCGATTGGCTTGGGTCGTTGGGGAAGTTCTTCGTGTGGGATTCAAAGCTCGAGACGACCATCTCGATCGGGCGGTCTACGGGCTGCCCATCGATCGCCACCACTTGCCATTGCGGGTCTACCTCGCGGAGCCGGATTCCCTTACCCGAGCCACGCAGCGTCTGAACAATCGGCCGGAGGACCGCGAAACGATCGGGAGACGGGTCGACCCTCGTCCACTGTTCGCGGTCAGCGGATGCGCTGATCGCTTCGTTCGCAAGCAGCAGAACCGGATCAGAACCACCGTCCGAAGAGCCTGAGTCGGCCGCTCGTGACACCTCTACCTCGCCCTGGAACACCTGAACAATCGTAGTGTCGGACGCGGACGCATCAACGCCAAAGCGTGTCCCCAGGTCGTGTAACTGCAGCTGCCGGGTATACACCATGAGCCCCTTGGATGATGCGCTGTCACAGATACCGACGAGTTTGCCGGTGTGCAGCCACAGGGCATTGTCGTTATCGGTCAGTTCGAACGTGGCGGGTGCTTCGAGGATGGCGACCGCACCGCGGTTGGTGGTGATCTCAGCGAAGCCTTCGGCAAGCGTGAACCGTTGGCCGGCGTATAGATCGTCCCCCGGACGACGGTGCCAGACAGCGTCGCGCTCGGCGGTAAGGGTGGCGACGATGTTGGGCTTAGAGGGGCTGGGCGGGCCGGCATGACCCGGAACGCTGTAGTTGTCTGCGAAATACGGGGGGGTGTTCTGGTTGTTGTCTGGCGACGAAAAAGCGAAGAAAAGCGCGACCCCGAGCAGCAGCACGGCGGCAATCGAGCCGATCAGGCCGGACTTATTCCGGAGGGTCTTTGCCGTCAGGTAACCCGTGAGGGAGAGCAGATCGCCGAAGCTCGCAGTGGTTTTGACTTCGGGGCCCTTCGGGCCAAACGACGCGGGGGTATCCAGCAATGAATAGTTTGGCCCGGCCTGTTCTTCTGCTTCGCGCAGGGTCGCCAGGATCGCGGCGGCGTCTTGTTTCTCGTGCTCGCAGAGCATGTGCCACTCGACGAGGCCGTGCTCGGCGAATACTCGAACGTTCGCCTCGTCTTCACGGAACCACTGCTCCAGCAGAGCGATCTGCTCACGACTCGCACGCTCGGCGTAGTAAGCTTGGATCCCTTTCTGGATATGATCAGGAATAGTCACTCGGATCCACGCTCCAGGTACTGGTTGATGCACTGGCGGAGGGCTTCGCGGATGCGGTAGACCATGGTGTCGATCGAGCCCGGGGAGCCGCCGACCTGTTCCGCGATGTCTTTTGTCGACATACGCCGGCTGTACTTGAAATCCATGACCTTGCGGTGGCGGTCGCTGAGCTTGTCCATACAGACACGCAGGCCCTCCGCACGCTCGTCTGCCTCGGGCTCAAGCTGTTCGTAGACCCGCGCGAACGAGTCAACAATGTCGGAAGAGAAAACGATGGGGCGGCGCTGCTTGGCGCGGTAGGCGTCCGCGATCCGCTGCCGGGCGATACCGATCAGCCAGCCGAGGAAGGGCTTGCCGTGGTCGTACTGGTCGAAGTTGGCAGTGGCCTGGCGGGCGACCTCCTGCATGATGTCTTCGGCCATGCCGTGGTCGGGCACGTGGGCGCACACGTAGCCGCCAAGCGTGTTCTGCGACTTAAGCCAGAGCTCTGCAAAGCCCAGCCGATCGGCCGTGGGTTGTTCAGGAGAATCAGGCAAGCGAGAGAACCATGTGGGAAGGGTGAACGGCTGAAATAGTGAGGCGAAATGCCTTCTCACCCTAAATAACGCATAGGTAGTAACGATCTCACGTTAAGTATGGAAAAATTGCTATTTATAAGGATAAGTCATGGTTTTAAATAAATTTACGATTCCTGCCCATACCCCGCTGGCGGGGGACTAGTCCGGAACGATCTGGGTACGCTGCATGATCTGCTCGCAGATCATGCAGCGTTGGGCCGATCTTCGATGCGGGATTCGTTCATACCGAATCGGTGGGCTGCTTATGCGGCAACCGCTTGCGCGGATGGCTTTGAACGGTTCAGCAGCACGAAGCAGGCAGGGATGAAGAGCAGCGCGACGAGCGTTGCGCCGATGATGCCTCCGACGAGCACGATTGCGAGCGAGGGCCAGAAGTCGCCGCCGACGAGCAGGAGCAGCGGGAGGAACCCGCCGACGGTGGTCGCGGTGGTGGCGAGGATGTGGCGGGTCGACCCGACGACGGACGCGACGATGGCATCGAGGTCGCCCTCGCGTGCGCGTGGGTTGGCCTTGAGCGCGGCGAGGACAACGATGCTATCGTTGAGCGCGACGCCGATGAGCCCGAGCGTGCCGAGGATCATGTTGAAGCCGATGGGGAAGCCCATCGACCAGGTGGAAAGCAGGCCGAGCCCGACCGAGAAGACCGCGACGCAGCCGAGCACGATGGCGTAGCGGACGCTTCGGAAGACAAGGATGAGCGTCGCGATCATCATGACCACGAGGATGGGCGCGTAGGTGGCGAGGTTCTTGTTCGCCTCGCCGGACTGCTCTGCCGCGCCGCCGAAGCCGATCCGGTAGCCCGCGGGCAGGGTGTAGCCCTCCGCCTCGAGCCCGTCGAGCACCGCATTGGTCACATCGATCGGCAGCGCACCCATACGCGTATAAGCCTTGATCGTATTCGTCCGTTCGCCGTTGTACCGGGTGATGCCGCCGAGCTCAGGCCGCAGTTCGAACTCACCGAGCGAAGAAGCGCGGACCCAACGATCCGAGGATGCGCTCACCATCGGGGTGGAAGACAACGCACTGAGATCGCTGCGAAGCGTCTGATCGAAACGCACGCGCACCGGCAGCCGCTCAAGGTCTTCAATAATGCTGGCCTCGACGGTGCCCTCGGTCGCGTCGTTGGCCTGCTGGGAGATCTGCGCGAGGGTTAGGCCGGCGATCTCCGCAGAGGCCTCGTCGGGGGTGAAAAAGAGCTTGGGCTCGCCGCGCTCCAGGGTGGCTTGTGTATGCAGGACCTCCGGCCGGGCCTGCAGCGCAACGCGCAGGCGGTCACCGATCGTTTGGAGTTCTTCGACGCTCGGGCCAAATACGCGGTACTCGATGTCGGCGACGACGGGCGGGCCCTGATTGAACTTGCGGACGACGATCTGCGCGCCCGGGTGATCGCGGTCGAGCAGCGCCTGGGCCTGGGCGACCAGCCGCTCGGTCTCCTCGGGCGAACTCGTGGTAACGCTGGCATGGGCGTAGTTGCCGGCGCCGTCCTGGTCCATGATGAGGTTGTAGTAGACGGCCGGGTGGCTCGCCCCGATCATCCAGGTGACACGCTCGACCCCGCCGAGCGAGCGGAGCGACGCCTCGATCTGCTCGGCCGACTCGGTAGTCGACGCGATCGACGAGCCGCTGGGCAGCCAGACCTTGACCTCGAACATGTTGCGATCGACCGGCGGGAAAAAGGCGCTGCCCAGCGTGGGCGCGACGGCGAAACCCGCGAGCGGCAACCCCGCCGCCAGCGCGATCGCGGCAAGCGGCGCCGCGAAGACCCGGCGCAGCGCCGCTTCGTACCGGCGTGCGAGCCAGCGTGGCGACACGCCGTCGCGCAGCCAGCTGCGCCCCTTCTGCTTCGGCGTCGGCTTCGCGAAGATCGCCGCCAACGACGCGATCAAGCCGATCGATACGGCGTAGGACGCGACGATCGCCAGGATCACGCTCATACCGATCGCCCCAACAAAGTCGCCCCCGCTGCCGGGCAGCAGCATGATCGGCGCAAACGCGAGCACGGTGGTCAGGGTCGATGCGCTAAGCGGCGCGGCGAGGTGCCGGATCGTACGCCCCACCGAATCGAGCGCCCCGTAGCCCCGTCCCCTGTTCGCGATCACCTCGTCGGTCACCACGATCGCGTTATCGATCAGCAGCCCGAGCGCGATGATCAGGCCGAAGATCGACATCTGGTGCACCGCCGTGCCGGTGATCTGCCAGCCGACAAGCACGAGGCATACAACCAGCGGCAGCGCTGACGCGACAACCAGGGACGCCCGCAGCCCCATAATCACAAAGATCGCCAGCACGATGACCAGTGCGCCGAGCAGCAGCGTCTCGATCAACTCGCTGAGGCGGTCGGTGGTGTACACCTCCTGCTCGAAGATGCGGTCGAAGCGGACCGCCCCGCCGCGCTCGGCCTCGAACGCCTCGACAACCTTATTCGCGGCGGCCGCCCATTCGTCGACGCGCACCGAGGCGTTGGCCCGCGCCGCGACCATGACCGACCGCCGGCCGTCTACCCGGCCGATCGACGAGGCCGGCTCCCGCTCGCCACGCTCGACCGTCGCGATATCACCCAGCTTGGTAATCGACCCGTCGCCGCCGTCCATCACGGGCACCGCCGCGACACGGCCGGTCGTGTCCAACTCGCCGGCGACCTCGATCACCAGGTCCGACCGCTCGGTCCGCATCACGCCGGCGGGCTGCTTCGTGTCGGCCGCTGCGACCCGCTGCGCCAGCTCCGACGCGGTCATGCCCATCGCCGCGAGTTCGTCGCGGTCGACCGTCACCGTGATCTCCTCGTTCGGCTCGCCGTAGACGCGCACCAGCTCCATGCCGGGCACGCCGCGCAGCCGATCCGCCAGTTCGTCCGCAAGCCTGCCCATCAGCCCGGCCTGCGGCTCGCGTTCGCTGTCCCAGCTGACCCCGATGACGAGCGTGAACGCGGCCGGGTCCCGCTTGTCGTCCACAAAGGGCTCGCCCACCGACGGATCAAGCCGGACCTCACCCACCTTGTCTCGAATCTCCGCAAAGAGTTCTGCGTTCGTCTGGGCATCCACGAAATCCGACAACTCGATCGAGATGACCGAAACCCCCGCCCGCGACGTCGACGACACGTTCTTGATATCGTCGATCTCATCAAGCGCGATCTCGAGCGGGTCTGTCACAAGCGACTCGACACGCTCCGCCGACCCACCGGGCAACTCGGTAATGATCATCGGCCCGCGGTTGACGATGCGTGGGTCCTCGAGCCTTGGCAGCGATACCGCCGACGACAGCCCGCCGATCAGGATCACCACGATCGACAGCCAGAGCAGGTGGCGGTTGCGGAAGAAAACTGTCGTTAGAGATCGCGCGTGACCTATGTCGCCCGCCCGCTCTGCCTTGTCGTTGGTCGGTCCTGAGCCGCTCACGACGCACCCCCGCCGGCTGCTACATCGCCGCCCTCATTCACCGGCGTCACACGCATCCCCGGCGCGATCCGGTGCAGGCCATCGGCGATGTAACGCGTGCCCGCGTCTACAGGCCCACGCACGTAAACACGGTCACCGTCCTGATGGACCAGTTCCACGTCGACGCGCTTGACGGTCGGTCCGCCCGACGCACCCGACTCGACGACGTAGACCGCCCAAAGCCCACGCACCCCTTCCGTCAGCGCCCGGCGGGGCAGCCAGAAACCCCCCGACTCGATCACGCGCGGCACCAGGACCCGCGCTAAATCACCGGCACGCAGCCCGTTCAACTCCGCATCTAAACGCACGACAACATCGATATCTCTCGCACGACGATCACGCGTCGGCAGCACGGCCGAGACAATACCGTCATATTCCCGGCGGTCAATCTCCACCGTTAACGAATGCCCCGGAGACAACTCATTGGCGTAAGTGCTGCTGACCCCGACGCGTACCTCCGGGCCGGTGCGCTCCAGCAGCAGCACGACAGGCTCGCCCGCGGGGAACACCCGACCCTCATCAACCAGCCGGCGGGCAACCACCGCGTCGTAAGGGCTGTAGATCTTCGCCTTATCGATCTCGACCTGGATCGACGCAGCGGCGGCGTCCGCACGCGACAGCGCCGCGCGTGTCGCCTCGTAGTTCTTCTCGGCGTTGTCGATCTCCTGCGTGGTTGCCGCCCCGCGATCAGACGTGCCGCGAACGCGCTCGCGCGTCAGCTCAGCCAGCTCAAACTGGGCCCGGGCCTCGTTCTTCGCAGAAACCGCTTCTTTCAGGCTGGCGTCGAGCCGGGCGGTGTCGAGCCGGGCGATCAATGCGCCCTGATCGATCAGTTGACCTTCCTCGACGAGCACCTCCACGATGCTGCCGCCGACCTCGAACCCGATCTCGCTTGACCGCCGGGCCTCGACCAGGCCAACGAAAGCGCGGTCGGCCTGATAGCGATCGCTCCACACCACGCTGTCGACCAGCACGCGTATCGACCGCTCGTCTTCTGTAGGCTCAGGCGCATCCGTGCCCGCACGAGCGATGATCGCAAAGCCCACGACGATGCCCGCCACCACCAGCAGTGTCAAGGCCGACCACCCCGCACGGACCCATCTCGATTGTCTTGTCAGCTTCATCTTGGTTCACACTTCACTTGATACGGACCGTGGCAGGCCGGCCCAACAGCGTACTAATAGCTTCGTCCGCCGCCGCCTGTCGGATTTCTTTGGATCGCCGATTCGTCAGCGTACGCGCCAGCATGAGCGCGCCCGCCGCCTGAGACACGGCCGCCATCACCCGGCGCTCCGCCTCACGCCGCGGCGCATCGACGTGCCCCGCCGCCTTCGCCAGGCGGCGCTCAAACAAACCGGTAAACGCCCCGCGCGAGCGTTCGCCGGTGCGCGAAATCTCGCCGGCCAAAACCGGCATCGGGCAGCCGATACCCGGCGAACGCAGGTGGCCATCGGACAGGTAACCCGCTACCCACGCCTTGAGCCAGTCCTCGCCAGACAGCGCATCGAAGCCAGCCTCGAAGCGCTCGCTCACATCGTCAAAGCCGCTGCCGATCACCTCCGCGACCAGGTCGTCCTTGCTCTCAAAATGCGCGTAGAAACCGCCGTGGGTCAGCCCGGCCTCACGCATGATCGAGCCAACGCTGGCCCCCTCGAACCCGTGGGCGCGGAACTGCCGGCTTGCTGCCGCAAGGATCTCGCGACGCGTCTGGCTTTTGCGATCGGCTTCAACAGGCACAGAAGCAACTCCATATGATGATCATCATATAAGCTTAGGCGCGTACTGAGCCCCGTCAAGCCTGACGCGTAGCTGATTTGAAAAAAGCCTCTACCGCCCGCCGACGAGGGCCTGGTCCGCGACGATCTGGATGTCGTGCATGGTCTGCTCGCAGATCGAGCCGGTGTGCTGGTCCTGGATGCGGACCTTGAGGCGGTACCCCCCTGCCGGTAAACGGGCCGGCAGATCGATGGGGTACACGATAAAGAAGTCCCGCCGCTTGTTCCGTGAGACATCGACAAGCTGTACCGGGCCCTGCCGCCAGACGGTGGTCTCGCCGGTCGCGTCGTAGAGCTCCACGGACTGTTCGAGGCGGACCTCGTACCCGCCCTCCTCGAGCGGCTCGTGCTTGAAGTTCTCGAGCTCGACATAGACGAGCACGCGGTTCTTCCGCCCGGCGAGGAACCGGGTGGACCCGAAGGGCTCGTACACGCCGTAGCTGTCGACACGCCTGCAGAGCTGGTACTGCTCGATCTGCAACGGTTGGGCCCCGAAAACCTCATCGATCTTGCGGATCATATCGCGGCGCGTCAGCGTCGCCTTGGTATTGCTTGCAAGCTCATCAAACGTGACCGCGAGCATCTGGTGGAAACGCGCGACCTGCTCCCGTGCCCTCGGGTCCAGCGCATCGAGCAGCTTCGGGTCCATCTGCTTGTGGTCGCTGGCCACGCTGATCGCGGCGGCCATGAGCGCCTTGACGCGGCCCGGGTCCTTGCCGGCGTCGATCTTATCGACGAGCGCATCCAGCAGATCGCCGCGCGTGAGATTGCTCGGGCTCGCAGGTGTTGCAGGGCCTGCGGCGCGTGCCTGGCCCACGTTTGCGGTCGGCCGGGCCGTCGGCTCAGCCCCGCGGGCGTCGTCGGGCGCGGGCTCCGGCTTGTTCTGCTTCGCCTCGGCCTCCGCCCTCCGCCGAGCGACCGCGGCCATGTACTGATCGCTGAGCTGCTTCTGCAGGCGGTAGTTATCTTCTTCCAAGACCTGCATGCGCGTCAGCAGCTCCTGCATCTGCGCGGAGGTGGCGGTCTCGCGAAGCGGCTGCCTTGCTTCTGTATCGGGCTGGTCGGGCGCGGCGTGCAGGGGCTTGTTGCCCTGCACCTGCTGCGCGGACTTGCAACCCGCAAGCACCATCAGCGCGGCCGCGGTAGTAGACAACACGATTCGAGCGATTGGCGGGCGTCGCATGATGCCTCCAGCATCTGCCGCAGGGGTTAAGCCCAATGCGGCTGTTCATCCATGAACAGACCTCACCGGCCGCCACAGCTTGGCCGGTGGTGCGCAGGTCTTGCGCGTCTATTCACTTATCGGCCAGCGTGACGCAGAGCGCTTCAAGATTCCGCCGGGCCTGGCCCAGCCCCGACTTCGTCCGCGCATCGGCACGCAGCGACGTCTGCATGAGGCGTGTCGCCGATGCCGCGTCGAGCCTGCGAACAACGTCCATAAACGGTCTGACCTGCGGGCCCCACAGCCGCATCGCCTTACCGATCGCCTGCTCGTTCTCCCCGGACGCCTTCATCGCCCAGGCGACCGAGAGCTTGCGGCACAGATCCATCGCCGCCCACATCACCGGCACCGGGTCGTGCCCGGCCAGATCGATCAGCTCCCGCACCATCTCCAGCGGCTGCGACGCCGAGCCGCGGGCCATCCCGACGAGCAGCGGCTCCTGCATCACCCACGCCTTCGCATCGCTGGACTGCCCGACCGCCTCATCGATGAGCTTAATATCAATGACGCCGTCCGAAGACATCACCGCCAGCTTACCGAGCTCGGCGTCGAGCAGCATCAGGTGCGGCCCGACCCGCTCGACCAGCGCAGACGCCGCGTTCTGCTTCAGCTCGCTGCCGTGATGCGACGCCGCCCTTGCGACCAGCCATCGCGCCGCTTCCGCGGGCTTGGGCGGCTCGCACTTGATCACCGCCCCGACCTTCGCGATCTTCTTGTCGAGGTTGCCCCGGTTCCAGCCCGGCGTCCGCAGCACCAGCGTCGCGTGGTCCACGACCGACTCGGCGTACCGCTCCAGCGCCGCCCGGTGGGCCTTCACAAACGCCTCCGCCTCGTCCACGACCACCAGCTTGTAAACCGACATCAGCGAGTACCCACGCAGCTCATCAAAAACATCCGACAGCGTCGCGGCCTTGCCGTCGAAGCGGAACGTCTCAAATTCGCCGTGGGCCTTAGCGATCCCGGCCTTGAGCGCATCCATGTGCTCGGCCATCACCATCTGCTCCGGGCCATGCAGCACGAGGATGCGTGTCTCTGCAGAGACGGCGGCGGTTGCTTTGCGGGATGTGGTCTTCTTTTTGGCCATCGTCATTCGTTATTGAACCGCCAAGGCGCCAAGTGCGCCAAGGAAGGCAAAATCATAATTAATCGCCGCAGTCCCCGTCACCCGACCCCACGTCCAGGTCGGTGAACTCATCCACATATTTACTTTGAGAAGTATCCCATCGCCGCCCATCTCGCACGCTTACATCGCCAACCAAGAAAAGGATCCAAAGCACGAAGGGTACCACCAGAGGGATAGCCCACTGGCCAGGCAACAGCTGTGTCAAGATCAAGCAGACGCATGTTCCAAAGAACACCAGGCCCGCAAGAAAGAGCCACAGCTTCCATCGTTTGCTATTCGTATGCTGATCGTCCCCCAAGCTCAACCTGCCTTCCTTGGCGACCTTGGCACCTTGGCGGTTAAAAAAATGCCTACATCAATTTATCAATCATCAGCGTTGCGAGCATCAGCACGGTGAAGAAGCCGACGAGGTCGACCACCGTCGTCACGATCGGGCCCGATGCCATCGCGGGGTCAACACCGACCTTGCGTAGTAGCACCGGCGTGGTCCCGCCGATGGTCTTACTCACCGTCACCACGAACGGCACCGCGCCACCCAAAACCAATGCCAGGTGGATGTTACCCTGCCAGATGTAGACCACGATGAACAACACCGCCCCGAGCACCAGCCCGATCAGCAGCGCGACAACCAGCTCTTTGACCAGCACGCGGACGAAGTCGCTCGAATCGATCAGGCCCAGGGACAACTCACGGATGCTCACCGCCACGGCCTGGTTGCCGCCGCTGCCGCAGATGCCCGCGACAACCGGCAAAAACGCTGCGAGGATCGGCAGCTTCTTGACCGTCTCTTCGAACAGCGCGATTACCGTTGCTGAAGCCAACAACAACAGCATGATCGGCAGCAGGAAGGTCAGCCGACGCGCAGCGCGCGAGCCGATAGACATCGAGCGCAGCTCTTCGCCGCCGACGATGCCGCCGAAACGCAGGAACTGCTCGGACTCGCGGTCGCCGATCGCTTCCTGGACCGAAGCACGCTGGATCACGCCGGCCAGCCTGCCCGCGTCGTCGACCACGGGTACCGCAGAAAAATCCACACGGTCAAACAGGTCGTGCAGGTCGTCCAGCGAGGTCTGCACGTTTACCGTGATCGGCTCGCGGACCTGCTGCGACTCGATCTTGCTCGACCCGGGCGCGAAGATCAGCGAGCGCATCGGGACGACCCCGGTCAGCTTGTAACCGTCGTCCACCACGTAGATGTACCGCACCTCGAACTCGAGGTGCTCCTCGGCCTTGACGTGCAGGTCGCGCGTGACCGCCTCGACCGTCTGCCCCTCGTTATAGACCAGGTACTCGGTGATCATCAAGCCGCCGGCGACATCTTCGTCGTAACCCAGGCGCTCACGCGCATCCTGCGCCTCAGCCGGGTCCATCTCCTGCAGGATCGCCTCGGCGTCCGCCTCGTCCATCTCGGACAAGACATCCGTCTGCTCGTCCGAGTCCATCTCGTCGACGAGCGCCGCCGCCTGGGTCGGCTCGAGTTCGCCGATTACCTCGGCCGCGTACTCATCAACAAAGTGCTCGAGCAGGTCGGCGCCGAGGTCCGGGTCCGCAACCGACAGCGCCTGGAACAGGCTCGTCCGGCTGTCATCGGTCAGGTGCGACAGCGTGTACGCCGTGTCCTCCGGCGGGAGCAGGTGCATGAACGACGCGATCGCCTCGCCATCGCCGGACTGGACCAGCGCCTCGAGTTCTTCGGTCGCGTCGATGCTGTCGCTGGATGCGTCGATCGACATACGGATAAGTTTAACTGGTAGGGCCGGCAGGTGGATCACGGCATGCGTAGCGGGAGACGCGGGGCATCCCCGTACCAACGTGATAAATAAGCAGGAACAGGACGCTCCGCGTCACCCGCTACACCGTGCTGTCGATGGAGCCCTGCAGGCGCGACAACGCCGCGTCATCCGTCTGCTCGTAGTGCAGCGGGGTCAGCGTGATGTACCGGCCGTACAGCGTGTCGACATCCGTCGCCTCGCCACGATCGCTGAACAGCATCCCGTCCACCGGCTGGTAGGTCGTGTTGCCGTCCGCGTCCGTCGACTTGCCGTACCGGTCGTACATGTGCGCGGTATTCAGCGGGACCGCCTTGATACCCACCGGCTCGGCGCCGTTATCCAGGATCGGGACGTTGATGTTCACCAGCACGCCCTCCGGCATACCCGCCTTCAGCGCAACACCGATGCCCTTGCGGGCGTGCGCCGCGGCCCGGGCGTAGTGCTGCTGGGTCTTGTCGCCGAGGTGCAGGCTGAGCGCGATCGCGGGCACGCCCTGGAAGGCCGCCTCGCGCGCGGCGCCGACCGTACCGGAGTAGTGGACGTTGATGCCGATGTTCGCGCCGTGGTTGATCCCGCTGATGACGAGGTCGACCTCGCCTACCAGCTCTGCAAGCGCAAGCTTCACGCAGTCCGCAGGCCGGCCATCGACCGCATAGCCCTCGAACTTCTCGCAGGCGTACGGCACAACCGCGATCGGCCGGTGCAGCGTGATCGCGTGGCTCGTCGCCGATTGCACGCGGGCCGGGGCAACGACATGGACCTCGCCGAGGTCCTGGATCGCGTCGTAGACCGCGTGCAGCCCGGCCGCTTCGATGCCGTCGTCATTGGTCAAAAGAATCTTCATGGTGCGTGCTGGTGGGTGTAGCGGGAGACGCGGAGCGTCTCGTGCGAAGAGAAACAGATGGCTTGAACGGGACGCTGCGCGTCTCCCGCTACACAAAAAAACCGATCCGAGTCACCGGGTCGGCTCGTTGCATGAATCTTGAAACGGCTTACTCGCCGTCTTTCTTTTCTTCCTGAGCTTCGGCCTCGGGGGCTTTTTCTTCCGCCGCTTCGTCCGCAAGGGCTTCGGCTTCAGCCGATACTTCTTCAGCAGCAGGCACCTCTTCGGTCACTTGCTCTTCGACCTCAGGGTCGGCAACGGCGGTTGCCGCTTCTTCACCCTTGGCGAGCTTCGCGGCGAACTCCATCCGCTTGTTCGCCTTGCCGCGGCGGGTACGGTTGCCGGCGACCTGTGGGGCGTCGTCGTCTTCTTCGCCGACGAGTTGGATCACGCACAGGTCCGTGCCGTCGCCCAGGCGGTTCTGCCCGAGGCGGATGATGCGGGTGTAGCCGCCTTGGCGGTCTTCGTAGCGCGGGCCGATCTCATCGAAGAGGTGCTTGATGATCTTGGGTGCCTTCTGCAATTCACCGAAACGGTTGCGTTCGATGCCGTCGCCGTCCTCGTCGACCATCATGTTCTTGTCGCCGCCCAGGGCGCTGATGGCACGTCGGCGGTTGTGCAGGTCGCCCTTCTTGGCCATGGTGATCAGCTTCTCAACGAATGGGCGCAGGGCCTTGGCCTTGGGAACGGTCGTGGTGATCTGGCCGTGGGTGAAGAGCGCGACCGCCATATTTCGGAACATGGCTTTGCGGTGGTTGGTTTTCCGGCCAAGCTTTCGGCCGTATACGCGGTGTCTCATCGGGGTGCTCCTTTTGGTCTTAGCCGTCGGCGTGAGACGTGCCGAAGGGCGATCCACTCTCAGCGTTTATTGTGCTAAGCCGCGAGCGGCCTGCTGCTGAGGCAAAGGGCCTATACGCAGGCCCGGGGCATCGGGGGCCCCGTGTTGTAAAAACGACGCGCCGGGTTTCGCCGGCGTGTCGCATCCTTAGGCTTGCTCTTCGGCTTCGACCTCTGGCTCGGTCACAACCTCGTCCTCGTCGGGCTCCACGTAGGCGTCCATGGGCTCGGCCTCTTCGGGGATATCCATCCCGAGTTCAAGGCCCATATCGATGAGCTTCCGCTTCACCTCACGCAGCGAGGTGCGGCCAAAGCTGCGGACTTTCAAGAGTTCCGGCTCGGTCATGGAGACCAGTTCAGCAACGGTCGCAACCTTTGCCGCGTCCAGGCAGTTCGCCGCACGCACAGACAGGTCCAGGTCCGTCACGGGCATCTGCAACTTGCGGATCAGGTCTTCATCGACCTTCGCAGCGGCGGCGGCCGACTCGCTGGCCAGGTCTTGGCCGATCTCGAAGTACTGCACGAACGGGTTGAGGTGCTTACGCAGGATCTTCGCGGCCTCGACAAGCGCCATCTCCGGCGTGACCGTCCCGTTGGTCCAGACCTCTAGAACCAGCTTGTCGTAGTTGGTCTTCTGGCCGACACGGGTGTCCTCGACCTTGTAGCGGACGCGGGTGACGGGCGAGTAGATCGCATCGACGGGGATGAGCCCGACCTCGACCTCTTCGCCGGGGTTGTTGTACTGCTCGGAAGCGGGGATGTAGCCGCGGCCCTTCTCCACCACGAACTCCATATCGAAATCGACCTGCTTGGTGAGGGTCGCGAGCAGGTTCTCGGGGTTGTGGATCGTGACCGAGGTGTCGGCTTCGATCAGGTCGCAGGTGACTTCACCGGGGCCCTCGGCCTGCAGACGCATGGTCTGCATCGCGTCCTCGTCGCCTTCGAGCGAGACGATCATATTCTTGATGTTGAGAATGATGTCGGTGACGTCTTCCGTGACACCTTCGAGCGAGGTGAACTCGTGCTGGGCGCCTTTGATCTTCACGCCGGTGATCGATGCGCCCTCGAGCGAGGAAAGCAGGATACGCCGGAGCGAGTTGCCGACGGTTGTGCCGAAGCCGCGTTCGAACGGTTCGATCGTGAATCTGCCGTAGGTGTCCGACAGGGTCTCTTCGTCGGGGATGACACGGTGGGGAAGTTCCAGTCCACGCCAGCGGATACGCATGGGGTGCTCCAATCAGATCGCAGCGGTTGCAAGGGATAAGGCAACGCCCCAGGGGTCACGCGGCTCGGTCACCTGCTGCGAAAGCAAACGGCCGCTTCTGTCCCCGAGGAAAGGTGGGGTTGGGCTAGACGCGCCGCTTCTTCTTGGGGCGGCAGCCGTTGTGCGGTACGGCGGTGTGGTCTTCGATCGCGGTGACCTTCAGGCCCGCACGCTGCAGCGCGGTGACGGCGGACTCGCGGCCGGGGCCGGCGCCACGCACCTTCACTTCGACTTCCTGCATGCCGAACTTCTTGGCCTTGGCGGCGGCCTCTTCGGCGGCACGCGTCGCGGCGAAGGGCGTCGACTTCCGCGAGCCCTTGAAGTTCACCGTGCCGGCCGAGTCCCAGCAGAGGGTCTCGCCGTTGACGTCGGTGATGGTGACGATGGTGTTGTTGAACGACGCCTTGACGTGGGCGACGCCACGGGTCACGTTCTTGCGGACTTTCTTGGACTTCTTGGCCATGGTTGGCGCTCCTTAAGCTTGGCGGACCCGCTTTCCCT
>JBCDKD010000010.1:0-83160 GCA_039024275.1 Planctomycetota bacterium | reverse complement strand
GACGCGAAGCGTCCCGTGCCAATCGTGATAGACAGCTTGAACGGGACGCTTCGCGTCACCCGCTACACCGTACACACAGCCAACATCAATTTAATACCACCGGAACAGGGTGCGTTTACGCTCCGCGCGGTCCTTGCGGATCTCGCACCGCCAGTCGACTGCGCCGGTGTCTGGCGCCGCGCCCGTCAGGATTGTTTTGACCTTTGGCTCGATCGCTCGGTACTGCCAGACCGGGTCGGGGTCCAGCGCTTCGCCGTACTCGTTCAGGAAGATGAAGCGGTACTGGCTGGGCAGCTCGCGGTTAAACGCGGGCTCCAGCCGTCGGACCTCGACGCTGACACGCATCGGCCGGCCGTCCTGCTCGGGCACGACAATCGGGGCATCGACAAAGAAGTCGTTATCCAGCCAGCCGTAGGTCACGACCTTCGGGTACGTCGCGTCGGGGATGGGATCGACGTCCGCGCTGCCGGGGGCGTAGCTGCAGCCGGTCATTAGCAGTGCAAGGGCCAAGATGGGCGGGGTCATCATTCGTCTCATGGCAAGCTCCCTTGAGTAACGGGTTGGGTTGTTTCGATGATCGGATCGGGCTCGAGGTCGCGGTCCGTCGGGATCCGCAGGTAGTGGAACGCGGCCTGGTTCGTCGGGGGCGGGTCAAGGCTGCGGAGGATCGACCCACCGGGCGGCCAGACGCCGGGCAACTCGATCGTGACATCGGTGTCGGGCTCGGTGATGTTCAGCGCCGCGACAAACAGGCGCTGCGGGAAGACATCGCAGTAGTCGGTGTTCGCTTTCGCCGTGCCTTTCGCCAGCAGCCCCAGCGCGGCGATACCCGCGCCGATCGCCGCGAGCTCCCAGCTCTCATCATCGATCGCCTCGGCGATCACGACCGCCCCGCCCGCGATCAGCACGCTACCGATCACATTTTTAGCCACCCGCACGTCTTCGAGGTTGTTCCACCGGTGGTCCAGCGCCATCTGGTTCAGGTTTGTGACCGCGGGCACCTCGAAAGGCGACTGCCCGATCACACTCACCCGAGCAGGCGTCTGCGTCGTATCGATCGGCTGGTAACGAGACAGCGCGTTGCCCGGGCCCGTCGCGATCTTCCTCGGCCCCAGGCCATCGGCAACGACCACGACCGTGTTGTAATCCCCCGCCCGCAGCCGCTTGACCAACGGCCGATGGGCCGGGCTCAGCCTCACGACCCGGTTGAAATAATCGCTCGCCTCGGCGTCCCGCCCAAGCTGCTGGCTGGCGATCCCGTGCAGGAGGTACGCCATCGTGAAGTTGTTTTCTTCCGCGACATAGCCGTTGTCAAGATAGTCGTCACCGTCGTCGAACTCGGGTGTTTCGCCACGCTGCCTCGCCTCGTACTCGGCGGCACGCTTGGCGATCTCCTGCGTATCGATCCGGCGTTCGGGCTTGCCCTCTTCCTCGGGTTCAAAGTCGCGTAGGTAAAAGAGCGCGTTGCCCGCGGCAGCCCGCGCGTTATCCCAGCTGCCCTGGCTCGCCTGCACGAAGCCGTAGTAGACCAATGCCATCGCCTGCTCGAACGGCTCACCCTTCCAGACCTTCACGCCCTCGGTGAAGATGACCGAACGCACCGTCTTATCTTCGTTGAGCCCCTGCGTGCGTAGGACGTCGTAGACCTCCGCGAACCACCGCTCGGACTGCCGAGTATCCCCCGCGTCAAGGTTCAAGACCCCCGCCCGCATCCGGTCGAGCATGTACCGGCGGTTGCCGAGGTCGTCTTCGACTTGAGACTCCACCAAGTCACGCGCACCCGCGAAGTCGCCCGCCCGCATCTTGCCGTGCGGCGACGGACGCATGTCGCTCTGACAGCCCGCCGCGGAGATCACGATCAGCGTAAGCAGCAGCAATAAGCCTGCTCGAACCCCATCAATCGGTGATCGCTCATGGAACATGCCGTCAATCCCTTACGCTGCCCGTCGCGGTGCGCTTGAACTCAAAGACGTCTAGCCACACCGGCTCATTGCTGTTCAGATCGAGCATCTGGAACTCGCACGCGTACACATCCGTCCGCCCCTGTCCGTCCTCGCCAACCCGTGTTACCGACCGGAACGTCGCGGTGATCGTATGGGTCACGCCACGCTCGCTGCCAAAGCCCTTGTCGGCCCGCTCGGCGTCCAGCGTCCCCCGCCGATCGATCGCGTACTGTGCCGGGATCACAAACGCCACCCGCTTGTCGTCCCACAGCGAGTTGATCGGCTGGGCGCTGCGCACCAGCGCCACCACGCCCCACTGCTCGCCCTGGGTCATGATCTCGCTGGAAAGGTTCAGCACCTTGTCGAACGATACGACCCAGGGATCGCTCTCGGTCGAGCGTTCGGAAAACGCATCGGACTGGCGCAGGCTCTGCGCCATCACCGCGGTCATCTCGACGTAGTCACCCACCGCAATGCGCGAGGTCCGATCCGTCGTCTTGCAGCCAAGCGACGATACCATCAGCAACACGATGGCGGCCGATGCCAGGTGCTTCATCGATCGATGACCTGCTTGGTCTCGGAGCGGTAGCTGTACACGATCTCGTTGGTCGCGAACGACACGAGCTGCGCCTCGATGTAGTACAGTCCCGTCTTACCCCGGCGGATCTCGTACACATCCATGAACATGCCGTAGGTCGTGCTCGCATCGTAGTCGGGCACGTAGTAAGAGCCGCCGCCCCAGGCGATCTCTTCGCCCTGCGCAGCGGCCGGTGCAGGCCCGGTCGCGACGCGCTCGTTCGCAGCGATGTTCTCGACACGCCGACGCTTCTCAACGAACTTGAGCTTATCGCGTGTCGCCTGCGCGCGGATCAGCCGGCTGCGGATGCCCGACGCGACGTACTCATAATCGTTCGTGCTCACCGAACTGGTCTTGTTGTTGATGTCGCCGAGCAGGATCGTCACACGCTCGGGCGTGTCGGAGATGCCACGCACGGTCGGCAGCGCCTGGAGGATGTCGCTGGCCGCGCCCTCCTGGAACTCCGCCAGGCTCACCGGCAGCTGACGCTTATCGTCTAACTCCGGCCGGGTCGTCTCTCCTACCGGCACGCGACGCGAGTCGGTCCCGCTGCACCCCACCACGCCCGCGATCAAGCTGGCGGACAACAAGGTCATCATCAAACGCTGGGCAAGGCTGGTATTCATCACGGGGGTCTCCTGTTCGTGCTCACCGATAAAGACGGGCTTGGGCAAGGGCTCGTTTCCCACCCCATTAAAGCGTCAAAGGGGCGGGAGCGGTTCAATAAAGTATGTAAAAACTTACCAAGGGCTGCTTGAAGGGCTGCAGGACGAAAACACGTCACACTAGGCAGGCCTGCAAAAATAGGATAAACGATACAAGGCCCTGCAGAACATTAACTTGTGAAAATAAACAAGCCGCCCTTGCATCGCTTTGATCCCGTGGCATCCTAGTCTGTCCGCCACACTAATCAGTATCGCGGAGCGAGAAAAGCCCCTGATCGAGTGCAACCCGACGCCCTTGGTGTCGGGTTGTGCTTTTCCACCAGGTTGTCATACGCCGCCCTAGGCAGATGCAGCAAGCATTGCAGCAGGTTGACAAGTTGGAAACCTTTTTGTATGTTTTTGCTTACTTAATGGAGTCCGACCTGACCCAACCCGACCAACGCCCCGGCTCGCTTGGCAAAGCGGCGCTGGCGCTCACCCTGCTCCTCCCCGCGCCGAGCGTCGGCGTCCTCTGCGCGATGTACCTCTTCCCCGACACCGCCCTGGGCAAGGGCATCTACTACTGCGCCAAAGCCTGGCTGCTCACCCTGCCAGCCGTCTGGCTGGTCTTTGTTGACCGTGGCCGGCTCGCGATCCCAAAGTTCCATTGGCACGGCATGGCCGCGGGGATCGTGACCGGCCTGCTCACGCTCGGCGTCATCGTCGGTGTGTGGGAACTCTTCGCCTACCGCATGATCGATATCGCGTTCTTCCGCGGGCAGATGCAGGAGATCGGGCTGGGCACGAAGCTCAACTTCCTCATCTTCGCCTCTGCGATCACGTTCATCAACGCGCTACTCGAAGAGTACGTCTGGCGCTGGTTCGTCTACATCAAATGGCGCGATACGCTCGGCAACCTCTTCAAAGGCCCGGCCAAGGCCATCGTCATTCCGGGGGCGATCGCCTTGGCCGGCCTGTTCTTCGTGCTCCACCACGCGGTCGCGATGAACCTCTACTTCGACTGGCCCGCCGTCGCCCTCGCCTCCATAGGCATCTTTATCGGCCACGTCACCTGGTCGATCATCTACCTCAAGTACCGCAACATCTACGCCGCCTACCTCAGCCATATCTTCGCGGACATTGGCGTGTTTGTGGTGGGGTACCAGATCGCGTTTGGATGAGTTTGCTGTGATTCGGTTTTGTTGAACCGCCAAGGCGCCAAGTGCGCCAAGGAAGGCAAATGCCAGCAAAACAAAAAATACCATGGTGGATCATCCCAACTGTTTTCTACATCATCCATTTTGTAGCCGTGCTGCTATTCGCTGCTAGCAACGTGCCTATCAGTGGCCCTAATGCAGACGCAGGAAGCATGGTCTGGATTGCATGGATCCTTATTGATTTCCCGATCGGAATCATCGCGACCAGCATTACGAGCACCTTCTCATCTAATACCCTCGGTGTCCTTAGTATCGCAATCATTGGTGGAATCCAATGGATCATCTGGGGCTTATGCCTCACCGCTATCATCCGATCGATTCAAAACAAAACATCAGGTTGATTTCTCTTGGCGTCTTGGCGTCTTGGCGTCTTGGCGTTCGAATCCAAACTTTCACTGGGGCACAGAGTTCACACACGATGACAAGCCTGATATTAATCTTCTTGCACTTGGGAATATGCATCCTTATCGGATACGTATTTATCCTTTGGAAGCTGTGGTATAAAACAAAAAACAAGGGTAGATCTGCCTTCTACTCGATCTTGTGGACTGTCATTATGATGACACTGATCGCTCTTATCACAGCTTGCTATTTCATTATTCTATTTAAGTCATTTGAAAATATTTAACAACACAGAACATTGTCTTTCTCGTAACCTCTGCGCCTCCGTGGTTCAAAAACCGAAGCCTGATAAACTCAGCCTATGAACGACACCACCACCAAAGTCGTGGAACTGAAACAACTCGTCGCGGACTTTGTGGCCGAGCGGGATTGGCAGCGGTACCACGTGCCTAAGCACCTGGTCATGTCGATCATGATCGAGGCGGCGGAACTCATGGAGCACTTCCAGTGGGTCGGCGTCGAGCCCCCGGAAGTTGTCAAACAGGATGAAGCACGCATGCATGCTATCGGCGAAGAGCTCAGCGATGTCTTGGCTTACACCCTTTCGCTGGCCAACGCACTCGATATCGATGTCAGCTCGGCCTACGAAGAAAAGATGAAAAAGAATGCGGTCAAGTACCCAGCGGATGAGGTCAAAAACTGGGACTGAGGTATTGAACCGCCAAGGCGCCAAGTGCGCCAAGGAAGGCAAAACAATGCTTCTGCTTTATTCAGGAATCTTTGCCATAGTCATAGCTATTGCACTTGCTGCAGTACTATGGAACAACGATTCTTTATCAAGAAGAACGAAATTAGCTGTCTGTCTCGGAATTCCAACACTGATACCAACTGCCGTGATAACAATGCAGATCATCCAACTTTGGCTAACGCTCTAACTGCCTTCCTTGGCGCCTTGGCGGTAAAAAACGAATCAGAGAAGCACTTCCGCCCCAGGCTCGATCGAGCTTGGCAGCGTGACACCCTTCAGGTCTTCCAGGTAGATCGCGGTAATCTGTGGGATCTCGATGACCGCGTCGACCGTGCCGTCGTCTTTGCGCGGGACCTTTACGCGGTGCGCTTCCAGCCAGCGGGCGGCCCGTTCGGTCTGCAACCGCTTGCTCGACTCCGGGCTGTCTATTGCGGGCGCTTCGCCCTCGGGGGTGTCCGCATTCTTGATCGGGGCGAACTCGTCCACACGATCCGTCTCATAGACGATCGAGTCACTCGCCAACGGCAGCGCATCAAACACAAACGTCTCGAGCTTGACCGCGTTGGGCGTCTCGGGCTTGATCGGCTCGGCGGTCTCCATGTCGATGTATGCGACCTTCTTCTCAGCGCGGTTCCATGGCAGGGCGAAGCTGGCGCTGCCGGTCTCGCTCGGGCGGGTGTTGAGCTTCTCGATGAAGTCGATGCGGATCGCGTGCGTCGCGGTGTTGCCGCACTTAAAGACCAGCTCGCCGGCGTCGTCGCGTTCTTCCGCGAGATCGTCGGGCAGGTTGGTGTACTCGATGACGGAGGTCTTGCCGTTGACCAGGCCGATGACGCCGAGCTTCTCCTTGGGGTAGGCCTTGGGCAGCATCTTGGAAGACATCTCCGCGCCGTCGAGCTCGTGCAGGCCGAGGAACAGCGGGTCGACCATGCGGACGTTGGGGTTGTCGACCTGGGTGTAGGAGAGCTGGGTGATGCCGCGCTGGTGCATGTCGGCGATCGCGCCGGAGGTGTAGAGCGCTTTGAGCGACCCGCCGTGGCCATTAGGTGAAAGGGCGATCGCGTGTTTACCAGCCATAAGGACCTTGCCCGTGGTCATGTCGATGGCAGGGAACATGGCCTGGGGGAAGAACATCAGGTTCTTTTCATCGAGGCCGAAGAACGCGTTATCCCGGAAGAAGGCGGCCGTGTCCGCGTGGTTCAGCGGGCTGGTCATGACATACCACGGGATCGTGACGCCGAAGCGCTTCTGGATGTTGTGCAGGTACTCGGCGAAGCAGGCGAACAGCGGCAGCTTACGGATGGGCGTCGCGGGGAAGGTGCCCTTGGGCGCATCCCAGCCGAGGCGTGAGCCCTGCCCCCCGGCGACGGTGAAGGCGGCGACCTTACCGTCGCGGATCAGCTGCTCGCCAACCCGACGGGCCTCGATGTACTTGGCACGGACGTCTTCGGTCTCTTCAAACGGGTACCAGGGTACCGGCTCGATCGACTCGGGCATCTCGAACTGGGGCCTTGTCAACACGTGCGACTTGACGAGCGCCGCAACCTCGGGCCAATCGACACCTTCGATTTCAGCCAGCAGGTTGTTCTGCTGCGCTTCATCGAGTTCGTCATAAAACTTAAGCACGTGGCCCTGATCGATGGCATCGAGGGCTTGCTTAGCGGCTTCAAAGCGTTCGGTGATCGTCGTCGTCATGGTTCTATCTGTAGAAGTTTCGCAGGGCTAGTGTTCGTGTGTAAACTCGCTGCGTGTATCGGTGCTCCGCCAGATCGCATGGCCGACGAAGAAGGGGCCGAGCTTCTCGATGTAGAGCGCGGTCTGCTGGGTCTTCCGCATGGTCTGGACGAGGATCGAGAGCGGCGCGAGTTCTTTACCGATCAGGCCGATGGTGAAGTCGTTGTCGTTGGCGTCCAGGCCGTGCGAAGCGAGCCGGATATCGTGGCCGAGGTCGCCTGCCCCGAAACCCATGCCGATGACGCCGTGCTCTTTGAGGATCGACATCTGGTCGTCGCGGGTGAGTCGGCTGAACTCGCCCTTGCGTCGCAGCGGGTACCACACCGCCCACGGCCAGTCGGGGTTCGTCGCGTGGCGGATCGGCCGGTCGATGAGGACCTCGTTGAGGTCGTGCTCGTAGCCGAGCGAGTAGCTCCGGCCGATCATCGTGTAGGCGGGGTTGACCACCGCGGTATTCAGGGACTGCACCATCGGGCGGAGCTTGTTGACGAAGTCAGCGGGGTCCTCGGTCCAGGTCAGGATCGCGCTGGACGTAGGATCGTTGACGTCTTCATAGACTGTCGCGTTGAGCTGGCGGAGCTTGGCGGCGTCGATCAGGTCGGTCGCGTCGGGGCAGTTATTGAAGGCGAGCAGCTGCATGAACAGCCGGCGGTCGGACGACTGGCCGTTCGCGCCTTTTTCGCTGATGTCGGGGGCTTTGACTCGGGGGCGTTCCATGCACACACCTTATGCTTGGCTGCGCAGGATCGCCACCGCTGCAATCGCTGCGGTCTCGATACGCAGGACGTTTGGGCTGAACGACCAGGTGACAAACCCTGCCTCGATGGCGGCAGCACGCTCTGCGTCGGTTAGGCCCCCTTCCGGGCCGATTAGAACTCGGACCGTGCTTACCGAATCTAAACGCCGGACAAGGCCGGGGATCGGCTCGGCCTCGGGGTCTGCGATCAGCTTCAGCTCGGCATCGCAGACCAACGCGGCATCGAACACGGTTACCGCTTCGACCTGCATGAACCACGTATTGCCGGATTGCTTACCCGCCTCCGCCGCAGCTTTCGTGAAGCGAGACAGCTTATTGTCACGGGGGTAGACGACGCTGCGGTCGGTGATCAGCGGGATCAAGACATCCGTGCCGAGCTGGGCCAGGTCGTTGACCATGCTGTCGGCGCGCGGGCCTTTGGGGATCGCGGTGGCGAGTTCGATGCGGGGCATTGGCGCGGGGGTGTGCTCGACCGACGTGATCGTGCAGGTGGTTTGGTCGGGGTCGGTCGCAGTAAGCTTGGCGTATGCGGTGCCGCCCTTGCCATCCATGAGCTGGACGGGGCTGCCTTCCGATAACCTCAAGACACGGATGGCGTGGCGGGCCTGATCACGCTCCAGCGTGACGGTCGAGCCGGGCCGGTCGGGCAGTTCGGGCGCGAGAAACCGCGGGCCTGCGTTGCTGATGGGGTTGGGGTCGTGCGCCGGGTCGATCGTGGTTGTCTCTCGGGGCAAAGAGTCCGATAGTGTTAGGGCGGGCACGATTCGCCTGCCCCCTTTGCCCAGACGATAAACCGTTGTACACCTGCTGGGCAAGCGGCAGGCCGATCGTGATCGAACCCTATGACGACACCTCCTAACCAACCCGGCGACACGGAGCAAGACAAGGCCAAGGCTTCGATCCAGAAACAGTTGGACAGGCTGCTGGTTGAGATCGAGGAGGTCGAGCCGGGGACGATCGAGCCGGGCGCGCTGCCCAAGTCCTACCAGGCCAAGCCAACCGGAGACAAACCCGAAGAGCCCGGACACGCTGCAGCGGCGGAAACAACCGAGCCAGAGATCGATGCGCTGCTCAACAGCCCGCCGGCCGAAGCCGGACCTGCCGACGAAAAAACGCCCGAACAAACAGAGATGCTCGCCGCGTTGAATACGGCCCTGGCGGGGCTTGGCGACGGGCCGGCAGAAGATGAGCCCGTTGCAACAACCGGGCCCGAGCCTGCCGCACAAGTGGCGGACGAGGCGCTATCGATGGAAGACCGGCTGCAGCAGGAGATCAACGCGCTGATCAACGCCGAGCCACAACCCGCCCCGTCAACCGAGCAAGCCGTCTCGGTCGCCGAAGCCGACAGTGCCACAGCGGTCGAGACCGAAGCCGCTGGCACATCCACGCAGGACCAGATCGCGATAGAGATCGAGGGCCTGCTCAATGCGGAGCACGACACCGCAACGCAGACTGCAGATGCGCCCGCCGAGGCCGCGATCGACGAACTGGACAAGATGCTCGCCCAGGAGATCGATGAGGATGATGAGTTGGCGGGCGATTTCCGGAGCGTTGAGGATGTGACCGCGGGGATCCAGGTCGGGCCGGACGAGCAGCTCGCGCTTGACGATGAACACGCCGCGACCGCGCGCGACGTCGCGGACGAACTCGACAGCCAGCCCGAGGACCTACCCGCCATGTCGGCCGCTCCATCCGACTCTGCCGAAGACCCCTTCGCGGTGCTGGCCGAACTCGCGGAGACCAACGAGGAGAAAGAGAAGGAGCACCAGGCCCGCATCCGGATGCAGACACCCAACTGGTCGCGCTGGGTAGAGACCGGCCGAGAAAAACTGCTCAACGCTTGCTTCGTAATCAACTGGCCCGCGAGACGGTTCCTCAACACCGAGTGGCGGGCCAACCTCGGCTATATCGCGCTACTCAACCTCTTCTTCGGCGTCGGGTTCTGGATCGTCATGATCCTATTCTGAGCCCATCGCTTCAAAAAACCCACGCAGGATATTCGCCGCCGCCAGTGCGTCGCGGCGGGCCTTCTTCTGCTTATGGGTCAGCCCGGACATCGCCATCTGCTCATCTGCCGCCGCGCTGCTCAACCGCTCATCGTGCAGGTGCACCGGCAGGCGCGTCGCCTCGCCGAGTTTGTCTGCAAATGCCTTGCATTTCTCCGCGCTCGGCCCAACGCTGCCGTCCATGTTCAAGGGCCAGCCCACAACCAGCGCCCCGGGCCCCTCCCACTCGATCAGGTCGCGCAGGCGAACAAAGCGTTCGTTCTCACTCGAGGTTTCGATCACGTCCAGCGGCGTGACGATCCCTGTAAACGTATCGCCCACCGCGACACCGGTCCGCTTGTCGCCGAGATCGATCGCGAGATATCGCATCGGCAGAGTTTACGGTGTTTAGAAGAACCGGATCTGACCGCTTGCGTTTACACTGTGATGAGCCCAGTCATCCCCAACCCGGAGCCGATCCATGCCGTACCGCTTCGTCCTGATGCTAGCCTGCCTGTCCGTGCTGACGCTCTGCGGCCTTAAGGCCGAGGCCCAAGGCGAGAAGACCGACCCGTTCTGGCGGCACTTCGATGAGCGTTACCCCGAGATCGCGGGCAAGGGTCAAGAGCTCTGGGACAAGGCCGCAGAGATCGCCGAGTTGCAGGTCGGCGACGGAGACGAAGACGCGTTTGCGACACGCCAGAACCTCGTCTTCCAGGCCATGGCGGTGAACGAGCGCGACCAAGCAATCATGCGCAAAGAGGCGAAGACCAAAGAAGAGCACGACTACATCCTCTCGCGCCGCGATGCGGCCCGGCAGTTCAAGAAGGATGTCGAGACGATCGAGACGATCCGCGCCAAGCCCGACGAGGAGATCACGCAGGTCGAGGTCAAACAACTCCTCGACGCCTGTGTCAGCCTGATGCAGTACATCTACGAGGCGCAGATCCAGGCGAACGAGGCTTACTTTGAATCGGTGATCCGGGAGAACAGCGAGTTAGAGGATAAGCTGGCCGAGGCTGAGAAGAGGCCCACGCCGCGGCCCGTTGCCAAGGAGACCGAGAGCAAGCCGAGCGGCTCCAGCAGGAAGGCTGAGAAGGGCGACTTCAAGGCCTACCTCCAGGCCAACCGCATCCGCATCGACAGCGACGACCGCCGACACGACTACGACCGCAACCACGTGCAGATCACCGGCGCGATCAAGAACCAGACCGGCAAGCCCGCACGGTTCAACTTCCAGGTATTCGGCCTGCGGTCCGACAAGAGCGTCGTTGGCCTGAAAACGATTACAACCCCCGTGATCCCGGCAGGCGGTGTCCACGAGATCGATGCGCGCATGGCCGTTGAACACTCCGCATACGTCCGCAGCGTGGACATGCGCGAGGTAATAGTCATCGAGCCGTAAGACGGTGTGAAGCACTTCAATCGAACGGCGGAGCGGGTGACGCGCAGCGTCCCGTTCAGACTATCTACCATCATTCGTACGGGACGCTGCGCGTCACCCGCTACACCGCAAGGACGGATTTACAGATAATCGCTGCCGTGCTTCTCGCCGACCAAACCGTACAGTTGCTTGATACGCTCGGCGTCCGCGGCGTTGCAGACCAGGGTCGACTTACCTGCACGGATGATAATCAGGTCCTCCACACCGATAGTCGTGATCAGTTCTTCGGGGTCGTCTGATACGGCGAGGGTGTTCTTGCTGCCCATCATGACGGTCTTGCAGCCGCCGGACGCGTTGCCCTCGCCGTCCTTCTCGCGGGTCTCGCCGAAGCTCGGCCAGCTGCCGACATCCAGCCAGCTCAGGGGCATCGGCACCGCCGCGACGCGAACCGCCGGGTCCTTACTCGCGGGCTCCATGATCGCGTAGTCGACACTGACTTTTTTGAGTGACCCGAAGGTGTCGTGCAACTCCGCCTTGCACGCGTCGGTGCCCCAGGTGCTGCACAGGCGGTTGAGGTCCTCGTAGTGTTCGGGCGCGTAGTTCTTGATGCAGCCCATCACGTTGCTCGCCTTCCAGACGAACATGCCCGAGTTCCAGAGGTACTTGGTCGGGCCGGCGGCAAAGTAGTCGTTGGCGATCGGGCCTCCGGGTTTTTCTTTGAACTGGTCGACGACGAAGCCGGTGTCGCCGATCGCGTCGCCCAGTTGCAGGTAGCCGTAGCCCGTGGCGGCGTGGGTCGGCGCGATGCCGAAGGTCACCAGTGTTGGGTCGTCCGCCTCGGCAAGCTCGTAGCCCTTTTCAACGATCTTGAGCATCTCGTCCACGGGCTCGATGATGTGGTCGGCGGTAAAGATCGCGACGGTCGCGTCCGGGTCCTTATGCCCTAGCACCCCACAGCCCAGGCCGACGGCGTTGAGTGTGTCCCGGCCCATCGGCTCGCCGATGAACCGGCCCTCGGTCAGGCCCGGCAGGTTGTCGAGCATGACCTGCCGCATGGACTCGCCCGCGCAGACGTAGATGTTCTCCGCGGGGACCAGGCCGTCGAGCCTTTCCATCGCGATCTGCAAGAGCGAGCGCGGTGCCCCCCCGTCTTCAGGCTCGATGAACGGGATGAGTTGCTTGGGCAGGGCCTTAGTGGACATCGGCCAGAGCCGGGTGCCGGAGCCGCCGGCGATGATCAGTGCGTATCTCATGGTTAGCGTCTAGCGTGTAGGGCCTAGCGTCTAAAGTAAGTCGATCCGACCCACACTGGTTGGGGGCCACGCGAATCATCGGCAGATTCCATACGTACCGCAACCCAACACAATGCTCTTGTCAATCGAGCCTGGACGCCAGGCCCTACACGCTAGACGCTCCCACAACACCGCGCTATGATTCAGGCCAGCCACAGCTACTCCGTGAGACCATAAAAATGAACGAAGAACAACGCGAGAACATCGTGGCCATGCTCCGAAAGGCCTACAACATGGAGCTTGAGACCGTCTGCAACTACACCGCCCAGTCGATCAACCTCGACGGGTTCAAGGCCAAGCACATCAAGGACGCCTTGGCGGCGGACATCACCGAGGAACTCATGCACGCCCAGACGATCGCCAAACGGATCAAGGTCCTCGAAGGCATCGTCCCTGGCAGCCAGGAACTGAAAATGACGCAGACCGCGATGCAGCCTAACGGCGACGCGCTGGACGTGGTCGCGGTGATCAACGGCGTCATCGCCGCGGAAGACGCCGCGATCAGCCACTACCAAGCCATTATTAACGCCACCGACGGCATCGACCCGGTCACCGAGGACCTCTGCGTCACGCTCAAGGGCGATGAAGAAGAGCACAAACGCCTGTTCAAAGGCTTCCTCGCCGAGGCGATGCAGGGCTGAGCCTTTATAACGTCTTTCAGAGCGGTTTAGTGGGAGACGCGAAGTGTCCCGGGGCGGGATTTCTCACGGCTTACACGGGACGCTTCGCATCACCCGCTACACCGAGGGTATAATCGGACCGGCCATTAAAAACCACCCCCGGGAGACCACACCCATGATCGGCAGCAACCCCGCCCTCAACGAAGACACCTTCTCGATCCCCGTTAGCGAACTGGATGAACGCCGCGATGTCATGACGCTGGGTAATACCATGCTCAAGTCGCTGACACTGGTGGGCATCTGCATCGTGGCCGCCACGATTACCTGGGGCATCGCGGTGAACCAGGGCATGGGCGCGGCGATGCCGTGGGTGCTGATCGGCGCAATCGGGGGTTTTATTGTTGGCGCCGTCACGGTCTTTAAGCCGCACCTCTCGCCGTACACGGCGCCGGTCTACGCCATCCTGGAGGGGCTGTTCCTCGGCGCGGTCTCTGCTTTCTACGAGTACAGCTTTGGCGCCCCCAACGGCCAAGCCGGGCCCTTCTCCGGCATCGTGATCCAGGCGGTCGGGCTAACGATCGGCGTGACGCTGGTGATGCTTACGCTCTACGGCACGCGTGTGATCCGCGTCACCGACAAGCTGCGTACGGGCATCCTCGCTGCGGTCGGCGCGATCATGGTCGTCTACCTCATCAACTTCGCCCTCTTCCTCTTCGGCATCCAGATGCCGTACCTGCACGACAACAGCCCGATCGGCATCGGCATCAGCCTGGTCATCGTGGCCGTCGCCTCGTTCTACCTGCTGCTCCAGTTCGACCTGATCGAGACGGGTGTCAGGCAAGGCGCCCCGAAATACATGGAGTGGTACGCCGGCTTCGCGCTACTCGTCGCCCTGGTCTGGCTCTACCTTGAGATCCTCCGGCTGCTCGCAAAGCTGCGGCGGTAAGCACCAACCGCATCATCCCAGCCGCGACGCGACGCATCGCAGGCGAGCCATGACAAACCCATCATGCTCTGCCTGCGACGCGTAGCATCGCGGCTGTTTCATTTCTCGAACTTCATTTCATCATTCTCCCTACACTCCCCTGCGGATGCACGCCCTGCAACGACAGTTCCTGATCACCTTCGCGGCCATGGGGGCGATCCTCGCGTACCTGCCGCTGTTGCTGCAGCAGCGGCTCGACTCCACGGCAGAAGTCGGCATCATCCTCGCAACAACCGGTCTGGCGATCATCTCGACGCCGGTGATCATGACCGCGCTAGCGGACACGAAGCTGCAGAGCCGGTCGATTATCGTCGTGCTGTTCACCGTGGCCGCGGGGACCTGCGCCTGGCAGGCGGTGAGCTACAGCTTCATCGGGCTGTTCATCTCGCACACCGTATTCGCGTTCTTTTTCTGGCCTTTGGCGGCGCTGCAGGACGGGCTGGTCTTCGCGGACAACCAGCAGGCGGCAAGCGAGGGCCGGGCCGAGACCCCCTACCACCGCGTGCGGGTGTACGGCACGGTTGGGTTCGCGCTGCCGCTGGCCGGGCTGTATTTCCTGATCGGACCGGGCGAAGGCAAGGACGTATCGGTTGCGCTCTGGCTGGGGGGCGGGGTTTGTGCGCTCGGCGCCGTGAACGCGCTGACCCTGCCGCGCATCCGCTATGGTCAGGCGAGGCAAGCACGGTTCAATGAGGTGGGACAGGCTTCCAGCCTGTCATCCGCATCCAGTCACGACAGGCAGGATGCCTGTCCCACCGAAAACAAGCTATCACGCTTCCCGACCCTTGCCGCAGCAAAGGTGCTCTTCCGTGGGCCGGCCCTCTTGTTCTGCCTCTGCCTGTTCATCGCCCACATCGGCAACAGCGCGTACTACGGCTTCTACTCGATCTACCTGACCGATACGGTGGGCTTCGCCGAGGCCTGGGTCGGGCCGATCACCATGCTCGGCGTCGTGCTCGAACTCGGTGTCATGGCCGCGGTCGGGGTCATGACCGCGAAGTACGGGCTCAAGCGCGTCATCGTCTTCGGGCTCGGCGTCATGTCGCTGCGCTTCGCGTTGCTCGGCCTGTTCCCCAACCAGCACATCGCGGTGTGGACGCAGGTGCTGCACGGCATCACGGTCATCGCGATCTACGTCGTCCCGCCGATCTACCTCAACGCCCTGGCGGGCGACCACTTCCGCAGCTCGATCCAGGGCCTGTACGCCATGACCGTCTTCGGCACCTCCCGTATCGCGGGCAATATCCTCGGCGGGGTCCTCGGCAACGAGCCCAACGGCGCCTCGCTCCCCCTGATGTTCAACATCTTCGCGGTAACGACGGCGATCGCGGTCGTCGGGCTGATCGTGTTTATGCGCTTGCCGGGCGAGATTATGGACGATGCACGCGATGTGCCGGCGATGGTGGAGGGAGACTGAGATTAATTGAAACGGTGACCCTCATCTGACCCGTCGCTGGATTCTTCGTCATCCCAACCCATGATTTCACTTCGGCCAGTCAATGCATTAAAGAAGCCATGCTTTCGAATGTCCCTGAGTCTTTGTGAAACCGTGGGCAACAGTATCAATGCACATGCAAATATCAAAAGAATGAGAAAACAAAAGAGAATAAGAAACAGTATACCCGCCAGCTTCATATTCATAGTGTAACCAGCAACTACTATTCCGTATCCAATTCACCCCGCTCTTTCGCCTTGAGATAATGGTGAATGGAATACCAGGAAAAGACCCAGCCAATCAAAGGTAATAAACACCTAATGATTGCAACATAGAAAAGTACTCTCCCAAAACGTACACGTCCAAACGACAAGTTGATGGCTGAGATTAGCCAAGCTAAACCAATTGCAGCAATGATGAGCCAGAGTGTTTCCGATCCTGAGATAAATGCTCGGCTTGTTCCCGCCAGTAGATAGCACGGGACAGCAAAGAACAACAACAGAATTGAAAAAGTAATCTCAGAATTCGCAAGTGAACGCAAATTGCGTTTTGGTGTAATTCGCTTATCGAAGAATGGCGCTATTGCTGCGAGGACGGTACTAAGACCAAGAAGCAATAGAAGTCGATCCATCTATACACTTTATCCTACTCCTTCGCCTCGATCCGCCAGGCGACCGCGTAGTCCCACGCCATCGCGGTGTCGTCCATCTGTCTGGCGATGCGTAGCGTGTACTGGCCAGGCTTGAGCATCGGTAAATGGATCAACTCCACGTTGTCGACCTTGCTGGTGCTCGCGGCGATAAGGGTCTCGGTGCCGTCAGCGTCGGTCCTGATCAGGCCGAGGTTCAGGTTGGGGACAAAGGTCGAGGGGTTCCAGATCTCGCGCTCCTCGCCGGTGTCGCGGTTGACGAGGTTGGCCTTGCCGCCGCGGACCCTGCGGTGCCAGACGAGCGCGATGCCGGCCTCGCCCTGGGGTTGATCGACCGTGAACGTGTAGGTGCGCACCTTGCCGGGGTCGATCGTCGCGAACGACCAGCCGTACCGCTGGCGGGTGTCTTCGTCGGGCGCGACATGGCCGCCTTCGAGGATCACCAGCGAGCGGTCGATCTCCACGACCCCCGCGCCGAGTTTTCGGTCCAGCGGTTCGCCTTCCAGCTGCGTCCAGCGGTCCGGCCGACGCGCCCCGGCGAAGAGCACGGCCTTGATGACCTCGCTCTTGGCGGCGTCCTTGTTCGTCTCGTCCGCCTCGGCAAGCCGGTCGGCGTACTCGAGCAGGGCCGCGCAGACGCCGGTGACCACACCGGTCGTCCAACTGGTCAGGCTCCCCGGGGCGACGATCTCGGGCTTGCTTCGGCCCTCGCCCTCGGTGGTGGTTAAGGCGTCCGAGCTGTCGGTGCTGGGGGTGCCGACGCTGATGGTGTTGTATGCGCTGGCGAGCAGGTCGGGGATCCGGCCGGTCTTGTTGTCGACGCCAACGACCAAGAGGATATCGTTCGTGTCGATGGCGTAGTCGACTCGCCGCAGGATGAGTGGCGCGTTGGGCGCGTTGGGCGCGATCCAGGAGTGGTTGAACACGCGGGCAGGGTGGTCGCTGCGTGGGTCGTCGTTGCTGTCGGCGTTGAGGTAGCCCTTGCCCATCCAGTGTTGGACCGCCCAGGCGTGGATCGCGCGGACGCCTTGGCCGGCTCCGTTGGGGCCCGCGATGTGTTTGGCAACCGCGGTGGCGTGCCCCGAGACCTTCTCAGACTTGCCGGACTCCGGGACAAAGCCCGTGCCCGGCAGGGCCCGGTCGTTGGTGTTGCCGATGTAGCCCGACTGGGCGTTGCCCTCGACCTGCCCCACCGCGATGCCGCGCCCGGTGGGCATGTCGGCCTGCATGCGGGCCTTGGCGTGCTTCCAGCCGAGCCAGCCGTGAACGCTCCTCGGCCGCAGCGACTCGTCCCGCGGCGGGATCGGCTCGGTCAGGCTTGTCCCGGCGTCGGCCTTCGCGGCTGACAGCCCGCCGGTGATATCAACGAGCAGCAGAGACCCGACCGTCAACGCCATCGCGGCCAGGCCGATCCCGAATCGTTTTTCAGTTCGCGTCACCATCGGTCTATCGGCTCTTTCAACAGACAGCGCATCGTAGGCGGAACACCTTGGAAAACAAAACAGCTCAACAAAAGGACGCCAGCCGGGGAACATCCGCACGCCTACCGGCGTCATGACGCATAGAAACACCTCCAAAACAACCGATTGAACCCACAGAACACGAAACGTCCTGTAAGATGACACGTATCAAGCGATCAAGGACGATCCGAACCGAACCAGGGAGCCACTACCGATGAACCGAGCCACCCTCTCTACCGCCCTCGCCGCTGTGCTGATGGTCTTCGCCTGCCCGCCTACCGCGGCAGAAGAGGCGCCGTTTATCGGCGTCGTGACCGAAGACAAGGTCGAGGTCCGCTCCGGGGCCGGCCGGGCGTACTACGTCGTCGGCGAACTTAAAGAAGGCGATATGGCCCGCGTCGAAAAGGTCCTTTTCAACCAGACCTGGTACCAGATCCGCGTTCCCGCAGGGGTCAACAGCTACGTCTCCAAGGCCTTCGTCAACGCCCAGGGCGACGGCGAGACCGGCACCATCAATGAAGACCGCACCGAGTTCAAGGCCGCCTCGCTCCGCGGCCCCGGCGAGAGCTACCGCGTCCAGGGGACGCTCTCAGAGGGCGACACCGTTACGATCCTCAGCGAAGAAGGCAACTTCTACAAGATCGCCCCGCCCGAGGACGCCTTCGTGTTCATCCCCGCCGGCACGCTGCGCAAGGCGACCGCCGCCGACCTCGAGGCCGCCAGCGAAGACACCGACGAGCCAGAAAAGACAACCGAACCGGAGACCGCGGAAGAGCCCGACGAGACAACCGATCCCGTCCAACCGGTCGAGCCTGTGACGCCGGTTGAACCAGTTACCCCGGTGCAGCCCGTCGAACCCGCGACGCCCGAGACCCCGGAAACACCCGCAACCCCGGAAACGCCCGAGACGCCCGGCGCGACGGAAGAGCCCGTCGTTCCTGCGCCGCCTTCGACCGAAGGCTGGCCGAAGGCACCGGATGTCGAGGTCGAAACGCCGGCGCGAAGCGACGCGCTCAAGGAACTGGAGATGAAGGTGCTGCCCTACTTCAGCCTGCCGATCGAGAAGCAGCCGCTGGACAAGATGGCCGCCGCCTACCAGAACCTCCAGGCCTACGACCTGCCCAACATCGACGAGCAGATCGTCGAGGTCCGACTACGCCTGATCGAACGCCGGCAACAGATCGTTTCCAGCATGGAGCGGGCCAAGGACGCCCAGAAGGCCACCCAGGCCAAGACCGTGATCACGAAGAAGGAAGACCTCGAGCCGCTGCCCGACCGCTTCACCGCCGTCGGCACGCTGATGCCCTCAACCGTCTACGACGGCGGGTCGCTGCCGCTGCTCTACCGTGTCGTCGATGCCTCCCCCTCGGCCCGCACGCTGGCCTACGTCGCACCAAACGATGAACTGAACGTCGGCGCGATGCTTAATCAACTCGTCGGCGTCGTCGGTGAGACGCGCTACGATCGTGCGCTGAAGCTCAACATTATCGAGGTTCAACGCGTGGTGCTGCTTGAGCCCGAAGCAGAAGCGGCCGGTGAAGAAGAGGCGGAAGAGCCTGAAGCAGAAGAAGAGTAAGAAGCGGGCAACACCTCCTGGGGAACGCCATGTCCAGCCAGACGCTGAAAATGACTTCGATTGCATGCTTTGTCGTTTGCGTAATCCTGCTCTTCATCGCGATCGAGAGATACAGCACCAACGCATCGAATGTCCAATCCATGAATGACATGGGTTTTGGATCACTCATAGGAGAAGAGCTAGAGCCGGCTACGCCAACGGCAGCAAAGTATGCGCTTTTCTTTGCGGTGCTCGCTGCGGGCGGCGGTGTGACCTGCCTGGTCCTCGCCAACCGGGCCGGCACAACCGGCGCAGACCTCTCTGGAAGATCAACCGATTCATGAGTGAGTGTTAGCGTCGGCCAAGGGGGCCAAGAGCGCCAAGCAAAGCGTGGCACACTTGAAACCATGCTTAAAAAATACGTGCTGTGCGCACCAACCCAGTGATTCAAGGGTTTTTATAACCCATCCAGGTGAACCGGAAGGCCCCAAGCCCCACCAAACGGCTCAAGGCGGCCAGCCCTTGGCCCCCTTGAACACACCCCCACCAACAGGACCGTCGGCCAGGGGGACCGGCACCGCCTTTCCGCGAAGCCGGGCCGAAGCCCTGCCTACGGGCATCGCAGCGGACTGTTAGAGCACCTTTCAGAACCGTGTGGCGTCTGGTTGGCTATTCTCGCGTCCGGCGTCCGTAGGCCGCCGACTATAGATCCGCCACGATCAAATGAAAGATGCGCTAGATTCACCGACGACGCACGATCAGCAGGCCGCTCATCGCGAGCAGCGCCAGCGAGCCCGGCTCGGGCACGCCGACGTCTAGCCCCGCGTCCCCACTGAGTACGGCATCGAAAGCTTCGGCCAGCGCCGTGGGCCCTACGTTCAACGCGCTGGTAAAGCCGAAGATGTCGAGGTTGTCCAGCACGCCGTCGCCCGAGAAGTCGCCGGCAACGTCGGCATCGATGCCGGTATAGAGCGTTTCGTAGCCCGGCCGATCGATGAGCGCCATAACAAAGGGGTTGATGTCGTCGTTGCTGAGCAAGCCGTCGCCATTCATATCACCGAGGACGAGTTCGAGGATGTCGGGCGCGACGACGGCGCCGCTGACAAAGAGCGCGTAGTCCTGGCTGCCGCCGCTGAGCGAGCCGAAATGATCGATGTGGAGGGTCAGTTCGGTGTCCACCGCGGGCGAATCGATAAAGACCTGTGTGAAGTTGTCGACGCGGTTGTGCGCGTCCTGCGTCGCGTCGTCGTTCGGGTTGTCCGGGTCAAGAACCCAGGACCAGTAGGTGTTGCCCAGGCTATCGGTGACCCAGATGTTCAGGTCGTTGACGAGCTTGGAGGCGCGGTCGTCGACCACGAACGGGCCGGACGGGGCGGCGGGATCGAGCCAGCTCAGCGAGGCCTTGAAGTCGCCTCCGGTCGTCAGGAACTCGAGCGTGAGGGTATCGCCGTTGAGCAGCGTGTCTTCCCAGATGTGGCGGTCGCGCGTGGCTCCGGGCTCATCGATCGATTCGGTGATGTAGCCGACGGCTTCGACCGCGTTGATCATGCCGTAGCCCGTCGCGTAATCCGGGCCGATGCCGTAGCGGGTCGCATCGGTCGCGGTGTGCATGAGCAGGCCTTTCTGGGTCGCCGAGTCCGGTGTGAAGCCACCGTTCTCGTTGCGCCAATGCTCGAGGATCAGGGCCGCGGTGCCCGCCGCGTTGGGGGCAGACATGGACGTGCCGGACTTGCGGGTGTAGTCGGTGTCGAACCCGTCGGAGGCGGAGTCGAGGCTGTTGCCATTGGCGACGAGGTCCACACCCAGCCCGCCGTCATCGGTCGGGCCGTAGGAACTAAAGCCGGTTGTCCGGATACCGCTCTTGAAATCCTCGTGCGGGTCGGAGGTGAAGTCCAAGGTCGCGCCGATGACGACGTTGTTCTTCGCGACCGCGTCGCCGCTGAGGCTGTCGAAGCCCCCGGGGTCGAAGCCGTGGCCGGATACCGAGTAGTCGCTCGTCGAGACGAGGTAGTACCGGTTGCCCAGGCTTTCGCCGATGATCGTGTTGTTCGCGATAAACGACGAGCTGAACCGGGTGACGAATTTGCCGTCGCCTTGTATGTCGCTGTAGACATCGTCCGGGTCGTTCCGGGAGTTGCCCGCGGAGAAGAAGCTTAAGAGCTTGGGGCGTGCGATCAGCGTCTGGTCCATCGACCGCGCGTTGCTGTCGTACCGCCCGTAGGCCGGGTCTTCGTCGGTGGTGTCCCAGTCGTAGACCCAGGTGTCGTAGGTCCGAGACACCGTGCCGCCGCTGCCATTACTGACGGGCCAGGACCGGAGTTGCCACGGCGTGCGGTTGAAGCCGTAGGAGTGGTTGGAGATATCGATCTGGGTTTCTTGGCGCATCTCGCTGGTATCCGAAAAGACGTCGAACGAGACGATCTGCACACCCGGTGCCATGCCCCAGGTCGACCGCCTGCCGGGCAGGTGTGCCCCGCCGATCGTGCCGGCGACATGGGTCGCGTGGTCCGCGAAGGACCCTGACCCGGTGCCGGGCTCGGGCGTGTCGCCGAAGGTCACCCGGCTTGGCCCGTCCCACTGCCCGGTGAGGGGGTTGAACGAGCGGAACGCCTCGTGCGTGTCGCGGACCTCCCAGTTGCCGTTATCAAAGGCTTCCCAGACCCCGACGGTCACGCCCGCGCCGGTCAGGTCCAGCCCGAGCCCGCCGCCGGACCAGAGCTGCTCCGCGTTCGTCGAATCCGATGCCTCTTCATTCGCAAAGGTGGGGAGGCCGGTGAGCAGCGCCGCGGTGGCGAACAAGGCCACCCGCGCGCACAGAACCCTATCGATGGCCCCGCATCGCGACACGCACTGGATCATATTGGTCACTCCTGTTCGACCCGAGCTTGGCAGCCACAAATTGCCACGTCGTAGGATAACAAGAAGCCTTCCAAAAACCTATCCATACGATGGATGAAACAGTGTTTCATCGCCAAGTGAAAGCGGAGGGGTGATCTCTATCGGACGACACGGCCATGCGTTGATCCGCGTTCGTGCACGGCTCGCGCAAGCTGTCGGCTCAGAAGGCAGGCAGGCGGTTTTTATGGCTTATCAGAAAGCCTGGCCTGGGCGATCCCGAGCGTGAAAAACGCCCTGGCGTGCTCGCCGTCAAACTGTTTCTGAAAGGCTGTGATCAGGTTGTTCTTGCCTTGTTTGGCCAGCTCTCTGCCGAGGTGCATCGTGTCGTAGGCCCAGGGCGTTTCCCCGTCATTCACAAGCGTCGTGTACGCCTTGACCACCATCGCTGATGCCTGACCCATGTCCTCGCCCGCGCGGCGGAGCATGGTCGCGGAGTGGATGTACGCAGGGACACGCCAGTAGGTATCCTCCAAAGCAAGGGCCTTGCACATGCGTTCGGCTTGCTCCGCATCGGTCGTCAGGTGGATCGCGGTGTAGAGCTCGGGCAGGAAGTTATCGAGGTCGGGGTCGTACAGCACGTCCCAGAGCTCTTCCTCCGGCTTGTCCGCGTGCTTCGCGCGTTCCTCGTGATGATGCTGCACGGCCCTTTTCATCAGTGTCACCGATTCGGACACCAGCTCCCTCGCGGTGTCCTCATTGCCTGCCGACCACTCCATCTGCGCCAGCATCGCGAGAACACCACCACGCTCACAGCCATCATGCCAGGCAAAGCGAGCAAACTTCCGGGCGTTCAAAAGGTCTTTGTTGTCCCGACACATCCGCATCAGGTGCCAGGACAGCACGCTGCTCGCGTAGACGTAGCCGTACTCCTTCGCGTCGGCGAGGTCCGCGTCTTGCGCGGGCTTGAGCAGCGCGAACGCCTCGTCACAGGCCCGCTGGTATGCGGCGCGATCCCCTAGAGCGAAATGCGCCTCGGCGATAATCTGCTTGGTGAAAGCCTGGTTGGACGGGTCTTCGGGCAGCGTCAGCGTCAGCTCCTTGCCCACGGCCAGCATGGGGCCGGGCAGGAATGTCCTCGGCCAAAGGTCTTCGCTTTCCTCGGCCAGGATGATCAATTCAACCGTGCCGGCAAGTACTTTCAGAGCCTCTTCGGCAAGGGCTTGCTCCTCGATGGCCGCGTAGTAGATAGCCAGGCGATACACCAGTTCGGGAAGGTCGTAGATCTGCTCGTCGTCGGCGGGGTCGTGGTCCGGCGTTTTCACCCATGCCTTGGCGTGCGTGATGCTCTGATCGAGCCAGTATTCGGCATCCTTTTGCTCTTCAGCCATAGACGGCGCAGCAGACCAAAGAGCGGCCAAAACCAAGGCAAGACAGGAGTGAGATCGCATGAGGGTCTCCCGAAAGGTGGGGTTGCAAATAAGCGGCATCGAGAGTGTATCGGATAGCTGTTCGATCGATCTGCCAAACGACACTTCTGCAGCTGGGTCCACAATTTATCATCCTAGATTGAAGATAAACCTGACCTACGATCACGCCGATGATTGCTTTAGGCCAACCCAGCACCGGCCTGATGGAGTCGTACCTTGTCTCAGAACCCCGATAACAGGCCCATCCGCATCGGCGAGATCCTTGTCGAACAGGGTGTCCTTACCGAGCAGCAGGTCTTCGAGATCGTCCAGGCCCAGAAGAAGCTGCACCTGCCCTTCGGCGTGCTCGCCGAGCGCATGTTCGAGGTCACGCTCGAGTCGATCGAGAACGCGTGGATCGAGCAGTACCACCGCTTCACCGGCACCATCGATCTCAACGAACAGACCTTCGACGACCGGGCCCTAAGAATGATCAACCGTCGGCAGGCGTGGCAGTTCGAGTGCCTGCCCGTGAACTTCGAGCCGACCGGCGAGCTGCTCATGGCGGCATCGCGCCGCCGCCTCGCCCGCGCTGTCACCTTTGCAACCAACCGCCTCGACAAAGTGGTGTATTTCCGTGTCGCCGAGTCGGAGCAGATCCAAGCCTTCCTGAAGGAGCACTTCCCGATGCCCGAGATCAGCGACGAACTCCTCGAAAAAGCACGCGGTGTGAAGAAGCAGGCGGGCTAAGCCTCATCAACAATACGGAACCCGCGGAAGGGCTTGCGAGCCCGGCGGAACAACGAGACGGGCCCGGCCGAGCCGCTGCAAAGCGACAAGGCCGGGCCCGCCGTTTTTCCGGCGTATCCGGATCAGAATGAGCTCACTCGCCCCCGCCATCGACGACAGGGCGCCAGACATCGAACGTGCGGTCTTCGATCCGCCATTCCCCGCCGACTTGGGCCTGCATGTTGCCCACGATCTTCTTTAGTTTCTCACGATAGCCCGCATCTGTGTGTGAAAGCCGCTGGGCCCCCGCACCAATGTAAAACACACCCGGGCTTGTCCGCGTGCGTTCATCCATCCAGATCAAAACACCCGACAAGATCGGAGTATCAATCGCCTGACCAGCGCGCTTCGCACTAAAACGATGCGTCGCATCATCCGGGCATTTCTTTTTCCACTGCGCAAGCTCTTCATCGCTCAGCCGATCGACGGTCAACATCACCTTCCGAAACTCGCGCGGCTTCACCGGCGGGAAAATGAGCTTTTCACCCTTCATCGAGTCATGAAACACACACGGCCGGGTGACCGTTCGCTTCTCGAAACGGATCGGCCTGCCTGTCTGCTCCGCGTAGACCTTGGCAAACGCATCTAGCGTTTGTTCGATCGGCATCCCTTTACGAGCAACCCAATCGCTGACACCCGGGTCCCAATCCAACCGATCCAGGTGCTCTAGCTGGTACCAAGGCAGCCGCAGGCTTGACCCGGCCAAAATATCCTCGGATGTCTCCGACGCATAACTCATGTAAGAATTGTCCAGCTTCTTACCGTCCCACCAAAAGCCCATCGACTTGATGTTGTCCGATCCTTTGGCGTAAGGGTATTCCGCATCCGCATAGACACCACGCTGTGCAGCGAAAGGCGGATAAATGACACGCAGGTCCTCGCCCTCTTTCAAACGGTAGGTCGACGCCAGCTCCTTCAAGTGATCGTCAGGCGTCATGCCCTCCTTCTCGATCAGACCAGGAATCGATGGCCCGATGTCTGCCATCGCTTTCAAAATCGGCCTGGCCTTTGTCCTGATGCTCTCGAGATTATCACCATCAATTGCTTTTAACTGTGCAAATAAGTCCTGGAACCTCGTCGTTGCGGCGTTCGATTCCAGCAGCCCAACGATCCGCTCGGCGTCCTCCAACGCCTCAGAAATCGGTCCCCAAGCCTCATCCGAGTTGTCCTCATTTTCAAGCGCCTTGCCAAGCTCGCCAAGCTTCGCAACTAATTGCTCAACCACTTGTCGCCGATCTGATAACGGCGCCACCGCCTCGTCTTCGATGACAGCTGAAGGAACGGCCCCCGGTTCAGAGCCCGGCTTGACCCCGGGAGAAGGCAACTTATCGCTTGGCTTGCCTGACAGTTCGGCTCTACTCACACTGTTGCGGATCACGTAGAGATACTGGCTCCGATCGGGAATCCCGCCAGCAATGGTGATCGCTTCGATCAGACGGAAGTTGCGCTTGGGAATGATATACGTGCCCGGCCTTGCACCCGAGCCTGAGTTCTGATGCAAGAAGGTAAAGGTGTTCGCCCGCGCATCGAGCATCTGCACCCTGACCGTCGCGTCGCGCATGATGCCGTTCTCGTCAAGGATCCTGGCGATCTCCTCCTCGAGCTGTGTCGTCGTGCGCCCCGCTGCCTTGACCGGCCCGACGATCGCCAGGCGGACATACCCGTTCTGATCAATCCGACGCTGCTGGACATCGTCGCGGCCGGGTATGCGCAGCTCGTAGATCGATACCTGGACCGTGTCGCCCTCCGCCATCACATAAGGCTCATCCATCGGCGTGAGGTCCGCCTCCGTGATCGGGGACAGGCCCGGCAACTTCGGACGCGTGAGCTCCTGGGTCAGGATCGGCCTGACACCCGCGGGGTGTTCCTGCTTCAACTGCGCCTGTACCCAATCCGGCTGCTCGAAATCAAGGACCTCCTGCATGGTGGCCTGGTGGATGTTGATGACGTCGTTGATTCGGAGGTAGATATCCGCTTCACTGCCATCACGGACCCCCTGCAGGCTGGCGCGGTAGATGTCCTGATCCGTATCGTTCACCTGGCGTATCAGGTCGACGATCCAGACCTTGCCTGGCTCAGGCTCAGGCCGATCTGCAAACCCGCCGGCAGAAGCAATCAGCCGATTCAGGGTCAGCTCCTGCTCACCCGGGATCGTGTATGCGCCCGGGCGAGCGATGCTGCCCATGATGTAGACAAACCCGGCGTTCGTCGGCGGCACGCTGATGATGTCGCCCGGCCGGATGACGACGTTGTAACGCAAGTCCCCGGCTTTGAGCTTCTGGAAATCGATCTCCAAGACACGAGCCTGCCTCGGGCCAACAGGCTCGTGCGGATCGGGCGGTTCGTCCGAGGCCGCTTGGTCATCATTAACCGATAGATCGACTAGCGTTTGTGCGTTATCCGTCTCAGCCGTGTCTGCTTCGTCGCTCGCCGCCTGCCCGCACGCCACAACTGTCAGCACGGCCCCCAGCAGCAGCACGACCAGCAGCCCCACGCCCCAGAGGCCCTGCCGGCCCGCCGACTCGGACGGCGTGAGCAGCCGACGCACGCGCGCGGCCAGACCGCCATCGGTCGCAGAGAGCGACAGGCTCGGCCCCACCGGCAGCGATTGGGCGATCGCCGCCAGCGCATCCGCGTACACCACCCGGTCGCCGACCGATACCACCGCCGCCTCATCGCAGCAGCACTCGCGCTCGTGCCGGAGCGTTCGGCCGACCCACCAGACCGCGGGGTGGAAGAACAGCAGCGTCTCGATCAGCACCTGCAAGAGGTTGATCAAAACATCGTGCCGACGGACGTGGGCGAGCTCGTGCGCGAGCACCGCGCTGAGCTGTATCGGCGTCAGGCCCATCACGGCCGAAGCGGGCAGCAGCACGACCGGTCGGAGCACCCCGACCACGCAGGGCACCGCCGCCCGGCTGCTCACCGCGAACCGAACCGCCCGCCGGACCCCGGAAGCCCGGCGGGACCGTTCTGCAAGCCGAGCAACCGCCGAAGGCAAGGGCGATAACCCGCTTGTACGCAGCCTCAGCGTCAAACACCACCCCCCTGCCAGACGCAAGGCCATGACAACAAGGCCAACCAAATAAAGCACCGCAGCATAAGGCAGCGCCTCATGCAACCCCGCAAACGGATCAGACGCACGCGACGGGCCGGCCTCGGAAGCGGTGGCTTGATCTTCGGCAGGCTCAGACACGGCTTGCGTTGGCGTGTTCGTGTCCGGTACGGGCTCGAGATTGAGCGGGATGTACTCAGAAGGCAACGCATCATCAACACGCGTATCAGCAACAACCGCATCAGACGTGGTGTGATCAAACGGCGCGCGATCAGGAGCGAAAGACCAGGGCTGCTGGAACACGAGTACCAGCGCGACCACCGCCGGCGTACCGAGCAGCGTGGCGGCCGAGGCGTAGTAGCGCGTGATCGGCCGCTCGGGCATCAGCCACAGCGCGCCCCACAGCCCGACCGCCAGCAAGACGCCGACCCACACCGCGTGCAAGACCGCCCAGCCGGTGGTGAGCGTCAGGGGGTGATCCATCAGGGATTGCCAGTCAATCATGACCCTGCTCCTTGCGGTATTGCTCAATGAGCGAATGGATTTCTCGGAGCTCATCGTCACTGGGCTTGCGGCTCATCAGCGCCTGACCGATGAGCCCCGCCGCCGATCCGCCGAAGGCTTTGTCGATCAGCTCGCCGACCAGCCGCTTTTGTGTGCGCTTTCGCGACAGCCGGGCCTTGTAGACGTGCGTCCGACGGGCCTCGTCGCGTGTTACCAGGCCCTTGCCCGCCATGATCTGCATCAGCTTCAGCACGGTCGTGTAGCCGACATCGCGTGCCTCGCTGATGACCTCAAAGACCTCGCGCACGGTACTGGGCCCGCGGGCCCAGAGCACCTCCAGGATCTGGAGCTCGGACTCGGTCGGCCTGGGGTGATTGGCTTGTGGCATAAAAAAGGCCTCCGCCCACTTCGGGCAGAGGCCAATATATACGAAGCCATTCGTATTTTAACGAATTATTTCGTAGTTTTAATACTTTTTGCGAACGTTCAAGCAAGATCAAAAAGCAGCACTTGCGCGGCATCCACACCCTGCAGCCCGACAACGCCGGGATGCTCAATGACAGCGGCATCACCCGCGGACAGGGTATGCCCGGCCAACTCGACCGAGCCCGTAGCGACGTAAAGGTAAGCCGACCTGCTATACGTGATCTTGTGGGTCACCGATGAACCCGCCTCGACATCTGCGACAAGGACCGCGGCGTCCTGGTGGATCGGCAGGGCCCCATCCGCCTGATGCATTTCAAAGCCCGAAGCGATCGGGGCGAAGCGGTTATGACGGGCCTGGGCACCGATCGTCCGCTGTTCATACCGCGGCTCAATGTCCCGGCTCTTGGGCGTGATCCAGACCTGCAGGAAATGCGCCTCGTCGGTCTCGCTGCCGTTGAACTCGCTGTGGCGGATGCCGCTTCCCGCGGACATGACCTGCACTTCGCCGGGGGTCAGCAGCCTGCTGTTCTCCAGCGAGTCGCCGTGCCGGAGCGAGCCAGCCAAAACCCAGGAGATGATCTCCATGTTGTCGTGCCCGTGCTCGCCGAAGCCCGCGCCGGGCGCCACACGGTCGTCATTGATCACCCGCAGGGACCGATAGCCGACCCGCTGCGGGTTGTAGTATTGGCCGAATGAAAACGAGTGCGCGCTGTCCAGCCAGCCAATCTCGGTCTTGCCACGCTCGGCAGCGCGGCGGATCTCAATGGATCGGGTTGAACTGCTCATGTTAGAACTCCTGCTGTGTTAGCCGCCGCGCTCGCCGCGGGGATCAGACCATCTGAAGGCCGCGAGAAGCACGGCGGCTAACGGGTGCTTGATATTGTCGTTCAGCTTGTGGCGTAGTAGAAACGCTCGTGGACGATCTTGCCGCCCTCCCACTTCTGGACCACGACCTGCTCAACGTCGATATCTTGGTCGTCGACGGTGGTCCAACTCATCGTGTTTTCGTAGATCGCGACGCCGTCACCCACAGCGATCGCCGGGGTCTCAAAGGACTTGAAAGCCTTGACGGAGTCGACGAACTTCTGCTCACGCTCAAGATTGGCGGCCAGGCCAACGGTCGCGCCATAAGCCGGCTCGGTCATCACGACGCCTTCGGCATAAAACTCCTTCATCGCGTCCATGATGCGGCCGTTACGGATGTAATCGAGCAGTTCGTGGATGCGGACGTTCTTGTCGGGCATGGTGGGTTCCTTTCGTAAGGGGTGGTTTGTTGGTGTGTCTATAGGTGGAACGAGCGATTGCAATTATTTGTTCCAACAAGTTTTCGATGAAAAAATAATCAGGCACGGGCTTGCCTCGCCCGCTCCAACAGCACATTTAGCTGCTTGAGCTCGTTGCGAGACAGATGTCCGAGGGTTTGTTCGTGCAGGTCCAGCAGCGGGCGGTCAAGCTTACGCAGCAGGTTTAAGCCCTGGGTCGTGATACGGGCGAGCACCACGCGGCGGTCTGCTTCGCCACGGATGCGATCGACCAGGCCGGACTGAACCAGACGATCAATCAGCCGGGTCACGTCCGGGACCCGGGTCACCAGCCGACCACCGATCTCGCCGCATGGCAGAGCATCCAAGCCCTTCTCGGGGTGCCGGCGAACACCTCTCAGCACGCGGAGGATGTTGTAGGTCGCCTCGCTGAGCCCGTGCGACTTGAAAAAGTGGGCAAAGGCCGCGGCAAGCTCGGCGTGGGTATAGGCCAGGTTCAAATAAGCCTGCTGTTCGGGCGAATCGAAGCCACGCTTCTTCTTGAGGTCGTCCTGAAGCGTGGATGGCACCATCGCTCAATCATACGTTTAAACTTTATTTGTGTCAACATGTAAAATAGAAGGTGTAGGGGCCTCTGATCTGGCCCGGCCTTGGATGATCAGCCCTCTGGTTCGAGCGTGACCGTGACGGTTCGTCCGTCGGGCAGCCGGGCCTGGCCCGACCACACGCCGTCGGCCTCGGGGGCGAGGTCGATCGGCTGCGCGAGGTGCTCGGGAGGGATGCCGGCCAGTTCGGGCTTATCGAACGAACGCAGCGCGGAGCCCCGGTTGATGCGGATGCCCAATTCGCCGGGTGTCGGCGACAGCGCCACCGACTCCACGCTCAGCGACAACTCAAGGCCCTCGGCCTGGAATTCAACCAGGCCCAACTCGACACGCGTGCCGGCAGCGGGCTCATCCGATGCCGCATCGGGGCCGGCTTCCTGGAAGGGGCTCAGCGTGGCGACGAGCATGTAGGTGCCCCGGGCCCGCTCGAACGCCGCCGCGAAGATCTGGCCACGCTGCTCTTCCCAAGCCTTCTGTACCTGCTGCCGCGTCCGGGCCTCCATGAACGCAACCGTCTGCGCGAAGGCCTGCTGCTGCTGCACATCCCCGCCCGCCACCGTCACCAGGGCAGCCGCGGCAGCCGCGGCAAGGCCGGGCTCGCTCGAACCGGCCGCCTGCAACAACGTCCCCTCACCCATGCTGCGTGCCCTCTCGGCCCAGTCCTCGTCCTTAGGCAAGCCGCCCTGCTCCGCGACAAACGTATTGAACCAGCCAAGCGTCGAGCCGCCATCAGCGATCAGCCCCGACATCAAGGGCGGCTCCTGCTCGGTCGTCTTGTACATGACCGCCAGCATCTCAAGCTGATCCAGCACCTGCAGACCGGTTACCGACTCCCGGTACCGGCCCGGCGAGGCGGTGTACGCATCGACCGCCGCTAGCGCGGTTTTCGGCACCAAGCCGGGATCGGTCAACAACGCGACAAGCCGGTCATTCGCGTGCTTGGCCAACGCCGGGTCCTGCTGGTTCGTGATGAAAGCGACCACGCTCGCGGGCATCTCCTCCCGCTCGCCCGCCATCGCGAGGACCGAATCGAACAGCGACCGCGCCGGGTCTGCTGGGAGTTCTCCCCCCTCCGCTGCGGGCTGCCCGCTGCCAGGTTCGGGCAGCGCAACATGGAACTTGCCCAGCACGGCCCATGCGGCGGCCGACTGCACATCGTCACTGCTTTCGAACAGCGCCAGCAACGCGTGGTCCGGCCGGCGGATCGGGATCGTGCCGGGCAGCACCAGCGTGCCGGGCTCTGGCGCAGGCGTCGCATCATCTATTCCTTGGTTCTGACGCTCGCTCGGATCCATCGGCTTGAGTTGCGACTCGTAGAGCACCGAAAGCGTCTGATTGACGACACCGCGGTCCGTGCTGCCCAGCAGCTTGTGATCCAGCCAGCCCGCAGCAACCGCGTTGGTCGGCGCGGCCCTAACGATCGCATTAACGACACCGGCCACCTCATCGCTCTTGACACCAGACAAGTCGACCGACTTAACCATGACATCGACCATCGATTGGTCGAGTTGCAGACCACCCCTGTCACGGTTCGGTTCCAACGCAGCGAGCACCTTCTCAACCACACGGGGTGCCGCGGGGCCCTCGGGATCGGCGATCGTCTCGTTCACCCGGCCGATCAAGGCCTGGGCCTGGTCCGGGTCATCCGTCTGCATCGAAAACAGCGTGCCCAGTGAGGCGAAGCTGAGCATCTTGCTTTCCTCGCCAAGGACCGCCTCACCTGCCACGCCGAGCAGCTTCGCGCTGGCGAGCGTGGGCGTAGAGACCGTCGCGACGCCGTAGAGCGCGATCCGCCGGGTTGCGACATCCTTGGACCGGAGTAGCCGGCTGAGGACTTTGTACCCGGGGCCATCAACCTCCACGCTCGCTGCCAGGTTGCTGCGCTGTGTCGCGATCGCAATCGAACGGGCATCGAGCGGGTGCCCCTCGATCATGGTGATCAAACGGCCGGCCAAGTCCTCGCCACCCTCCTCTTGGAACAGGTTCCTGCCCCGCGAGAGGCTGTTCAAGAGTTCTCGCTTGTCCGAATCAACGGACCAGGGCATCGGCGCCGGCCCCTCCAACGACAACGATTCGCCACGGTTCACCTCCATGGCGGCATACAAGACGCCTGGCCTTGCCTCGCGGAACGTCTCGGGCAGCTCGCGCAGGCCGTTGCGCAGCTCGCGATACGCGTTCTGCTTCTCCCGCTCCGCTTGCTGCTGCTCGCGCTTACGCAGGGCAAACTCGCGCGTGCCCTCGTCCTGGTTGCGCGTCAAACGCTCGGCACGCTCGGGTTGCGCATCCCGCAACTGCTGGGGGTCGATCTTATAAGCATAAGGATTCTGCTCGCTGGCACGCTGCAACTCGGCGGCTTGAAAGCTACGAGCCATCGCCCACTGCACCGTGCCATCGGGGTGCAGCAGGATGTCACGGGCCAACCGCGGGGCGCTGTCCGGCACGGGCTTGTCCAACGCTGTGTCGGCACCCGGGTCACGATCCGATGCCTCAGCGTCGTCGTCTTGTTCAAACAACATGGCCTGCAGCACGTCGGGCGTCGCACGGACAACCTGATTCAGATCGACCGCCGACCGATCGGCCTGGCCGGGCTTGGGGATCACAAAGCCGATGAATCGGGCCGCGCGGACCGAGTACGGAAAACGCGACAGGCTGTTGGTCCTGTGGATGTTGTCCACGGTGAACGGGATCAGGAGGATTTCTTTGCCCGAGTTAGGGGAGAACCGCCAGACGGGGTCCTGCGACGAGGCGCGCGAGGCCTCGAACAACAGGCGAGCCAGGTCGATCTCGATCTCCAACGGGCCGAGGTCTTCCTGCTCTTGCTCTTGCCCTTTCTCCTGAGGACGTAGGGTGGGCGGTTCGTCCTGAGCGAGGGACGGCGCAAGAGCGAAAGCGACAATAAAGACAAACCCCCAGCACGTTATCAGGGGGCGTTGGATGAGGGCATGCAAACGCATGTTGGCTCCTTTTCGATCGGACAGGCCGCATTCTAACGGCATGGCCAATGAATCCAACCTTCACGACAATTTGCCCAATAACCGCACATTATTCGTGCATCACCCGAAACGATGTTCTTTTTTTAGGCACTACATCTTGAGTCTGATTATTTTCTAGACGAAGTTGGGAAAATTTTAATCTTTTCCAAAGTCCATAAACCGCTGAAATTCATTCACTTAGGGATGCTGTGCTGCCAAGCAGGCTTCGTGTTCCGGAAATAGGGGTCGTATCAGTGCTGACTGGCATGCCCATTGAAGTAATCACAGTGGTTTGCAAAACAATCTTCGAATGGGATGGTCTCAAGCAGACACCACCCCCTTCCAAGATTGAAGCAGGCCACCCCCACGGCGGTCGTGGGGGCGATAGGTGGGCGTCCTAAGGGGCGCCCATCTTTTTCCTTTTTTGTGATTCACTCGAGCGACCGGGGTTGGACGCCGGGCCATGGAGGCCGACCGGCACGGGAAAAGGGCTTGGATGCCCGCAGGGGACCTTTCTGACGGATCCATGCCGATCGCATCTGACCTCTGACCTCAGGACCAGCCGACGAGCGGGCGCGTGCCCGTGTCTTTTGCGTTGGCTGGGTAACACGACGGGCCGGCCGTGGGGTGGCGAGCCGGACGGCCTGTTTCGCAAACGCTCGCCAGACAGGAGCACTCGTATGCCAGGAATTAGTAACGGGATCGGACGATCCCTGCTCATGCTGTTGATGGGGCTGACGCTACTCGCGTCGTTTGCCGCCCCGACGACGGCGTGGGCGCAGGACGAAGCAGAGCCGGAGGCCGCGGACACCGAAGCCGCACCGGCCGAGGAAGAGGCACCTCCGGAGCCGACCGAAGAGGAAGCCGCTGCACTCGCGGAAGCCATTGCGGCTGCCGAAGAAGCGGGCGACTACTCGGTTGAGTACGCCGACCCCGATGGCGGCGACTTCAGCATCGCCATCGTTGACACGCCTAAGTTCACGATTGACAACCTCTGGGTGATGATCGCGGGCTGCTTTGTCTTCATCATGCACCTCGGCTTCGCCATGCTTGAGGCCGGTCTCACGCGTGCCAAGAACACCGTGAACATCCTCTTTAAGAACTCGATGATCATCTGTATCGGCTTCTTGATGTACGGCATCATGGGCTTCATGATCCACTACCCCGGCTTCGATGCCGACGCAGGTGAGAAGTGGATCAAAATCTCCGGCGACACCTTCAAGTACCTAGCTTCCGACAGCTCGGCACTGAACGATGTCGGCTCGGCGACTGCCTCCGGCTACGGCCTGGATATGACCGGCTACACCGACTTCTTCTTCCAGGCGATGTTCTGCGCCACCGGCGCAACGATCATCTCGGGTGCAGTTGCCGGCCGTATCAAGCTGCTGCCCTTCCTGATCTTCACCGGCTACTTCACCGGCTTCGTGTACTGTGCGGTAGGCGCATGGCACTGGGGCGGCGGCTTCCTCCAGCAACTCAACCTTGGCGCTGATGGCGACGTCAACTTCTACGACTTTGCGGGCTCCACTGTTGTCCACTCCGTGGGTGGCTGGGGTGCCCTGGTCGGTGCGATCATCCTCGGCCCAAGACTTGGCAAGTACGCCAAAGACGGCTCGATCAACCCGATCCCGGGCCACGCGATGCCGTTGGCGACCATCGGCGTCTTCCTGCTCTGGTTCGGCTGGTTCGGCTTTAACGGTGGCTCGGTCCTCAATGCCGACGCTGGCTACGTCTCGCTAGTCCTCTGCACCACGACCTTCGCCGCAGCAGCAGGCGGCCTGGCCGCCGGTGCGACCTCATGGATCTTCGGCGGCAAGCCGGACCTGTCCATGGCACTCAACGGCATCCTCGCCGGCCTCGTGGGTATCACCGCGGGTGCCGACCAGATGGCGCTTTGGGAATCGGTTCTCATCGGCCTTGTTGCAGGTGTCCTGGTCTACTTCTCTGTGCTGGGTCTTGACAAGCTCAAGATCGACGACCCTGTCGGTGCTGTCTCGGTCCACCTGACCTGCGGCATCTGGGGCACGCTCGTGGTCGGTATCCTCGGCGACTCGGCCGGTGGTACACAGCTGACTGCACAGATCATCGGCATCATCGCCTGCGGCGTTGCTACCGTGATCCTTGCGGCAATCGGCTTCATTGCACTCAAGTTCACCCTTGGCATCCGCGTGAGCGAAGCCGAAGAACTCGAGGGTCTGGACCTGGGCGAGCACGATATGGCGGCTTACCCGGACTTCCAGCAGACGTTTATCAAGAGCTACCACGCGGGCGAGATGTAATCTCCGCTTCGGTGCATGCTATGTCCCGGCACTTGTTGCCGGGTGACCGGCCGGTTTACCATACGGCCCGTTCCGAAACCTTTTAAACACTAAGAACAAGGGAATACCACCCATGCATATGATCGAAGCAGTCATCAAGCCCTCCGCCCTAGATGCGGTCAAGGCAAAGCTCTTCGAGGTCGGCATCGTCGGATGCACGGCACTCGAGGTCAAGGGCTTTGGCCGACAGAAGGGACACACCGAGCGGTACCGTGGCGGACGGATGGACGTGGGCTTTGTGCCCAAGATCCTCCTGAAGGTCGCGGTCAAGAGTGACGACGTCGACAAGGCCGTCTCCGCCATCACCGGCGCCGCGAACACCGGCAACGTCGGCGACGGCAAGGTGTTTGTCTACGGCCTGCAAAGCGTCACCCGTGTCCGCACCGGTGAGAAGGACAACGACGCGCTGTAAGAAGTATGTCAGCGTGCCGAGCCGGGCTGTTCGCGGGCTCGTACAACCAAAGGCATCGTGTTGGTCCCGAGCCGACACAACGCTACCACCCCAGGCCGGCCGTCGCGTTTCGTGGCGGTCGGCCGCTTTTTTAGCGTCTAGCGTTTAGGGCCTAGCGTCTAGCGTCAAGCCATCTTGGTCGGTGTCACAGGTTGGTTCGACGCTAAACGCTAGGCCCTAAACGCTAGATGCTAAAAGCTTCCGATAAGCCCGCGACGCCTCAGCGGGGCATTCGAAGTGCCGATGTTCAGGGAGTATGCTTGGACTCCCCATGGCCGACCCGAGCCCCGACAACCCGAAACCCAAGCGGCCGCTGATCGTGGACCTCGATGGCACATTGGTCGCCACAGACACGCTCCATGAGCTGCTGCTCGAGGTCGCAGGCCGGCACCCGCTAGACCTGCCACGCGCCCTGCTTGGGCTGACGCGCGGCCGGGCGGGGTTCAAGGCGACGCTGGCCAAGCTCGCTCAGCTCGACCCGGCGGTGCTGCCCTACCGCGAAGAGGTGTTGGCGCTGATCAGGGAAGCGAAAGGCGAAGGCCGGCCTATCGTCCTCGCAAGCGCCAGCCATGCGGGCACGGTTGAGTCTGTAGCAGAGCACCTTGGCCTCTTTGACGCGGTCATCTCAACCGACGGGCAATCCAACCGCAAGGGCAAGCAGAAGCTTGAATCCATCCGCGACCTGATCACCGAGCGGCAGTGGGACGCCAGGTTCGACTACGTGGGTGACGATGTCGCGGACCTGCCGATCTGGGCGGAGTGCCAAACGGCGTACCTTGTCCAGGCCCACTCGTGGGTGCGCAACCGCGTCAGGCCGTACCGGGAGATGGTCGAGTTGGTCCCCTGCTCGACAAGCAGCACGCTGTACGAACTGCTCGTCGCCTCAAGGCCGTACCAGTGGAGCAAGAACCTGCTGCTGGCGGTGCCTCTGATCGCTTCGCAGAAGGCAGAGAACCTGGGCCTGTGTTGGTCCCTGCTCTTCGCGTTTATTGCGTTTAGCCTGTGTGCCTCGGCGGTGTACCTGATCAACGACCTGCTGGACCTGCGGTCCGACCGCCTGCACCCGACCAAGCGTAACCGGCCGATCGCCGCGGGCAGGCTTTCACCGAAGCACGCGGTCTTTGGCCTGATCGCCCTGCTGGCAGCATCTTTCGCGCTGTCTGCAGCGACGCTGCCGACGCTGTTTACTCAGATCCTTGCTTCCTACTTCGTCGTGACGACCGCGTACTCGCTGCACATCAAGGGCAAGGTGATGCTGGACGTGGTCTGGCTCGCCTCGCTATACACCCTGCGCATCATCGCCGGGGGCGCTGCAGTGGGGATCCTGCCATCGGAGTGGCTGCTGGGGTTCACGCTCTTCATCTTCCTGTCGCTGGCGTTTGTGAAGCGTTACTGCGAACTGAGGCTGATGCTGAGTACCGGTAAAGAGAAGGCCACCGGCCGGGGCTACCACACCGACGACCTGCAGATCGTCCAGACGATGGGTGTCGGCAGCGGCTACCTCGCGGTCGTGATCTTCGCCGTGTATATCAACTCCGACACCGTCAAAGAGATCTACACCACCCCCAAGGTGCTCTGGCTGGCCTGCCCGCTCCTGCTGTACTGGATGTCGCGGGTATGGCTGCTCGCCCAGCGCGGGAGCCTGCGGGGCGACCCGCTGCTCTTCGCCCTCTCCGACCGCATCTCGTACTTCTTTATCGCCCTCATGGCCCTCGTCATGTGGCTGGCACAATACTGAGAGGCAGCCGGCTATCAGATTGACAAGCGCTTAAAAAGCCGCTCGGGGATCGCGCGGATCACGGCCATGATGAACCGCCACTTGCGTGGGGTGTACACCGTGTCCCTGCGTTTGTCGATCGCTTCGACGATTTGCCCGGCGACCCGCTCGGGGTCGGCCATCTTGTCGTAGCCGTCCAGGCCGTATGTCATCGCGGTTTGGACGGGGCCGGGCTTGACCGTGACGACGTGTACGCCGCTGCCGTGCAGCCGTCCGCGAAGTCCGTCGGCGTAAGCGGTGAGCGCGGCCTTGGTCGCGCCGTAGCAGTAGTTGCTGCCACGCCCTCGGTCGCCGGCCACCGATGATACGACCGCGATGACACCGCCCTGGTACCCTTCAGGATCGTGGAGATGATCCGCCAGCCGCTCCAACAACAACGTATAAGAAGTGTAGTTCACCTCAATCATTCGGCGGTGGGCTTCGGGATCGCTCCGGGCGGTATCGTTGCTGAGCATCATGCCGTGACACAACACGGCGATGTGAAGGCTGGGAAGACCATCCAGCACGCCGGTAAATGTCTCGGGGCGGACCGCGTCAAACAGACGAACCTCGGTGTGGGTCTCGTAACGGGTCCGCAGGTCGGCCGCGTCCTGATCAAGCGCCTTTTCATCACGGCCCGCGAGGATGAGCTTGCCCACCCCGCGTTTGGCATAGGCCTGCGCGACCGCTCGGCCGATCCCCGACGTCGCGCCGAGGATCAGAACATCTTCCTGGCTGGTCGTGCTCGTGCTCATGCCTGCTCCGTGATACCAAGCCGACGCGACTGATCCGATCCGAGCAGCCCATGCGGATCGAGCCCTTGGCGTACCCGTTGGAACTCCTCGAGCCTCGGGTACATCTGACTAAACGTGGCCGCAGACATGCTACCGTCCTTGGCAAGGTACACACGCCCACCATGATCGAGTACCACCCGGTCCAACTCCGATAGCAAGGCCGCGATCCCAGACGTTCGCGGCAGGTCGACGGCAAGCGTCAAACCCTTCATCGAAAAGCCTAAGGGCCCGGCTTCATGCCCGCCCATCTGCTTGAGCACCGCGAGAAAGCTCGATGAACGCGCCGAAACCAGCCGCTCAATCAAAGCACGGATCCCATCCGCACCGTCCGCCTCGGGGAAGACGGGCTGGTACTGAACAAACCCCCGCTTGCCATAGATCCGGTTCCAGTGGTGCACCGCGTCGAGGGGGTAGAAATAAGTATTCACATCCTCGCGCGACCGGCCGCTGGGGTGGGCACGGTAATAGACAGCATTAAACGCCCGGACAGAAAGCGGGTTGAGCGCGAACCCCGGGAAATCAAAAGGCACCGCCTTTGACCGCTTGCGGGGGATCCCGATAGGTCCAGCACCCTCGGCGTGATCGCCTTGCAGGACCACGCCCCGGCCGAGCCTCTTACCCCTGGCGAGGCAGTCGATCCAGGCGACCGAATAAAGCGAATCCGCATCGGTCTTCGCGAAGTGCTCAAGCATCTGATCGAGGTTTTCGACACGCGTCGTTATGACATCCATCATCGCGGAACTGACACGCCGCAGCCGGATCGTCGCGGTGAGGATGAAGCCCGTTAGACCCATCCCGCCGAGAGTCGCCCAGAAGACATGGCTGTTCTCTTCACGCGAACACAGCAGTGTCCGCCCGGTAGGCGTAAGCAGTATGAAAGACTCGACACAACGATTGAACGAGCCATCGATGTGGTGGTTCTTCCCGTGCACATCCGCCGCGATCGCGCCCCCGATGGTTACAAACTTGGTGCCCGGCGTGACCATCGGGAAAAAGCCCCGCGGCAGCAGCACTTCGACCAGGTCTGCATAGCTGACGCCGGCCTCGACCGTGACCACGCCCTCTTGCGGATCAAATTCGATCAACCGATCCAGCCCGGTCATATCCATCACGTGCTTGTCCCGATTGGTCGCGGGGTCGCCGTAGCTGCGACCTAGCCCACGCGCGATCCATACGGCATCGGCTTGTGACCGCCGCAGCGCTCTAACCGTACCCAAACGATCCGGGCGAGACACCGAGCATGCCACACGGGGGTGGTTCCCCCAGCCAGAGAGCTTTTTTTCATACGGCATCATGGCTGATTGTTCGGCATCGTCACAGGATCAGAAACAGCATTATTTCCATCGTTTATCGGCTGTTTCCAGGTCCAAATGACCAGAGCGACCGCCGCAACCAGCAAGCCCCACGACTGTGATTGAAGCAGCAGATGCTTCCATGCCCACGTGGCAGCAAACCCTTCGGGAACGATGCCACGCCGCTCGATCGTGACAAGCAACGCCGAAGTAGGCTGGATCAGCGGGACAAGCGAGAGACCGATGAGCCACATGATCGTATCACGCCGATCACGCACCAAACTGTTGATGACCAGCACAACAAGCGGGAGCAACACTACGGCGTCGTAATAGCGGTGATAAACCGGCATAAGCATAAGCAGCCCAACACCCGACACGGCCAAGAGCGTAGCGCGATCCAATCCGATTTTCAAAAGCCTGGCCAACCCCGCCGCCGCCAAGAGTGCGGTGATACCCAAGGCCGCGGCGGCGACCCAGGATGCGGGCACCACCAGGTACATCAGCGGGTGCAGATCGATCATCTGATAACGCTGTGGGTTGAATAAGGAAGCATCAAGCATTTGCCCGCTTGCTTTCGCATCAGCAAGATTACTCGACAGCTGGCTTGCCCAATCGGGCACCGTCATCATCAGCCTTCCAACACCGATCAATGAGACCAGCGTAATCAGCACCAGCCCTGCAACAAGGGCCCGCCACTCGCGGCGTAAGGCGATCAACAGCAGGAAACCCAGTCCGAGCTGAGGTTTAATCAGGCAGCCGACGCCGACGAGCAGCCCTGCCGGGATAGCCCTCCCGCAATTCAAGCAATAGGCCCCAGCGAAGACCGCCGCCGAGCATGCAATCGCTAGCTGGCCAAGCGATAACGAGGTCGCGACAGGCCCCCAACCCAAAACAAGTACCGATGCGACCAGCCAGCGCAGTGACGGACGCTTAAGGGCCAGCCATTTGCTCAGAACCCAGACGAGAAGGACACAGCAACACGAGTTGATGACCAACCAGATCAACCGCGCCGCTTCCCAGTCCATGAGCCCAAGCGGAGCCAGCGTTGCGATGCTCGGTGGTGGATAGAAGCTGCCATCAGAGACATGGTTGGGGTTGCCGTACCCGGCACGCTCCGCCACCAAGACGGACTGCTGCCCATCGTAGGGGCTGCCTCCTTCGATCCATAGCACAGAAGCGGTATAGAGATGGATCAGGTCGCTGCCGCGGTGCATGCCAGAGACGAGGCCGCGCATCACGAACAGTACCACGCAGACCGCTAGGAGCAGATAGAGGGTCGTGGATCGTACGCGTTGAAGGTTAGCCATGAGAAACGTTTCAATCCACATACAGCGGTTGGGCTGCGACCGCTATTGATCGTCCATGAAGGATCACGCATAGTTATTCTATCGGTCGATTCGATACAAGCATGAGAGGATACGTAACCCTAGGGATAAGCAAAGGCCTAGTTTTGCTACCATTTCACCCGTACTGTCCTGGACACAACGCCCCGCAGAGACCCACTTGACCCTTCAGCAAAAAATCGATGATCGCTCGGCCATCGTCGGCATCCTCGGGCTGGGCTACATCGGCCTGCCATTGATGCGGGCGTTCTGGGAAGCGGGCTTCCCCGTACTAGGCTACGACGTTGATCGATCCAAGATCGACCGGCTGCGCAAGGGAGAAAACTACCTCAAGCACCTCGGCGAGGACCTTGTCTCCACTATGGCCGGCGGTCCGAAGGATCGCTTCGAAGTTACGGCCGAACCCGCCGACCTCGCCAAGCCCGACGCGCTGATCGTATGCGTCCCCACCCCTCTAGGCGAGCACCTGGACCCCGACCTCAGCTATATCGAGTCAACCACCCGGCATATCGCCCAGACACTCCGCGCTGGCCAGCTGATCTCACTGGAATCGACCACGTACCCCGGCACGACCGCCAAAGTGATGCTGCCCATGCTCGAAGCAACCGGACTAAAGCTAGGGACAGATTTCTACCTCGCCTACTCGCCAGAGCGCGAGGACCCAGGGCGGAAGAGCCACAACACACAATCGATCCCGAAGCTGGTCGGCGGTGTCGATGAAACATCAGGTCAACTCGCTGCCGCGCTCTACCGCCACGCGATCACCGAGGTGATCCCGGTGAGCTCTGCCGAGGTGGCCGAGTCGGCCAAGCTCTTGGAGAACATCTACCGCGCAGTTAATATCGCCTTGGTCAATGAGATGAAGACCATCCTGACACCGATGGGTATTGATGTGTGGGAAGTCATCGACGCCGCATCGACAAAGCCTTTTGGCTTCCAGGCGTTTTATCCCGGCCCGGGGCTGGGCGGGCACTGCATCCCTATCGACCCGTTCTACCTGACATGGAAAGCCAAAGAAGTCGGCCAAACAACACGATTCATCGAGTTGGCCGGTGAGATCAACCACGCGATGCCAAGGTACGTGATCGAACGCACCATGCTCGCACTCAACGAGCACGGCAAAGCGGTCAAAGGAGCAAAAATCCTTGTACTAGGCCTGGCATACAAGCCCGATGTCGATGACGTCCGTGAGAGCCCAAGCTTCGAACTCATTAAACAACTGGTCGGCCTGGGAGCGATTGTTCAGTACAACGACCCGCACGTGCCGAGCACACACAAAATGCGCAAGCACGACCTCAAGCTATCAAGCGTGCCCCTGTCTCCCGAGGCATTGGCATCGTACGACTGCGTATTGATCGCGACCAATCACTCGGCTTATGAATGGGAACTGATTGCTGAGCACGCAAACCTCATCGTCGATACCCGGGGGGCGATGCGTGGGCTTGGCGAAACGCAAAACCACGTTGTCACCGCGTGACGAAACAAGCCATGCAAACCAATGATGCCAACACGACAAACGGCCTTAAGCCCGCAGTTGTGCTTGGGGCTGGCGGTCATGCAGGGGTGCTGCTTAGCCTGCTGAAGCTGAAAAGACAGCCCATATTGGCTGTTCTCGATGATGACCCTTCCCTAAGAGGCAAGCCCGTACCAGGGACCAGTGTTCGTGTAGCAGGCGGGCTGGATGACGTCGATCAGTACCCAGCTGAAGAAACCACCTTGATCAACGCAATCGGATCGACCCGCCGCCCGACCACACGAAAAGCGGTCTATGAAAGAATGATTAGCAAAGGCTACACCTTTCAAACACTCATCCACGAAAGCGCAGTGATCGCACCCGAGGTCCGTATCCACGAAGGGGTCCAGATCATGGCAAGGGCCACTATCCAGCCCGGCGTCACCCTGCACCCCAACTGCCTTATCAACACCTCCGCCAGCATTGACCACGACACCCATATTGGCCCGCATACGCACATCGCGCCTGGCGTAACGATTTGTGGCAGAGTCGCCATAGGCAACAGCTGCCACATCGGTGCAGGCGCAACAGTCATCCAAGGTATCTCCATCGCCGACAGCGCCGTCATCGGGGCCGGCGCGACCGTGATCAACGACATTCACGTCGGTCAGATCATGATCGGTACACCCGCTAAGCCAATTGATTAGGTGATGCAGCTGCAGCAGGCTCGGAGCCAGCAGCCATATCGATCAGTACGCGCTTGTACTGGCGCTGAGACCACCCTTACCCAGCATCTGAACAAAACGACCAGATTCTATAATCACAATTGACACAGAAGTACGGAAGGGATCGCCCACAACACCTTCACACTGTGGTTATCGATGAGTGTGAAAGAACCGATAATGAACGATATGACTTAGCACCAGGCTTGAATGCCGGCACTAAAATGCTCGGGGCAGACTGTGCCTTGAGCATCTGCACCTACTTTTTGGTGCAGAGATAAGGCTCCTATGCTCAATACACGACCGCTGTGTTGTTGTCTGAATGCGGCAATACGGTGGTAGGTGTAGTGTAGCCGAGCCTCGCCGACTGGTTTAGGTTTTAGGGACACATTCAATCTGCGATATCAGAAGAGAAACAGAAAGATCGAACAAGCAGATCTTGGCAGTAAGCCCGGAAAGCTTGGGGCTGGGATCTAAAAAGACCCCTGTAAAAACACGACCGACAGATGCTGCATGCTGCTGTAGTATTGACTAGGATTAGCGTTAATGATGAATATCTCGGTCCTAGTACGAACGCTGAATGAAGAAGTCAATCTATCCGACTTCCTTGAAAACTTACGCTGGTGTGAAGATATCGTATTAGTCGACTCGGGCAGCACGGATGAAACACTCGCCATTGCCGAATCGGCCTCGGTCAGGATTTTCCACAAGGGCTGGGATGGTGATGAGAGCCAGCACCTGCACTGGATCATGGAACATGTGGACTTTAAGCACGAATGGGTCCTTCTGCTCGATGCCGACGAGCGTGCCCCACAACCGCTATTAAAAGAAATCGAAACCACCATCCAACTCCCGGAAGGGTCCAGCCCTAACGCGTACTACATCGGCAGGAAGAATTATTTACTCGGAAAATGGATCAAGCACTCGATGCCTACAACGCCTGTCATGCGGATGTTTAGGCCAGGCAAGATCCGCTGGGAACGCAAGATCAACCCGGTGCCCGTCGTCGATGGGTCGTATGGCTATCTGAAGGAGAATTTGGATCACTTCAACTTCAGCAAGGGGATCTCGGAGTGGCTTGATCGCCATAACCGCTATGCGACATACGAGGCGATGGAAACGCTTAAGAGCTTAAGTATGGACACACTGAAGATAGCCCCATTATTTAGCCGGGACATCGCAAAACGCCGTGCCGCACTGAAAAAACTGTCATTCCGTCTCCCGGCCCGTCCTTTTATCAAGTTTATATACACCTACTTTATCCGCCTCGGGTTTCTTGATGGGCGTGCCGGACTCATCTACTGCAGCCTGCAATGCATCTACGAATGGATGATCGTGATTAAAGTCCGCTGTATCCAGCATGAAGAGAAACAGGTATCCCAAACATAGCTAGGATCAGTCCTGAATTATATGCCCAAGACTTCTAGCTCTAACGCCACACATCCTTAACTGAATGTCAGCACCCGATCACACCCGTTTTGAAGACAGGGTCAAAAGCCCTTGGAGCCGTAAGCAACAGCTTCTAAGGCTGTGCTGGGCCACGATCCAATTGACATTATTCCAGTACTCCTTCCATAACATGTATCGCTGGCGAGCATTCCTACTCCGGGTCTTCGGCGCGAAGATCGGCGGCCATACAACCATCCGGCGCACTGCCAAGGTCTATATTCCCTGGAACCTATCCATGGGGGATTGGTCATCTCTCGGAGACCACGCCATTGTTTATTCGCTTGGGCAGATTACGATTGGAGATCGAACTAGCGTGAGTCAGTACGCGCACCTCTGTGCAGGGACACACGATTACCGGCGCAAAGATATGCCGCTGCTGTGCCCACCGATTACGATCGGTGACGACTGCTGGATCGCGACAGATGCTTTCGTCGGACCGGGGGTCACCATCGGTGATCGATCCGTGATCGGGGCCAGGTCCAGTGTTTATAAAGATATCCCTCCTGGCAAGGTCGCGGTTGGTAACCCCGCCAAGCCAATCAAAGACAGCGGAGTGAATACTTAGCTGGGCGGCCCAATGCGTGACCCGGCTCGGGGCACCCTCTATCCCGCAAGATCATTCTTCAATCTTACTCGGCGAACGCCCATACTTTGTATGGACATACTTTGCGTTGAGCTTCTGATAATTCGAAATCGTATGCAACCGTGCATAGTCTGTTGCCCGTGCCTGGTCGGACTCATCCCACGGCTTGTCGATGGCTTCGACTAAATGGTGACTGAATTCAGAATTGTCCAATACATTGCAGGTCCAGCCCAAGCGTTCACCCTCGATAATCCTGGCGATACAACCACGATCCGTACCTAGAACAGGCCGGCCTGCCGCCGCAGCCCATAGCACGATACTCGAACGGCCCGAGTGGTTGGGGTATGGTGCGGTGACGAGGTCTGACGCCGCTGCAATACGGAACATATCACGCTCATCTAGAAGCCGGTCCAGCGAGTAGATGCGCTTCGATTCAACAAACGGCTTGACCATCGGGTCTTGTAACAACGATCTGATTATGGGTTTATGCGGGCCGGCTAAAACCAGCACTGCGCCACTATCCCGGCCCTTGAAAGCCTCAACAAAAGCGCGGACCAAACGGTCCGCCCCCTTGCGCTCATCGATCATACCCGAGAGCGAAATGACCCTCCTTCCGCTCTCAATCTTAAGATCAGCGCGAGCGGCGTCCCGGCTAATATCGAACAGTTCGACCGGGTTGACAGCGAGTTCGCACCGCGTCTTTGAATGCTGGGCAAAACGATGAGAGAAATCATACAGGTACTCGTCATCAAGCAGTAAGCGATCAAAAATACCTTTGATACACATACGTTTGAAAAGATAACGCTTGATGCGCTTGCCAAAGGATTCGTCCCCAGGGTAGGTAAACCCCCCGCGATAAAGGATGCCTTCGAGCGTTCCGCGCCTGGCAGACCATGCCAGCCCCAGAAACGCCCTTGCTGCTAAGATCTGCCACACACCATCCGCGTAAGCGACAAACGTATGCTGGATATTATGGCGCCGCTGTAGCTGTCGGATTTCCCTGGCCCGATGTGCCGCGGTACGGATAGAGGAACCCTTGAATTCAGCACATTCTGGGTAAAGGGTCAGGTGTTGCTCAAAGGGTTTCAAGAACCGCTTGTATTGATCCGAGTCCAAGGCAGAGGGTTTTGTTGCGAGACACAGTTCAAAACGTGGGTCGATAAAACCAGGCAACATACGGGCAAGGTAGGGGAAGTGATGCCCGTTATGGTCTGGCTCATAAAACAACAGTTTCATCATATCGCCCTAAAGCTTATTGCCAGTCTCGGCCGTTGTATATGAGATACGGAATGATGCTAATTAGATTATCGGCTTATCGCTCACTCAAAACTCAAGCATTAATCATAATGCATGAATAATCCTATCAAACTGAGGGAGCGTTTGAGTATCGTTGTACTGTTTATCGAAAGCACTGCGAGCCCTTTCGCGCATGAGCCGGTGCCGGTCTGGATTCGTGGAGAGCTGCTGGATGAATTGAACAACCTCGTCCGCTTGACCGTGCCGAATACTGATCCCGCAGTTGAAGTCGGAAATAGCGTCATCAACATTCGATGTCTCCGGCCCGACATAAAGGATCGGCAGGCCCAGGGCGAGGTTCGAGTGGAGCTTGCTAGGGCTCATCACACCCAGCATATCGTCGCGGAGCGTAATCAAGGCGCAATCACAAGCGGACATGACCTGATCCGTCACTTCCTTGGGTACATAGGGGTGAAGGATCACGTTGTCTAAGCCGTATTCGGCCTTGGCTTTTTCAACAAGAGGCACCTTGGCGCCGCCACCAATGAATAAAAAGATGATGGCTTGCCCAAGTAGTTTCTTGGCCGCCTCGATCACTGTATCGAACTGGTGCCCCTCCCCCATATTACCGAGGTAGAGCACAACGAACTGATCGGCCAGCCCGAGACGCTCGACCCCCTCCCATACGGGGGCCTCAACATCCGGCGGGAAGTAAGAGGCCTCTTCCCAGTTTGGGATCACCGTACACTTTGGTGGATTCTTTGTCGGCGCGTACTGCTGCATGAGCAGGTCACTCATGGCGGTATCGAGGGTGACCAGGTGATCAATGCGCTTAAAGACCGCACGGTTGCCCCATCGCATGATGCGTGATGCGATGCCGTTGGTCTTGAGTTTACCCGCCCGCTCGGCGGCCTCGGGGTAGCAGTCCATGTTCCAGAGGATGACGCGTGTCCTGCGCCGCCTCAGCAGCCTGTGAGCGAGCGCGACCCAGACCAAGTAAGGAGGCGTGGTCAGGCTGATGATCACATCTTGACGAGGGAGGAATAGGACGCGAAACAAACCAAGGATGTAGTACGACAGATAGTCGAGACATCGCTGCAGGATGCTCTTCTTACCGAGCATCGGGGTCCAGATACGGTACACCCTTGGGTTGTCGTGATTCTCTTGCTGCTGCCGTGTCTCGGGCTGGACGTAACCGCCCTTGCTCGCGACAACCGTGACCTGATGATCTTTAGAAGCAAGACCTTCCGCCAACGACGCCGCGAGATAAGCGGTCGGAGCGATGTCCGGCCGGTAATACTGGTTGAGTATCGTTATCCGCATGGCCTGAGACTACTCACGTTCCTGAACGGCCTGGACCATCTCTTCAACGATCTTTGGTAGTGTGTACTGCTGATCCCAATCCGGATAGTGTGACTTGAGTTTGGTCAAGTCAGAGTAGTAGCAGATATGGTCGCCGATACGGTTCTGCTCGCTATAAGTGAGGCTGGGTCTCGTCCCGGCGACCTGCTCAATCAGGTCGACGCATTCGAGGAGGGATGCGGCGTTGTCCTTACCGCCTCCGAGGTTGTAGACCTCGCCGGGCTTTGGGTTTTGTGCGAAGTGCCAGAACGCGTTGATCACATCATTGCTGTGGATCTGGTCTCTGACTTGTTTGCCCTTGTAGCCGAAGATGGTGTAATCGCCTTGTCGGAGCGAGACCGAAACGAGGTAGCTCAAGAAGCCATGCAGTTCAACGCCGGAGTGGTGTGGCCCGGTGAGGCAGCCGCCGCGGAATGTGCCTGTTTTCATACCGAAGTACTTGCCATATTCCTGAGTTAAAACATCCGCAGCCACTTTCGACGCACCGAATAGGGAGTGCTTGCTCTGATCGATCGTGAATGTCTCGGGGATTCCGTTCTCGAAGGCGGGGTCATCGTACTCCCAGCGTGTATCTTCTTCGCGTAGCTTGATGAAGTTAGGGGCATCACCATAGACCTTGTTCGTGCTCATAAAGATAAAGACCGCCTCAGGGGTGTGCTGCCTGCACGCCTCCAGCAGGTTCAGGGTCCCCACCGCGTTAACATCAAAGTCGTCATAAGGGCGAGACGCAGCCAGGTCGTGGCTTGGCTGTGCTGCGGCGTGGATAATCAGTTCGAAGGATCTTTCCTCAAATAGCTTTGCGACGGCGATACGGTCCCGTATATCAAGCGTGACGTGGTCAAAGTTCTCACAGACCTCTTCCAAACGCCGACGGTTCCAAGTCGTATCGCCCTTTGGGCCAAAGAAATCAGCACGCATGTTATTGTCGACGCCGGTGACTTGAAATCCCATCTTGTCGAAGAAAGTCACAGCCTCAGAGCCAATCAGCCCGCTTGATCCGGTCACCAAAACTTTCACAGTATTCCTTTCGAGATGGTGTCTTAGTCTTTGTCTAAGAGTCGAAACGGGCTATCAATACGTCAAAAAGCCGAAACATCGGGCGAAACTCCTTATCAAGGGGGTTACTTATACACGACCTCACGGACCGTGTCACGGTTCGCCTCGAACCACTGGACCGTACGCTTCAGGCCCTCCTCCACTCCGATCTGCGCTTCCCAGCCCATGCGCTCCTTGGCGCGGCTTGTATCCAGACAGCGGCGAGGCTGGCCATCGGGCTTTGTCGAATCCCAGCGCAGCTCGCCTTCAAAGCGACACAGCCGGGCGATCAATTCAACCAGGTCCTTGATTTTAATTTCCCGACCCGTTCCCAAGTTAATCGGTAACGGCTCATCCACCTTCTCAGCGGCAGTGATGATGCCTTCGGCCGCATCATCGACATATAAGAATTCTCGCGATGCACTGCCCGTGCCCCAGCAGTCGATGAACGCCGCTCCGCTGTCCCGTGCTTCAATACACTTACGGATAAGCGCGGGGATCACATGGCTGGTATGCAGGTCGAAATTGTCATGAGGTCCGTAAAGGTTAACAGGCAAGACGACAGCCGACTTCATGCCATACTCGCGGTAGTAGCCATCGAGTAAAACGAAGAGCGCTTTCTTGGCAACCCCATAAGGGGCATTGGTTTCTTCGGGGTAGCCGTCCCAAAGTGTGTCCTCTTGAAACGGGATCGGTGCGAACTTGGGGTAGGCACAAACGGTCCCGGTCTGGACAAACTTCCGGATCCCTCTTTGTCGCCCGTGCTCGATGAGGTTTATCCCCATCGAGAGGTTGGCGAAGCAGAAACGCCCGGGGTGGTCACGGTTAGCACCGATGCCACCGACCTCCGCCGCAAGGTGGATCACTACGTCTGGTTTTGCATCCGCGTAGAGCCTCACGACATCGGTTTCGACCGTGAGGTCGTAGTCCTTGCGACGGGGGATGAACAGGCGGTCATCGGTGACACCACGCTCACGCAGCTTCGCGCAGACTGCCTGGCCTAAAAAGCCCGCCCCACCGGTGATACAAACACGCTGATCTTGCAACACTGACATGCTTAGGAAGATAGCAAAAGTCACGCAGCAAGGCCCTGGCTCCGACAATCATTTGTCAGCGGCATTCCGCTGAGTTGTAAGCTGCTGCATCAGACGCTTCTTCGTCAATCCCACTTTACTCAATTCGTTGATATTGACGATCACATGCTCGCCAGATGAAAGCACTTCCATGGCCCGCTCGCTGTACCAGTTCGGAACATCTTTATCACGGGAATGTTCACTAAGGATCCGTAAGACTCGGTGCTTCAGCTCATCCCGCATGGGGTACAAATGCTGGTGGTTCACGACCGCCCGATTAAAGCGCTCGAGCATGATGATATGGAACTGATACAGGTGGGGCTTTTCTTTCGTCGGGTAGGTTTCGATATAAACCCTTGTGCCGCGCTCCTGCAACTCAAGCATAAACTGATAAGCGGGGTGATCTTCCTCGACAAGTGAGCCCGCGTCGAATGCAATGTTCATCCCTGCTTTGAGCATCGGGGCAACGCTCGCCCATGCACGCTCGTTCCAGCCGTCAAGATCGTCTGCTTCCAGCAGCGCCACCATCTCGGGGTCTCTGGTAATCGAGCCGATATACGCGATCACCTCGACCGGTTCACCATCGGTGTAGTCCCCTTCCACGACTCTTGTCCACGCTGAGACAAAGCCATCTGTGAGCCACGCTAAGCCTTCTTCTTCAGCCTCGACGGCTTGATCAAAAGGCATATCTTTATCATCAGGTTTGGCACCGAATGGGTTGTGGATCATGAGTCGGCGGGCACCCCACCTCAACTGCGACCAGAAGTACTCGTGAATCAACCCGGGCCAGCCCTTCTTCTTAAGGTTACGGCCAATCATACGGTCTGCCGCAACCTTGCTCGAATAGCCGATGTTGAGCCATGCGATTACCTCGGGCTGGCCTTCATCCATTCCCTCTTTGGGTCCTGCGGCTTGATCTTTCGCGGCCTCCTTACCACCCTCTCTAGGCACAGAAGGCTGTTCAGCGGATACTAAGGGCGTATGCAACATCAAGAGAAGGATTAGTACGGCAGCGACAGACAACCGCTTCGCTGAGGTTCTAAGAATCTGCCGGCCGGGGACACATCGCTGCATAGTTGGTTCTCAGTTATATCGAGGATACGAACACGGTGGCTAGACCGATTAGTGCCTGACGCCTTCAGGCAGGCTGATGCGGTGGCCGGCATCAGCAAGCGTTTTTTCACGCGCGGCGAGTTCCATGTCTGCGTCAACCATCATCCCGACAAGTTCTTGGAAGCCGACCTTGGGTACCCAGCCCAGTTTCTCTTTGGCTTTTGTGGGGTCGCCCCAGAGTAAATCAACCTCGGCCGGCCGGTAGTAGCGTGGATCGATCTCGACGAAATGGTTGTAGTCCAGGTCGACTCGCCCAAAAGCCATCTCACAGAATTCACGGACAGTCTGGGTCGTGCCTGTCGCAACGACGTAGTCGTCGGGGGTATCTTGTTGCAGCATCAGCCACATCTGTTCGACGTAGTCACCCGCATAGCCCCAGTCGCGCTTTGCATCGAGGTTGCCCAGATACAGCTTGTCTTGCAAACCATGCTTGATTCGACCGACCGCCCGGGTGATCTTTCGTGTAACAAAGGTCTCACCACGGCGAGGGGACTCATGATTAAAGAGGATGCCGCAAGACGCGTGCATCCCATACGACTCGCGGTAGTTGACGGTGAGCCAGTGGGCATAGAGCTTGGCAACACCGTAAGGCGAACGCGGGTGGAAGGGCGTCTTCTCGGATTGCGGCGCGGTCTCGGGCATCCCACCAAACATCTCGGAGGTCGAGGCCTGGTAGTAGCGGATCTCGTTGCCCGTGGCGTCCTGAGTCTCGCGTACCGCTTCAAGCAACTTCGCCGCACCGATCCCGGTCGCATCGCCGGTATAGATCGGCTGCTCAAAGGAGACTTTTACATGACTCTGAGCCCCGACGTTGTAGACCTCGTCCGGCGTAATGCGTGCAACCAGACGGGCCAAGCAGTTTGCGTCGGTCAGGTCGCCGTAGTGGAGATGCAGCCGTTTGCCAGACGCGTGTGGGTCTTGATAGATATGGTCGATGCGTTCGGTCGAAAAGGTCGAGGCACGACGAACAATGCCGTGCACTTCGTAGTCTTTAGCCAGTAAAAATTCGGCGAGGTACGAGCCATCTTGGCCAGTAATACCGGTAATCAGAGCGACCTTACTCATGGCATAATCTCACGGAGCCACAGTCTATACAGGAGGTTTTTGATGCTGGATTATACGAACAATCCATTCCATGTCGTCTAAATGATGTCGGCGTCCAGAAAACCGGGCCATACTCATATCATCCCAATAATGCCCCGATAGCCAGGCGGTACGACATGACGTACTGCTGGGTGATCTGCCCTGGGTCAAGCCATCGCTTCACATACGCCCTGCCGCGCTGGCCGAGCTCGGTCCGCTCCGCATGAGACATGGCTTGCAGAGGATAGATCGCGTCGGCAACCGAGGAAGCATCTAAATCGCTGATCGTCGCACCGGCTTCTTCGAGCTCACGCCAAATATCTGTCCCTTTCGTTGCGATCACCGGCGTACCACAAAGCAACGCCTCGGGATAGACCAGCCCGAAATTCTCTTGACTCGTTGGCAACACAAACGCATCCGACGCTGCATACAGCGAGCGTTTGAGCGAACCGCCCACCATCCCAAGCCAGTGCGTCTGGCCATCGATGGCAAGTTCTCTTGTCATAGCCTTCAGCTGCTCGACATAGTCCGGTTCCCCAGGGCCGGCGATCGCGACCTGGAAAGCGATGCCCCTCTGCTTTAGCGCAGAGCACGCACCCAGCAATCGTTCCAAACCCTTCTTCACATGGACGCGGCTAAGAAACAAGAGCTGCAAACCCGCTTGCTGGAGGTGAGGAAATTCCTGCAGCGCTTCGTCAGGGGTCGGTTGTGGATCATATGGACCGAGGTCAACGATGATGGGTAGCACCAGCATCTTTGCTTGTGGGCACCATTGTTGCGCCTGGTCACGCTCGCTTTCTGCGGTGCAGTGCACAGAAGCAGCGCCTTCAAGTAGTTTCCTGCCGAACAGTTTCAGATACCAGCGCTTTTTCGCTGCGCTCTGGGTCATCGACCAGTCGTCAAGCATGCCGTGCAGCGTAATAAGGTAAGGGGTACGAGTTTGCCGGGCGGCTGTCGCGAACGCCGGGTTCAATAAAGTCCAAGGCGTATGGAGGTGGAGCACATCATGTTGATCGAGAAGCTGTCGGATCTGTTTCTTCAGGGCCGGCCCCACATACAGCGGAGCGGATTTCGCAGGCGGAATGACCACAACGCTGATATTCCCGCCCGGCTGACTCCATGATCCAGGACAGTCCGTTGAGTCATGTGTCACAAGGGTTACCTCGACGCCGGCATCACCAAGATGCTGAACCGTGTCGATCACCATGCGTGCAACGCCACCGGTCTCAAGCCGTATCTCAGGCATGTAGTGGATACAGCGAAGCGGAGTGTCGTTTGGCGAATCCATAAAGGTCTTTTCTCAGAGCAAGCGAAAACACAAAACCATTATTTTAATCCGTGAGTACTTGTAGTGGATCGGTACGCTATCCTAACCCCACTCCGGGAGGTACGGAACCGGCGTGGCGAGACAAAACGAATGACCCAACCGACCAAGCCCATCCGCGTCGCGATCCAGCAGCCGGTCTTGCCTGCCTACCGGGTGCCGGTGTTTCGTGAGCTGGCCAATCGCGCGGGCATTGACCTGAAGCTGTACTACGGTGACCGCACAAACGGCCCCTCCAGCGTCGAACCAGAGGGTTTCAACGCGGAACTGGTCCACCTCAATGAAGGCCGTATCGGCAGACACCCGGTTGTCTGGCACAGCCCGCAATGGAAGTGTGCTTCACGTAAAGTGAGTGATGTCTTGGTTTTAACCTGGGACCTCCACTACGCGAGCCTCGTCCCCGGCTTGCTCCGCGCCAAAGCCAATGGTGTACGGACCGTTCTCTGGGGACACGGGTACTCCAAACAAGAAGCCGCCTGGCGGGGTTGGCCACGAAAACGACTGGCTGCGCTTGCGGACGCGCTGCTGTTCTACAACGAACCAACCGCACAGCGGTTCATCGAGAATGGATGGAACCACGAGCGCATCTACGTCGCACGCAATACGATTGAACAAAGCACAATTCAAGCGGCACGGCAGCACTGGCTAGACCGCCCGAATGAGCTCGCCGACTTTCAAAAGCAGCATCAAGTCGATACCTGCCCGGTAATCCTCTTCGTCTCCCGGATGGACCCATACAATCGGCTTGATCTTCTTATCGAATCTCTACCGAAGCTCAATGCTCGATTCCCCGGTGTACAAGCCATCATCATCGGTAAAGGCGATGAGGAACAGAAGCGGCTCGAAGCACTTAGCAAGCAGCTAAAAGTCGCTGAACAAGTGCGGTTCCTCGGCCCAATCTACGAAGAAGAGCAACTCGCCGCATGGATGCTTAGCGCAGATCTGTTCTGCTATCCAGCGAACATCGGCCTGTCGATTCTGCACGCGTTCGGCTACGGGCTACCCGTCGTCACGTCGGACCGAACCGAGTCGCAGAACCCAGAAATCGTTTGCCTCCGTCACGAAGAAAACGGTTTGCTATACGACAATGGTGATGCCGAAGCCCTGGCTCAAGCCATCTCCAGGCTCCTGGGCGATGATACGCTCCGTACGCGACTCTCAGGAGTTGCTCACCAGACAGCGACCGAGGCTTTTTCTCTGATAAACATGGTCGATGGGATGGAGGCCGCTATCCGTGGTCCGGAGTGGGCGGTTCACCAGCCCTCAAGCGGGTGATTCAAACGCCCGCGCAATCGTTCAATATCATCCTTGTAATAAGCCTTTAAAGCCTTAATTACACTTTGAGCGATGGTGGGTTTGGGCGACTTGAATAAGTGGGCCAAGATGTACCGGTCGAAGCCGGTTATGAGATAACGAAGTGGCTTCGTCCCAGGCCGAGGATAGAAGCGTGCATGGTTCGAGCCGGCCTTGTAGACAAGCGGCATCAGCATCCTGTTGATCTGCAGTCGATTCAGGGAATACGTGGCCGACATTGGCCGCTCATCGGTCCGCTGCGGAACAACAGAATCATCAATTTCCAAAAATCGATAAAGGTCTTGCACAACACCTTCCGGATCGAGCGAAATATCATCAAGCACGACAAGCTTTGTGCGTTCTGCAACGAAGTACTCGGCAAAACGTGCCAGATGCTCGTCGTATCGTCCGTAAGTCAGAATCGTTGTAGCGTGTGGATAATCCTTCTGCCACTTACCCTCAAGAATTGCACGAAGCCCATGGTCGACTGGGACAAGCGGTATGTGGCCCGCTTTGAGGAAGTGGAAGTAAGCCGAGATAGCTCGTGTAACAGGGTTTCGTAAGACGGCGATAATCTTGCCCCGAGGCATGTGCGAAGCAATACGCTGAGGCACCTCGGCCTGTCCGAGATAATTCGGCCGCTTGATCCCACGCAACTGCCCATCTTTTGCATCTCTGACTGCCTGCTCTAAAACATGAAGACGATCGATCCCATAATCCGGGTCCTGAAAAAACGGGGTCTCCCCATGCGGCATATAGATGCCTGGGTGATCCTGCAGGCACTGCATCACAAAAGTGGAACCGGCTTTCTGGGCCCCGATGACGACAAAATCGAGTATGTCTCTCTGGCTCATTGGATAGATATCCATCCGGATCGGTTATGGAACTGATGGCTGCGCCGCATACTGTTGCCCCGCCGGCATGAACTCTGTGCCACAGAAAAACCGAACAATCCGGGTCAAAAGCCAGACCGCAATCACCCCCCCGATGATTTGAACCGAAAAGGTGCCAATATCACCTCGACTCCAGCCGATTAATTGCCCGGAATTCGCGCATAAAATTGCTAAAAGATAGGGGTTGCCTGGATACAGAGTGAGCAGGCTATCAAACAAGCGCAGCAATAAGCCTACAGCGATACCGTACACAACGAGGATGTGAAGCCCACCCTCATGAAAACCATGACCAACGATCCCGGGGCCCCACGTCTCTCGCCCGCCGCGTAACTTGGTCATAATCGGCAGTGTCTTGCCCAAGCCTGAAGGCTTGTCACGCCAAAATGCCCGCGGGATTGGGTTTAGTGCAATAAATTTGGCGGCGTGGAAGGGCTCTCTCTCAAAGCCATCCCACTGCTCAGTATGGTATACATTAATCGCCAGAAGCGAGACCTCAACCGCGTTCTGGCCGAGCAGCGCCGCAACGTCTTCGACGTTGAGCATATAGCGAGGCATTTCGATAACCGTCCTCAGCACCTCGCCAGCACTCTTATCACCGGATCTCTGCAGTGCATGGCGCTGATTGCTGTACCCATTGATTACCAGTATGCCCAGGACTAGTATCGACGAGATGACAAGCGCCGTCTTTTTCGGATTGGTGTAGCGGAATCGGTACCAGTACAGCGCGATCGGGATCACCGCCAAGACAGCGACCATGTCTCTCCGACCGGAACCACTCAGCATTGAAAAACCAAAGCTGTAGAGGAAAATAACAAGCATCAGGACAAGCCCGATCGGGTTAGAAGGCTGGCGGTACCAGAAAATAAAAGCGGCGATACTCGCGATGATGACGCCGTTCTTACCAACGATCACCATGATTTGACCGATCCCTTGGATCTGGATCGGGGCAAGCAGGCCAAAGCTCATAATGATGCCGATCGGCATGATGAAGAGCAAGACCGCGGGTGTCACGGGAGGCCACTTGGCAAACCGTTTCACTGCCAGCCGTTCTGGCCACTTGACAAAGAAATAGGTCAAATGCAGACATGAGAAAAAAACGACAACACCAGCAAAAAACCAGATGTAATCTGCGGTCACATAATCGGTGTAGCCATAAGGACTCCTCGCGGCATTGATACCAGAGGCACCAACGAAACAGGCGGACCCGACTGTCAGCAAAGACCACGCCGAAATTAAATCCCTTTTTTGTCTTATGTAAGGGATCAGCACCAGACTGAGCTGGGCAATAATAAACAGGATGCTGAAATAGAGGAGCGCTTGGTTCATTTGACGTCCGAGAACACAGTAGCCCCGCTATCGCGGGTTCCCTATTTTACACATCGGCGATCACACCCGTTGCAGTTAGCAAAGATCTAGCCGAAGTGTGTATCGGCAGCACAAAACGAGAAGACCGGCCGCTCGTACAGCGGCAGCAGCATGCAGGAACCGGGGCTAAATGTCAATGGCCGCAAAGCTAAATACCGATGCGGACGGTCGCGTAAGTGCCCCAGCTTTGGCCAGTACGATCATCAAAGAAAAGGCTGCGCGGATGCTGAACAGGATGCGAGACCATGCTTCCAATTCGAACCCCTTGAACTATAATGGAACGCCAGGAAAGCTATATGACTAGCCGAAATATTATTCCGAACCCCATCTCGCGCTTATCAGTCATCTGCATCGCGATGACTGCAAGCCATCTGGTCAATGCTGAGCCACGGGCCTCAGATCATTCGCTTTTTCAGAATCTATTTGCCGACAAAATCTCGGATGTTCAAAAAACGCGGGATACTTCGGACGACGTGGATCTGATCGAAGAGATGCGTGTAGCGGCGGAACAGATACCGGACTCACCTGAAGTCCAGCGATTGATCTATCGGTCGATGATCGATCTGGGGATCTCTGCTCGTCAATACGTGCTTGCAGTCTCTGGAATCGATTTATTGCGTAAGCAGTTCCCCGATGACCCCGCCGCAAACCCTGCGATCGCACTTGACCTTCTGGAGAAGGGGTACAGGAAAAGCCGCAGGCAGCAACGAAAAGAAGTTGGCGAACTCTACCTTGACAGGCTGCTTGGCAAGATCGCCACAATGGTAGATGACGAAAAGCTTGATGATGCCGCCAAGGAATACCGCAAAGCGCGCCTGATTGCCCGTGATCTCGGCTCACCCTTGTTCGAGTCGATCCAACAAGCTATCGACCGAATCGATCGACAGATACAAACTGAGGCCCGTGTACAAGAGTTGACGAAGGTTCTCGCTGCAAACCAATCGAATAAAGCAGCAGCCCAAGAGCTTACGCTGCTCCTAATGGTTGTAAAAAAACGACCATCCGAGGCGCTGGCACACGTGGAAAAAACGGGTAATCAAGCACTGATCAAGGTTGTTGAGCTTGCAACAAAGGAGCGATCAGCAGTCTCCCCAGACGACGCGGTCGTTATTGCCGAATGGTACAGCCAGCAGGGCGAATCCTCATCATACGGTGAGGATATCCTGATGCATGTTTACACCATGGTTGTCGATTATTGCGATATCTACCTGGAAAAATCTGCACAACGAGATGCAAAAAGGCTCCGGGTGATCGAGCTGCGAACAGACGCCCTAAACCGATTAGAAAGATATAAACCCGCGACAGATGTTGCAGATGGATGGAAAGACCTGCTCGAGCAGTTCGATACGAAGCGATACGGCCTAGGCGATCAGATCCGGCTAAAAGACGGGAAACTTGGAGTCAATGAAAGCGACTTTATACTCGACATCTCACCAGATAACGGCTATGAACTTAAAATTCAGTACAGCTTTGTAAAAGGGAACGAAGGTATCGTCTTTTGTTTACCTATCGCTGGCCAACAGTTCACACTAGCTTTTTCACGTGGACGCCATACACAAACCAATCTATTGGGTGTGGGATCACGAAAAGAAGAAAAATTCTTGCTTAAGCCCGGACAAAGTGGCAGCCTGCTCATTCGAGTCAAGCCCAAGAACGGGCGCGATGTATCGGTTGTTTTCAAGGTCGACAACAATACCGCGTTTGACTGGGAAGGGCCTGCCACACAACTGGAATTGAACCGGGACTATCTGCCCCCTCCGCGGTTTGACCAAGCCATCCGTTTAAGTTGCGGCGGAAGCTATCTGTTTCATGAGATTCAATTCAGAGAACTCGATCTCCCGTGAAACAACCTGATTCTAGAAAGCTGCATACAATTCGAACTGTTTCTTTAGAGTGTTTGACGCATCTATTTGATGACTTCGTAAACGGCATGCGTGAGGGGGAGCCTCTTACATCTGACAGTGAGATCGCCTTCAGCAGTGCCTGGGTATTCTGTTACATCGCGTCGATCATACGTACGGTGACTGACCGATTCGTAGAGCCGCTGCAGCTTACTGAAAGCGTTCTTGATCGGGTTGAGGTCCGGGCTGTATGGCGGTAGGAAGCACAGTGACGCATGGATCGCCTCGATCATCTCCCGTGCATCGGTCAACCTGTTGCTTGAGAGATTATCGAGCACCACGATGTCGCCAGGCTTACACACAGGCACCAGCGTCTTCTCGACGAACACGGCGAAGTGGTCGCCGTTGATCGCGCCATCGATCACGTTCGAGCAGCGCATGCTTTGGTGGCCTAGCGCGGCTAGGAGGGGGCTTCCGGCGGCCGTGACTAACCTTCTCGGCCAAGCGCTCGCCGCATCGGGGTGCTCGGCGACGAGTTGGGTCGGTCGCCCATGCTCATCCGCACCAACCTTTGGCGGCGACCGGTCGCCACGCTTCATCGGCTTGATTCCCCCGCTTTCACGGAACTGCTGATGGATCCGCCGCATGCCCGACCGCTTGCGCCCCAGCGACTCGGTGATCCGAAACGTCCAGCCCCACCCGTATGCCATCAGATCAAGAGGCTGGCGTACTGATACCTCTGCACGTAAACCATGGTCGGCCATGTATGCGAGCTACTGCAGATTCACATCTAGGTAGTCTCCCGCCTGCAACGATTCGAAACGCACTTGCGTATCGCTCTGGCTTGGCTGATAAAACAGCACTCATTTCGCTAGCCATTAATCGAAAAGCGGTTCTTATTTGTGGAGACGAAGGGCGGCTTATAAGCCGCCGTGCCGATCCAAGCCGGGAGGATCTGCACCGCTTTCAATTCTGCTTGGCCTTCATCTGCGCCAACACTCTGCCCGCGACACGCCGAAAATGACTGCGCTCATTTGCGGTCATCCCTAGTATCCAGATCGCGGCGACCGTGCAGGAGCAAGCGGCCAAGGCGACAAACCCGACGCGGCGGTACCCGGGTTCCAGCGTGTAGTGGATGGTTGCCCCGGACACGTAGGCAATCGCACAGACCGCAACGATCTGCAACAGACTACAGCGCATGAAATCCATGACGGTTAGCCCCGCAACTTTTGTCACAAAGACGATCCGGGCTATGCTCCAGACACAAGATACGGCAAAGATAGACCAGATAAACCCTTGTGGACCCGCATCAAAAAAGTAGTCTACCGCCCAACCAATCACCACCGCGCCGATCTGGAAGGTCAAACTGATGAGTGTGATCCCGCGCATCTGCCCTCTTGCCGACATCAGCATCGGGTAGCCCTGGCTCGCGATCGAAACAAGGGTCGTTGCCATAGCAACCTGTACAAAGCGTGGGGTGAGGGGTGGGTGGTCACCCAGCCACAGTTGGATGATGAGTTCTGCCTCAAAAAAAATCGGGATGAAGATCATCAGAGACAGGTACACAGAGAACCGATTGGTCGCGTGTACCAGGTCCACCACGGCCTGGGACTGGCCCGACTTACCGTAGGCGGTCGTGATTGCGGGTTTTATCGCGCCGAGCATCGCCCAGATCAGTTGGCTCTGATAGCCAACTGCGCGGACTGCGATCGCATAAGCGGCGTTAACTGACGCTCCGAAAAGCACATTCATCAGGAAGATCATGCCCTGCATACGGATCCTGACGGACATCGAGCCGAGGACGCTCCATCCGCCGAACGAGACCAAGTCCCGTGCCGACGAGCGGTTCGCACCTGCGATTCCTTGGCGGCAGACGGGGTACCTCCACATACAAACCACGACGAAAACAGATTCGAGCACGATGATCGCTACGAGAGACATGACCGCGTAGGTGGCGAGCAGGTCAGTCGAAACAACCTGCAGGAGGATTACCACGCCGAGCGTCAATAACCGGCTAAGCAGTTCAAAAACGGTACGGATCGGGATCTCTTGGTAGGCCGTATTGATGGCATAGAACGGGGCCACGAGGATCGCGACGATGACCCCTGCTAGTGTCGAGCCGAGCACCCACCACGCGGCTACCTCACGCTCGGTGGGGATCTCTGCCACTGCGATAATCGCCGGCATCAACGCAACACCGAGTAGCAGAAAGCCCACAGCCATAATGAGGTGTACGACGAGACTGGACGCGAAAACCTGTTGAAGCGCCTTCGTATCACCGCGTCCGATTTCGTAGGCGAGGTGGCGGGTTCCGCTTGTGGTCAACGCCGTGCGGATAACCGACAACAACACTGCGCTGGCGCCGAGCGCCATCAACAAACCGAATTCTGAAACACCCAGCGTCTGCAGGAGCAGGCGTGTTACCAGCAAGCCAATCCCGACCGTGACGAGCATACGGCCGTAAGTCACGGCGGAATTGACAATCAGCCGAGTAGATTGACGCATGTTAAGACTGGATTAGAGAATGCTCACTACAACACAAGAGCGCGAGTATAGCAAGAAGCATTTCAGGCAGACAAGACACCGTCGTTTAGTTCGGACACTACAAGAAGCGGACTATTCAAAGGACTACAGCGATCTTTAAAGTGATAAACAGTTTGATACTTAGCACATCCAGGGACTATCCATTAACCACTTGGCGCGACAAGCCTTCCCACTGCATACCCGCGCTTTGGATCCTTTCAGAAATATAGCGCTGCTGCTGATTGGAAAAAACCTTCGTGAATTTTGATGGCGCCGCCTTCATACCCTCCCGCCCGGAAAGGCCTGCCTTCCAGTTTTCCTTCTGGCGTACGATCTCGTTCGAGACCGTAAAAGGGTCCTCGACCATTTTGGCCTGGTACTCAATATCGATGAACCCACACAGTTTTCGGGTTTCAATTTCCGGATGCGACATGAACTGATCGTAGAGGACGTGGTAGTGATCTTCGTGATGAAGATAATTGAGGCTGGTTCTGACCGCGATCAGCCAACGGTCGATGCACCGATCGACGTCGCTGTAGTTCTGGTGCCAGTGCTCATCTTTATATTTCATTGCGGCGTCATACAGCGATGAGATAACATCTTCTCCGCGACGGATGATATGTAGAACCTTGCATTGATCCGTGTACCTTTCAATCCAGTTGAGGTAAAAAAGATGGTCGGGTGTTTTCTCAATCCAATGCGGCGCGTTTCGCTCGTCTGCTAAGCAGTCTAGTATTTTCGAGAAAGCGCGTATATTCTTAGCAATCGATCGGGCGTTGCCGGGTAGCGTTTCGATCAAATCCTCACGGCCCATTTCTCTCAAGAATGATTGGAATCGTGCCCTGCCGTTCAAACTGCCGATCCCGAGTGCCAGGAGCAATCTCCTGCGGTATACCGACAACCGATCTCGCGAGTTCGTTCTCGGACTTCCGAACTCATAGAGTCCATTCAATCCAATGAGGCTTCTTACAAAGTCCGTTTCTGGGAAGGAAACGATTTGTGAGTGCGTGCTAAGCACGGCCTGAAAAATAGTGGTACCTGAGCGTGGGCATCCAACGATAAAGAGGCGTTTCCTGGAGTGATCTATCACGATTTCTGATGCCTTATCTTGGATTAGTACGCAGTCGTAGACGATCCATAAAACCTATAACCGTTATGGGCTTCGGTGCGCTTCAGCCAGCCGTCTTTTTGTTTCTGTTCCTACGGATCTGGTTTACGAATGCGAAGGCGGGTGGGCACAACCTGGCGAAACGGAACAGCAGACGCCTGCGAGGCTCGAGGTGCGGCCAAGCCAGGCGGATCGCTTCGTCTCGCTCCTTAAACTCAGCATCCATCAGGGCGCATGCCACCACCCGGCTTGAGGTGTCCGCGATGATCTGTTCGATCCCCAGGCCCCTGTACCGTTCTTGGTTTTTGATATGGGATTGCAGTGCGTAGTATTCGCTGCTCGCCCACTTCTCGCGGGAGATGCTGCCCGGGGTGTCCGCGCGGTAGACCGCGTCGGCGCACGGGTTGTAGGCCCACGTCTTGCCGTGGATCACACGAAGCCACATCTCGATATCGTGCCGACGCCACTGCGTCTCATCAAAACCGCCAACCTCGAGGAAGCGTTCTCGGCTGACAACCGTCGGGTTCATCGCATACTTAAGCTTAATCGTCCAGAAGCCCATGTATTGCTTGTGCGTGAGTCCCGCCGTTGCCTCCGTAATCGGCCAGGGGTTTTTGGCCTCCCGCATCGTACCGTCCTCGTACAGGTAGTGGTCCAGTGCTGTGTAACCCACGTCGCTGCTACCGCTCAGCAATTCCGCGGCGTTCGCCAAGTGGTGGTCCAGCCAATAGTCGTCCGCATCGAGGAAGGCCAGGTAATCGCCCGTCGCTTCTGCTACAGCGATGTTCCGCGCGCCGGCCCCGCCGGCACGCTTGCTGTGGAGCAGTTTGACGTCCACGCCCGAGTCAGCGATCGCCTGGAGGCTGCCGTCCGACGAGCCGTCGTCTACAACGATCACTTCGTGAGGCGGGTAGGTCTGCGACGCCGCGCTCTGGAGCGACTGCTTGACAAACCGCTCCGCGTTGTAGCAGGGGGTGATCACCGAGAATTTCATAATAACCACGCTCCTGGTGGACCGGGCAGCCAACGAAGGCCTACCACCTTGATCAGCCTACTGATCGTCAAACGAATGCACAAACATGGCTGCGGGAGGCTCATTGACCGCGTGCCTGTCGCGGTGGATCGATCCCGTAAACACGAGCGGTACGTTTGCCGACCCTCGCCCATGACCACCGCTTGGCACGCTGCTCCGCCATCAGGCCCGCTTCGGCAAGTTCTGCCGGCTGTTCGGCCGCGTGCCGCATCGTATCGGCAAGCGTTTTACCCTGCCCCTCGCTATAGAAATAGACCCCCCAGCCCTCCCCGGTCTCGGACAGACAACCTGCCGCGCGTGTCAGCACGGGCAGCCCATAAGACATCGAGAGGATCATCGAGCCCGAGGTGAGGACCCGCTTGAAGGCGAGTACCATCATGTCCGACATACGTAGAAAACTAGACAGCTCTACATCCTCAACAAAACCCGGGACATACACGATCCTTGGGTCGTGTTGAACGGCCTCTCCGACCTGGCTGTTGACGTTTGCGTCCATCGGCTTGCCCGCGATGACGAGCCTGGCCCGATCACTCTTCACTTCCCCGAAGGCCTCGATCAGTTCATCCAGCCCCTTGTACCACCGCAGCGCACCGAAGAAGAGGAAGACGAAGCTGTCTTCCGGGATGCCTAATTCGTCTCGCTTTTCGGCACGGGATGTACCCTCGGGATAAGCTCCGATGTAGTTGCCGTGCGGGATCACCGAGATGCGGGATAGGGGCACGCCGAAACGCTCTGCGGCGGCTCGCCTGGCGTAGCCGCAGTGCGCGATCAGGCTGTCGCACGCGCGGGCAGTCCTGACCTTGACCCACCGCTGCAGCCGGGGGTGTTTCGGGTCGTGGGCCTCGAGGTTGTGGACCGTGTAGACCAGCCGTATGCCCCGGCGTTTGAGCCGCCAGAGCTGGCCGAGGAAGTACAGGCTCTTAATCAGGCTGAGTACGAACCCCCCGCGTGTGTGGAGTTCACCCAGCCAGTGCAGGTGCAGGACATCGCCGCGTTTGCAGCCCTTCATATGCCTGATGAAACGGGCCGTCGCCCGCATCGGCACAATACGGACCCCGTGGGGCTCAAGGCTCCCTGCGAGCAGTTGTTGATACGGGTTGTGCTTGCCGGCCCAAGGGGCGTGCCAGGCTGTGATCTCGGGGGTCGCCGCCATTGTTTAATCCATCCGCGTTGACGCGACGGAGCCGACACAAACAGGCTCTCGCCGATCATCATCGGTTGTTTGAGGCATGATACAACTGCGTTTTAATAGCCACCAGCCATGGAGACTGTCATCCCGACCGCGGGCCCATACCCATAAAAAACAACGCCAAGCGGTTAGGCTTGGCGTCGCGAGTGAGTCGATTGTTTCCTGCCTGATTAGTAGGAAGCACCGTTGGCGTCGTTGTTGTAGCCGATCATCAGGGCGTTGGAACGCGGGACCGGCGAGCCGTTGTTAGTGCCGGTGTTCAATTCTTCAAAGAGGTTGTCGCCGTCGCCGTCATTGAGCAGGCCGTTAGCGAACTTGGTTTCGAACTCTTGCTGGTTCTCAAAACCGACGTGGTTGTCGTTCCAGAGGACCGAGCCGGACCAATCGCCTTCCACATCGCCGTGGATCGACTGGGAATCGTCTGGGTCACCGGATGAGCCTAGGTTACGGTCCGAGACAACAATAGCCTGCGAGTTGAGTGTTTCCTTCCACTCGGCGAAACGCGCGGCGTAGTCGGGATTGACACCGACACCCGGTGCGGCGTTGCCCTCGGCCTCGATCATCAGCATGGCGTAAGAGTAGTTGGTGTCGTTGTTAGCCGCGGTTTCAGCGTGCTGGACAGGGTCGTCGCTAGGGTCATCGTCAAAGACGAACTCGGTCACCGCTTCGGTTTCGGAGGGGCTGATGGCGTACTCGGGTGTGAAGAAGTCGCCGGTGAGCAGCTGCCAGAACCGGGCTTCGACGGTGTCGCCGCGGCCGGACGTTCCGACATCAGCGGTGGGTAGGACGTCCTGCGAGGAGTCGTAGCCGGGGAAGATGGTCTTGTTGGACTGGGCGAAGATGACCAGGCCCTGGTGGATGCCGCGGAGCTGGGTCGAGTTCTGCATCCGGCGGGCGGTACGTCGCGCGGCACCGAGGGCCGGCAGGAGGATCGCGATGAGCAGCGCGATGATCGAGATGACCACCAGCAGCTCGATCAGGGTGAAGCCTGACCTACGAGAGCGGTTTGAAGTTGTCATAAGACGTCTCCGAGAAAAGGGAAAAAGGAACAATAAGAACAATCAAAGGGTTGGCCGTGCGTGCACGGCACCACCAAGCCCGTCGTCGTGCGGGTGAGGCACACGGCGGGCGTGAGGGGTCTAGGTTACTGAGGATGTTGCCAGCACACGTTCGCTCCAGGTCATGCCGCGGGGTGCGGCTTCGTCAGCAGTCGGTCCTTTTTTGACACAAACTGGGGAGGGGGTCCCATGGGCCGGCCAGGCGCCAACGAATTGTCCCGGAACAACCGAGTTCGCTCGGTACACACGTAGCATACACGCGGGGCTGATCCCGATTCAAGCGGAAAAAGGTGTTAATTTGGCGAAATTCTGAAAAAAATAACTCAAATCATTTACTTAAAAACTCTTTTCATTATAAGTCAATCTAATACATGTACTTGAATCTGATTTTGTCAACCGCCGAAAATCCGATCACATGTACAAAATTAGTGTTGATATGTCTTGCCGCTGGGACAAGCGCGGGTTGATGGCTTGCTCCGCGACCGGTCGATACGATCTTTGCCCCGATGACCGGTGCTGTCGGACACGGAACAGCCATGACCCAAAGCGCGCAGGAACCTGAGTCAAAAGACCTGATAACAACGCACTCCCGAGGCGGCTGGCTGTCCCGACACGCGGATCTGTTGCTGCTGGCCTACTGGCCCTTGCTCGCGTTGGCGACACACCTGCCCAATCCCGGCTTGCCCGGGCCGCCAGCACACCCGCTGCTGGACGTGCTGCAGCTCGACAAGGTGTTTCACACGCTCGCGTTCGGCCTGCTCATGGTGCTGGTCCTGTTGTCGGGGCTCAGCGGTCGGCGGTTGGCCTGGCGGGCACGCTGCTCGGTCGCGATGGTCCTTTGCTTGAGCTACGCGGTGGTCGATGAACTGACCCAGGGGCCGGTCTCGGGCCGGACCGTGAGCTTGGCCGACCTCGTCGCCAACTTCATCGCCGTCATCGGCATCTACTTGATTGCTCGTCAGCCCAGGCACCATGAGCACGCGGCCTCAAAACAACAGGCCGTCTGGCTCGCGCTTTTTGCTGCGCCCGTCCTCATCTTCGGTTTGCTGTCGCCGTGGGTGATGGAGCAGATCGTCAGCTACAGGCGGAACCAGCTGTCGGATTTCTACGTGCCAACCGAGCTCGACCATTGGGCGCACGGGCTGATCGGTTTTTTGGCCTCGATCGTCTTGTTTGTGGTTTGGCCGGCGGCGTCGCGACGGCCCCGCCGAGCAACCGCCATCGCGTTGTTGGTCCTGCTTTTATCTGGGCCTGGTATCGAGGTGCTGCAGTACTTCACGAGCCGTGGGGTCCAAGCCTTGGATGTTTTAGGGCACTCGATCGGGGTGCTGATCGCGATGATTCTGTGGGCCGCCCTGCCAAGGCGACGGGCTGACACAGGCTCGGAAACCGCATCCGCAGGCGGCCTCCGATCACCGACCGATGATTCGCACACCTTCGTGGGCCACGCGGTGCTCGTGAGCCTGATGACCATGCTCTCGCGATTGGCCGGGCTGGCGCGTGATGCCGTGCTCGCCGCGGCGCTGGGTCTGAGCGCGGCGGCGGACGCGTTCTTCATCGGGTTTCTCGTGCCCAACCTCTTCCGCCGGCTCTTTGGTGAAGGCGCGCTTACGGCGGCCTTCATCCCGAACTACACCGAACTGCTCGATCGCGATCCAGCGCTCGCGAAGCGCTTCGCCACGCTTGCCATCACCCTGCTCGCCGTCTTGCTGGTGGGGATCACGCTGATCGCCGAGCTGGTGCTCTGGTGGGTTGCAGCGGGCGTTGGCGATACACATAAGGCCTCGCTCGCGATCCAGTACACCCGGTTGATGCTGCCCTACATGCCGCTGATCTGCGTTGTCGCGCTCATCGGGGGGGTGCTCCAGGTCCACAAGCGGTTCGGACCCCCGGCCGCGGCACCGCTTGTTCTCAACGGGGTGATTGTCGCGGCGGTGCTGCTGGCGACCGGGTTGTTCCACAAAGACACACCGCCCGCGGCGGTCGCCACGTGGGTCGCGGTCGGCGTCGTCATCGCGGGCCTGCTGCAGCTGTACTGGCAGGCCGCGGTGCTGCTTCAAGTGACGGGGCTGTCGCGGTCGTTCAAGGGGACCTGGCCGACGATGCGGTCGATGCTGATCATGATGGGCCCGATGGTGCTGGGCCTGGCGGTGTTCCAGGTCAACGCGCTGCTCGATGCGATGATCGCGTTCTTCTTCGCGCCGGGCCACAACGAGGCGGGCAGCGGCAGGCTGACCCTTTTTGGCCAGGTGTTTGATGCCCCGTTGCGCAACGGCGATGTCGCCGCGCTAAGCTGGTCACAGCGGCTCTACCAGTTCCCGCTGGGTGTGTTCGGCATCGCCATCGCGACAGCGATCTTCCCCGCGCTCTCGGCCGCGGCGGCGAAGCTTACGAACCGTGATGACGACGCAGTGGCGGCCGCCGAGCCGCAAGCGGCTCCGGACGAGTTTGTTCAGATCGTTCGGCAGGGCCTTCGCCTGACCGTGTTCATCGCCCTGCCCGCCAGCGCGGGGCTTATCCTGGTCCGGGTGCCGCTGGCGCGGACCGTCTTCGAGCACGGCAGCTTCACGACCGAGGACGCGCTGCGCGTCTCGGTCATCCTCGCGGGCTACGCCGCCAGCGTCTGGGCCTACTCGATGACACATACCTTGACCCGGGCGTTCTACGCGCTCAAAGACGCGACAACGCCGCTGAAGGTCAGCGCCTGCATGGTGCTGCTGAACCTGACACTGAATCTGTCGCTGATCTGGTCGCTCGGTGCGGCGGGCCTGGCCTGGTCGACCGCGATCAGCGCCGTCGGGCAGGTTGTGCTGCTCGTCCTGCTGCTGCGTCAACGCGTGGACATGCCTATCGACAACAGCGTCGTTGCCAGCTGGACCCGCACGATGGTCGCAACGACGGTCATGGCAGGCCTGCTGTTCGCGATCGATTCAATCGTCGGCCGACACGCGGAAACCTGGAACCAGTCGGCCGTGCTGCTCGCCGGTTTGGTCCTCGTGGGGGTGGCGGTGTTCTTCGTGATCGCCCGGCTGGCGAAGGCGGAAGAACTCGGCTGGCTCATAAAACGCGGGGTGAAGTGAGCCGGCCGGCTAATCCCAGCGCCCGCGAAGCGTAAATCGCCGACAATAGCTGTATGGGACCGATCACCCTCACCCCCGCCGACGACTTCTCGCACCGCTTCCTCGGGCCCGAGGACCTGCCCGAGGGCTGCGACGAGTACTACCTGCGCAACCGGCAGCTGGGCCACCCACCCGAGCGGTACCGAAGGCTGCGCGCAGACGAGCTCGAGGTGCTCGTAAAGAACGGCAACAACGCGGAGGACTGGGACAAGGTCCTCGTCGCCGACCCCTTCCGCGCCAAGGCGGTGATCAACTGCGACTTCGCCGGGCTCGTCCGCATCGGTAAGCTGGAGAAGGTCGTGCTGACGCACCACGACCTGCACCTTCGCGCGGGCCTCACGAACTCGCGCCTGATCAACTGTGACATCGGGGACAACGCCGCGATCCACGCGGTCCGTTACCTCAGCCACACCATCGTCGGCGACCAGTGCATCCTGCAGTCCATCGACGAGATGCACACCAGCAACTACGCGAAGTTCGGCAACGGGATCGTCAAGCACCGCGAGGACGAGTCCGTCCGGATCTGGCTCGACCTCATGAACGAGGCCGGCGGGCGGTCGGTCCTGCCCTTCGACGGGCTTATCCCCGCGGACGCGTATCTCTGGGCGAAGTACCGCGGCGACACGGCGCTGATGGAGAGGCTCAAGCAGATCACACAGCAGCAGTTCGACTCGTGCCGTGGGTACTACGGCACGGTCGGCGCGCAGTCCGTCATCAAGTCCTGCCGGATCATCAAGGACTGCAAAATCGGCAACGCCGCCTACATCAAGGGCGCGAACAAGCTCAAGAACCTCACGATCCACTCCGACTTCGACGAGCGCACCCAGATCGGCGAGGGCGTCGAGATGGTGAACGGGATCATCGGCTACGGCTGCCGTGTTTTCTATGGCTGTAAGGCGGTGCGTTTCGTGATGGGCGACAACAGCTCGCTCAAGTACGGTGCCCGGCTGATCCACTCCGTGCTCGGCGACAACTCGACGGTCTCCTGCTGCGAGATCCTGAACAACCTGATCTTCCCCGCGCACGAGCAGCACCACAACAACTCGTTCCTGGTGGCCGCGGTCGTGATGGGCCAGAGCAACCTGGCCGCCGGCGCGACGATCGGGTCGAACCACAACAGCCGGGCGAACGACGGCGAGGTCGTCGCGGGCCGTGGCTTCTGGCCTGGCCTCTGCACGACGATCAAGCACAGCTCCAGGTTCGCCAGCTACTGCCTGCTCGCGAAGGGCGACTACCCGAACGAGCTCAATATTACCCTGCCGTTCACGCTGGTCAGCAACGACGCGGCGAACAACCGGCTCGTTCTTATGCCCGCGTACTGGTGGACGCACAACATGTACGCGTTGGCAAGGAACGAGACCAAGTACGCCAAGCGAGACAAACGCCAGCGGAAGACGCAGCACGTCGAGTTCGAGACGTTCGCGCCGGACACGGTCGAGGAGATCATCGCCGGGCTGGATAAGCTCGCGGGGCACACCGGGCGGGCGCTGCTCCAGCAGTCGGGGCCGCAGGACCTGGAGCGATCGACCGGGCACACCGCGCTGAAGAACAACGACGCCAGGCTGTCGGATACGGTCGTGACCTGCGGGGACGCCGAGGCCGGGGAGCGGACCGCGATCCTGCGCAACCCCGCGCGGGCCTACCAGGCGTACCGGGAGATGCTGCTGCACTACGCCGTGCGGAACCTCGTCAAGTACCTGCAGACCAACACGGGCAGCACCTTCCTATCGATGCTGGACGACCTGGGTCAGCAGCCGCGTCAGACCGAGTGGACCAACCTCGGCGGGCAGCTGGTGCCGACCTATGCGGTGAAGGACCTGCGTGGCCGGATCGGCTCGGGCGAGCTGCCCGACTGGGACGCGATCCACGGGGAGTACGACCGCCTCTGGGCCCAGTACCCCCGGCAGAAACAGCAGCATGCGCTCGCGGTCCTGCGGCTGCTGTTGGGCAACGACCTGTCCGCATCACAGTGGGACCAGGCGCTCGACGAGTCGGTCGGCATCCAGCGCTTCATCCGCGACCAGGTCTACACGACGCGTGCGAAGGACTTCGAAAACCCGTACCGCCAAACGACGTTCGACGACCCGGCCGAGCAGGAAGCCGTCGCCGGCACGATCGAGGGCAACGACTTCGTGAAGCAGGTCCGCGAGGAGACGGAGCAGTACGAGGCGCTGATCGCGTCGCTCAAGGCGAAAGTGTGATCCGTAGGGTGGGTAGAGCGAAGCGAAACCCACCACAAGCAAACAACGATAGTTCGACGGTGGGTTTCGCTGCGCTCTACCCACCCTACTTGCTGTGGCACCCCGCACCCTGCTTGGATGATGCCTCACGATACTGGCTGTAGTAGAACGACAAGGATCCACAAATTCATCAGAAAATAGAGTACTGGGGACAGCACCATCACCCGGAACCAGTTCAGTCTGCGGGCCATCCCCCAACTCAACCTTGTGTGGATCGCAAGGCTGATCCCACGAACCATAAAAAACAAGTTGACGACAGCCACGCACAACACAGGAAAAAGCAGCGGCACCACGAGAAGGCCGAAGGCATGATGCCCCGCACCGGGGCCCGATACTGGACCACCGAGAAAGTAGCCCGCGTTCAACATCAACCAGATACCCGGCATGCTGATCACCCAGAAAACGATCTGCACGCCAACAATCCCGCGGGCCTTCCGCATCACATCCTCCGGCCTTTGTCTTCCCTTCTTTTTCTTGGCATATGGACTTTGCCACTCTCCGCAAACGGGACAGACCAGCGTCTTAGCGTTAGGCAATGGCTCGTTGCAATGGCAGCAGTAGTAGGTTGTGCCCATCGTTTGGTGCCTCTTGGCCGATTACAGTGACGCGGTAAATATTTAAGTTAGTATTCACTTACTTTACAATGCACAGCGGCCCACGGTCAAGTAATCATTCACCAATTCAGTACTAAGATCACAACAGCTACGCGAACACCACAGTCCGGTTGTTGTGGATGATGATCCGGCGTTCAAGGTGCCAGCGGACAGCCCGCGCCAGCACCTGCCTCTCGACATCTCGGCCCAATCGCGTCAGCTCTTTGACCGACGTGTGGTGCCCGACGTGGGCGATGTCCTGCTCGATGATCGGGCCCTGGTCGAGGTCGGCGGTGACGTAGTGGGCGGTCGCGCCGATGATCTTCACGCCGCGCTCGAAGGCCTGGTGGTAGGGCCTGGCGCCGACAAAGGCGGGGAGGAAGCTGTGGTGGATGTTGATGCAGCGCCCGGCCCAGCGCTCGCAGAAGCCTTCGCCGACGACCTGCATGTACCGGGCAAGCACGACCAGATCGATCCCGTACTCGGCGAGGAGCGTCTCGTGCTCGTCCTCCGCGGCCTGCTTGTTGTCCTTATCGACTTGGACGTGCTTGAACGGGATGCCGAAGTGCTTGGCGACGTCGCGGAGGTCTTCGTGGTTGGACACGACCAGCGCGATCTCGCCGGGCAGGTCGCCCATCGCGTGGCGGACGAGCAGGTCGTAGACGCAGTGGGCGGTCTTGGAGCAGAACAGCGCCAGCCTGGGCAGGCCCCCGCCCATGTAGAGTTCCCACCGCATGTTGGGGATGTTGCGTGAGAGGCCGTCGAGCGCGGACCGGCAGGCGGTCTCGTCGAGCGCGAAGCCGGCGGTATCGAAAACCAGCCGCATGAAGAACCGGTTGGTCTCGTGCTCGGTGTGCTGGTCGGCGTCGAGGATGTTGCCGCCGTTGGCCGCGATGAACTGGGCGAAGCTTGAGACGAGGCCCGGTTTGTCGTCGCAGGCGATCAGGAGGGTGGCGGTTTGCATGGCAGCGATAGGGTATCGCACAAGGTGGTGAGCAGCGATCTTGGTCCGGTAAGTCGTCGTGTCAGGGTGTTGGCAGGTCGATCACGGGGCGATCCGATGATGGACGCACACGTATGAACGAAACCATGCCAATCTCCATGCAATCCACGGGCGTGACCCACGCGCTGTCCTTTGATATCGAGGAGTGGTTCCACCTGGTAGGTGTCGCGTCGATGGCAGACCGATCCCGTTGGGAGGTGCTGGAGCGGACGGTCGAGCCGTTGACCGATCACATCCTGTCGATCCTCGCAGACTACAACGCCAAGGCGACGTTTTTCGTGCTCGGCTGGGTAGCGGAGCGGTACCCCGCGATGGTCCGGCGGATCGCGAACATGGGCCACGAGATCGGCTCGCACTCGTACTGGCACAAGGAGGTCTATACACAGACGCCAGACGCGTTCCGGGAGGACCTTCGGCGGTCGGTCGGCGTGCTGGAAGACGTCTGCGGGCAGCGCGTGCTGGGCTACCGCGCACCGTCGTTTTCGTTGACGCCGGGCTGCGAGTGGGCGTGGGACGCGATGCTGGACCAGGGCCTGCGGTATGACGCGAGCGTGTTCCCGGTCGCGCGGGCGCACGGCGGGTACCCGCTCAAGTCGTCCCGACGAACAGAGATGACCGCGCCCTCTGGCCGGGCGATCGATCTGCTGCCGATGAGCGTGATGCGTCTGCCGGGGCTGGGTAAGCGGGTCGCGTTCTCGGGCGGCGGGTACTTCCGGGTGCTGCCGTGGTGGCTGGTGAAGCGCGGCTTTGCGCAGCACGAGTCGGCCGGGCGTTCGGCGGTGCTGTACCTGCACCCGTGGGACTTCGCGGCCGATGGGCCAACGCTCCCAATGGGCCGGTTCCAGCGGTTCAAGTGCTACACCAACCGCGACCAGACCGAGCGGCGCCTGCGCGAGCTGCTCGGTCGGTACCGGTTCGGGACGTGTGCCGGTGTGATGGGGATTGACGCGGACGGGCTAGAGCAAACTCGACTTGCTTCGGCGGCTTGAATCTCGCTGTCGCTCGCCCCTCACCCCGGCCTTCTCCCGCGGGGAGAGGGGGCAAGGCGACACACGTACTATGGCAAAGTTACTCGCACCATCGTGACTTCTTTCTTAGCCTTGAAAACCTTGCCGGTAACGGCGTCGGTCAGGCTGACGTGCAGGGTCGCGCTGGTTGGCCGTTCATCGGGGAGGTCGGCCTTGAGGGTGTAGTGCGTGCCGGTCACGCCCGAGCGGTAGGCATCGTGGAACACATCGGGCGGGTAGGTCTCGTCCAGCAGCGTCGTCGGCGCGCTGTCGCTTGGCGTGACGACCAAGCGGACCCGCGCGGTGCCCTTGGCGGTCACCTGCCGGCTGTGCTGATCGACGGGGCGGACATACACCCGCAGCGCGTCGTACACGGCGTCGCCATCCAGATCGATCGGCCCGGAGTACATCCCCAACACAATCCCCGCCAGCCGCGGCGGCTCGACGCCCTCGATCGGCGGCAAGGGGTCCTCCAGCCGCTCGCGCGTCGCACGCAGTTCGCCCTCGCGCAGCGCGAGCCTGCCCTGAAGTTCGTCGACCTGCTGCTGCAGCGACAGCCGCTCGGCACGGAGCTTGTCGTTCTCGTTCGCAAAGCTCTTCTGCTGGCCGCACGCGGTGAGGCACAACAGAACAACCAGGAATACAGGGGCTGTCCCTTTTTTAAGATCTGACTTGATGATTCGCTTAGTCGGATTCATCTTGCTTCCTAGCATTCTTCGCATGCAGCTCTGTAATCTCTTGTACGAGTTGCGCGTTGTCTCGACGCAGATCGTTGATGATCTTGTCTTGCGCTTCAATGCGTTGTTCAAGCTGACGATTGATTTCAAGAACATCTTCAGTCGAAGCGTTACGTGAAAACAAACAGCAGCCCGTCAACCACAAAGACGCACAGCAGAGCAAACAGAAGCCCACGCCGTGACGGCGTGGGCTTCGAGGAACTTCAAACTGTCTCGGCTTAGTCGTCATCCGGTTCATCTGAAGGCGTACCCGCGACACCCTCGGGCAGATGCTTAAGGACCTGGTCGGCGCAGCCGTACTCTACAGCCTCTTCCGCGTCGAGCCAGTAGTCACGCTCGCAGTCTTCCTTGATCTTGTCGTAGTCCTGGCCGGTGTGGTGCTGGATGATCTTATACAGCCGGTCACGGGTCTTGAGCATCTCTTTGGCTTCGATGGCAAGGTCGGTCGCCTGGCCCATGCGTTGGCCGCCGAGCAGCGGCTGGTGCAGCAACACCTTCGAGTTGGGGAGGACGTATCGCTTACCCTTCGCCCCGCCCATCAGCAGGATCGATCCCATCGACGCGGCCATGCCGATGCAGTAGGTCGCCACGGTCGGGCGGACAAACTGCATCGTGTCGTAGATCGCCAGCCCCGCGGAGACGCTGCCGCCGGGCGAGTTCACGTAGACGTGGATGTCTGCTTCCGGGTCTTCGTTCGAGAGGAACAGCAGCTGGGCGGTGGCGATCGACGTCATGTCGTCGGTCACCGGGCCGTTCATAAAGATGATGCGGTCTTTAAGCAGGCGCGAGTAGATATCGTAGGCGCGTTCGCCTCGGCCGGACTTCTCAATCACCATCGGGACGAGTTGACTCATAGCGTTTGGGTTCCTTCCGTGGACTGATCCGTGCTTCGTCGGCGCACGGCTTGCTTTGCAGGTAGATTGTAGCGTCGTCAATCGGTCTTGATCGGTGGGGTGGGCATCCTGCCCGCCGTCAGGCCGAAGGCCTGATTGATGGCCGCTTTGTGATTCACGGCTGAGCCGTGACGGCGGGCAGGATGCCCACCCCACCTTGAATATCAGGAACTCGCGATGAATCGATGGACATACCCGCCATTACTTGCCCTCGCCCTGCTGCTTGCCCTCGGGCTGACCGGCTGCGGCAGGATGATCGTCTCCGAGCCGGCCGTCTACGAGCCCGGCGAGCCGATGAACGTGGTCTTCTTCCTCGTCGACGACTACGGCTGGAAGGACGTGGGGTACAACGGCTCGACGTTCTACGAAACGCCCAACATCGACAAGCTCGCCGCGACGGGCATGGCGTTCACCGACGGGTACGCGGCCAGCCCGGTCTGCTCGCCCACCCGGGCCGCGATCATGTCCGGCAAGTACCCCGGCAGACTCAATACGACCGACTTCTTCGGCGGGCCGCAGGGCTCGGCGGTGCTCAAGGCAATCGAGGAGGGCAGGAAGAACCGCTTCACCAGCCGGCCGCTGATCCCCGCGGACTATGTCCCGCAGCTGCCTTTGGAAGAGGTCACGATCGCCGAAGCGCTGAAGGCCGAGGGCTACGCCACCTTCTTCGCGGGCAAGTGGCACCTCGGGCACACGGGCTTCGAGCCGACCCGGCAGGGCTTCGACATCAACCGCGGCGGGTTCCGAGGCGGCGGGCCTTATGAAGGCGGTAAGTACTTCGCGCCCTTCCCGCAGATGCCCAACATGCAGGACGCCAAAGACGGTGAGCACCTGCCCGCCGTGCTAGCCCGGCACACCAGCGACTTCATCAGCGCCAACAAAGACCAGCGGTTCCTCGCGTACCTGTCGTTCTACTCGGTGCACACGCCGCTGATGGGCCGGCCTGACCTCGTCGAGTACTACAAGAAGAAGCGTGAGCGGCTTGGGCTGGTCGATGTATTTGGTAAGGAGCCGCCACGCAACGTGCGAGAGACGCAGGCCCACGCGGTGTACGCCGCGATGGTACACGCGATGGACGAGGCGGTCGGCGTCGTACTCGACACGCTCGAGAAGGAAGGCATCGCCGACAACACGCTAGTGATCTTCACCGCGGACAACGGCGGGCTGTCCACCAGCGAGGGCAGCCCAACAAGCAACCTGCCGCTGCGGGCGGGCAAGGGGTGGCTATACGAAGGTGGTATCCGCGAGCCCACGATCGTGCGATGGCCCGGGCTGACCAAGCCCGGCAGCAAGTCTTCGGTGCCGATCATCTCGATGGACTTCTATCCAACGATCCTCGCGGCAGCGAGAGCCAGTGCAAGACCCGAGGAGCGTATCGACGGACTATCGCTCGTACCCGCGCTTGCGGGTGGTGGATCGATCGACCATGAGATCTTCGACCGCGACGCGATCTACTGGCACTACCCGCACTACGGCAACCAGGGCGGCTCACCCGGCAGCGCCGTCCGCATGGGCGACTGGAAACTCATCAAGTTCTACACACCCGGCATGGGGCTGGAGCTCTACAACCTCAAGGACGACATCGGCGAGAAGAACAACCTCGCAGAGGCGGAGCCGGAGATCACGAAGAAGCTCTTGGCGATGCTCGAATCCCACCTGGAAGAGACGGATTCACGCCTGCCCACGCCGAACCCGGGCTTGAAATAGGGCCAGCCCCGACCGGGGTGTAATGCCATGACGCGTTTGGGCGTATGTTCCTTTGGACATCGAAGGAGATCAACCCGGGCCAATGGCCTCAAAGGATCTTCTATGCGCCTCCCCCGCTTGCTCACCCGACTCGCTGTGCTGACCCTGCTCCTCGCCGCCCTGCCTACCCAGGCGGCGGACACGGTCCGTGTGTTCATCCTCGCCGGCCAATCCAATATGGAAGGCAAGGCGGACCTGAACCTGCTCCGGCACCAGATGACCGACGCCAAGACCGCGGACTTCTTCAAGCACCTGCACAAGGACGGCGAGTTCATTGTCCGCGACGATGTCTTCATCGACTACAACAACAACGCCAAGATGCCGCGTGGCGGCCTCCAGCCCGGCTACGGCTCGCCCAATAAGTTCGGCGTCGAGCTCGAGTTCGGCAACACCGTGGGCGACCACTTCAACGAGCCGGTCCTGCTGATCAAGGCCGCGTGGGGCGGCAAGAGCATCGGCAGGGACTTCCTCCCGCCGAGCAAGATGCCCGACGACGCCGGCTTCGCACAGATGGCAGCCGAGGCCAAGGCCAAGTACGAGCAGCAACTCGCCGAGCACCAGAAGAAAGCCGCCGAGGGCAAGAACAGCCGTGAGCCCAAGCCCGCGCCGACCATAGAACAGCTCAAGCAGCAGTACGGCCACTTCTACCGCGAGATGATGAAGCACGTCCAAGACGTGCTTCAGAACAAAGACACCTACTTCCCCGCGCTCAAGGGCAAAGAGCCCGTCCTCTCCGGGTTCGTCTGGTTCCAGGGGTTCAACGATAAGTTCGGCGGCCTCGACCTGCAGTACGAAACCAACATGGAGGCCTTCATCAAGGACGTGCGCGAAGAACTCGGCACGCCTAAGCTGCCCTTCGTCATCGGTGTCATGGGTCAGAACGGCTCCAAGCCCGCGTCAGGCACGTCGCTGACGATCCAGAAGGCGCAGCTCGCCCAGCCGAACAAGCCCGCGTTCAAGGGCAACGTCGCCGCGGTCCGCACCGATGTGCTCGCCGACCAGGCGGCGGAAGCGGCCTTCCCCACCTGGCGTGAGAACTTCGAAGAATGGAAGAAGATCGGCAGCGACCGGCCCTACCACTACCTGGGCAGCGCGGTCTGGTTCAGCCGGATGGGCGACGCCTTCGGCGAGGCGATGCTGGAGTTGATGGGGGAGAAGTGAAAAGCCGCCGATGACATCGGTGAGCCTCAGCAGTGTAGCGGGTGACGCGGAGCGTCCCCTTCGAACCGATTTGTGATGCTTCCAACGGGGCGCTGCGCGTCATCCGCTACACCGCGCATACAGCGTACAAGGCCGCGGATATCGGCCGCGGTTTTTTCATTCCACCGTTACGCCCCTGCCCGGGTTGCGCGGCTTGTCGACATCGCAGCCGCGGAGCTCCGCAGCGTTGCCGGCTCAGTAGCTGCAGGGGGAGCATCGATATCAACGGGCCCAGCGATTACAGCGTCTCAAGGATGTAGATCGTTTGGTTGGCGACCGGAATACTAAAATACCGTACCAATCTTCGACTAATTAAAATCGTAACATGCATCAGAATCACACAGATTCAAGCAAGCTGTTAGTATCTCGATTAACACAAGTCACCTTGCTCTGCAGTAAATGACTTCTTTGATTTCCACAAAATGAATCACCCCGCAGCTGCATAACGTTTGCATGATATTTGGCCGGTCCAATTACGGCGACGGGACAATGATATCTGGAACATGAAATGTCGATACTACGCAAAATCGCAGAGCGACTAGCACGCCGTAAGATCATTAAGCGCCATCCAGTCGTTGCAGGTAAGCGGATCCCTGTCTATGTCTCACCAGACGCCCAATTGAAGTATTTGAAGCCGGGAAAGAGTTCATACGATCAAGACCTGATCCGCATCGCTGAGAAGTACATATCGGAGGGAAGCAATGTATGGGATATTGGCGCAAATGTTGGGATGTTTACGTTCGCAGCTGCAAGCATGGCTGGTCATGGAACTGTCTTAGCTGTTGAGGCAGATACCTGGCTTGCCAATATCCTCAGACGCAGCGCCCGCTTGAAGGAGTATGCAAACAAAAAGATATGCATACTGCCTGTTGCTGTATCCGAAAGCGTCGGTGTTGCATCATTTATGATCGCGGCTAGGGGCAGAGCCAGCAATGCGTTAGAGTCTGCAGGCGGCTGTAGCCAGATGGGTGGGGTTCGCGAAACACAGTATGTACCAACGCTAAGCCTGGATACACTGCTAGACTACTTTCCAGCACCAGATTTTGTTAAGGTTGATGTAGAGGGCGCTGAACTCATGGTTGCACGCGGTGCACACATCGTTATCCGCAAGACTCGACCCGTCTTTTATATTGAGGTCGCTCAGCAATCATCTGCTGAAATGCTGGAGATCTTTCGGTCGGCAGACTATGTTGCTTTAGGGACCAAACTGGACGTGTTGGATAAGAAATGCGATGCTAACACTTACTTTGTTCCATCAGAAAAGATGGATCGATTCGATCAAGGCCGAATTAGGCCGGAATCAGACCACAGCCTGTCGTAATCAATTCAAATCGAGCTCGCCCTATTCCACCGTCACGACCTTGCTCAGGTTGCGCGGCTTGTCGACATCGCAGCCGCGCAGCTCGGCGACGTGGTAGCTCAGCAGCTGGAGCGGGAGCACCGACATCAGCGGCCCCAGCGAGTACAGCGTCTCGGGGATGAAGATCGTGTGGTCGGCGACCTTAGCAATCTGCTCATCCCCTTCGGTCGCGATCGCGATGACGAGCCCATCGCGGGCCCTGACCTCTTCGATGTTGCCCAGCGTCTTCTGGTAGGTCAGCTTGTCATGCGGGGCGATGACGATGACGGGCATCTGTTTGTCGATGAGCGCGATCGGGCCGTGCTTCATCTCGGCGGCGGGGTAGCCCTCGGCGTGGATGTAGCTGATCTCCTTGAGCTTGAGCGCACCCTCCAGCGCGATCGGGAAGTGCGGGCCCCGGCCGAGGTAGATCGCGTTGGATCGCGCGGTGATCTGCTTGGCGATCTTCTGGATGCCGTGGGCCTGGTCGAGGACGCGCTCCATCTTCAGCGGGATCTCGCGGACGCCGGTGATCATGGTGTCGATCTGGGGCTGGCTTAGCGCTCCTTTGGCCTGGGCCAGGCCGATGGTGAGGAGATACAGCGCGGCGAGCTGGGTCGTGAACGCCTTGGTCGATGCGACCCCGATCTCCGGGCCCGCATAGGTATGGACGGTGTGCGAGGCGATGCGGGTCATCGACGAGCCGCGGACGTTGCAGATCGCCAGCGTCCGGTTGCCGCGTCGGACGGCTTCTTCGAGCGCGGCATTCGTGTCGGCGGTCTCGCCCGACTGGCTGACCGCGATGACCAGCGTGCCCGGCGGGATCGGGGTGTTGCGGTACCGGAACTCGCTGGCGTACTCGACCTCGGCGGGGACCTGGGCCAGCTCCTCGAAGAGGAACTCCCCCACCATCGACGCGTGCCAGCTCGTGCCGCACGCCAGGAACACGACCCGGTCGATCCCGCGCAGGATCTCTGGGGTCAGCCCGGTGTCGGGCTCGAAGACGACCTCGTGGTCGCGCAGCCTCGGCCGGATCGTGTCGGTGATCTTCGCGGGCTGCTCGAAGATCTCTTTGAGCATGTAGTGCTCGTAGCCCGCCTTCTCCGCGGCCTCGACGTCCCAGTCGATCTCGTGTTTGGGTTTATCGATCGCTTCGCCGTGCGGGTCGAGGATCGTGCATCCACCGGGCGTGAGCACCGCGACCTCGCGGTTGTCGAGGTAGACGACGGTCTTGGTGTGTTCCAGGAGCGCGGCGACGTCCGATGCGATCAGGTGCTCGTTCTTGCCGAAGCCGACGACCAGCGGGCTCTCGTTGCGCGTCGCGACGAGCTTGTCTGGTTCGTCGACACAGACCACCCCCAGCGCGTAGCTGCCGACAAGCTGCGTGGTCGCGACGTGGACCGCCTCTTCAAGCGAGTCGGTGATCGGCAGCGCGCGGTCGATCAGGTGCGCCACAACCTCGGTGTCGGTCTCGGACAGGAACGTGCTGCCCTCGGTGAGCAGCTGCTGCTTAAGCTCGAGGTAGTTCTCGATGATGCCGTTGTGCACGATCGCGACCCTGCCGCTTGGTCCGAGGTGCGGGTGTGCGTTGGCCCGGGTGATCCCGCCGTGGGTGCCCCACCTGCAGTGGGCGATGCCGAGGGTGCCGGGCGCGGTGTCAAAGGTGAGTTCCTGGTCGACCTGATCGACCTTGCCGACGCCCTTGCGCAGCTCGATCGTGTTGCCATCGAGGGTCGCGACGCCGACCGAGTCGTAGCCGCGGTACTCCAGCCGGCGCACGCCTTTGGCAAGCTTGGAGGCGACCTTGTCTGTTGAAGTGATCCCAATAATCCCGCACATCCGACTGGCTCCTGGCCGTGTTCATTGCTGCAGTTGGCCTGCAACAGCAACATGGTCAGTTATTATCGGTCAGATCAACCGACGCGTGCAAAAGGGTTGTGTGCTTTGGGATGCGGTATCAAGACCCCGGCGGGACGTAGTCGCCCAAGTCTTCTTGGAAGTACCAATTCGGTCGGCTTCCGGACCAGGATTGAAGCTGGAACATCTCGTTGAATTGGACCCAGCGTCCCGAGCCATCACCGAAGACATGGTTGCCGCCGTTGGGTTCGCCAGCGCTGTTTAGGCCGTGCGACGGTGCGCCGACGTACATCCCGCCATCGCGGGCGCCCGGGCCAGTGATTTGGCCCCATGCCAACCAGGGCCGCTCCTTCATGGTGGAGCAGGCGACCATGGTTTTATCAGAGGTCATATCGTCCACGGTCACCGGGCTCAACCCTTCGAGTTGACCGGCCGCACCCGGAACCGCGTTCCAACGCTTGATCCCGCCGAAGTACTGGTACCCGATCACAAACGAGTTCATATCAGCGTAAGGGACAAACTCGCGGCCGGGGTCTTGGAAAAACTCGATGGGGAAGCCGTAATCGTCGAAATCCCTCTCTCCGACAGTGCTGTTTTCTAGAAAGAGCGGATCATCGCGATCACGCCCGTTCGTACCCTCGTTCACGTTCAGGGCGTGCTGGACATAACCGCCGCCGCCAATGCGTGCTTCGATCAGTTGTCCTCGGTTATCTGTCCCGTAGGCTGTCGTCGCGGTGACCATCTGCCTCTGATACGAGAGGCACTGAATGCGGATGGACGAGTCCTTCGCCTTGCCAAGCGCGGGGAGCAGGATGGCAATCAGCAGCGCGATAATCGAGACGACCACGAGCAGCTCGATGAGCGTGAACCCCCGGCGGATAGCACGAGAAATCAGCATGTCAAAGCACCTTCAAGGTAGATAGGCGATCGAGAATCGATCAGCAGGGATACTTTATTCTAGCTGTTTTGCACGGTTTGGCAAGAAAATGCAAAAATCAGGTCAAGCGACGCCGACCCGGCTGCGGTCGGGCGTCTCCTGCTTGCGGAAGGCGCTGGGGGTCATCCCGACCAGGTTGCTGAAAAACCGTGTGAAGTGGCTGGCGCTGGAGAAGCCGCACTCCTGCGCGATTGCTGCAAGCGGGCGGTCGGTCTCGAGGAGTTGGCGTTTGACGTACTCGGCCCGGAGGCGGGCGATCTCGCTGTAGACCGATCGGCCGACGACCTCCTCGAACCGCCTCTCGAGCGTCCTGCGCGAGGTGCTCAGCGCCCCGGCGAGGTCCTCGACGCGCAGGGTCTGCCGGCAGTGGTCCGCGATGTAGCGCATTGCCTGGGTGACCAGCGGGTCCGGTGAGAGGTAGAAATCGGACGACTCTCGCACGACCAAACGCGTCGGCGTCACCCGCCGGACCAGCGGCTCGGCGGCCGCGCCCGACATCAACTTGTCCAGGTACTGGGCCGACTCGTAGCCGATCCCAAAGTAGTCCGAGTCGATGACGGTCAGCGTGGGTGACGCCGCCATCGTCAGCACCTGGTCGCCCAGTTGGACCACGAT
>JBCDKD010000009.1:0-83595 GCA_039024275.1 Planctomycetota bacterium | reverse complement strand
TCGACGTAGCGGTCGCGGTCGCCGTAGATCCCGCGGAGCATGCCGGGCCAGGGCTTTCGGATGACGAGGATGCCGCCTTCGTTGGTGCCGACCTCTTCGCCATCGGAGTTCACGACGGCTGCGTCCACCCCGATCATGGGTTGGCAGCAGCTTCCGGGGGTGGTGGTGGTGACGCCGGGCAGGGGGGTGAGCATGTGCCCGCCGGTTTCCGTTTGCCACCAGGTATCGACGATGGGGCAGCCCCCGGAACCAATCACTTCGTGGTACCACATCCAGGCTTCGGGGTTGATGGGTTCGCCGACGGTGCCGAGCACTTTCAAGCTTGAAAGATCATGCTTCCGGGGGTGCTCATCGCCCCATTTCATGAAGGCCCGGATGGCGGTGGGGGCGGTATAGAACTTGGTGACCTTGTGGCGAGCGACCATGTCCCAGAAGCGGTCGGGCCCCGGAAAATTCGGAGCCCCTTCATACATGATCGTTGGGACACGGTTGGGCAGGATGCCGTAGAGGATGTAGGTGTGCCCGGTGATCCAGCCGATGTCGGCGGTGCACCAGTAGACCTCGTCGGGGTCGTCGGGTTTGAGGTCGAAGCTGAGCCTGGCGGTCATGGCCGCCCAGACCATGTACCCGCCGGTGGTGTGCATGATGCCCTTGGGTTTGCCGGTGCTGCCGGAGGTGTAGAGGATAAAGGCGAGGTCTTCGGCGTCGAGTTCTTCGCAGGGCAGGTCGGCGGTGACCCTGCCTATCTCGTCGTGCCACCAGAGGTCTCGTCCCGTGTCCCAGGTGATGTCGTTGCGGCACCGCTGGTAGACGATGACGGTGTCGACCAGGTCGGTTTGTTTGACAGCCTGGTCGACGTTGTCCTTGAGCGGGACGACCGAGCCGCGGCGGTAGGAGCCGTCGCAGGTGATGATGATCTTCGAGTTGCCGTCTTCGACGCGGTCTTTGATGGCCTGGGAGGAGAACCCGCCGAAGATGACCGAGTGGACCGCGCCGATGCGGGCGCAGGCGAGCACCGCGATGGCGAGCTCGGGGACCATGCCCATGTAGATGGTGACGACGTCCCCTTTCTTGACGCCGTGGGTCAGCAGCACGTTGGCAAACTTAGAGGTCTCGCGCTGCAGGTCGGCGTAGGTGAGGTTGATGACAACGGGGTCGCCGTCGGCGTCGGGTGCCTCGGCCTCCCAGATGATGGCGGTGTCTTCGCCGTGGCCGTCGGCGACCTGGCGGTCGATGGCGTTGTAGCAGAGGTTGGCCTTACCCCCGACGAACCACTTCGCGTCCGGGGCTTTCCAGTCCAGCACCTTGGTCCAGGGCTGGAACCAGTGCTGCCTCTCGGCCTCCTCGGCCCAGAAGGCCTCGGGCTGATCGATGGAATAGCGATAGAGCTCCTGGTATGCCTCGACCGATTTGATGTTCGCCCGGGCGGAGAACGCGGCGGGTGGGGGGAATCGGCGGTCTTCGGACAGAGTCGATTCGATGCGGGTCGATTCGGACATGCAGGCCTCCCTTGCATAGCAAGATGTGATACAGAGCCGGTCATTATACCGGTGGTGAAGGGGTGGATGACGCCTGTCTCGGGCGGTCGTGGCGTGGGCTTGGGCCGCTTGAATAGGTTAGAATCCGCGCGAACCTTAGGAGCCACCATGCCCGACGATCAGCCGTACTACCAGCGCGTCCTCCTGAAGATCTCGGGCGAAGCCTTCTGCGCCCCGGGCGGGTCGGGGATCGACCACGCCGAGCTCGAACTGATCGCCAAGGAGATCTACGCCGCGGCGCAGGTGGGCTCGCAGCTGGCGGTGGTGGTCGGGGGGGGCAACATCATCCGCGGCGGGACCCTGGCCAAGCAGGGCACGTTCGACCAGGCCCAGGCCGACTACATGGGGATGCTCGGCACGGCGATCAACGGGCTGGCGCTCAAGGAGGCATTGGAAAATCTGGGCCAAGCGGCGCGGGTGATGAGCGCTCTATCGATCACGTCCGTCGCCGAGCGATACATCCGCGGCCGGGCGCTGCGGCACCTGGAGAAGCGCCGGGTGGTGATCTTCGTCTGCGGCACGGGCAACCCGTTCTTCACGACCGACTCGGCTGCCGCGCTTCGTGCCAGCGAGATCGGCGCCGATGCGGTGCTCAAGGCAACCAAGGTCGACGGCGTGTATGACAAGGACCCCAACCAGTTTGATGATGCGGTGCGCTACGACACGGTGAGCTTCAAGGAAGCGATCGACAAAAACCTGAAGGTGATGGACCTGACGGCCTTCGCGATGTGCCAGGAGCGGGATATCCCGATCGTGGTCTTTGATATGAAGCAGCCGGGCAACATCGCGGAGGTCGTGAGCGGCAAGCCGCACGGGACGCGGGTGGTGGTTTGATGGCTTGGTTTCAAGCAAAGGCGCAGAGTCAATGAAGGCAGGCGCTTCTTGGATTGCGATGTGTTTGTCAGCGGTGTCGCTTTTGTGCGGCATCGTAGGGATGATCGTGCTGATGGCAACTAGACGTGGCGGTTCATTGCTCACTTGGCAGTATTTTGTTTACGTATTCCAGTATGCAAGCGTTTTGACGCTGCCGTTCTCCATTATTCAGTTCTTTATCCACCGGCTTCAGATGAAGCGATTAGTGGGAATCGAATGGGTTGTTCTTCTTGCGCTTGCATGCGTAGCCGCACAATTCTGGTTTGGTTATTTTGTTGCGTTGGCTTTTGATTTCTAAGCATTACTCTTGTTAGCCGTTAGGTGTACCTTGACCTTTGCACCTTTGCATAAGCTAAAACAGTCCACCGCCTACGCAGTATCATGTTTGGTCCAGACAACCCAAGCGAGACCCTCATGGACATCGACACTATTCAACTCGAAGCCGAGACCGCCATGGATAAAGCGGTGGACTACCTCAAGAGCGAGCTCAAGGGCGTACGGACCGGGCGGGCGACGCCCTCGCTGGTCGAGTTTGTGAAGGTCGAGGCGTACGGGACCGAGAGCGACCTGCGGCAGTTGGCGATGGTCCAGGCCCCCGAGCCGACGCAGCTGGTGGTCAAGCCGTTCGATCCCGGGACGCTGCAGGACATCATCAAGGGGATCGAGAAGGCCGGGCTGGGCCTGAACCCGATGGCGGACGGCAAGCAGGTGCGGATCAATATCCCGGCCTTGTCCGGCGACCGCCGAAAGCAGCTGATCGCCTCGGTCAAGGCCAACGGGGAGCAGGCGAAAGTCACGATCCGCAACGCCCGGCGGGACGCGAACAAGCACATCGATCAGGCCGAGAAGGACAAGTCGTTGGGCCTGGGCGAGGATGACATCAAGGCGGCCAAGGAAGAGGTGCAGGAGATCACCAAGAAGTATGAGGCCGAGGTCGAAACGCTGGTGGGTGAAAAGAGCAAGCAGATCGAAGAGGTCTGAGAAGCTCGTGGTGGGTTGCGTTTTTCTCGTGATCGTCTGCGCGGCGGGCGGTCAGGGCTTTGCCCCGACACCCCGAAGACCTGCTTGCCTACAATCATTTGCGATGCAGGCGATTGATGCGAAACTCGAACGCGACATAAACCTCGATACGGTGATCGCTGGGGGCGGTCGGCTTTCGGTCCGCGACGCGGTACGTCTTTACGACGAGGCATCACTGCACGCGCTCGGTCGGTGGTCCAGCGCGGTGGCCGACCGGATTCACGGCCGGGCGGAGGACGGCGCGACGCGGACCTACGTCATCGACCGCAACATCAATTACACCAATATCTGCTCGGCCAGCTGTACCTTCTGCGCCTTTTTCCGCAAGGAGGGCGACGCCGACGCCTACGTGCTGACCCGGGAGCAGTTGCACCAGAAGGTCCGCGAGCTGGCGGGTATTGGCGGGACGCAGGTGCTGCTGCAGGGCGGGATGCACCCAGGACTCGGGGTGGACTTTTACGTTGATTTGCTCAAGGGGCTCAAGGCAGATTTCCCCGGCGTGCATATTCACGGCTTTAGCCCGCCGGAGTTTGTCGAGTTTGTGGCGGTCTACGACCTGGACGGCTTCCCGAAGACCGATCCGAAGAAGAGCCACGAGCTGGATCGCGCGGTCTGGCTGGCGAAGCTGGAAGCGATCATGCGGCGGCTGATGGAGGCGGGGCTGGACTCGCTGCCCGGCGGCGGGGGTGAAGTCTTTGCCGAGCACGTCCGCCGCAAGATCGGGCTGGGCAAGGCCACGGCCGAGCAGTGGCTGGACGTGATGGAGACGGCCCACCAGCTGGGGATGAAGACCTCGGGCACGATGATGTTCGGCCACATCGAGGGCGTCGCCGACCGGTTCGATCACATGGCCCGCTTGCGCGATCGGCAGGACACCGCGATCCAGGCCGGCTACCCGGGCCGGTACCTCTCGTTTATCGCCTGGCCGTTCCAGCGGGAGAACACGCCGCTGGGCAACCTGCCGGAGTTCGACTTTGCGAGCGATGAACCGTTCCCGGGGGATGTGCTGGCGGAGATGGTGCTGAATGGCGAGGTCGATCGCCTGGACAAGCAGGCCTGTGGCAGGGCGGTCCCGCGGGCGGGCAAGGTCGTCCGCATGGCCGGGGCGACCGAGTATTTGCGGATGCAGGCGATCAGCCGGCTGTTCATGGATAACTTCCACTCGATCGGGTCGAGCTGGGTGACGATGGGCCCGCACATCGGCGAGTTGGCGTTGTTCTTTGGGGCCAACGACATGGGCAGCGTGATGATGGAGGAGAACGTCGTCAGCGCGGCGGGCACGACGTACTGCCTCAACGAGCCGGTGCTCTGTCGGCTGATCCGGGACGCGGGCTTTGTACCCGCCCAGCGCGACAACGCGTACCACCTGCTCAAGGTTCACGGCGAAGAGGTGGGCGGTAGTGCCCCGGACCTGGCGGTGACCGACTGGTCCACCCAGCGGGCGAACAAGCTGCACATCGAAGGCACGCAAGCACCCGGCGAGTCCGAGGCGGTCAAGCTGACGGTGACGGCGGGGGCGAAGTTACCGGATGCGTGAGTTATTGATCCAAATTCATTACTCACAGAAAGGTTTTGAATGGATATCGGCACTTACGCAACGACACGTTTCTTGACTACAAGTGCGGTGCTGTTTCTATCATATTTTTCCATGGTCACCTATGGGCAAGACATACCCGAGCAGCACTTTCCCCCGAGGGAAGTCACATTTTTAGAGGGCGAGGCCGCTCGCGAAGCTGTGGCTGCCGAAATAGGAGAAAGCTATCTCTCGGTACTTTCTGATCAGGAGATGACTTTCAAAATAGGCCGTGCGCTTCAAGGGATTTCCCTCGAAGCACGGCGTGAGTCGTTCGTAAAACACTACCTTGACGGCCTAGTTCTATTTACGGAACAAGAGAAGCAAGCTCTGCAGGGTTATGCAGCAATGGCGGATCACTTTCTTGCAGAGAAATACCCAGATTTGGCCGAGATCCCGTGGACTTTTACAAAAATATCTGACGGCCACGAAAATGGTCTTGAATGTACATTCGGACACGTGATTGCAATGCGAGCAGAATTGCTGTCGAAAATATCAGATCCTAATTATATTGGCCCTAACAATGTGCATTACGTAATCTTCGGCATGCTACAGTATCTCGTAGAAAAGAAAATTCTCGCCGAAATTCATTCTGACCATGAGAGTTTTTACGATTTTTATCAACGCACGTGGGGTTTTATCAAGTTAGATATACTGCGTAATGATGCATGGCGGGGCGAGATTGAGATTAGGTCGCCCAATACTATTACATCAAGTTGGTGTATCAATTTAGGTGATCCTGAAGCTCCGACATATGTTTTAACCACACGGTTCTCGAACACGCCGCTGATGCGTGGTGAGAAAACACAGCGTGATTTGTCAAGCGTTGGTGTTTTTGTTGAACAAGATGTGCAGGGTCGCTGGCAAACGCTGTTAAACAATAACGGCGATCCAAGATTCGGCTACCTATCAGGCGAAAGGTTTCGCTCCCGATTCGATGAGGTCCCAATACCCACCTCTTTCCATCCGAATTTGATTTTTGCTCACATGGCAGCTAAAGCCGTTCTCTTTGATTTAGAGATTTATCCACAGTTATTTCTCGCTGATGGCGACCCAGGGATTGAGCGAAAGCTGAGAGCGGAACGTCAACTAGGACCAGTTCGCGACTTTCTAATATTTCGATATGGGGGAGATGACGCCGACGCGGTTGACGCAGAGTAAAGTCTCTATTTCGCGTCCAGAGTATGGCAGAATGATGATTCGGGTTAGACTGCTCTCATACGTGCTGCCCAGTATGTAGTAGTTGTCACTGTATCTTGGCAAGAGAATTTTTATGCCCGCCTCTGGTAGCCCGCCTGATATCTGCCCGCCTCAGGATCCGCCCGACCTCGGCCACGCCCGCATCCCCCGGCCCAGCCGATCGCAGGTGATCAGCATTGTCGCCACGGCCGGGATCTGCATCGGGCTCTACTACTTCCTGCCCGCTTCGATCAATGAGCTGCAGCGGCGGATGATCTGCATCTTTGTGGTGGCGTCGGTGTTCTGGGCACGGGAGGTGCTGCCTCTGTTTGCAACGTCGCTCCTGGTGATCGGGATGATGATCCTGTCGCTGGCGAGCAAGGGTGGGTTGGCCCAGGTACTGCCGGGCATCGGCGAGGTGCCGGCCGATTCGCCGATCACGGCCAAGGACTTTCTCGCGACGTTCGGGTCGAACATCATCATGCTGTTTATGGGCGGGTTCCTGCTCAGCCGGGCGCTGACCAAGCACGGCATCGACCGGGCGATCGCCGCGCGGGTGCTCCAGCCGTTCACCTCCAGCCCGTTGCGGCTGCTCTACGGCGTGCTGGGGATCAGCGCGTTCTTCTCGATGTGGATGAGTAACACCGCCACGGCGGCGATGATGCTCGCGATCATCGGGCCGATCCTCAAGCAGATTCCTCACGAGGACGCGTACCACCGCGGGCTGATCCTGGCCGTGCCTTTTGGTGCGAACATCGGCGGGATCGGCACGCCGATCGGCACGCCGCCCAACGCGGTCGCCTTCGCCGCGATTAATGCCTCGGGCACGCCGATCACGTTTCTCCAATGGATGATGATCGGCCTGCCACTGGCGCTGCTGCTGCTGGCGGGGGTCGGGGTCCTGCTGCTGCGCACGCACCCGCCGGGCGCGGCGCTCAGGCTGAAGAAGCTGGAGGGGCCCGGCCGGGTTTCGTGGTACGGCAAGCTGACCCTGGGCGTGCTGCTCTCGGCGGTCGCGCTGTGGCTGACGGGGCAGTGGCACGGCATCGGCGCGGGGACGGTCGCGCTGCTGGCGGCGGCGGCCCTGACCGCGCTGTCCGTGCTCGACCGCCACGACGTCGACTCGATCGACTGGAACATCCTCATCCTGATGTGGGGCGGGCTGGCGATGGGCACGGGGATGGAGGTGTCCGGCCTGACCGACCTGATCGCCGCGGCCGACCCGTCACAATTACCCGGCGGGGGTCTAATGATCGCCGTCGTCGTGGTCTGCCTTTCGATCTTGCTGTCTACCTTTATGAGTAACACGGCCACGGCGAACCTGCTCTTGCCGATCATCATGGCCCTGGCGATCGCCGGGGACGACCGCATCCATCTCGCGGTGCTGTGCGCGTTGGCGTGCAGCTTCGCGATGGCGATGCCCGTCAGCACCCCGCCCAACGCGATCGCCTTCGCCACCGGCGAGGTCCGGGCCGGCACGCTGCTCAAGCTCGGCGGGGGCGTGTCGATCTTCGCCGGAATCGTGCTGCTGCTGGGGTATCGTGTGGTGCTGCCGGTGGTGCTTTGATTTTTGCCACGGATGCACACAGATGCACACGGATGAAGAACCATGGCGAGCGTAGGGTGCTATTTCTATTTGAGTTCCAGAGCTTCCCAATCACCATTCTTTATTGAGTTGAGCAAATGGGCTAGTCGATCAATCGAGATGCCATGATGAGTTTTCGTGGTCCATCGCGCAAAGAATCCGGTCCCACGTTTTACTCTGAAGATTACTGAGAAAAAGTCCGCATCCGCAGGCGTGATCGTGATGTTCACGCTTTGACCGATACATGCAGAAAAATTTGGTGGGCAACAGCTTTTGTGTATCAGAGTTAAGCTAGAGAATCGCATCAGGTCCTGTAGCCAGTTCTTCGATTTAATGAATTCAATAAATGTTGGCACATTACAAGTGCCAAGCTCATCTACGGAGAAGTCGGGTCTCTGATAGGCGATCTGCAACTCATCATTGATGTCATCCATCTGTGCCAATCCGTGTACATCCGTGGCAAAACTACTTCACCAGCTTCAGCTTCCGCCGCTTGCGCTGCTCGTTCATATCGACGAGGATCCGCTGGGTGATCGTGCAGTGCCGGACGGTGTGGTTGAGCAGCGAGATCAGCTCCAGCGTCTCGTCGGGGGACAGCAGCTTGCCCTTGCTCGCTTCGCGGATGGCGACGAGGGTCTCGCTCGAGGTTTTCAGCGCGGTGCAACTCGCGTCCAGCGCGTCATCGGCATCGACCTTGCCATCAAGGTTGGGGTCCAGCTCCAGGTTCATATGCGTCGCGTGCCAGTCGGTCCCGGCGGTGAAGGCGGTGAGCAGGGCCTTCTGCGCGCGGGTGTCGGGCAGCAGGCGGACAAGGAGGCGGATCGAGTCGAAGTCGGGCTGGCTCTGCCCACCGATCCAGCGGTAGACCGTTGACTGGCTGACGCCGGCCAGTTCACTGATCTCCTTGGCGGTGGTGAACTTCTTGTCGATGATCCGTTGGAGGGTCTTGCTGAGCATAGCCGGGGCTCTGGTCGGGGATGGAACGTGATGGCTCAAGTAAACCTTACGCGGGTGGATCGTGCAAGGTTAACCGGCGGGGATTCCCGTCGGGAGGAAACCTTGCCGGTGGATTCCCCGGCGCGGGAAGCGGCCGATCGTAGGCTGGAGCCATCGACGGATGGCTGGCCGGGGCGATTCTTCCGGGGGTCGCCTCGGCCCGGCGCGGCGGCGGCAGTCAGGCTTTCGCGGGCTGGCGTATAGTGGCGGCTCTGAGTCGCGTCGTCTAGGGGTGTGTGACCGCTTGCCCGACCCAACCGCAAAGGATCCATCTGATGGCTCGCTTATTCAAGTTGTTTTGGCTGACCGCGTTGCTTCTTGGCGTGACGCTGGCGGCGGGCTGTGTCAAGTACAAGCAGATCGTCACGGTGATGCCCGACGGTTCGGGGAAGGTGCAGTACATCGCTGGGTATAACCAGCAGTTGGCCGACGACGGCGAGAACCCCCTGGCCGAGTTCACCCCCCAAGCGTTCGGCGAGCGTTCCGAAGGCATCGTCGCCTACACCCAGCCGATCCGCTACGACGAGGCCGGCTGGAGCTACGTCGCGTTTACCGGGTACTTCACGGACATCAACGAGGTCGCCATCGCCGGGCCGGACAACGGCGGGGACCCGGTCCGCTTTGTTTACCAGAGCAGGGACGGCCGGTCCACGCTGGCGATCCGTGGCGGGGTGATCCAGAGCATCGCCGGCGACTTCGAGCCGGTCGAGCCGGAAGACCGCGCGGACCTGGAGACCGAGCTCATGGCGGGTTTCGAAGTCATCGAGCGTTTCGTCCTGCCCGGTGAGGTGACAGCGGTCGAGGGCACACGCGGGGTCGAGGAGATGCCCCGCGCGGTCGAGCTCTGGATCGATGTGTCGGCCCTGGTGGATGAAGACGGGCCGCTGACGCAGCTCAAGAAGACCGAGCAGATCGTTCTCGAGATCTCACCGTCGAGCCTGGCCGATGAGCAGATCGCGGCGTTCCGGGCAGAGATGGAACAGGCCGTCGAGGGCGATGAACCCGAATGATGCGGACGGGTCAGGCCGCGTGCCGCAGGTGCTTGTTGAAGTAGGCGTAGACCTGGTCGAAGAGGGTCTTGCCCTCGATGAAGGTGATCCGGGCGCGGGTTGTCTCGGCGTCGGCCCACTGGTAGTCGCCGATCTCTTTTTCCTGGACCCGGACCGCGGCGTCCGCTGCGACCTCGCCCAGGAAGTAGGTCACCCGTTTGAGCACCTGCTTGCCCGACCGCTTGGTGAATTCATACGACTCGCTGAACGATGGATTGGACAGAACCTGAAGCGGGCTGAGCCCGGTTTCCTCGGCCAGCTCACGCCGAGCGGTCTGCAGGGCGTCTTCCTCCGCCTCGGGGTGGCCCTTGGGGAATGACCAGTGGCCGGCCTTATGCTGGACCAGCAGGAACTCAACCCGTCCATTGACGCGCCGGAACGGGACAACACCACATGAGTAATCGGTCTTCATCGGTCGGTCTGGCCTCCTGCCATTGGGAGATTCGCCGGGGGGTCCGGGGCCGTGATCCTTTCACAGCAGATTTAATTTACCATGTTGACTTGCTTGTGGGATAGAGCGTTTACCATTATTTAGCATTCGATCGTGAATGGCTGATCTCGTTATGATCGGAAGATCACTTCCCGGAGTTCCATGATGAAACGAATCACCTCTTGTTTGCTTGCCTTGTTTTGTTTACCCGTGTTGGCCGAGGTACAGACCCGGGAGGTGGTTTATGAAGACGGTGGGACCCGACTGGTGGCGTACCTGGCTTGGGACGACGCGTTGGTGAAGGTCGATCAAGCGGGGGCTGCGGCGGGGGTTTTGCTCGTCCACCAGTGGATGGGGTTGACCGACTACGAGAAGGGGCGGGCGCGGCAGTTGGCCGAGCTTGGCTACGTCGCTTTCGCGCTGGATATTTACGGCGAGGCCAATCGGCCAAGCGATCGCCGCGAAGCCGGGCAGATGGCGGGCAAGTTCAAGAGCGACCGACAACTGTTCCGCAAGCGACTCAACCTCGGCCTCGAGCAGTTGGTGGCGCTTCCATTTGTCAACGGGCAGCGTGTCGCGGCGATCGGTTACTGCTTTGGCGGCACGGGTGTCTTGGAGCTGGCCCGCAGCGGCGCGGATGTGGCCGGGGTCGTCAGCTTCCACGGCGGTCTTGACTCGGCGGGGCCCGACTCGGGCAAGGACATCACCGCCAAGGTCCTGATCTGCCATGGCGCCGACGACCCGTACGTCCCGCAAGAGGGTATCGACGCGATGGTCGAGGAGTTCAACGCCAACGAGGTGGACTGGCAGATGATCAGCTACAGCGGTGCCGTCCACAGCTTTACCCAGCCCATGGCCGGGAACGACCCGAACTCGGGCGCACGCTACAACGCAGCAGCGGATGCGCGCTCCTGGGGACACATGCTGCTGTTCTTCGACGAGACCCTCGGCGAGTAGCCGACCCATGACGCGGTGCTGGCCCGAAACCTCAGAGCTCTTCTTCCTCAGGCCCCATGTCGCCCAACTCGACAAAGCAGGCCTGGTAGGCCAGCACCCACTTGACGATCATCTCACCCGCCTGCTCGACAGGTTCGGCCAGGTCTAGAGCCGAGCGGAAGACAAAGACCTTCTCGCCGTTGCGGTAGTGCTGCACCACCGGTCGGCCTACGCACAGGCCCTGATCGACCAGCTCGTCTTCGAGTAATTCCGCGATCTTGTCGCCGGTGTGGACCAGGTCCGCCTCGACCGACTCGCTCAGCCAGCGGTCGGGCGTGTACCAGCCCACCCACACACCGTCTTCGTCTTCATCCACCGCGTAGCAGCAATCGACTTCGACGTGCAGGGCATCGCATCGCAGGCGTTGGCCTGACAGCTCGACACGAGCAAATGCTCCGCTCTCAGCAAGCGGGCCACGGGCGAGTTCGAGGGCCTGGGCAAGCAGTTCGGATTGGGTGTCTGGCATGATGGTTTCGGCGTCCGCGGTGGTTAGGAAATTGAGCGACCTATTGTATCCCTGCGGCATTGCGTTGGCGGACCGCCTCGAAAAGCAGCACACCCGCCGCGACCGATGCGTTGAGCGAGTCCACCGCCCGCCCCGCCATGGCGATCCTGACACAGGCCCCGCCGGTCGCCTCGGCCGCATCACGCCAAGCCGGGCTCAACCCCCGATCCTCAGGCCCCACCACCAACGCGACTGGGCCGGTGTAATCCACCCCGGTGTAGTCCCGGCCCTGTTCGGGGTAGGCGGCGATCAGCCGGACCCCCGCCTTCTGGTAGTAGTTGATCGCTTCGTCCTCGCCCATGGTCAAGGTAGGCATGCGGAATACCGCCGCGGTTGAAGCGCGGATCGCGTTGGGGTTCATCGCATCGACCGGCGCACCCGCCGCAACCACGCATCGGCAGCCCGCCGCGTCGGCCGAACGCACCATCGCCCCGAGGTTGCCCGGCTTCTCCGTCCCCACCGCGACCAGGTCCAGCGTCCCCGCCCCCACGCCCGGTAACTGATCACCCGTCCAGATCGGCGGCGCGCAGACCGCCAGCACCCCCTCGGGTTCTCGCACGTAGGCCAGCTTGCCGAAGACAACTTCGCTGACCGTGAACACCGCGGTCGAAGGTTGAACACCGAAAGCATCGGCCAGATCGCTTATATCAAGGGGCTCTTGGAGCCCGAGCATGGCCGGGCAGACCCAAAACTCTTGCATCGTCAGGCCGGCAGCCGCGGCCCGTGATACCTCGCGTCGGCCCTCGGCGACAAACAGACCCGCTGAGCGTCGGCCACGGCTGTCGCGCAGTTTGGCCACCGCCTTGACCCGTGGGTTCTGCAGACTCGTAATCGCTTGTACTTTCACGCAACGTTATGTTACTTGCCCCCAACCCCCGATGAGGCCACCCATGCTCGAACGCCGGCTTGAACCCGAAGTGATGGACGACCCCGTCGAGGCCGCCGCCTACCAGGCTATGGACCACACCCAGGCCAACGAAGCCTTCGTGCTAAGACTGCTCGAACTGCTCGGCTCCGAGCCGACCGGCGCAGCGCTGGACCTGGGCACCGGGCCCGGCGACATCCCGATCCTGCTTTGCGGCCGCGCCCCCTTGCTCCGGATCACCGCAATCGATCTGGCCCAGTCCATGCTCAACTTGGCCGGCACAAAGATCCAATCGGCGGGGTTGGCCGACCGGATCGGGCTGCACTTGGCTGATGTCAAGCGGCTGCCGTTTGCCGATAGCGCGTTCGATATAGTCTTCAGCAACACGATCCTGCACCACATCCCTGAGCCGGCCGAGATGCTCCGCGAGGCGGGCCGGGTCCTGCGACCCGGCGGGGTCCTGCTGATCCGCGACCTGTTCCGTCCCCCGGACCGGGCCACGCTGGATCGTCTGGTCGATCACCACGCCGGCAACGCGACCGCCGAGCAGCAGCGTCTGTTTGCCGAGTCGCTGCATGCCGCGCTGACCCCGGATGAGCTTGCGGTATTGGCAGAGCAAGAGGGACTGGGCGCGGCCCAGATCGTCCTCGACACGGACCGGCATATGTCGCTGCAAATGGCAGGCTAAAACCGGTAGATCAATTTTTTGTACTTGTTTAGACAATCCTCTTTAGTTTGGGAATCTTCCTGTCTTCTCAAACGACCCAGGATCGCCGGTCGATTCTTCGGTCAGGGCTACGCCCTTTTCGCCGGATGAGCATCCGTATTCTATTGACACGCTTTTCTAGATAAGAACGGGACCAAAACACAGCGGGGCAGCGTACCACGTAAAGTTACTCCGCCCGTCTTTTACGGGCTTATTCCCGAGGCGGTTTCGGTTGTATCGTCGTTAGAATAAAGGTGAGGATGATGCCCGCCAAGAAGCCATAAAGTGTCTGTGTCGCAACGGTGACCAAGGCAGAGGGAAGGATGACGAACCCGTCTCGGACTTTGTTGACCAGGCATCCGTTGTAGGCCAACGAGACGCCGGCAAAGCCAATGAACGGCGCGAGGATGGCGACCGGATAGCTTTGAAGCAGGGGGAGTAGAGAGACCCCGAAGGCAATCCCCAAGGCGACCTTGATGCCGCCAAGCATGATCACGCTGCCCCCGGTTCTTGCGCCGGCCCGGTACTGCGCGGCGAGGCCGCCTGCGCCGTGGCACATGGGCAGGCCGGACCAGCCCACGCACAGCAGGTTCATCATGCCGACGCTTGAGGCCATGCGTCTCGATTCGATGCGGTTTTTGGGGAAGTAGTCGCCGGACAACGCGCAGACGGCAATGACGGAGTTCAAGAGGGTGAGCGGCAGTTGAGGCAAGGCGCCCTGGATCAGCCCTTGTTTCCATTCCGCTTCGCTCGGCACGATCCAGTTGAGCTGAGGCGAGTTGATCGTGATCGTCTGATAGGCCGAGGGTACTTCGAAAAGAATGATGGCAAAACCGGCCAAAAACAGCGGCAACACGACGGGCCACTTCTGCACGGTACCTAGAAGGATGAGGCCCGCAGCCGCCAACGCGACAAGCAGGCTGTTTGGCCCGACGGCTGGAAGACCGGGCAGGCACTCGAGTGCGTGGAGCAGTAGCTTTAAGCCCACCCCCAGTTGGATCGCACGCACGATGGGGGTCGGGATCAGCCGATCAAGCCATGGGATCAGGCCGGTGATCGAAATCAGTGTGAGCGCGGCGCCCATGCCCCAGCCGGCTGCGACGACAGCGCCGCCGCTAAGCCCCTCGGCGATCGCGACCGCGGCGATGGCTTTCATGGGTTGCACGGGGACGGGCAGGCGGAAGAGAAGGCCGGTCGCGATGTTCATCAGCCCCGCGGCAATCAGCATCGCCGCGAAGTTGAGTTCTGTCGTGACCGCCAAGGCGACACAAAGGGGCAGGAATGTGCCGAGGTCCCCGAACGAACCGACAAGTTCACGCAGCGTAAAACGCAGGCCGGGTTTGTCGGCGACTTTCTCATCGCCTTGGTGTGTCATTCTTGGCGTCGTCCATCCCCCGCGGCTGGTTGGGGTGATTGTCGATGACGTCGCCACGCAAGGTTTCGACCGCGTGGGGCAGGACATCTGCCAGCGCGTCAAGCATCTCAACGACACCGCGTGGCGAGCCGGGCAAATTAATAATCAAGGTCTGCCCCGTGCTTCCCGCGATACCACGTGAGAGGTACGTCATAGGGGTGATGTCGTAGCACCGCCGGCGTGCCAGTTCAAGAAGTGCGTCGTGCCGGCGCTCGATGACGGGCGCGGTTGCCTCCGGGGTCACGTCACGTGGTGCCAGCCCCGTGCCGCCGGTGGTCCAGATGAGGTCTTGGTGTTCAGGGTTTGCCAACCACGCACGGAGCCTCTGAGTAATCAGCGGCGGTTCATCCGGGACAATCTCCCGGCAGACGCACTCGGCACCAAAGCGATCGGTCATCTCACGGACCACCGCCGGTCCGCCGAGGTCTTCGCGTGTACCCGCAGCACAGCGGTCGCTCACCGTCAGGACACTGTATCGGATCACGGGGTTCATTCCGGCCTGCCCGATGGGTGTTCCTGACGCGTCCAGGCCCCGCGCCTGCCTCCGGTCTTCGTCTCCAACTGAATGCGTTCGATCGTCATCGCCGGGTCGATCGCCTTACCCATGTCGATGACGGTGAGCGCAGCGACGCTGGCGGCGGTCAACGCCTCCATCTCGACGCCGGTCTTCCAGGTGGTGCTCACTTCGGTTCGGATCGCGATGCCGTCTTCCAACAGATCAAGCTCAACCTTCACCGCATCAATGGGCAAGCTATGGCAGAGTGGGATCAGCGAATCGGTGCGTTTCGCGGCCTGTATCCCTGCGAGCCGGGCTACCTGCAACACAGAGCCCTTCGCGACACGGTCCTGTTTGATCGCATCGACCAGAGCCGTGGAGGCACGCACCAGCCCGCTCGCGGTTGCGACACGCCGGGCCAGTGGTTTTTCGCCAACGTCAACCATCTGTGGGTCGCCCGTATCGTCGAGATGGGAAAGATCATGGTTCATACGGGTGCATCATAAGTGACCCTCGGCCCGACGCCTTGCTTGCCCGTATAGATTTGGATGTAGCCATCCGCCGGTCTGTGCCCGCCAGATCCCACGAGCCCTTGATCGGAAACACCTGCTTGCGGTGGTGATTATTGCGGTACGCACCGGCCGATAGACCGGAAATCTTTGCCGCCCATGGCGGCGAAGCAGGCGGCAACCGGCGGTGTGGCCGGTAACTCGGCCTCGCCAACGGTCGAGCCTTCGGTGTCTGCGGGCTTGATGGCGTATCGGTAGTCGATTCGTACCCATCACCAAATACAGTCTACCTTATCCCTTCTGCAAGCCGTGATCGGATCGCTCAATCCAGATGCTTCAAGTGCGAGCCTTCACCTTATCGATTGATACGGGCCCCTCTCCGTTGGACTATGTCCCGCCGCTTGTCAATCCGTTAAACCTGTAGATATGCTGTATCGATTACCCACCTACAAGGACAAAGATGCTGCAAGTCCCTCAACGCCGTCTACACGGGCCCGGCCCGTCTCCGGTTCACCAGGATGTGCTCACCGCGCTGGGCCAAGGCTGTATCGGGCACATGGACCCCGCCTTCATCCGGATCATGGACGAGGTCCGCACGATGCTGCAGCAGGTGTTCCGGACCCAGAACCCGATGACCCTGGCCTGTTCCGGGACGGGTTCTGCGGGCGCGGAGATGCTCATGGACAACCTGGTCGAGGACGGGGATGTCTGCCTGATCGGTTGCAACGGCGTGTTTGGCGGCCGGCTGTCGGACAAGGCCGAGCGTGCGGGCGGCGTCGTGCACAAGATGGAAAAAGACTGGGGAGAGGTCTTTGAGATCGGCCAGGTCATCGACCAGGTCAAGACGCTCAAGCCCGCGCTGGTTGCGCTGGTGCATGCCGAGACCTCGACGGGCGCACACCAGCCGTTTGAAGGCCTGGCCGACGTGGTGCACGACAACGGCGGCCTGCTGGTGATGGACTGCGTGACGTCGTTCTCCGGGTTGCCGATCGAGATCGATCAGTGGGGGATCGACGCGGCTTACACCGGGACGCAGAAGTGCCTGAGCTGCCCGCCGGGCTTGTCGCCGGTGACGCTGAGTGAACGCGCGATGCAGAAGGTCCACGCCCGCAAGACCAGGTGCCATTCGTGGTACCTCGACCTCTCGCTGGTCGGCAACTACTGGGACGGCGACCGTGCCTACCACCACACGGCACCGGTCAACATGAACTACGCGTTGCACGAGGCCCTGCGCCGTGTCTTAGACGAAGGTCTCGAAGCGCGTTTCGCCCGGCACCAAAGCGTACACGAGAAGTTGAAGGCCGGTCTGCTTGAGCGGGGATTCACGTATGTCACCGATCAGAACCACGTCCTACCGATGCTCAATTGCGTGGAGTTACCTGAATCCGCTGGCCCCGAGGGCCCACTCCGAAAGCGGCTTCTCAATGAGTTTGAGCTCGAAGTTGGAGGTGGTCTGGGCGCATTTGCCGGCAAGTGTTGGCGTATCGGCCTGATGGGAGATGGCGCGCACGAGGAAAACGTCGATTACATCCTCCAGGCGATCGACTTGGTGCTCAACTAGGCGGACCCGATTTCGCCGCCTGATCGCGGACCTGCAAGAGCTCGGCGGCGATGCTGACCGCGATTTCGGCGGGGTGGTTGGATCCGATAGGCAGCCCGACGGGGCAGCGGAAATCGATCTGCTGCTCGTCGATACCATCTTCGATCAGTTCACGTCGAAGCGTCGCGGCTTTCGCGTCACTCCCGATCACGCCGAGGTAAGGGAAGCGCCGTTCGAGCCTGAAGATCTGCTCCAGGACCGGCCGGTCGGCACTGTGACCCCGCGTCATGCATAGGACGTAGCTGTCATCGCTCAGTTTCGCGACTTCGCCGGGCGGGTCATCGGCCCGCACCGCCTCAGCACCGCCGGGCAGCTTCCCGAGCCAGTCATGGCGCGGGTCGATACAGGTCAGCCGGCAGGGAAGCTGGACCAGCAGTTTCGCGAGCGCTTGGGTGACGTGGCCTGCCCCAAAAACAACCACCCGCCATGCGGCGTCGTCTACACGTTCGAAGAAGAGCTTGACCCGACCACCGCAGGTCATGCCGACGTCGGCCTTGAGCGACCAATCCACAAACTGCGTACGCTCGCTCGAAGATAGCATACGTAACGCGAGGTCGATCGCTTTCGCTTCGACCTTGCCCCCGCCGACCGTGCCGTGATCGTGCCCGCTGGCCCGGACGATCATCTTGCTCCCCGCGTCCGACGGGGTTGATCCGTGGGCATCGACGAGTGTCACCGCAACAAATGGCTCGCCGAGTGCCCTGAGCTCGGCAAAGCGCAGGTTGTGATCTGTCTCGGGCATGATCGTCAGGTAACCGGGCTGGTGGCTTGAGCCTGCTGCTTTTCAATGAGCTTGGTAATCGTCATCAACAGCGCCTCGTTCGTTGCCGGCAAATTCAATGGCGGCAAGGTGGCGCGATCAATAAACGACAACGCATGCCGGCAGGCGAGGAACGGCGCGATTCCGAGCATCAGGGGTGGCTCCCCGACTGCTTTACTCATCCGCACGTTGATAGTGTGTTTTGGGTTGTCGTAGGTATCGACGTTGAATATTGCCGGGGTATCCGTGGCGTTGGGCACCTTGTAAGTCGTGGGGGACTTGGAAAGAAGCTCCCCCGATGGGCCGTAGACGAGCTGCTCGGTCGTGCACCAGCCCATGCCCTGGATGAACCCGCCGTAGAGCTGGCCCAGGTCGATGCCGGGGTTGATCATCCGCCCGATGTCCATCAGCACGTCGCAGCGGTCGACGACGAGATCACCGGTGAAACGATCGATGGTGATTTCCGCCGCCGCGACGCCGGTGGTGTAGTAGAAGAACGGGCTGCCCTTGCCGGTCTCGCGGTTAAAGTCCACGCCGGGTGTAGCATAAAACCCCCTCGCACCAAGATCGACCCGTGCGCGGCGCGCCGCATCACAGAACGCACCAAAACCGATGCGCTTTTCGGGGTCGCGGATGTCGAAGAGCTCCCCGTTCTCAAACCGGATCGCGTCTGCGCTGGCGGGGTGGCCCCGTTCTTGATCCGCAAGCAGCTCAGCGGCGTAAGCCCTCATGCGTGTTTTGATCTGCTCGCATGCCTTCACAGCGGCGCTACCGTTGAGGTCGGTCCCCGCGCTCGCCGCGGTGGGCGAGGTGTTGTGGTTCTTCTCGGTCGAGGTGGTCATCAGGCGGACGGCGTCGGGTTCGATCGAGAACGCTTCCGCGACCAGCTGCTTGATCTTCGTGTTTAGGCCCTGGCCCATCTCCGTGCCACCCGTGGAGACCTGTACCGTGCCGTCGGTGTAGACGTTGACCAGCGCGTTGCCCTGGTTCAGGAATCGTGTGGTGAAGCTGATGCCGAACTTGACCGCCGTCATCGCCAGGCCCTTGAGCCGCGTCTTGCTTGTGGCGTTGAACTGCTCGATTTGTTCCATGCGCCGGCGGTAATCGCAGCGGTTTTCGAGCTCATCGAAGAGCTCGGGGAGGACGTGGCTGCGAACGATCTGCCCGTAGGGTGTGGTGTTCCGGGTCTCGTGACCGTAGACATTTTTCCGGCGGATATCGAGCGCGTCTTGCCCCAGCTTCTGGGCGATATCTTGCAGGATGGTTTCGATCGCGACGACGCCTTGCGGGCCGCCAAACCCACGGAACGCCGTGTTGGGGGGCAGGTTGGTCTTGGCGATCTTGCCGATGATGCGCACGTCGGGGATGTAGTACGCGTTGTCGGCGTGGAGCATCGTCCGCTCCATCACGGAGGTGGACAGGTCCGCGTATGCGCCGCCGTTGGAAGCGAAGGTGATATCCAGTGCGAGCAGCTCGCCTTGATCGTTGTAGCCCGCGCGGTACCAGGCCTTGGTCGCGTGGCGTTTGCCGGTGACGCACATGTCGGTCGTTTTGTCATAAACGATGCGTGCGGCCCGGCCGGTGCGCTGGGCGACCCACGCCGCCATGGCCGCGGGGATGGCGCCCTGCGTTTCTTTGCCCCCAAACCCCCCGCCCATCCGGGGGCACTCGCAGACCACCTGGTGCAGCGGCAGGCCGAGCACCTCCGCGACCACGGACTGGGACTCGGTCGGGTTCTGCGTTGAGGAGATGACCCGGATCAGGCCACCCGCTTCGGGGATCGCCCGCGTGGCCTGTGATTCGAGATAGAACTGCTCCTGCCCGTTGCAGAAGAACGTGCCCTCAAGTTGATGCGGGGCATCGCGCAGGGACTGGTCCACATCGCCACGGGCGATCTGGCGGGTCGGTCCAAGGTAGTGCTCGCCCTCGATCGCCTGGTCGATCTCAAGGATCGGCGGCTTCGCCTCGCCCTGGATCACCACGCGCGACTTGCCGAGCTTCAACGCGTCTTCGTTCTCTGCGGCAAGCACGACCACGGGTTGAGCAAGGTATTCCACCGCGGTATCGACCAGGAACGGCTCGTCGTGGAAGATCGGCCCAAACGTGCGGACGCCCGATGCGGGCAGGTCGGCGGCGGTCAGCACCGCGACGACCCCCGGTGTCCTGCGGGCGGCTTCGACTTCGATACGCGTGAGGGTTCCGGATGCAAATGGGGCGCCCACAAAACCGACAACCAACTCGTCCGTCATCCGCGGCAGGTCTTCGATGTAGTCGGCGGTGCCGGTCACGTGTCCCACGGCAGATTCGTGCGGGATCGCGGCACCATTTCGCAAGCTCGTCATGACACCACCTCGGGCGTTACAAAGCGGTGGTATGCCTTGAGCAGGATGTTCTCGGCAAGCTGCCGCCTGAACTCGGCGTGGCCACGCACATCCGTGATCGGGCTGATGGCTTCACGAGCGATCTGACCCGCAGAAACGAACGATGCTTCGGTCATCGGCTTGCCAACCAGTGCCGACTCCACTTCTGCAAGCCGACGTACCACCGGGCCAACACCACCCAGCGCGACCGCGGCGTCTTCGATCGTCAATTGGTCCTCAGCTACGTATAGGTTGATACCGGCCGTGAAGGTCGAGATATCCATGTCCCTGCGTTTTGAGACTTTTTCCAGAAACAGTTGCTCATCACGGCCGGGCTTGGGCAGCCGGATCGAAAGCAGCAGTTCATCCGGTTCGAGCACGTTCTGTTTGTAATCCGTATAGAACTTGGTGATCGGGACTTGCCGTCTGCCCCGTTGATGGGACCCGACCTCGATCATCGCGTTGACCACGAACAGGAACGGCAGGCTGTCTGCGATGGGTGAACCGTTGGCGATGTTCCCGCCGATCGTCCCTGCTTCACGGATCTGGGGCGAGCCGAAGCGTTCGAGGATTTCCACAAAAGCGGGGTAGTAGGGTTCGATAAAGCGAATGACTTGGTCCCATGTCGCACCCGCGCCCAGGCTCAGCCCATCGCTATCTTCCACACACTCGGTGGTCTCTCGCACCGAGCTGAGGGAAAGCAGGTGCTCAGGCCAAGGCGTCCCGTGGTTGTGCCAGACCCCGACATCCGTCGCGCCGGCGACCACGAGACAGCCCGGGTGTTGACCGCGGATCGCCAAAGCCTTATCCATCGATTGCGGCACGTGGAGATAGACTTCGCGCGATGGCAAGGCCTGGTCTTCTGCCCAGTTCGGCAGCACGCCGTTCTGCGAAGCGCGGGCGTGCTGCGTGCCATCGGTCTGCGGCACCGCCACCGTCAGGCTCGCATCGTGGCGTGATCGTTCCAGAAGCCGCAGGACGCTCGGTTCGTCATAGACCTCGGACAAACGCCCGATCGATTGATGAGGTATCTGCGAGCAGGCATCGAGGATCTGCTGATAGCCCGTGCAGCGGCAGAGATTGCCCGATAACGCGCAGCGGGCATTTTCCTGTTCAAGCGTGCGATCGTCCGCTTGGCGCTCCACCTCGCCGTGCAACGCCATCACGATCCCGGGTGTGCAGAAACCGCACTGAGACCCGTGCCCAGCCACGAGGGCCTGCTGAATCACCGAGAGCGGTCTGCTCTCACCCGGTCTTTGTGTTGCCAGGCCTTCGATTGTGACCAGGTGTGCGCCGTGGCACTGGAACGCAAAATAGATGCACGCATCGATGGGGCGGTAGTCGAGCACGGTCCCGCCATCGGGTGTCGTAGAGGGTCGGCCCAGGAGGACGGTGCAGGCTCCGCAGTCACCCTCGGCGCAGACCACCTTGGTGCCGGTCAGCCCTAAGCGTTCGCGTAGCAAGACGGTCAGTGGAAGCAGCGCATCCCTGCCGGTCAGCTCGATCGGTCGGCCGTTGAGGACGAAACAGAGGGTTGGCTTGGTCATGTCAAAAAGACGAGGATGAACGTGACGGAGGCAGGCTCCCGTCCTCAAGTTATGCTATATATCGTATCGGCCTAATCAAGAGGTATGCAAGGCAAGAGAGAAAAGTTAGCCCCAAACGATGCGGCATCGTCATCAAGATACAAGACCCCACCGCGAACAATTTGCGTGGAAACAATACGATACCGATTTATCGGCAAGGTCTGTCATGGGGCGGTGCGATCGGATCGCGGCCTTTACCGACACGCCGGGCTCGATCACGCGGTTATTCCTCAGCGATGCCGCCGCCAGGCTCCAGGCCGAACTGCGTCATTGGATGGAGGCGGCGAATCTCACGGTGCGGGTGGATAACGCGGGCAACCTGATTGCTCGCCGCCCGGCATTTGAATCGACGGCGTCAACCCAAACGCTCTTGATCGGTTCGCACCTCGATACCGTGCCCAACGCCGGCCGGTACGACGGGATTCTCGGGGTGATGATCGGGTTGCAGGCCATCGAGGCGCTGGGCGAAACGCCGCTGCCATTCCATATCGATCTCATCGGCTTTAGCGAAGAAGAAGGGGTCCGCTTTGGGGTCCCTTACATCGGCAGTGCTGCGGTTGCGGGCTGTTTTGACTACGCCTGGCTTGGGCGTTGTGACCCATCGGGCCAATCGCTGGGACACGTGATCGAAGAGCGCGGGCTCAAGCCGAGCAGGATCAAAGACGATGCGTACCAACCCGACCAGGTCCTTGGCTACACCGAAGTCCACCTCGAGCAGGGGCCGGTGCTGGATTCGCTCGACCTGCCGCTGGGGGTGGTGACGGGTATCCAAGGCCAAAGCCGCCTGATGCTGCGGTATACCGGCCACGCAGACCACGCGGGTACCGTTCCGATGGAGCATCGGCGGGACGCATTGCTGGCGGCATCGAGAGTCGTGGTCGCGGCGGCAGACTATGCGCGAGGCACCGACGGGCTTCGGGCGACGGTCGGTTACATCAAGGCCGAGCCCAATGTGCGCAACGTGGTGCCGGGCGTCGTTGAGCAGTCCCTTGATATCCGCCACGCCGACGACGACATCCGCGTTAAAGCGGTGACGCAGCTCATCGCAACCGCGGAGCAGATCGCGGCCGAGGAAAACGTCAAGCTCAGATGTCGCAGCACACAGCAGCAAGGGGCGATGCAGACCGACCCGGGCCTTTCTTCCGCGCTGAGTAAAGCCATTGAGCAGGCCGGCATGAGTCCATACGCGCTACCCAGTGGGGCGGGGCATGATGCGGTCGTGATGGCGAGGCTCGCACCGACCGCGATGCTGTTCGTGCGCCACCCCAAGGGCGTGAGCCATCACCCCGAGGAAACCGTGCTTGCCGAGGACGCCGGTCGAGCCGTCCAGGTGCTTGCGCAGTACATCGTGAACCTTTCGGCCGATGCAGCGGTATGATGGTGGTTATGCAAGACGGGCAGACCCGAACAGTCGTCTCCCGCCAGTACGCGGTGATCGGGCCCGACTCACATGTTGTGGCACCCCTGGTCGGCTGGCAGAACACTATGGGGGTCGTCCTGATCGCACCTCCGATCGGGTCGGCCGGTTTCACACAGTACCTCGCCTTACTCACGGCTGACTCGGCCGCCGGCCAAGCTTCCGCCGGCTTTGAGCGCTTCATCTACTGCCTCGAAGGCAAGATCGAGGTGGGGGACACCATTCTCGAGGCGGGCGGGTATGCCTGGGTCCCGCCCGATGCTCCGACCACGATTTCGGGGGTTACTGAGGCACGGGCCTGGGTACATGAACAACCCTATCGTTCCGAACCGGGTACCGATACACCACCAATCTATATCGCCCATGAGCGCGATGCTGAGGCCAAGCCCTTCATGGAGGACCCGTCGATGCGGCTGGCCAAGCTGCTGCCGGAGGACACGGCCTTCGATCTCGAGATCAACCGCTTTACGTTTGACCCCGGCGCGTCGCTTCCGCTGGTGGAGTCACATGTGAACGAGCATGGGCTGCTGATGATCGAGGGGGGCGGGATTTACCGACTAGGGACGGGGCCTGAGGAGCACTGGCAGCCGGTGGCCGTGGGCGACGCGATCTGGATGGGCGCGTTCTGCCCGCAGTGGTTTGGCTGCCTTGGGAAAGAGCCGGCGGCGTATCTCTACAGCAAGAATGTCAACCGCTTCGCACAGTCCTGCATCTAATGAATCGCGCCGTGATGAACGAGTTGATCATCGACACAGACCGATTGATTCAAGAGCTGCACGAGCTCGCCGGTTTTAGTGTGTGCCCCGAGCCGGTGCCCGCGGTGACGCGGGTCGTTTTCAGTGAGGTGGACCTGCAAGCCAGGTCGTGGCTGACAAACAGGTTCGATGAGGCGGGGCTGTCTGTCAAGGTCGATCCAATCGGCAACACCTACGCGCGTTGGTGCCCGGAAGGTTGTGCCCCCGATACACCAGCGATCGGGACCGGCTCCCATATCGACGCGATCCCGCACGCCGGGATGTACGACGGCACGGTCGGCGTGCTGGGTGGTTTAGAGGCGGTGCGAGCCCTGCAACGCGCAGGCCATCAACCGTCACGCCCGATCGATGTGATCCTGTTCACATCGGAAGAGCCGACACGCTTTGGCCTGGGCTGCTCGGGGTCACGGGCGATGTGCGGCCAACTCACGCCGGACAAACTCGCCGAGCTGAAAGACGAGACCGGCGCGGGTTTTGATTCGATCCGGCTGGGTGCGGGTTTTTCCGGAGCGCTTGAGGATGTCCGTCTATCTGACACGGCGTACTCGGCGTTCATCGAGCTGCACATCGAGCAGGGGCCACGCCTCGAACAAGAACAGATCGATCTCGCGCCGGTGACCGCGATCGCGGCGCCGGCAACCATTCACTTCACCGTGTCGGGTGAGGGCGGGCATGCCGGCGGCGTGCTGATGCCGGACCGAAAAGACGCGCTAAATGCGGCTGCGCTCATGGTGTCGGCGATCGAGCAAGCCGCGCTCCAGAGTGACAGCCCCGACATCGTCGCGACCGTCGGGACGCTGGCCATCCACCCGGGCGCGGTCAACTCCATCCCATCGCGTGTCGATTTCTCGCTTGACCTGCGCGATATCGACGGCGCAAACCGAGACGCGGTGCTTCAGACGACCTTGGCCTCGGCCCAGTCCATCGCGGAAAAGCGCGGTGTCGAGCTGTCGCATCACGTCCTCAATAGCGATCCACCCGCGCAGTGCGACCTTTATCTTGTAGAGGCCTTGTCGCAAGCCGCGGAAGCTGGGGGGTATTCCTACAAGCCGATGATCAGCCGGGCCTACCACGACAGCCTCTTCATGGCGACGCGGTTCCCCACCGCGATGCTGTTCATCCCCTGCCGAGACGGCGTGTCGCATCGCCCGGACGAATACGCCGAGCCGCATCACATCGAGGCCGGCGTCGCAACACTGGCCCGCACGCTGGCCACGCTGTCTACCTGAACCGTTCCGTTCACCGCCCGACCGTTGCGTGGATGAATCCAGAGGGCTTGTCGGTCACCACGAACACCTCGTTCTCATTGGCCCGGCCCAGCGGCTCCAGATTGAACCTGATGTGGTGCTTGTTCGGCATCGTCAGCGTGATCTGCTCGATCGCAGGACAGCTCTCCAGCGCAGCGGCGCCCATCAGGTACAGGGTCTGCTGGACCGAAACGCTGTAGTGGTCGGTGAACGTCCCGAGCAGGGCGGCGCGGATCGCTCCGCGGTGCTCGGCAAAGGGTATCGATGACGCCGAGCTGTCCACGTACTCCCACTCGGCCTTCAGCACCGTTGCGAGGATACGGTCGTCCGTGTCCGGCAGCGTGCGGTATTCGTCTTCGACAAAATCAGAAAATCCCGACTGCGTGGTCTTCGCCAGCATCAAATCATCGACCCCCGAAGTGACGGACGCGGCGGTACCACGCTTCACGACGATCGTTGCGGTCGGCGTTTCGCGATCACTGCCCGTGAAGGCGTGGTTGTGGCCATTTAGCCGGTGCCAGAGGTGCTCGCGCAGCGTGATGGTGGCCTGGTCCACGTGCTCGTATTGTCTCAGAAAGTGTTGACCCAGCGCGAGACCAAAACCCTCGATCGTCTCCCACGGGTCGTCCTTGGCGATGGCGTAGACCGTGTTGCGGATCGAGTCGGTGGCGATGACCGAGCGGTTGTCCGCCTCGGTGTAGGCCGAGTCAAAGCCGCCCTCCAGCTCCGCGCAGACTTCTGCTTCAACCAGGGTGTGATGGCCCGGGTTGGCCGGGTCGCGTTTGATCTTGCTGACACAGACGTTGTGCTTGCCGTAGCTCTGGTGGATCAACCGAGTCATCGTTTACTCCTTTACAACGTGCAGGGTCTTTCTACGATAGCAAGATGGATGTAGAACGCGCCGAACACAAAACGCTTGCGGTCAAAAGCAGGTGCGTGGTGACCAACGATGGTGAGGCGATCAGCGGCACGGTGTTTGCGCGTGACGGGCTGATCCAGGGCATTCGAGCGGAGGGTGAGCAGACACCGGCCGAATGGGCCGGCTTCCCGTCGATCGATCTGGGGGAAACGGCACTGTTGCCCGGCTTCATCGATGCCCATGTGCATCTCAACGACCCGCGTCCAGGTGAGCCGTGGGAAGGCTTCACCTCGGGCACTGCGGCCGCGGCGGCCGGCGGGATCACGACCGTGCTGGATATGCCTCTGAATTCGTTGCCGGTGACGACTTCAAGGCAGGCGTATGAACAGAAGTGTGCCGCTGCACAAGGAACACTCTCGATTGATGTCGGCCTGTACGGCGGGCTTGTTGCGGGGGGTGCGGATGCCTTGCCGGAGCTGGTCGATGCCGGGGTGTGGGGTGTCAAGTGTTTCCTCTGTGACTCGGGTCTTGATGCGTTCCCGGCAACGGATCACGAGACGCTCCGCGAGGCGATGACCTGGCTGGGCAAGCAGACCAACCCCCCACCCCTATTGGCGCATGCCGAGCGGACCGACAACGCGGCAGCGGTATCCGTCGTAAAAAACAACCCGCGCGATCACAGGAACTGGCTCGCATCGAGGCCGGGGCGATTCGAACAGCGTGCGGTCTCGGAGTTGCTCCAGCTTGCTGAGCAGACGGGCTGTCCCGTGCACGTGGTTCATGTCGCGGATGCCGGGGCGGTTGACCTCATCCGCGCAGCCAAGCGGGCGGGCCTACCCGTCACCGCCGAGACCTGCCCCCATTACCTCATGTTTTGCGGGGACAAAGTGCCTGAAGGCGACACGAGGTTCAAGTGCGCCCCGCCAATCCGCGAGCCCGAACACCGCGAGGCGCTCTGGCAAGCGCTCGCCGACGGCACGCTCGACCTGGTCGCGTCGGACCATTCGCCCTGCCCGCCGAGCATGAAGTCGTTGGAGGCTGGTGACTTCTTCACCGCCTGGGGTGGGATCGCTTCGCTTGAGCTGGGCCCAGCAATCACATGGACCCTCGCCCGGCAGCGCGGGCACAGTCTGGTGGACCTTGTGAATTGGTGGTCGCACGCGCCCGCAGCGCGTTTCGGCCTGCCCGTCGGCCTCGCGCCCGCTCAACCCGCCACCTTCATCGCCTTCGACCCTGATCGTCCCTGGCAAGTCGATCCAACACGTCTGCATCAACGCCATAAGATCACACCCTACGCTGGCGTCGAGCTCACGGGGCAGACCCTGGCGGTATGGGTCCGGGGCCAGAAGGTCTTCGACGCGGGCAAACTAGCCCAAGTTCAAGTGGGCCGGATCATCATGCGGCCTGCCGTTTAAGGAGTGAAATATTGCGGCTCACCGAGATTGACAACCTGGATGATGAAGAGGCGTATGAAGTATTTCTAGGCTGCTGTGGCTCGACATTGTGGGCCCGCCTGATGTTACGCGATCGACCGTTTAGAACTTCCGAGCGGTTTCACCTGGCGGCCGACCGATGTTTTGATGATCTGGACAAGGATGACTGGCTCGAAGCCTTTGCCGCCCACCCGAAGCTGGGCGACCTTGACTCGCTGCGGATGAAGTTTGCGGGTAACCAGCAGTGGTCCGCGGGCGAACAATCAGGGGTGAAGGGTGCTGACTTGGGCACCATCGAGGCCCTTGCCCGGGGCAATACCGAATACGAGCAGGCCTTCGGCTATATCTTCATCCTCTGCGCCACGGGTGTCTCCGCGGATCAGATGCTCGCCCGTCTAAATGAGCGGTTGAACAACCCGCCCGGGCGAGAGCTGTCGGTCGCGGCCGAGCAGCAGCGCCGTATCACGCACCTGCGGATCGACAAGTTGCTGGGCATTCTGGGCAGCCGCGACTGAACACGCATACATTGCCAAGCCGGGTCTTTTGTGGTCGAATCATGTTATGTCGCCGATTACGACACATGCTCTGGATACCGCGCTGGGCCAGCCGGCCACGGGCCTGGCCGTCAGGCTCGAGCTGATTGAAGATGGCCACGCCAGACCAATCGCGGCCGGCGTGACGGACGACGACGGCAGAGTCACGGATCTGTTACCTGCCGAGAACGCGAGCATCCAGCCCGGCACCTACCGCATGCACTTTGAGACCCAGCCGTATTTCGCCTCGACCGGACGGAAGACGTTTTACCCCGCCGTGATGATCGAATTCAGCGTAACCGACACCCGCCAGCACTACCACGTCCCACTCTTGATTTCGCCCTTCGGATACAGCACCTACCGGGGCAGCTAGGTCAGACCCACAGGTCAACCAAGTCAAAGCGGTTGAAGTCGAACAGGCCCCGGTCGCTCAGCTTGAGCTGCGGGATGACCAGCAGCCCCATGAAGCTGAGGGTCATGAAGGCCGATGCGAGTGTCGTCCCCAACTCCTGGGTCATCTTACAAAGCGCCTCGTAGTCCCGCGCGACTTGTTCACAGGGGCGGACCGACATCAACCCGCCGACATCCAGGGCGAGGGTCTTGATGCTGCCGTCACCCACGGCCGCCAGCCCGCCGCGCTCCTGGATCACCGCGTTGACCGCCTCGGCCAGGTCTTGGTCGCTCGTGCCGACCGCGAGGATGTTGTGCGAGTCATGCCCGACCGAGCCGGCGATCGCGCCGCGCTGAAGTCCAAAGCCATGGACAAAGGCGACGGCCGGCTTGGCACGTGCGTCGTAACGATTCACCGCGACAAGCTTGAGGATGTCGCGTGAAGGATCGGCCACGGCCAGGCCATCGCAACGGGTGGGCTCCATGGCCAACTCGTTGGTCACCAATTGCCCATCGATTGCGCCGATCACCCGCAGCTTGGCGTCGGGCCGATCGGGCACCGCAAACCCCTGCGCAGATTGCCGGCCACACTCGAAATAGTTGACGGGACCGGCCGGGTCGACTTCGATGTTCGACCGGCCTTGCTCCGCCACAGTTTCGCCATCAATGAAGGTCCGCAAGACGCGGAACTCGGTGAGCGAATCGACCTCGATGAAATCGGCGGGGTCGCCGACCTTGAGTTGCCCCACGGGCAAGCCGTAGTGCCGCACGGGCACCCGGCACGCCGCGATCAGCACGTTGTAGGGGTCACAGCCTATTGCAATCGCTCTGCGGACCAGCGCGTCGATGTGGCCACGGATCAATTCGTCAGGGTGTTTGTCGTCCGAGCAGAGCATGACCCGGCCGGGGTAGCGATCGATCAGGGGCCAGAGCGCTTCAAAGTTCTTCGCCGCCGATCCTTCCCGAATCTGGATGGTCATCCCGGCGTTCAGCTTGTCCTCCGCTTCCTCGAGCGTGAAGCACTCGTGGTCGGTGGTGATGCCGGCATCGGCGTACTGCCGCGCCTCTGCGCCGCGAAGACCAGGCGCGTGCCCATCCACGGGCTTGCCCCGCTGCTTGGCCGCCTGGATCATTGCATGCAGGTCCGGGTCATTGGCAAGGACCCCCGGGAAGTTCATGACTTCGCTGAGGTAATAGATCGCCGGATCATCAAGCAGTGTGGTGACATCGGTGACATCCAGCGCTGCGCCCGCGTTCTCGAAAGCCGTCGCGGGCACACAACTGGGCGCACCAAAGGCGAACTTAAACGGGACGCGCTTGGCGTCCTCCAGCATGTACCGCACGCCTTTGACGCCGAGCACGTTCGCGATCTCGTGTGGGTCGCTGACCGTGGCGACCGTGCCGTGCACGACCGCGGCCCGGGCAAAGTGGCCGGGCGTGAGCATCGAGCTCTCGATATGCACGTGCGAGTCAACGAACCCCGGCAGTACGAATGTCGGACAAGCTTTTTCGGTCGCTTCGATTGCCACGATGCGACCCGCTTCGACGATCATTGCGGCGGGTTTGCTCGACCGCGCGGACAGGTCAACAACGTTTGCAAATAGTTTGAATGAACTCATCGATATCCGTCTATATTGGAAACGCCGGTGGCCGAAGCAGACCCGCGGCGAACTACTTGCTCTTCCACACCGGGTCGTGGTGCGAGTCATCGGGGGACTTGAACCAGCGGGTCAGGGTGGTCTTCTGCCGGGTGTAGAAGTGGATGCCTTCGTTGCCCTGGATATGCAGGTCCCCGAAGAACGACTGGTTCCAGCCGGTGAAGGGCAGCCAGGCCATGGGCGCGGGGACGCCGACATTGATGCCGATCATCCCGGCGTTGAAATGTCGTCGGAAGGTGCGGGCCGCGTAGCCGTCACGGGTAAAGATCGACGCGCCGTTGCCGTAGGGGCAGGACTTCCCGATCCCGAGCGCGGCATCGAGCGAGTCGGCACGGACGACCGAGAGCACCGGGCCGAAGATCTCGTCTTTCCACGCCGACATCTCGGTGGTGACTTGGTCGATCACGGACGGGCCAAGCAGGAACGCGTCGCTGTCTGGCACGGACCGGCCGTCGAGGGCAATCGTCGCGCCTTGCTGGTCTGCGGTTGATAATGCCGAGGCGACCCGGTCCCGATGCTCAGCCGAGATGAGCGGGCCCATCGCGGTGTCGGGGTTGTTGTCGCTTGGTGCAGTTGTCATTGCGCCCGCGTGATCGACGAGGCGATCGACCAGCGCGTCCCCCACCGAGCCGACCGCGATCGCCACCGACCCGGCCATGCAACGCTGGCCCGCGCAGCCGTACGCCGAGGCCGCGAGGGCTTTCACGGAGAGGTCCAGCTCGGCATCGGGCATGATGATGAGGTGGTTCTTTGCGCCGCCGGCCGCCTGGACGCGCTTGCCGTGCTGCGTGCCCTTGGTGTACACGTGCTTGGCGATGGCCGTCGAGCCGACAAAAGACACGGCCGACACGTCGGGGTGCTCCAGCAAGGCGTCGACCATCTGTTTGCCGCCGTGGACAAGGTTGAATACCCCCTCCGGCAGCCCGGCTTCGACCAGCAACTCCGCGAGGCGAACCGCGGAGAGCGGGACCTTCTCGCTGGGCTTGAGGACGAACGTGTTGCCGCAAGCCAGCGCGATCGGGAACATCCACAGCGGGACCATGTTCGGGAAGTTGTAAGGCGTGATCCCGACGCAGACCCCGATGGGGTGCCGCTCGGTCTGGCCATCCACCTCGCGGGCGATCTGGGGGAAGGTCTCGCCGCAGAGTAGTGCGGGTACCGAGCAGGCGAACTCCACCATCTCGATGCCCCGCTGGACCTCGGCCCGCGACTCGGCCAGGGTCTTGCCGTGCTCTCGCGTGACCAGTGCGACCAGTTCGTCCCGGTGGGCCTCGAGCAGCTCTCGATAAGCGAACATCACCCGGGCACGCTCTACCGGGGGCGTTTGCGACCAATCGTCTAGCGCCTCGCTCGCCGCCTTGACCGCGCTGTCGGCCGTCTCAGCACCGCAGAGTGGGGTCTGCGCAATGACCGATCCGAGTGACGGGTTGTGCACGAGCGAGACGGCTGATCCGGGAAGGGCTTCCCACCGCCCCGCGATGAGGCTGGGAACGAGTGGGATGGATCCGTCTACGGCATGGTCTGAGGTGTGCATCAGTTATATTCAAAAGGGGTTTAGAGTATGCATGTCCGTTTGATGCGATACAAACACTAGCATTGAAAGGCAAAGCATGCTAACTTGATGGGTCGGCCTGTTTGACTGAAACGAGCATTTTCTATGACACGAATCGTCCGCGGTGGGTTGATCCAAGCCACGCTCTGTGAACCTGTGACTTCGCCGATCCAGAAGGTTAAGCAAGCGATGATTGACAAGCACGTCGATCTAATCGCCAAGGCCACGGATCAGGGTGCCCAGATCATCTGCCTCCAAGAACTTTTCTACGGCCCGTACTTCTGTGCCGAGCAGGATACGAAATGGTACGACCTCACCGAGCCGGTACCCGATGGGCCGACCGTAAAGCTGATGCAGGAACTGGCGAAGAAGCACGAGGCAGTGTTGGTCGTGCCGATGTATGAAGAAGAACTGCCCGGCGTTTACTACAACACCGCCGCGGTGATCGACGCCGACGGGTCCTACCTGGGCAAGTTCCGCAAGATCCATATCCCGCATTGCGACCCCGGGTTCTGGGAGAAGTTCTACTTCCGCCCGGGCAACCTCGGCTACCCCGTCTTCGACACACGATTCGGCAAGGTCGGCGTCTACATCTGCTACGACCGACACTTCCCCGACGGCGCACGTTGCCTCGGGCTCAACGGCGCGGAGATCGTCTTCAACCCCAGCGCGACCGTTGCGGGCCTGAGTGAGTACCTCTGGAAACTCGAGCAGCCCGCGCACGCGGTCGCCAACCAGTACTACGTCGGCGCGATCAACCGCCCCGGCTGGGAAGAGCCCTGGCGCACCGGCGAGTTCTACGGCCAGTCGTACTTCGTCGACCCACGCGGCCAGTTCATCGCGCAGTCGGAGAAGCGCACCGAAGATGATATCGTCATCGCCGAGATGGACCTCGACCTGATCCGCGAGGTGCGCAACACCTGGCAGTTCTTCCGGGACCGTCGGCCTGAGACCTACGACGCGATCACCGCGTTGTGATGTTTGGACAGGATCAGCAGGAGTGACCGGATCAAGTCAAAGTTGATCTTTGGTGCTGTTTCTGTTGGTCCTTATCCATCCAGTTTGAGTTGAAATGCCCAGCAGTACCCCATCCGAAATCCTGTACGGACTTAACGATAAACCGCCCTTCGGTAAAGCCTCGGTGCTGGGCTTGCAGCACGTACTCACCATGTTTGGCTCTACAGTCGCGGTGCCCTTGCTGTTTGGGCCGGCGCTCTGGCCCATCCCCCAGGGACTGCCCGCAGAGGTCCAGGAAGCGCTTAGGCTCCAACAACTCTCCAATACGGCACTGCTGATCTCGAGTGTGATGCTTTGCTCGGGTGTCGCGACGCTGATCCAGGCGACCTTCGGTTCCAGGCTCCCGATTATTCAGGGCGTCTCCTTCTCGTTCCTCGCCGCGTTCTTCGGCATCGTTGCGACGACCCAGGCACAGGCCGCGCCCGATTGGTCTGCCGTGATCGCGGGTGATACTTCGGACGCCGTACTTGGTCCGGTGACCACACAGTGGACCGAGGCTGGCGCGCTGGGCATGCGCACGATCGCGGGTGCGATCATCATCGGCGGCATTGTCGAAGCCGTGATTGGGTTTACCGGCTTGATGGGATTGGTACGGAAGATCCTCTCGCCGGTCGTCATCGGGCCGGTAATCATGCTGATCGGGCTCGCGCTATATCAGTTTGGTGCCCCATTCGCGGCCTCCAACTGGGCGATCTCGATCCTGACCATGTCCCTGATTGTGCTGTTCGCGCTCGTGCTATCAAGGCACTTGCGACTTTTCAAGTTGTTCCCCATGCTGCTGGCTATCCTAACCGCGGTTGGGACCTGTGCGGTATTAGGCTCTGCTGGCGTGATCCGGCCCGATGATCCGGCGCGTGTCAATCTCTCGGCCGTTGAGCAATCAGAGCTGTTGCGCACCGGAACGCTCTTCGTGCCATGGGGCCTGCCAGAGTTTGGCTTGGCCGCGACCATCGCCGTGCTGGCCGGGTATCTCGCATCGATGATCGAGAGTTTTGGGGACTATCACGCCTGCAAGCAGATGGCGGACGGTAGTGACCCGACGCCGACCGAGGTCTCGCGTGGCATCGGCTGCGAAGGCATCGCCTGCTCCATCACCGGGCTGCTGGGCGGCTTTAGCTCGACGAGCTATTCAGAGAATATCGGTCTCGTCGGGCTGACTAAGGTGGGGTCACGCTACGTCGTGCAGTTAGGTGCGGTGCTGCTGATCTTGCTTGGCCTGTTTGGCAAGTTCGGCGCCTTCGCCGCCGCGATCCCACAACCCGTGGTCGGCGGGCTTTATTGCACGATGTTTGGGTTGATCGCCGCGGTGGGTGTCCGACAGTTCGCCCGAGCCGACCTCACCAGCGACCGCAACCTGTTCATCGGTGGTTTCGCGTTATTCATGGGCCTGAGTGTGCCCTTCTACTTCCAGAACGGCGGAAGCGACGCGGTGACTCAAGCCTTGCCCAATTCCCTTGCAGGGGTTGCGATCGCGCTGGGCACGACGGGCATGGCCGTCGCGGCGATCCTTGGCATCGTGATGGACAACCTGATCCCGGGGTCGAAGGCTGAACGCGGTCTTGAAGTGAATCCATCTGTGATCGTCCCTGAAGCGGGTGATGTCGACATCACCGACTCGAAGCACCAGGAAGGAGAATCATCATGAGCACTGGAAGCCGGAGGATACCCCTGCCTCAGTTTGATCATCAGCCCAGCCCATACGAAGGCCCGAGTAAAGAGCAGACGATCGCGCTACGCCAGCAGTACCTCAGCCCGGGTTTGTTGACGTACTACGCCGAGCCGATCATGGTCGTCGAGGGCAAGATGCAGTACGTCTGGGACGAGACCGGCCGGCGTTATCTTGATGCCTTTGCGGGGATCGTCACGGTCTCGGTCGGGCATTGCCACCCGAAAATCATCGAGAAGATCAAGGCGCAGAACCAGACGCTGCAGCACACCACCACGATCTATCTACACCCCACCATCGGGCAGTTCGCCGAAAAGCTGGCGAGCAAGATGCCGACCAATCCCGATGGCGTGCCGCTGGACCGGACCTATTTCACCAACTCAGGCAGCGAGGCGAACGAACTCGCGATCCTCGCCGCACGCGAGCACACCGGCAACCACACCATCATCGCGCTGCGCAACGGCTACCACGGTGGCACCGCCACGACGATGGGGCTGACCGCGCACGGCACGTGGAAGTTCAAATCCAACCCGGACCACGGCATCGTCCACACCCGCGCGGGCTACTGCTACCGCTGCCCATACGACCTGGACTACCCGACCTGCGGGCTCAAGTGTGCGCAGGAGATCAAAGACGTGATCGAGTACCAGACCCACGGCGAGATCGCCGGCTTCATCGGCGAACCGATCCAGGGCGTCGGCGGCGCGGTTGTCCCACCTGAGGGCTTCTTCGAACTCATCTACAAGACCGTCCGTGAACACGGCGGTGTCTGCATCGCGGACGAGGTGCAGGGCGGCTTTGGCCGAACCGGGGAGCATTACTGGTCTCATCAGAACTGGCGCGTCCAGCCGGATATCGTCACCATGGCGAAGGGTATTGGCAACGGCGCACCTCTCGCCGCGATGACCGCGACCCACGACATCTCCAGCACCCTCGCTAACCGCATCCACTTCAACACCTACGGCGGCAACCCCATCTCGGTCACCCAGGGCCTGGCGACCCTTGAAGTCATCGATGAAGAGGGCATCCAGGAAAACGCACAAGCCATCGGCACCTACCTCAAAGACGCACTGGCCCAACTCAAGGACAAGCACGAGCTGATCGGCGATGTCCGCGGCATGGGGCTGATGCTGGGGGTCGAACTCGTCAAAGATCGCAGAACTAAAAAGCCTGCGAAGCAGGAGTGCGCGGCCTTGATCGAGAAAGCAAAAGAGATGGGGCTGCTCCTGGGCAAGGGCGGGCTCTACGGCAACACGATCCGACTCAAGCCGCCGATGTGTATTACCAAAGACGATGCGGACTTTATTGTTGCCGTGCTGGAGGAGTGTTTGGGAACGGCTTCGGCTTAGTTTTGGACAGGATTAACGGGATTAACCGGATGGAACACGAGGGTCTGACAAGACAGATTATTGCGGCCGCTTATGCGGTCCATAACGAGATGGGCCCGGGGTTCCTTGAGTCGGTCTATGAGCGATGTATGGTGATCGCGATTGAACAAATGGGACTCAAGGTACAGGCCCAAAAGCCTGTTTCAGTACATTTTCGCGGACAACCCGTTGGCGATTACCTCGCAGACCTGCTTATCGAAGACATCATCATCGTTGAGCTAAAACCCATCAGAGAACTCGCTACCGCACATGAAGTCCAACTCGTTCACTACCTTACCGCAACCCAACGCCCCGTTGGCCTGCTCTTGAACTTTGGAAACCCAAGCCTCCAAATCAAACGCAAAGTACTCAAACTACCCGAATAATCCTGCCTTAACCTGTTCAATCCTGTAAATCCTGTCCAAAAAGGACTCATAAGATGCCAACCCTAGAAACAACCGTCGACGGTTTAAAGTTCAAGAACCCGTTCGTGATCGGGTCCGGACCGCCCGGCACGAACCGTAAAGTGATCAACAAGGCTTTTGAAGAAGGCTGGGGCGGTGTGGTCGCCAAGACCGTCAGCCTCGACGCATCGAAGGTCATCAATGTCGCGCCGCGCTATGGCAAGCTGACCGGGCAGAACAAGAAGGAAGTGTTCGGCTGGGAGAATATCGAGCTCATCGCGACGACACCCTTCGAGGACTGGCTCGATGACTTCAAAGCGATCAAGGATACCCACCCCGACGGAGTCCTGATCGCTTCGATTATGGAGGAATTCAATAAAGATGCTTGGTTCGAGATCGTCGAGCGCTGCGAGGCCGCGGGTGTCGATGGCCTGGAGCTGAACTTCTCCTGCCCGCATGGCCTGCCCGAACGGAAGATGGGCATGGCGATGGGTGAGAACCCGGAGATCCTCGAAGAGGTCTGTGGCTGGGTGATGGAGGCCGCGAAGACGCCCGTCTGGGCGAAGATGACGCCGAACGTCGGCCGGATCGAAGACCCCAGCATCGCCGCGCTGCGTGCAGGCTGCCACGGCATCAGCGCGATTAACACGATCCGCTCGGTGATCGGCGTCGACCTCAAGACCCTGCGGCCGATGCCGACGGTTGAGGGCTACTCCACACCGGGCGGGTACTCGTCCGTGGCGGTACGACCGATCGCGCTTCGCATGGTCAAAGAGATCGCCGACCTCATCCACAGCGAGTTCGATGGCAAGCGGACGATCTCCGGCATGGGCGGCATCGAGACCGGCGAGGACGCGGCCCAGTTCATCCTGCTGGGCGCAGATACGGTCCAGGTCTGTACCGGCGTGATGAAGATGAGCTACCGGATGGTCAAGCCGATGATCGAAGGCCTGCTCGCGTTCATGGAGAGTCACGGCTTCGAGACCATCGACGAGTTTAGGGGCCACGCACTGGGCTATTTCACGACGCACGCCGAGTTGGTCCGGATGCAGGCCGAAGCCCGAGAGCAGAAGCGTGCCGCAGTCGCCGCCCAAGCCGCCGCAAAGCAGGCCGAGGCTGCGCAAACCGTCGGCGTAACCAAGGACGACAAGTGGGATGCCGACGACTTTGTGAAGCAGTCGGATGATCTGGTTAGCGAATAGGGACGCAGCGACGTGTTAAACAAGGAGGCCGAGCCATGGCCATGTTGATACAGAACGGTCGTGTGGTTACGCCAGATCATGACGCGATTGCCGACGTGCTCGTTGAGGGCGAGAAGGTCGTGCGGGTGGAGGCGGGCATCGACCCCGCAACCGTAGACGGCGGGGAAATCATCGATGCAACGGATATGCTCGTGTTCCCCGGCTTCATCGATCCGCACGTTCACATCTACCTGCCGTTCATGGGCACGTATGCGAAGGATACCTACGAGACCGCTAGCCGGGCCGCGCTGGTCGGCGGGACAACCACATTGATCGAGATGGTCTGTCCCGGCCGGGATGATGATCCGTGGGAGGCATACCAGCTCTGGAAATCCAAGGCGGAGGGCTTGTCGGCCTGCGACTACAGCTTCCACATGGGCGTGACACGATACGATCCACAGGCCGAGGCGGGCCTGCGAAAAGTCGTTGACGACGGGATCACTTCGCTGAAGGTGTTCCTCGCGTACAAGGGCGCGTTCGGTGTTGAGGATGAAGAACTCTATCGAGCCTGCATGCTTGCAAAGGAGCTTGGCCTGGTTGTCACCGCACACTGCGAGAACGCCGAGCTGGTCGCCGCACTGCAGCAACAACTCTTGTCGGAGGGGAAGACCGGGCCGCAGTGGCACGAGCCCTCGCGCCCCGCGCAGGTCGAGGCCGAGGGGGTCCACCACTTCTGTACGTTCCTGGAGATGACCGGCGCGAAGGGCTACATCGTCCACACCTCGAATCGCTTGGCGGTCGAGGCGGCACAAGGGTTTATTGGCCGCGGCGTCGATGTCGATCTCGAGACCGTGATCCCCTACCTCACCCTCGATGAAACCTACGCCCAGCGCCCCGACTTCGAAGGCGCCAAGTTTGTGATGAGCCCGCCCATCCGGTCGGCCGAGCACGGCGCGTTCTTATGGCAGGCCCTCGCCGACGGCCGGATCAGCACGGTTGCGACCGACCACGCGCCATTCGATTTTGCCATACAGAAAGAAATGGGTAAGCCGCCGAACGGAAACTTCACCACGATTCCTAATGGCATCCCCTCCGTGCAGCACCGGGTGACCCTGCTCTATACCCATGGCGTGTCGACGGGCAAGCTATCCCTCCAGCGTTTCGTTGAGGCCGCGAGCACCCATGCCGCCAAACGCTTTGGGATGTACCCGAACAAAGGGACGATCCAGCCCGGCAGCGACGCGGATATCGTCGTCTGGGACCCGACCTATCGCGGGACCATCACGCAGGCCGACAACCTGATGAATACAGACTACGACGGCTTCGAAGGCTTCGAGATCAACGGCAAGCCTAGCCTCGTCACCGTGAGAGGCAGGGTCGCGGTGCGCGACGCTAACTTCGTTGGCCAACTCGGTCACGGCCGCCCGGTACCGAGGCAGCGTCAGGACTGACCCATACGCCGATCAGAGCCAAGCTAAATCTGAAGAGATGGAATCGGGGTGACAGGATTTGAACCTGCGGCCTCTACGTCCCGAACGTAGTAAACACGCATTTCTAATCAATAAAGGGTTATTCGTATCCCTTTTTACACAGATCTTAGCTCGAAAAGGGATACAAAAGGGGATACACTGGCAGACCACTACGCCGCAAAAGGGAGCCGGATGGCTGTCAACAACAAACTAACTTGGTTCGCTCCACGCAAGTGCTGGAAGAAGAAGATCAAGGGAAAGGTCTACTACCTCGGACCCGGGGGCGTAAACAAAAGCGATCGCGAAGCCAAGCGCCAAGCACAAGAAGAACTCGAAGAGATCAAAGCCACCTTGACGCGCGATCCCGAGGCCGAAGCATTGGCCAAACGACGGGCAGAAATCAAAGCCGAGCCACTTCGTGTAGTAGCCGAGAACCTTAGCTTTGATGGGTTTGAAGCAATCCGTAGAGGCCTCGTTGACGGAAAAGCTGAGCACATCGCAACCATCATCGGCGATGATGGCAAAATCAAGAAAATGGGCATCAAAGGCCGGCAGTTGGTCAAGCCTAAGCCAAGAAAAAAACTCAGCAACAGCATCACCGGCCTGATCGACGAATACCTGGCCGGCGTCCGCGCCTCCGCTAAAGCCGGCAGTAAGTCAATGGGCCGCTACGCGACCCTTCTAGTACACCTAGAAAAGTTTTGCAACTGGGCGCACGACGGCCAGCCGGTTGGAGAGCAAGAGCCCGCAGCAATCAGGACCTCGATGCTCAGCCAATGGCATATCCATCTGCTCGAACAAATTGGGGCCGAGACATTCAGCCCCAAGTATGCCAACGATTTACTGTCATCGGTCAAACAGTTCATCAGCTGGGCTTGGGAGCAGGAAAAGTGCGGACTACCTAGGAATCTCCGAAGTAAGTCGCTCACAATCCCCATCCCAAAAAAGCGACCGCAGCACATGAAGCTGTCGGACATTCGACGGCTACTAGAAGTCGCGAGCGATCGCACCACCCTCTATATCCTTCTTGCCTTGAATACCGGCATGACCGCCAAAGACATTAGCGATCTGCACCCCGATGAACTCAATGTAAGGAAGGGAACCATCACCAGGGCACGTAGCAAGACACGCCGTCATGCCAACGCACCCACCGTCACATACAAGCTATGGCCGCAGACCATCAAGCTGCTCAAACAGCACCGTCAGAAACAAGGCGATCGGGTTCTCCTCACAATGAAAGGTGATCCGCTTGTAAGAAGCTGGATCAAAGACGACGGTAAGGCTGCCAAGGTCGACAGTATCCGACTCGCATGGCTTAGAGCGATCAAGGCCACCGGCCGTGATGATCAGCAAGAGGTCAAAGGAACTTTTAAGTTGCTACGTGCTACAGGGGCCAACCTGATCGAGCAGAGCGGGAAGTTCAATGGAGCGGCCACCCTATACCTCGCGCATTCACCCGGCACAGTCGCAGACCAGCACTACCTCGCCAGCAATCAAAAGAGCTTGGACAACGCCGTCGAATGGCTGGGCAAGAAGATCATGGCTTGATCTGAGTAAGAAACCCGCTCAACCACTACACGTATCCGCGGAAACTCAATTGAAGCCTGCTGGCTGTCTAAGCCCCTAACAAATACTTCGGCGGCACCGAATCTACTAGCCAGACATCGTTTTGGGTGACAAAGAACTCGAAGCCGTCCGCGTGCATGCGTTTGGCATCGACCTCCAGAATGACCGGCTTACCGTGTCGCTGTGCGACTGCCAGCATCGTCTCCTTACTGGTGGAGAGGTGGACATGGTGGCGGTTCATCTTGAGCAGGCCCTTCTCCCTCACGGAGTCCAGGTTTCGGGTCGCGGTGCCATGGAACAGAGCATCGGGCGGAACCGCTGGCTCATAGCCCAGGTCGACATTCACTGAGTGGCCCTGTCTCGCCCGGATACGTGTTCCATCTTCGCTGAACTCGAAGCGCTGCTTATCGTTCTCAGCGACGGCGCGATCGATGACTTCACGGGTGTATCGCTTCCCGTCACGCTGAAAGGCGGCGAGGAGGTTATCGACAACGACCCACCCGTTTGGGTCAAGCGTGATACCGATCGCGTCGGGCTTGTGGCGGAGCACATAGCTCATTGATTTACTAACTGATTTGATCTTAGGATCCATCTTGATTCTCTTTCTTATATTGATTGAGCATGCCTAGGCCTGCGTAGACCTTCACGTCTAACCACTTGCCCGCATGCTTCATGTCTTCGATCCATCCCGCCAGATCGTATGGCTGGACTTCATGTTTCGTAATGTTCTCGCCTCCCACCCCACCACCATCGGTGACAGAGGTAAGGTCTTTGGCGAGGTAAAAAACGACCGATTCGTCGGTCAGGCCAGCTGAGGACATCCCCTCGCCGACCAGTTCCCAGACTTTGGCCTCGTACCCAGTCTCTTCGAGCAGTTCGCGTTTGGCTGCTTCCAGGTGCAACTCATCATCGCCTTCATCACCAACGAGGCCCGCCGGCCATTCGATGACCGGGCCACCTGCTGCAGGTCGGACCTGCTCAACTAGAACGAGCCGACCATCGGCATGGACCGGAAGGATTGCGACCACGCCGGTTGCGTTTGAACGCCTTGCATATTCCCAGCCGTTAAGGCTGACCAGTTCAATGAACCGACCGCGGTGCAGGATGTCGGGTGTCTTGTTGGCCATAGCTCATCTCCTATTGGTCATGTAAGTGCAGTCGGGCACTGTCGCCATCGATACGGATCAGGCGATCCGGGTTCTGGTACTGAGCCACGAGGTAACGGGTCAGGTCGACCTGCATCTGCTGCATCGACTGGAGTAAGGTCGCCTGCTCGGCGTTTTTGGCCTTGATGTGCTCCAACTCGACCGTGTTGGTCTCCTGCTGAAAGCGTACCTGCTGCTCCTGCTCGTCCGACTGCTGACGCATCATCTGAGCATGCTCGCTGGCCTGCTCTCTTAGAGACTGGTCGTGACCGAGTTGCTTCATCTGCTGCTCGTGTTCGGTCTGCTGTCGCTGCATCTCGCGATGCTGCTTGGCACGCTCGGCCTCACGCTGCAACTTCAGGTCGGCCAACTCCTGTGCCTGCCGTTCGGTCTCCGCTTCGAGTTGCAAAGATGTACGGGCCTCAATGGCACTGTCGTGCATGCCCTGCAACTTCGGGTTCGCTTCGTACCCGCGGTAGACCACCTTGTTGATGCGGTAGCCGATCCGCTCAGCCCGACCGACCAGGTTTGGGTAAGCCGAAAGATCGTTGAGCCGTTCGGTGTCTTTCTTGAACTGCTCGAACGGCCGACCCGCAGCGAAGTCGATGACATCGGCCGTGACCGCGTTGATGAAGTCCGCGATCGGGTCGTGCGTCTGATCGAGCATCAACTCGATGTCGGCCAACTCGAAGAAGATCATCACCTGAACCATCAGCAGAGCGTCATCCGCCGTGCGTACGTCCCGCACACTGAAGTAGGTCTGGTCCGGGATCACTCGCAACTTCTGGAACTGCAATGCGTGCGGCGTCTTCTTTCGCGGCTGTTTGTGGTCCGCCCCATGCCAGGAGAAGCTGTGCAGCCACTCATTGGGCTCGGGCATGTACAACGCCGGGCCACGCAGGACTCTTCGATTGACGACACCCTCTTCACCACGGGCGTAGATCACCACCGCCTCGTTTGCGTCCAGCGGCGTCAGGTCCATCACACCGATCTGCTCGTGAAGAACGGGGTCAAACCAGACCTCCGCCGGCCCACGAACATGCTCGGACACACCGTCCCGCCGGCGGATGATTAGGTACTGATCTTCCTCAGCACTGTGGCGTCGCAGTGGAACGACCTGTTCTTGCAGCAGCCATAGCCTGCTAGGACCGTCTACGAACCGGACTCGACCTGACTTGCTCCAGACCGCAACACGTTCACCTTGTCGGATTGTTTTGATACCAGTCATTTTGAACCTCTCGGTCTTGATTACTCAATTCCCATCACTCACGCCCCACCGCATCCGTAGATTGACTGCTGCCCCGACCACAGATTCGATCCGGTCGGCTTCGGACTCTGTTGAAGCCAGTCGTTTTGCCACATCCAATGCCTCAGCGAAATCTATCTGCCCAGACGCATCAAACGCATAGAAGACCAATCGAGGCAGGCCAACCCAGCGTGCCGCAATGAGTTGCAGTGCTGGGGTAAGTACACGATTACCGCCAAAAGCACCGCACCCTCAGAAGCCCGTATGGATGGCGACCTGATCTTGTCCCAGCCGACGAGACTCCTGCATTACCGCGGCAAAGCCCGTTACAACCGTCGCCAGTATTTGCTCAATGTCGTGGGCGGTGTAGTAACCATGCCCACAAGGCGGTGCTGCAATCGCTAGGATGTTGGTTAGTGTGGGTGGGTCGATCGGCTGAACCGCACTTTGGACTACATCTTGACTCGCTGCCGCGAAGCGGTTGCCGTACAGACCAGATGATCTTCCGGGCAGATCACTTGGTGCCGTATCAATCACACATCGACGTGGAGCACCAATCACAGTGCATGGCGTCGGTGCCGAGCCACTCATGGTCATTGGCTCAAAACCATCAGCGAATAAAGCATGACGAAGGCTGGCCAATGCGGGGTGCTCTGCGACCTGAAGCTCGTCCTGTGCCAGTAAGCCGCCACCATAAAATCCAAAGAGGTCAGGATCAGCGAAATTGAGATACCAATCTATTGTGCCTTCGTTGGGTGGCTCATATCCAAAAACTGACGGCAGACAATCGACAACAGGTTCTTCATCACCGATCGCGAGTTCTTCCCAGCCATCGGAATCCCACCTCGCAAACTGGACCTCACCATCATGCACCGTATTAGGTGGGCAGGCGATGTCAAAGACCAGACGCTTGTGCGGATGATGGAACCGCGGTGGATGATCGATCATTAACCCGGGTACGGAATAGGTTGCACTACTAATAGCTTGAATCGTGTCGTACATAGCTAAGCCCTCCACCGGATAGGGTTTTCATCTTTGGGCAGGTCATAGACCACCACATCGATACTGTGTTCAAGCAACTCGTCAGCGATGATCTGCTCGATCTCATGCCATCGCCCACCCGCTAGACCACAGCCAATACGAGGCATGTGAACGCTTGCTGCGTTTAGCTTGCAGTGACCCCGAACTTGCTGAAGGCACTGCCGAATCGCTTCGTACCTGACGGGCGGCACACCGTTGATCGTCTTGTGGTCACGCTGGCCGACCATGTTCGCGACCCATAGATCCTCGCCGACGCTGACAAAGCGAACCTGGCCTAAGGCAAACTCGTCCCCGCCGTCTGCCGCCCACTGTCGATATGCAGCCTCAGGCTCTGACCACTTCGCTGATAGGGCAAGGACAAACCCACGCCCCCAGCCACCGACGTCATTACAGACGTGTGCGATGACCTTAGGCCCTGCACCGATTGGATCAGTGGCATCACCCGTGACATACCGCAGTCCCGAGTGATCCGAGACTAAACGATCTGCCCTTAGATTCTCATGAGCAGGATATACATGCTCAGTTGGCGTCAAGAGTGCCTTTGGCCCTTCATTCTGAAGAACGACATGCTGCTGGCGAACGAACTCCGTAACGTCTTCGATCTCTCTGATCCAATCATCTGAGAAGGATCGCAGGGCCTGTCCACGAAGGCCAAGTTGGACGGCTCGCCGTTCGGTTGGATGGCCGTTGGGTAGATGGTCTGGGTCCCACTGCAGACGGACATCCGACGCTTCGACAGCAGCCTTCCACTCGGCTTCGGATTCAAAAGCCTGTCCATCGTACGAAGACTTCACCGCCCGTCGGCAGATCTCATCGAAACCCTCGCGCGACATCCGGATCGCCAGGACATGCTCCTGCCCAGATTTCGCGGCCCACTCGCTCCGGTACATCATCCAGAGGAAGTTAGGCTTGATCCAACTCATTCGGTTGAAGCTGAAGTCGCCGCCGAAGGCCTGGTTCTTGACTGCGTAGTCAGCGATCGATGGCCGGTAAGCCTGATAGACCACGATGGTGTCATCGTCGTATTGAGCAAGCACATGCCGGCCAGTCTGTGGCCATCGTTTGTCTTGCGTGATGTATTTTTCGTATTCAAGTGTCATAACTATTACTCTTTCACAGCAGCAAGTAAGCAACTTGCTGCTAGTACTTGTTTCGATTCAAAGCATTCCATGCCTACCAATTGGCAGCGGTTCACTTGCTCGCTTCCATTCTTCAGGGATACCTTCTTGCCCAGTAAACAGGGAGACGATCCCGCCAACGATTGCCGCGGTGGTATCGATGTCGCCACCTGCACGAACACATGTCCACAGTGCTTCTACATAGTGGTCTAATCGGTGGGCCGATACCCAAACACAGAACGGCGCGGTATCCCAGGCAATAATCCTTGACCCGTTGCCTAGCGTGCGGACAACGTCATTCAATTTCAGGTTCCCAGGCAACACCGCCGCCTGCTTCAGATTTGTTCTGGTCAGGCTCTCGGGCGTGTAGTCGACAACCTGTGTGATGAAGTCTTTCGGCTTGGGCTGTACACCCTCCGCCGATGCTCGATACGCCAGTGCCGCAGCAATGGCAACGGCAACCGCACCGGCTTGCCCTTCAGGGTGGGCGTGAGTCACTTCAGCACTAAGGGCGGCTTGCTCTGCAACTTTATCAAGATCGTCGGCAAAGTAGCCACCGATGGGGGCTGCACGCATCGCGCCGCCATTGCCCATGGATCCAGTGCCCTCGAACATAGCTGGGGCCTCGATACGCCAGTCTTCGCCACCTGCCAATGCGGCAAGCAAGCCGTGTGCACCAGCCCCGTAGCCACGGTGCGGCGACGTGTTGTATTCGTCCGCGAAGTGGGCCGCGAGTTTGTCCTGATCGATTTGCTTTGCTTCGAGCAGTGTTCGGACAATCGAGATCGCCATCGCGGTGTCGTCGGTATAGACCCAGGGTGCTGGTGGCGCTTGGCGCAACTGGACCAAAGCGTGTGTGCCTGGTGCAAAAAACCGCTGGCCAAAGCAATCCCCGACGCACAAGCCGTCAAGCGACAGACGAGCGTTCTGGAAGCGTTGTTCGGATGTTAACTGTGTATTGGTCATCGGATCTGTACTCCGTTCTCTTTCAGGTCGTTAATCGCATGCTCAATGTCGCCGGCGTTCAACTCAACGCCTCGGCAGCCCTCGGCGATAAGTCTTGTCTCAAAACCTTCCTTGACAGCGTCCAGGGCCGTGAACTTGACGCAGTAGTCCGTCGCCAGGCCCATGACGTCCACGGCGTCTACGCTCCGCTTTCGCAGCAGGTCGGCTAGGCCGGTGGACTTGCGGTGGCCGTTATCAAAGAAGCCGCTATAGCTGTCGATCTCCGGGTTGGTGCCCTTTACGACAACCTCGTCGATACCGGAGCGGTCAAGGTCGTCGCACAACTCCGCGCCGGGTGTGCCCTGAACGCAGTGGTCGGGCCAGAGCAGCTGATCAAGGCCATCAAGGTCGATGACGTCGCCGACTTCTCTATCAGCGTGAGCAGAAGCGAAGGACTTGTGCCCTGCCGGGTGGTAGTCCTGTGTCGCGACGACTAGGTCGTAGTCCGGCATCAGCCGGTTGGCCACGGCGATCACGGCATTACCGTCGGGTACCGCCAGTGCACCGGCAGGCTTGTTAGTTGTTGCTGGTGTGAAATCATTCTGGATGTCTACAAGGATGAGTGCACGCATGACTGTGGCTCCTTTAGTAAGGCGGAAGAAGTCGGCGTAATCCGTGCGACAGAACGACTGCCGTAAACATCACGTTTCGGAACAAGGCGAGCATGGCCGGATACTGGGGGCCAGAGGGTGATCCCCCTGCATTCTGCTGCGTGAGTGCCTCGGCCAAACTGGTCATCCACTCAACCGAGCATGGCCATTCGCGGAGATTGCTCAGCCACTCGTCCGGGATCGCCTGGGACCCCTGCTCTGTCCCTGCCAAGGCCCCAGTAATTGCTGCAACCGTATCACTATCACCGCCCAAGCAGACCGCGGTCTCAACCGCATCTCGGAAGGAGCCGCGATTCGAGAGCCAGCAATACACGGCTGCGGGCACCGTGTGATTCACAAAGCCGCTGATGCCTTTGGGTTGGCCGATGCGAATCGCGAAGTCTTTTTGACCAATACCATCTCTAGCAGCTTCAAGCGCCAACATCAGGCTGTCGCACAACTGCATGTCTTCTAAGCCTGACACCAAGGGGGTTTCTATCGTTGCTCGCAGTGCAGGCTCAGTCGCGATCCAGCGGACAAGCCTGGCAATCACCAGAGCGCCGTCACGCGCTCTAGGGTCAGTATGTGTTACTGCAGTTGAGGCCTGAACAAGTTCTTGAACGTGCTGCTCACTGCTCGCGACAAGACCCAACAGGGCACTACGCATCGCGGGACCGTTGCCAGCGCTACGGACGCCGCTTCGGCCGGGGCTCACACCAAACCACAGTCGGATACAGGCTTTGGCCGTACCAAGGCCGACCCCGGCGGGGATGCGAGCAAACCACCAACGCAGTCGTCGGGCGAACGCTTTGGCGAACTTCTCGGGATCGCCCATGGATTCGAGCGACGCCAAGCCGACCATAAGCGTGTGTTCGGTGTCGTCGCTGCACATACCGCGTCCAAGGATGAAGCGGTGGGTTAAAGGCGCTCCGCCAAACATCCGCTCCGCCCGTCGGGCACTCAACCCTTCACGAGGCAGACCAATCGCATCGCCTACGGCTGTGCCGAGGATGCAACCCATGATGTGGTCTTGGCGGTTCATCATCAAATCTCAAAGTGGTATCCCTGTCGCACCAGCCGGTCGTACTTCTTCTTGTCGAAGCGGTAGAGCTTTGCGGCTCGGTGCGAGACGTCTTTCTCGATCTCGTTCAGCTCGACCAGGATGTCCATGCTGAGAATCTTCTTCCGGAAATTACGCTTATCCAGTTCGCGGTCGAGCACGATCTCGTAGAGCCGCTGCAAGTCACGAAGCGGGAACTTGTTGGGTAACAACTCAAACCCGATCGGCTGGTAGCGGACCTTGCCTTGCAGCCTTTCCAACGCGGCGTCGAGAATCTGCTCGTGATCGAAGGCCAAGTCAGGTAGGTCATCGACGTTGAACCAAGCGGCATTTCGAGCATCGGTGTCGGCCTTCACATCGTGGCCCTGGAGGTTGACCAGGGCGTAGTAGGCAACGGTCACGACACGCTCACGTGGGTCTCGGTCGAGGCCGCCGTAGGTGTATAGCTGCTCCAGGTAAATATCTCGCAGCCCCGTCTCCTCCTGAAGCTCACGGCGGGCAGCCTCGTCCAGCGTCTCGTTGACGCGGACGAAGCCCCCCGGGATCGCCCACCGCCCAGCAAAGGGTTCTAGATCTCGTTCGATCAGCATGACCTTGAGGCCGTCCTCATCTAAAGCAAAGACGACGATGTCCACGGTGAGGGCCGGTCTTTCAAACTCGTAGCTGTAGTTCATGGCTTTGTCTTAGTGTTGTTTACACACCTAGTATCGTGTATTTCCGACACTATGTCAAGCGGCTAGATCATTCCATTGGAGATTTTGTTGATAAACCATCTCTACTCGGCTCCAGGGCTGTTTTTTAACTCCCTCAGCTCTCTGCGGAACCCGCCAGAGAGGATGGGAAATCGGCACCAGGTCTTAGGGTCCAGGTTCTTATCGTCGACATGGAAACTCGGTGCGAACCGCTCACGTTTCCACTGGTTGCGGGACCACAGGGTGAAGAACCGTTCGACCCACCCCCGGAATTGGGCCTTGGGGATGTCGGGATATTGCGCGGTCATCGTGGCGAGCACCTCGGCCGGGGATCGCTTCAGGCCAATCGCCTCGTGCTCGATCGCATCGAGGATGTCGTAGGGCATGAGGTCGTCTTCATCGGTCTGGTTCTGATCCTGCGGTCGTAACTCGGCTGTTGGTGTCAGGCGATTAACCGCACCGACCGCTTCGATAGGCCCGATGCCAGCCGGGCCGGTCACTTCCACCCAAGCGAGCCAACGACGCAGGAAGGCCTTATCGATGCCGGCGATCGGGCTGAGTCCACCGCAGGTGTCGCCGTCCATGGTGGTATAGCCCACTGCGGCTTCGGAACGGTTGCTGGTCGCGAGCAGGAGTTTGTTCTCTAAGTTTGCCAACATCCACACACCGGGAGCACGGACGCGTGCCTGGATGTTCTGCAGAGCGATGTCATCCGTACCCCAGTCGAGGGGCCGGCCAATCGCCTGCTCAATCATCGCGGTGTACTGGTTGTTGAGATCCTCGATGTCCAGTTCATGATGCTTGGCATCGATCGCCGTAGCAACGGTACGTGCCGCATCACGTGTGGCTTGTGAACTGTTACGTGTGCCTTGATAGGCAGTGGTCAAGATCTGATGGGCCAACTGCTCTGCGGTCGCGGGCTTAACAGCAGGTACTCCGAGACGATCTCGCGTAGCCTCCAGGCCTATCTCGGCAATGGCGAGGTCCACCATCAATCGGACCAGGCATACCACAGCGGTCGAGTCCGCCCCGCCGCTTAGCGAAACGATGAAGCCGGCCGAGCGGCTCTTCCGCATGTAATCGAAGAGACCAAGGGCGATGGCACGGGTGAACTCTTCTTCCTGATGGCTGTCAGTGGTTTCCCAATCGGCCTGACCCGCCTCGGTCGCTGGCTGCTGATCAACTGGCGGAACGGTCCACTCGACATTGATAACACCCTTGTCCACCTCGGAAGACGGAACACGACTGGCGAGCTGAGCACGCTGGGTTCTTGCGGCATCGATGTCGATCACAGCATCGATCAAGGTGAACGGTGCGTACCGTAGACGCTCACCCTTGGCCACCATCTTGCCACTACTCCCGATCATGCAGCCGCCGTCGTAGATGGCCCGGCCAGCTTCATTGCCGAGCAGGTTGGCATAGAGATAAGTGACGCCAAAGGCCCGCGAGCCGTCGATCACCAGTCGCTCGCGGACCGCTTGTTTGCCAAACGCGAAGTGGCTTGCACTTGGGTTGAGTACGACATCGACCGCACGGTCCGCGAGGCCTGCTCCGGGGCGGTGTGCTGCCCAGGCGTCTTCGCAGATCTCAAAGCCGATACGGACGCCATCGAGATCAAAGACCAGATCACCGATGGGTAGTTCGGTACCACCCCAGTCAAAGACGGAGACTTCGCCCGCAGGCCAAGCTTTGAACCAACGCGGCTCGTAATGCAGGCCATCGCCAGCAAGATGTTGTTTCGCGACTAGGCCGACGATATGGCCGTCGATGATGAGTGCGACTGCGTTAAAGAGTGCCCCGCGGTGCATCACTGGTAGCCCCAGGCAAACCGCCATACCCTTGGTTTCTGGCAGGATCGCCTCAACGACTCTACGAGCCATCCGACGGATTGCCGACGAGAAGAACGCGTCCTCGCAGCCATAGCCCGTTACGCACAACTCGGGCAGGCACAACAGCCCTACGCCTCGATCACGTGCCTCTCGGATCGCATCGCGGATATTGGCTTCGTTGCCATCCCAATCCAGCGGGGTCTGATTAAGTGCTGCCGCACCAACTCGTAGCGTCTTCATGGAACTACCCTTGTGTCATCAAGGCATTTACTCTTGCATCCCGGATCATCTGACCACGCAACTCATGCAGACTCGGTTCGAGACCGACCGGATAGGTATGAGCGTTCATAAACCGGCGGACACCGGGGTGTAGCCGATTGAGGCCCTTCCGAGCCCTATCGCGTGCGGCTTCAAGTGAATCGTCATAGTCCCGCATCACACCACCACGTGCAATGGGGATCAGCAGATCACTCCCAACCGCATCGCTCATGATCTGTTTCATCCGGTTTGGATCGCCGGGATCAACCAGTTGCCGACCGGGCTCAGGTGTACTCAACTCGTCGTAGATTAGATCGCCGACGAGCCCATTTTGATCTTCGAACCGACGGACTTGCAGTGTGCCGGGAATCGAAGTCTTGATTGCTTGGTCCGAAAGCTTGACCCGGGGCTGCCACTCCCCGTCTTCATTGCGTATCGCACCGAGTTTGTACACCCCGCCTAGAGCCGGCTGGTCATATGCCGTCGCGAGCTTCGTGCCGACACCCCAGACCGCGATCGTCGCGCCCTGCTGCTTGAGGTCTTTGATGATTTGCTCATCCAAGTCGTTCGATGCAACGATCACCGCGTCAGGAAAACCCGCTTCGTCCAGCAGCTTGCGGGCCTCGGTACTGAGGTAAGCCAGGTCGCCGGAGTCGAGACGGATACCGACCATCTCGTACCCACGCTCGCGCAGCTTTCTACCGGCTTCGATCGCGTTGCGGACGCCGGCCAGCGTGTCGTAGGTGTCGACAAGGAACACGCAGTTATTCGGCATCGCCTGCGCATAGGCCTCAAACGCTTCAGGTTCGGCATCGAACGACATCACCCAGCTGTGGGCGTGGGTCCCTTTAACCGGGATACCAAATAGCTTGCCGGCCAACACATTCGAGGTTGCTGCACACCCACCGAGGTACGCAGCTCGGCTCGCCGCGAGCGCACCATCAATCCCTTGTGCCCGGCGAAGCCCGAACTCCATCACCGGCTCACCATCCGCAGCATCACAAACACGTGCCGCCTTGGTCGCAATGAGTGTCTGGAAGTTCACGATGTTAAGTAGCGCCGTCTCAAGGATCTGAGCCTGCAGGATCGGGCCGCGGATGCGTATCAGCGGCTGGTGTGGGAACACGACCGTTCCCTCCGGCACCGCATCCACATCACAGGCAAACTCGACACGCGCGAGGTAATCGAGAAACTCCTGCTCGAAGAGTGGCTTCCCATCATTTCCTGTTAACGTCGCAAGATAGTGCAGATCATCCTGCTCAAACCTGAACTGACGCATCAGTTCAACCGCGTGTGACAGCCCCGCCGCGATCGCGTATCCACCCCCGAAAGGTGTCTTGCGAAAAAAAAGATGGAAGACAGCTTCCTGCTCGGCACGGCCCATCTTCCAGTAGCCGTAGGCCATCGTCAGCTGGTATAGGTCGGTCAGAAGCCCCAATGGGGTACGGTAGATGTTGTTGAGTTGAGTCATGGGACACCTTAGTGTTGTATATACACTATCATACTGGCGGCATTTGTCAACCGCTGTATGCTCAAAAACCAGATAATTTGCTTGCAGCCGCGGGCACAAGCAGTTAATGTATGTGTGTGCTTACTTTAAATGACACACAAGAACTGGGGATAACGTGGGACACTCTCGCAAAATCCGGCTCGCATTGATTAGCCCGAAAGGCCCCCTATACCGTCATCGGGGCGGGATCTTTGGCCGCGGCTTGCGTTACATGCCACTCACATTCCCAGTCCTTGCTTCGTTGGTACCGGACGATGTTGAAGTTGAGTTGACATGTTTCGACGAGGGGATCGAGCAGGTCCCCGAAGACCTCGACGTCGACCTCGTCGGCATGACGGTCTTAACCGGTAGTGCGATGCGTGCCTATGAGTTGTCTGAAGGATTCCGAAACCGCGGCATCGCGGTTGTGATGGGCGGTCCGCACATTACGCTCACCCCAGACGATGCGCAGCCGCACGCCGACGCAATTGTCGTTGGCTACGCAGAAGACACTTGGCCCCAGCTCCTGCGGGATTTTCAGTCGGGTTGTATGAAGCCAAGATACGACCAGGCACCCGGCCTATCGCTCGACGATCGCCCCCTTCCTGATCGTTCGGTGCTGCCACGCCGTAAGTATCTGACCTCGCACGTCTATGAAGCGACACGGGGGTGTGTACACGACTGTGACTTCTGCGTTGTCCCATCGGCATGGGGGCGCAAGCCCCTACAGCACCCCGTTCAAGACATCGTCACCGACCTGCGTCGCAACCGGACCAAGCGTGCCGTCTTCATCGACCTCAATATCATCGCGGACAAGACCTATGCCCGTGATTTGTTCACCGCTTTGATCCCATTGAAACTGCAGTGGTACGGCCTTGCCACCACGCTGCTCTGCGAGGACCAGGCTCTGCTCGACCTTGCTGCTGAGAGTGGCTGCCGGGGCCTGCTGATGGGTCTTGAATCAATTTCCAATGACAATCTCCGACAGTCTCGCAAGGGTTTCAACCGTCCCGAGCAGTACGCACAAGTCGTTCAGCGTTTACACGATCGAGGCATAGGCCTTCAAGGCTGCTTCGTTTTTGGGCTTGACAAAGATGAGCCTGACATCTTCGAGAAGACAGCAGACTTCGCAATCGAAGCGGGCATTGACCTACCCAGATTTGCGATTGTCACACCCTTCCCGGGCACGGCACTGTACCGCCGACTCGAAAGCGAAGGCCGTATCCTCACGCGCAACTGGGATCTGTACGACGGCCAACACGCCGTATTCGAGCCCACTCGTATGAGCGTGGATGAACTACAAAAAGGGACAGAACAGGCTTGGCTCAAGGCCTACAGCTGGGGAGGTATTGGAAAGCGACTGAAAAAGGCGGCAGCGCCCTGGCCTGTCGCGCTCGTCACGAACCTCGGGTACCGCCGCTATGCCAAAAGGCTGCACAAGTTCTACAACTGCGGAGGTATGCTCGCGCCTGACTGGCTGCACAATATGGCAGATCGAGGCAAGACGATTCAGCTTACGATTGATGGCCTAACAAGGCGGTCTGCATGATCCAGAGTATTGATAGGCTTCAGCCGCTGGGCACTTCTGTGTCGGGAGCATTTTGCAACCCAGCCCAGACAGTACGCTCTTGGTATGTCGTGATGCCTTCGAAAAAGCTCAAGCGAGGCAAAATCGCGGGTGTCGAGATGCTTGGCCGCCGGATTGCTCTTTGGCGTGATACTGAAGGCAACACGCATGCGGTAGATGCTGCGTGTCCACACCTCGGCGCGGACCTATCACTGGGTAAGGTTGTCGGCGATGACCTGAGGTGCCCTTTCCATCACTGGCGGATCGGTATAGACGGACGCTGCGTCGATGCACCTTGCGAAAAGAGAACACCCAATCGATCGACCCGAGCCTACCCGATCAAAGAAAGCCACGGTTTGATTTGGTTGTACAACGGCCCCAGGCCCACTTTTGCATTACCCGCCCTACCCAGTGCCGAAGAGCACAATAGTTACTTCCGCTTCCTCATCAAACCCTTGCATCTCAAGTGCCACCCGCACCTTGCAATCGCGAATGGTTTAGACGCGACACACTTCGACAAGCTCCACGGGTTGTCTTTCTCTAGTGATCCGATCGTTGAGCGGATCGATGAGTATCGCATGCGAGTCAGCTTTGCGGGGCGACCTCGATCACAATGGATCAGGTGGGTGACCCAGACTGGACGCAACGATGTCGAAGCCCAGTTCACAAGCTTCGGCGGGAGTATCGCTTGGTTGACATTTACAAGCCCATTACGATTCCACGCGGTGTTTACCGCTCGGCCTGATGCAAACGGTGAAACCGACACGCAAACCATCCTCTACCTGCCGCGGGGACTGGGAGTAAAGGCATTACGATGCGCTGCCACGCTGCTTTGTGTGCTGCACGCAGACCGAGCGATCCTAAACAGCATTCAGTTCAAGCCCGGCTTTGTTGCGTCAGACAGTGCCATGAGCGATTTTGCAAGACAGATCAATGCGATGGAGGTCGAGTGATGATTGCGCCCGGGGTTAGCAAAGCGGACCGCTTCCGAATTACGATAGTACACCCGTGCGTCGGCCGAACGGCGTTGATGAAGCGTTACATCCGTACTTGGAAGATGCAGCCCCTTCCAGTTGCAACGATTGCCGGTCTTCTTCCCAACGACATCGACCGCCGTTTCTACGATGACCGCCTTGAGAAAATCCCTTACGACGAACCCACCGACCTGGTACTGATCTCGGTTGAAACCTACACCGCCAAGCGGGCGTACCAGATCGCGAGCGAGTACCGCAAGCGAGGCGTGCCGGTTGTCATGGGCGGCTTTCATGCCACGCTCTGCACTGATGAGGTCTGTCGATACGCTGAATCGGTTGTAGTCGGTGAAGCGGAGCAGACGCTGCCGAAGGTTATTGACGATTACCGTCATGGCACACCTCAGAAGCTGTACCGCAGCGAAAGCAGGCCGGGGCTCGAACGTGTGCGGCCGGACCGCTCGATCTTCAAAGGCAAACGCTACCTACCGATGGGCCTGGTCGAGTTCGCGCGAGGATGCAAGTTCAAGTGTGATTTCTGTGCGATCCAGAGCTATTTCAACGCGACGCAAGATCACCGCCCCATTGATGCCGTGCTGGAAGAGATCAAGCGGGTCAAGCGACGTGGGCAGATGATCTTTTTCGTGGATGACAACATCTGCTCTGACCTGGAAGCGGCAAAGACGTTCATGCGGGCTCTGATCCCATTAAAGGTCCGCTGGGTAAGCCAGTCTTCAATCACAGCCGCATGGGATGAAGAGGCGCTCGACCTCCTGAGGCGAAGCGGATGCCAGGGACTACTGATCGGCCTTGAGAGCCTCGACGAATCAAGCCTGCGCGTGATGAACAAGGGCTTCAATTTGATGAAAGGCGGCCCCGCAGAAGCGATGGAGAACTTCCGACGCCACGGACTCCGGATCTACGGCACATTCGTCTTCGGGTACGACGGTGATACTCCAGAAACGCTGGCGCGTTCCGTGCAGTTTGCCAAGGATCAGGGCCTCTTCATTGCAGCGTTTAACCACATCACGCCCTTCCCAGGTACGCCGCTCTACGAACGCCTACGGGACCAAGGCCGACTAACGTACGAACACTGGTGGCTTGATGAACGCTACCGCTACAACATGGTGCCATTTGAGCCAGTAGGTATGACCGCCGGCGAACTGGAAGCGCAGTGCCTCGGAGCACGCAAGTCCTTTTACAGCTGGTCCAGCATCCGCCAACGCGCCAAGGCTTCCGTCAATCGACAGAGCCTGTTTATGCTAGGGAACTATGTTGTGATCAATGCGATGCACCAAAAGGATGTCGAGGGGCGAAGCGGCATGCCCTTAGGTGATGAGACCCACAGCATCGAACTGATTGAGGCATGACACAGACGGCAACCATCCCGGTTCAAGAGACGAGGCGTTACCAATGCGAGCACGCGAAGCCGAGTGATGCAGATGCGATCCGCCATCTACTGAACCAAGAGATGCCTGGGAAAGTCTCGTTTGCGATGACGCATGGAGCGGATCACGAGGCCGCCGTCCACATTGCGAGCAAGCGCGTGTCTGAGGTCGTCGTTCGTGGTCACTCCAAGCCTTTGGGCAGTGTCGTTGGGTATGGCTACCGTGCAGTACGCCCCATATACGCAAACGGCATGAAAGTAGACGCCGGATACCTCGGCGGATTGCGTTGTGAAACCGCATTGCGAGCCGCTTTTCGCGTACTGGGAACAGCCTTCGATACCCTCGCCGCTGATCGCGAGCCGGGCGAACTGCCTTATGACCTGACCAGCATCATGTCCGACAACACCGTTGTGCGGCGAGGCCTTGAGAAAGGGCTGCCCGGCTTGCCTGCCTATGTGCCGATCGGCGAGATGGTCACGCTCACGATCCGATCAGCAAGGCATGGCAGAATGGAGCGTGGCATACGCAGAGCCGACGGTCAGGGCGTCTCGGCAATCCAGGCACAGCTAGAAAGCTCAAGCCCGCAGTACCACGGCCGGCAAGCATGGGACGTCACGCAGTGCGCCAATGCGGAGCCAACCGGCAAAACCCCAGTTCTCGATGATTTTCTCGTACTCGAAAACGAGCATGGTCCACAAGGCTGCATCGCATTGTGGGATCAGAGGTCGCTCAAGCAGATTGTTGTCGCGGATCTCTTGCCAATGCTGCGGAGACTGAGGCAGGCCATCAATATCGCGGCATTTACTACAGGCCGACCCCCGCTTCCCCGCCCTGGCGCTCAACTCAATATGGCCTACACCAGTCATGCCGCTTTTGATCTCGATGACGGCAAGACTGCTTCTTCCCTCATCGCCGGCGTCTGTGCCATCGCAGCACAACGCGGTATTGAGTTGGTTTCCGTCGGACTGCCTGCCAGTGCACCAGTTGTCCGACATCTGAAGCGACGGTTCAAGCCTTGGACCAGCGGAAGCGTGATCTACGCGGTCAGCCATCACCCTCAATCTATCGATCTGGATTCCCGCCCGGTTTGGATGGAGATCGCGACGTTATGAGAGTAACCTGCCTCCCAATCGATACGCTCGATACCAAGACCAAGGCATCCATGGTCGATCTGCTCGATCAACACTTCGAGGGCATCTCGAATGGCGTGTTCGAGTCAGACCTCGCAAACAAAACGCATGCTGTCCTAGTGCGGGATCACGACGATCGACTGGCAGGCTTCAGTACGTTCGCGATCTATACAGCAGGTGGACCAGATGGTGAGCCCACTACGATCGTCTGCTCAGGCGACACGATCGTGGCATCGGACGCTCGCCGTTCATCCCTACTACCAAGCGCCTGGGTTCAAGCTGTACATGCCCTCCATAGGCAAACCGGGAATACAGACCTGTACTGGCTTCTAATTACGTCAGGCTACAGGACCTATCGCTTTCTGCCAGTGTTCGTCAAGACGTATTACCCGGGTGTCGAGCAACCAGGCGATGCGGACCTAGTGGCATGGATGCACCAGCTCGCTACTGAACGATGGGGTCGGCAGTACAACGCCGAATCAGGCATTGTTAGTCTAGATCACGCTCAGCCGTTGCAGAGAAGTGTTAGCGAAGTCCCCATGGGACGGCTAACAGATCCGCACATCGCCTTCTTCTTAGATCGTAACCCCGGCCACGTTCGCGGCGATGAACTCGTCAGCCTGGCGAAACTGAACAAGTCCAACCTAACTTCAGCGGGCCTACGAATGCTGCTCGGCAAGGCAGCCAGCATGCCGGTTCAAGGGGTGTTCGGATGATCCCTCGCCTGATCAATGTGGCCTGGGCGGCATCCATGCGAGGCGCGGAGAAGCGATTCCGAAACGCCTTGCAGCGGCCAGCTGAAACGCAACGCGAATTGCTTCACTCGATCATTTCTAGAAATACGGGCACTGCGTTTGGCGAGGACCATTGTTTCGATCAGATCAATAGCGTTGAAGACTTCCAACGCCAAGTCCCACTGGGCGACTACTCCGATCACGATCCCTACATCACAAGTATCCGACATGGTGAGCAGCGTGTTCTGACCGCGGACACGGTCACACACCTAATCCCGACAAGCGGATCATCGAGTGCCCGGAAACTGATTCCACACACCATGGATTTACAGGGCCAGTTCGATGCCGCGCTTGGGCCATGGGTACGCGACATGTTCAGGCGATTCCCTGGAGCCGGCAAAGGCCGAGCATACTGGTCTGTATCGCCCGCCATCCCGAACGATGAACAATCCGCGGTAACCATCGGTTTTCAAGATGACACAGACTACCTCAGCCCAATCGGCCGCTTGCTCATACGGCACATCTTCGCGGTACCTTCAGATGTCAGGCACATCACGGATACAGAGAAGTTCTGGCGATCCACTGCATTACAGCTTCTCGCTGTGGACGATCTATCCCTGATTTCCGTATGGCACCCTTCGTACCTCAATTGCCTTCTCGACTTTATTTCCACGCATTGGGATGAACTGCTTGAAGAGCTACCCCGAAGTGCTGTGACGCGACTTGCAAAAACAACACCCGACGCGGTACACGAGATCTGGCCCCAGCTCGCGTTGGTGAGCGTATGGGCGGATGCCTCGGCGTCTCTGCCGTTTGCTCGAATGCAAGAACGCATGCCCAGAATCGAGTTCCAGCCCAAGGGTTTGCTGGCAACTGAAGGTTGGACCTCGATCCCCTATCAAGGGCAGCATCCCCTTGCGATCACCTCGCACTTCTTCGAGTTTATCGATGCCGCGGGCGAGCCCCGGCTCTGTGATCAGCTTGAGCAGGGACAGTGCTACGAAACGGTACTCACCACCGCCGGCGGACTCTATCGCTACCGCACCGGCGATCGTGTTCAAGTAACAGGAATGCTAGGGGCAACACCAAAACTTAAGTTTGTTGGACGAGACAGCGCTACCTCCGATCTGTGCGGCGAAAAGCTCCACGAATCACATATTTGCGAATGCCTACTTAAGGTCTACAAGGAAACCGACTACTACCCTGTTGATCAAGTCCTGGTACCCAAAGACGCAAATGCACCAACGAAGTACATCCTACTAATGTGTGGACCCATTCCGCCGCCTGATGCAATTGAAGAACAACTCGAAGATGCCCTCCGTGCGAACCCTCACTATGCCCTAGCGAGAAAGCTAGGCCAACTCGATCATGTTGAGGTAGCTTGGCAACCAAACGTCTTCCGCAAACTTAGCTCCACTACCAATTCCCCCATTGGGTCAGTCAAGCCAAGCGTTCTTTGCTTCCCTGAAGCACTTCCTCAACTCTTGGCAGCATCCTCAAAGCAGTAGGCACAGCCTTCGCGCATTCTACAAAAGACTGATTTCGTATTTGCACCCTTCAGTTTTTGTGATTCGATACGCTACGTCAGTTCAATTTTCTCCATCGCCTTACGGACCTGCGCCTGCGAGACATCGAAGGGTGCTTTACGGCTGCAGTAACAGTTTTGAGAATCCCGGCCGCTCAATTTGCAGAGACAATAGCGATCTAGTTATAAGATAAGGTGAAACATCACACGGATTCACTCTTTAGAACACAAATATGGTGACAGCATGAATACTTCCGGGACAACCCTTTCAACCGCGATCTCGACTGAACAAGCCGTACGAGAAGCATATAGGCAATCATCTCCTCGCCACCGCTTCATTTTTCTGTGGAAAGAGGCCTCCGCCCTGCATCGATGCCTGATCGGCGTAGGAATGCTTGGAGCAGCAACCGTAGTTCTGCTCATGACCACACAGATGATCAATGGCTTTATCGCGGGCCTACTACTTGGTGGCACCGCCGCGATTGCAGCAATCGGCGTTGTCGGGACTGAGCGACGGATGTTCGCAGAGCACTTCAGCGCATACGGCGCAATGCTAAGAAATCAGAATGGTGAGCCATCTAAGCTACGCTACCTATGCTTCATTGATTTACTCCGTGACCACGAACGTATCGAGGCAACCCACCTGGAACGCCTAATCCCAACAATCCAGTCTCAGATCGAGTACCGCGGTCACTTTTTTAGGCGATTCCCCGTACTCGCCATCCTTGCAGCACTTATTGTGATGCTTATCACTTCTGGTTTAGCTCAACCCCGTGATCTGGTCAACTGCAATGGGTCTTCAAATGCTGATTGCGCTTAGTGTTTGCTGGGTTATCGTTTGGCTATTCGGACGTGAATGGCGAAGGCTTCGTCCAAGCCACGACGCGCAAGAACGTGAACTGCTTGCATTCCTACACATGGCGTCTATGGATCTGACTTCGACGAGAACTGAAGCCACTGCAAAGGTATAGCCATGTTGCCGGACGTGCTACACGATGGTCTCTCAGTAGTCTTTTGTGGTACTGCAGCAGGGAAAAAGTCTGCCTCTGTATCTGCGTACTACGCTGGTCCGGGAAACAAGTTCTGGAGAACACTCCACGAGATCGGGATCACGCCGGTTCAATTACGCCCCGAGGAGTACGCCACGCTACCCAACTATGGTGTGGGCTTTACTGATCTAGTCAAAGGAAAGGCCGGCGGGGATGCCGAGATGGCCAGCAAGGATTTCGACACCGAGTCATTCTGCGCTAAGATCGAGCATTACAAACCAGCGATCGTATGCTTTAACGGCAAGAAAGCAGCCCAGACCTACCTCGACACCAAGAAGGTTAACTTTGGCCTAGCGACTCAGTCAATTGGATCAAGCAAAATATTCATCGCCCCATCTACAAGCGGTGCAGCCAATGGGTACTGGGATGTGCAACACTGGCACTCACTGGGCAAGCTGTACCGTACAGAGAGAACAATTCAATAAACCGACGCGACAGTATTAGAGTTCCCAATCCGAATGCCTTACTGGCAAGCTATTCAGTTGTCGCTGCAAGTGGGGCCAGTTAGGCATGAACCGATCCATATAGGCGACAAATCGCTGATTATGCGTAGGTTCCAGAAGGTGGACCATTTCATGCACTACAACGTATTCAAGCATCATCTTGGGCTTCAAGGCCAACTCGGTATTTAATCGGATCGATCGACGCATCGGCGTGCAACTGCCCCATTTCGTTTTCATCTGCTGAACGTAGAACCGCTGAACCTTGACGCCCATAACCGGCTCCCAGGCGGCAATCAAAGCGGGGACTTCCGCTTTCACTAGCTCGCGATACCACCTTGAAAGAACTGCCTCCTTTGCCAACCGGTCTACACCCGGCCGGACATAGAGCACCAAGCGCCGGTGATCACGTTCAACCGCGGGAGCCTGATCTCGCTCGACCACATCAAGTAAGAGACGCTCGCCCCAAACATAATGGCTCTCTCGGTCGATGTACTCGCGTGGTGGCTCGCGATCCTGTTGCACCAGCTTAGCCTGGTGTTTACGGATCCAATCAATTTTCGAAATCGCGAAGACCCGGATGGCGTCCATATCGGCACCAATCGGCGCAGCGATCCGAACCCGCCCGGTCGGAGGGTGAACACTAAGGTGAACATTCTTGATGTCCTTCAGAAGGACATCAACCGTGATGTCGCCGAGTTGTAAAGCCGACGCCATCAATACTCTCCCTGCGCCTTAATGACCGCAAACAAACTCTCGACGACGTCAATGTCTTGAACAACCTCGTGGATGAGTTCCTTGATTCGCTGTTCTCGTGGCTGGTAGCCTCGCCATGCGTTCGGGCGCTTCGCTTTGACATGCTCATCAATCTTGATGGCAACATCGAGAGGGCCGTCAGACTGCGCCATATCGCCCATTGCCCCGTCTGCGAACAGCTTCTTCAGTTGGTTATAGACAGCTCGACGACCCGGCGTATCTACCGCCTGAGGTGTTGAATCGTCGCAGCCTTCGTGCACATTTTTTGCCAGTTCAGCGATTTTCTTCAGGTACTCCGAGTAGGCCACAGCCTGTGCCTTCCTAGCCTTTATGACCTCGTCGAGTAGCTTCGACATCCGTTCATAAAATGCAGGGTCGGTCAGCTGCCCCTTCGTAATTTTGCTGCGGACATTGTTCTCAATCGTCTCGGCGATGGCTTCCTCGTTGCCGCCCATCGAGCCAAGTTTCTCTGCGATCGCATCACCGATGCCTGACTTCACGATCAACTCGACCAGGCTGGTATTGTCGAAAGGCGAGATCTTCTTTGCCGTACCGGCCTCAATGTAAGTATCAATCAGGTGACGCATATCTGCTTCGTACGGCTTGAGATCCAAGTGTTCACCACTGGCATTGCGCACGATCTGTCTCAGGTCGAGGAAATGCTTAAGCCGAGCTTTGAGCCGTTCAACCTGCGCCCCGTCATACTCGGCCACGGAGAGATCATCCGCTAAGTTGGCGTAAGCCCGTACGAAGCTCGCAGTCGCTTTGTAGAGAAGAGCCCGCCTAGGCTCACGCTCCTTGAGGTCTTCAGGAATTTCCGTATTACCACAGAAGTACTTGATAACCTCTAGTGCACCGGCCGGTGGCTGGATTGGCTCGCACAGATGTTCAAGTTTCTCTAGCGAATCATCCAGCCGCTCCTTGCCCTTGGCCAATCGCTCCTGCAGCATCACCTCGGGATCAACCCCGTCATTACTCGGAGCCAACTCGGAGCTGTATACCGCGATGGACTTCTCGACCTTCTTGAATAAGTCCATATAGTCCACGATATAACCAAAGTCCTTGTCGTCACCATCTAGGCGATTGGTCCTGCAGATCGCCTGAAACAGACCGTGGTCATTCATTGTTTTGTCGAGATACAGGTATGTGCATGAAGGCGCATCAAAACCCGTCAATAACTTGTCCACCACGATCAACAGCCGCATATTTGCCGGCTCATCGACGAACTGCTTCCGGGTCTGGTCCTCGTAGACCTCAGTTTTACTCTTGCCAGGCTGGGGCTCGACTCCTTGTAGGAGCTTGGTGTAGGTGTCAAAAACAAACTGCTTATCCGTAACCGTATTCTCGCCGGTCTCCTCGGTCGACACGTCCCCAGCCTGTGGGTCATACGACGTGATCACCGCGCACTTGCCTTTAAAGACCGTGTCTTGAAACAGAGCAAAATACCGACATGCCTCGTCGATGCTCTTGGCCACCAACATCGCATTGCCCCTGCTACTTGAGAGCCTGGGCTTTACTGCGAAGTCGAACACAATATCGTCTACCACACGCTGCATTCGGCTTTTAGAGCTGAGTACGCGTTGCTTGGTCCCCCAGTGTTTCTTCAATTCGTCCTTCTGCCAATCGTTAAGGCCTTGGGTCTTTGCCTCAAACCAGGCGTCGATCTGCTCCTCGGATCCAAGCGCCTGCTCAATGTCTCGCGCCTCGTAGATCAGGTCCAGGACAACCTCATCCTCAACTGCTTCACCAAATTTGTAGGTGTGGATGTAATCACCAAACACCTCGTAGCTAGTCTCTTTATCTTTCGCTAGAAGCGGTGTTCCAGTGAACCCGATGAATACTGCGTTTGGCATCATCGCCTTCATTAGCTTGTGCAGCTTGCCACTCTGCGTGCGATGGCATTCATCAACAAAGACGTATACCTCGCCCTCGGTATGGCTAGGTTCACCCTGAAGGTCTTTGATGTAGGCATCAACATCCTTGATGTCACGTCGACCGAACTTGTGTACCAACGAACACATCAACCGCGGGGTCTTCTGTCCTAGCTGGCTCATCAGGTCTTTACAGCTCTTGGATCTTTCGATCTTCTCCCCAGCATCCTCGAACACCCGCTTGATTTGCTTGTCTAGCTCAGTGCGGTCTGTCACAATCGCGACACGACCTTCGGGACGGTTTCCAAGGATCCACTTGGCCAGCATCACCATCACAATGCTCTTGCCACTACCCTGTGTGTGCCAGATGATCCCGCCCTCACCCTTGCCCACGTTGGCTTGAGCCTCCTTGACACCAAAATACTGGTGCACACGTGGCACCTTCTTGATCCCGCCGTCGAAAAGCACGAAATCCCGCATCAGTTCGATCAGACGGCCCTTGTCGCACATCTTTCCTAAGTACTTATCGAGCTTGTAGCCATCGTCGTCCTGCTCGTCTTCCTTCCACTTGAGGAAGTACTTCTCCGGCGTCTTAACTGTGCCGTACCGAAGTCCCTCCGAGTCGCTACCTGCAAACACGAACTGCACCGTCGAGAAGAACCAAGCATGAAACTCCGGTTTCTGGTTCGACAAGAGTTGACGCATCCCATCACCGATTGAGACACGACTGTTCTTTAACTCGATCACGCCGATCGCGATACCGTTGACATACAGCACTAGGTCGGGCCGACGGTTGTAAGTACCCTTTAGCGTCACCTCCTCGGCGATCGCGAAGTTGTTGTTTTCAGGATACTCCCAATCGATCAGATGGATCGTTTCATAGTTCTGTCCAGCCTCAGACTTGACCTGGATGCCATAGCGCAAGATCTGGTACGCCGCCTTGTTGTTCTCGTACAGCTCTCGCTGGGGGTTGCCAGCCTCGGTTGTGAACTTGTGCAACGCCATCGCGATCTGCTGCGGCGAATGGCCACGATCAGCTAACCACTTAGTCAGCGCCTGCTCTTCGATGTTGGAGTTTCCATCACGATCCTTGTAGTCCCCCAGATATGCGTACCCCAACTCTTCCTGGAAGAGCTTGATCAGGCGTTTCTGGGTCACGATTTCGGGCTGGCTTACACCACTCATCATGTCACCTTAATCGATTGCGAACCCCATGCCCTTGAGCAGGAACTTAGTTGTGCGAGCATCCAGCTTCTCGGCTCGTCCCGAGAAACCCTGAAGTTTTCCGAAAGGCTTTAGCCTGTACTTCGCGTGAAGTTGTTTGTTTACCTCCTCTGCGTACTCAAGAACGCGTGCGATCGCGTTTCGCACCTTATCGTCCTTCGTTTTTTTGCCGTGCATTATTTGATCACGTATCCGTTCAGCCGACTTTAGGTCGTCGTGGGCAGTTTTCGGTAGATCAACGTCAAACACCGTGCTGTAGAGTTCGACAAACTTAGCGCGAGTCATGTGCTGAGTGCTAACTACATTACTCGCAACGGTCGCCTTCGCCTTATGAATCTTGACGACCCCGCAGTACAGCGCCATGTTCTGGCCCAGCTCCATTCGGCTGAACACATAGGCCAGGCAGACCTGCATCGGGAAGGCGTCGAGAAGCTTAGGGACGTGCTTGAAGTACTCTCGCACTTCTTCTGAGCAGCCCTTAAACATCTTATTCAGCCCGGCTTTAGATTTAATTTTGGTTGCCATGATTGATGCTCCAATATAATGCTTACTCTGGGTTCTCCAGCGGTTAATCGGGCGAAGTTGCCTCGTTGTCTGCGGCCGCTTCCGCCCGCTTCTTCGCGTTCCAATACGGAACAAACACCAGCCGCAGACAGAACCACCAGGCATAGATCGAGGGGGCGGAAAAGCAACCCGTATATGTAATGAGGCCATGAGCAACATCGTTGCGTAGGTTCGATCCGACCGAGTCACAGAATAGGGCACGTATCTCGAACGCGAGATCAGGCGGAAAAATCTCATCAACCTTGTCCAGTTTCATCAGTGCGCTCAGGCCAATCTCATTTTCAATGCCCTTTTCATCGAGACTCGTGGTCGTCACACCGTGATTCTTAATCTGGACCCGCACACAGTGTTCGACCTGTGGGCACAGGAGGTGGATCGCGGTCAGGTAGTCTTGGTTGTAACCGGCGTAGAGAGCTGCACCCCACATCTTGGTGCGGTCCCTAGGGATCAAAGGCGAACGTGAGGCAAGCCATTCAAAATCAGCTTCACGCAGCCGATGTTCCTGCATCAGGATCTCCTGCGCCGGAAGGATGCTGCCCTGAGCAGTCATGGATATTGTTAACCCATAGTTCTGCAGCATCATCGTCCAGATCCCGGCTTCGTCTGCTTCCGCGTCGGACCCGTCTAGGCTCATCCCTGCGTTCTTGGCGATGACGCGGCCTTCCCGACTGATCATCGCCGCAGGAAAGAGTCCGGCGAGCGGATGCTCCTTGATCGTCTCAACGGCAAGGTCACGCAAGGCCTTTGCCTCAATACGGAAGAGTCCAACGAATGCGTGGAGGGCTTGTTCCGGGTCGTTGCCACGTACAGCGTCTATCGAATCTTTGATCATCTCCGTGATGTCGGTCGGAGGCGCACTAATCACGCCCATCTCACCCAGCGACAGCTCGCCGGCTTCGCTAAGCCGCTGCCTAAGCTCTACCATCCGCTCGTCTACCTTGTGCGCTTCACGCTGATCCCTGGTCACCGACCTGTAGACCTGGATCGCCTTCTCGTAGAAGTTCGCAGCAACCATATATCCGGGACGCCCAGCCGACGCCCGAAACTCCGCCTCGCTAACCCAACTCTCCGCAAGAGCCACGGTCATCTCGGCCGACTTGGCCTTGTCCTTGGCCCATTGGTACCACCTCGCTGCCCGCTCGTAGTAGTCCCTGAACTTGGGCAGCTCGCCTTTAGCATCATGCTCGCCTGCAAGCTGTTCCAGCTTCTCAGCAATCCCTTGTACATGTTCCTTCGCTACGAGCCCATGCTCGGCGATCAAGTCGCTCAACCACAAGGCGAGAAAACCGTCCTCGACGGTCGTTCCGTTAAACGCCGCGAGGACCGCGTCGCCCATTTCTACACGCCTAACGTCGGCAGCTGTACCCATGATCTTCGAGAGACTGATTGCCCGCCCCCAACATTCACAGCTACCGCACACCCAGGTCTGGGTATCCAGGGCAAGTGACCGGTAGGCGTCGATCGCCGCTAGCGCGTGATCCGGGTTCCTGGGCTGGTGTCGCAACCAGAGGATGTCCGCCAGGCGGCCCTTGAGCCAAGGCTCATCTACGTGCTCAAGAATCGCGTCGAAGAACACGATGTCAGCATCCGTAAAATCCTCGGGCAGCGCCGACCGGCTTCCGTCCGACATCACAATGCTCGGCTTGAAAGGTTCGTTGTGATTCTCAGGCTTGAGCATCATCGAGCAGGCGTCGGACAGCAGCCAAAGAACCTTCCCCTCGGGAGTTCTATCGTCCAGTATCGCCTTCCTCGCTGCCCCAGTAAGTGCATGCGACATCGCCGAGTAGCCCTCGCGCTTCGCCCCGTCGATGGCCTCCCTCCACCCCGAATTGGTGAAGTGCTCGGCCGCAACCTCAAGATCGGCGGGGAAGCGCGCACCGCTCATCGCCGGGCTCCCCGCGGCGCGAGTGGCCAGTCATGAAACCCTTGTTGATCAACACCCGGCATGCTACCCCCGCTTGAGTGTGAAACTGACTTCGTAGCGATAGTAATCGACCGTGTCGACCATTGCGAGTGCTCGGCGGAGCTTTTGGTCGTCCTCCAGGGCGATCACCATCCCCTTCACCGTCTGGCCCTTCTCGGCCAGCTCCTCCTTGACGTAGCCCATGTACCGCAGCACCTGGCCGACGACGGCGTCGCTCGCCCGCCCACGCTTCAGCTCGACCACCAGCAGCGTCTTCTTGTTCTTACTGACCGCGAGGATGTCGATCGGACCTGTATCGGTCGGGTACTGCTGGCCGACGATCTCGCCGTCCTCCTCGAAGATGTTGTACTTCTTGCCTAGCTCGGTCTGCTTCCAGTTCCGGACCAGGAAGTCCTCCAGGTGCTTCTCCATCGCAAAAACCGACGGGTCTTCGATGATCTCGCCCTCTTCGGAGACGACCGCGGCGGGTTTGCTGCCGCCGATGAGCTTGTCGATCTCCTCGGCGTATTTGGTGATGTTACTAACCGTTCCGATCGAGCCGGTCGAGTATTTGAGTGCCTGGCTCATGTCCTCGCGACGGACGGGTTTGTCGAGCCACTCGACGTCGCGTCGGTGTGGGAGGATCTCGTCCTTGGCGTAGTAGTAGTCGCTCTTGATCCGACCGACGTGATACCGTCCCTTGCCGTCGGGGCAGAGGACGATGTCGCCCGTGAGTAGCCCTCGCGAGACGGTCCAGACCGCGCCGCACGCCAGGCCGGCCGCGACCTTCGACTTGTCCGGCCACACCTTCATATACACCGGGATCATCTTCTTGTTGAAGGCCCGCCACTGATCGGTCAGCTTCTTAGTCAGGTCCTGGTGGATCTTGAAATCGGTGCCAATAAACCCGCCGGCGACACATTCCTCGGCGTGCTTGCTGCCCTTGCCCAACATCACGCGGTAGTACTGCATGGCGTTTGTCCTTTCGATGGATCCGTGGACTTGGGGTTTTGCTGTATCAGCACGGTTCACCCCGGAAATCGTCTATCCAAATAATGCTTCACTTTTCTGAATCGCTGAATCGATACTGTGATCGGCGAAGCACGGTCGGTCGAGCTTCGCCTTCCATTCGGGATGGCTGTCGATCACATCCTTCACTGCGGCAACGTCGACGCTCTTGCCGTTTGATCGCAGATCCTGAACCGCCATGTCTACGGTAGCGAGAACCTCAAGCTCGTCATTTTTCTTGAAGCGGAACTGCTCCAGCCATCGAACAACGTCCGATCCGTACCACTTCTCGAAATACTCCTCGGCCTTAGCAACACTGTCGGCAGCGATGAACCCGCTGTGCCCTTTCGGGCCTTTGTGCTGCTTGATGTAGCCGTTCTGCTGGGCGATCTTCTCCGGGCCGGCGTATTTGGTCTGCGGGTTGTATGGGCCGGCCGCTTTCTTGAGGTAGCCCTCGGTAACACGCTCGGCGTGGCGGTGAAGCAGGTAGGAGAACTTCGTGTACCGCTTACGGCCAAGCGGGAAAGTTTCGCTGCCGAAGTGTTTGACAAGCGTGGCGATCACAACTGCCTCGTTGATCGCCCAATTGTGACCCTTGGTGCCCTGGGATTCGGCTGTGATCTTCACCTCGGGAGCCTGAGGTTTTACCAGCCGCGTCTGGCCGCTGAGTAGCTCCTGCATCATGCCCTGCTTGATCGCAAGGGCCTTTTCGCGGCGCTGTTCGAGAACGGCGATCTCAGCATCCAACTCTATGCAAACATTTGCAATGGCAACTTGTTCTTCGAGTGGTGGAAGACGTAAGGGCAACGAGCGTAAATCTTTCCCATAAAGATGGTGGATCGTTATGCCCTGAGTGCGCTCTGCTATTTCTTGCTTCTTGACGTGTGTCAAGTAGTGCGCCATGAAGACAGGATTGTAAGATTTCTGATGCTTCCGACGGATAACAATGATGTCGCCACCGAGAGCTACATCTTCAAGAAGAAGAGCGGACGCTGTCGCCAGATCAATACCCGTCGTAGTCGTTGAACCCGGCATCAAAACGTCCCCACACACGGAGGGCACCCCTTTATTCGATTGGGTGCGATTGTGCACAGCAGTTATGACTTGGCCATAAACAGTGAACAGTTCCCCGTAAAGAATGCACGGCCGCCTTCCTGACGCAAACAAGTGTGACTTTCCTAAAGCAGCACCTTTTTGAATGTTCGCCAATTCTTCAAGACGCCTGCTTGTCCACTCTCCGCTGAATCCAGGCAGTCGCGTTTGACCGGTGAGGAGTTGCTGCATGACAGCCAGCTTGACGTCGCGCTTCTTAGCGATCAGCCGGCCCAATACCCCCAACATCCCATCAATGTCACTCAACGCGGACGCAATGGTCCGCTGCTCATCGAGCTGAGGTAAGACAAACTTGAGCAGTCGAAGCTTTCCAAGATTAAAGCCTGGGACTGAGGTCCCGATACTTAGACTGCGTATCTGTCGCTGAATGGCCTCAGAGAGGAATAGGTAGAAAAGGTATAAGCCACTTGCGAGCTTCGCATCAGGCGTAAACTTCATCTGTTTATTCGAAATAATGTACTTACTATATCGAGCATCTTCATCAATAAACCCAACCTGACTGATAGTCCCCCAACAGGTGAAAATCAGATCACCATATGTCGCGGCCGCACTCTCAAGCTCCTCAGCCTTCTTATCTGTGACATATACGTATTCTTCTTCAACCAATTTCAGGTCACTATTATCAGACAGATTACTTCCCCGAATTACAGGGATACCGCTTGATTTAAAGAACTTAGCGCTAATGTCTGATCCAAACGGTCCAGTCGCCAAGGCATTGGATCGACTAGCCTTAATGTCGTCCACAGTAACCATGGACCAACTATCCGGAATCAAAAACCTTTCTAACTCTCCCATGACACCCCCATCGCCTGCAGGTGCTGGTCGACGCGGGAACTGAGCAAATCAACTTCCTCTATGATCGCCGGCAATGGCATCGCGTAGCGGTCGGCGAGGATTCGGATACGGGCGGTCAGGGTCTGGCTGACGCGGTCCAGTTCACTCTGCACAGTGGCAGCGAGAGACATCAGCCATTTGTCGTCGACAACCAGCGTCTTGACCTCCTTCTCGCTGAGCTGGGGGTACTTCTCGTAGGCGAGCTGGTCGAGCGAGGCTTCAGCAGCCTTGATCGCTTTCTTCTGTGCCGTGATCTCGTTGCTGAGCATGACCCAGCTCGTGAGTACAGCGATTTCATCGTTCGCCTCGGTGTCGCCCTTGAGTTCTTTGATTTGAGCGTTGACGTTGGCCTTGTTGATCTTGTCCATCGGACCAAATGCGTCGTCCTCTCCGCCGTGCTCCTCTTCAAGTTCTGTCAGAGTTGCATGGGTCAGTTCGAGCTTGGCGATTAGCTCATCAATCTCGGCCTGCTCCTTGACGAAGTAGCGGGCGACGACCAGCGGCTTAGGGATCAGGTCGCAGGCCCAGCCCTTGTCCTTCTCCTTACCCTTCTTGTCCTTAACAAGGATGCGGTGCGTCTCCGCGACCCAGCCGTCGGCGGCGATGAGGTAGGCGTCGTCCTGCATCGTGTCCGCCCAGTAGTCCATGAGGTGCTGGTAGACAGCGTAGGGGTCAATGAGTGGCTGGCCTTCGGTGTGCGCGAGCAGCTCCTCAGACAGCTCGTGGATCAACTCCTTGGGGTGGAAGCCGGGCTTGAGCTTCTTCAAACGTGTGGCGGCGGTCGTGTACCACTTATTACAGTGCTCTTCGAGGCCCTGGATCAAGCTGGCGAACTGAGGGTGCTCATGGATGGTGGGTTTGAGTTGTTCGGCCTCAACCCGTAGGTCCTGGTATCCCTTGCGATTGCGTTTGAATAGGGCTTTGCGCAGATCAGGGCATAGGTCCCAGTAATCAGTGAGGGCATCGATGTCGCGGGTAGGAATGCCGCCTTGCATGTGGCCGGCAAGGTCCTGGATGTCATCGGCCTCCTGGGTGTCGATATAACGCGGCAGGTTGAGGTTGTAGTCGTTCTTCTCGATCTCTTTGAGTGGGACGAGACGCGAGAACCCATCGTGTTCTTCGGCGTTGGTGAAGACATCAACGATCTTGTGGATGTCGCGCGAACGCAGGCGGTTCTTGTTGCCGTCTTTGATGAAGCCCTTGGAGGCGTCGATCATGAAGATGCCTTTGCGGGCGACGGCGTTGAGCTTGTCGAGGACAAGGATGCAGGCGGGGATACCCGTACCGTAGAAGAGGTTGGCGGGCAGGCCGATGATGCCCTGAAGGTATCCCTTGCGGATGAGGTTGTGGCGGATCTCTGCCTCGGCGTTGCCGCGGAAGAGCACGCCGTGAGGGAGGATGCAGGCGGCCCGGCCGGTGGACTTGAGCGAGCGGATGATGTGCAGGAGATAGGCGTAGTCGCCCTGCTTAGCGGGTGGGATGCCGAAGCCTTTGAATCGCTCGTGCTCGTCGTTCTCGGCGTCGAGGCCGGTGGACCAGCGTTTGTCAGAGAAGGGAGGATTGGCGACGACGTAGTCGAAGGTCTTGAGTGTGTCGTTGCCGGGCTTGCCGACCTTGAACTTGGGATCGGCGAGGGTGTTGCCGTGCTCGATGACCGCGAGCGGGTTGTTGTGGAGGATCATATTCATCCGTGCCAGGGAACTCGTGGTTGAGTCCTTTTCCTGGCCGAAGAGTGTGACCTCTGTGGTTGCTTCGTCGGCGACTTTGAGCAACAGCGAGCCAGAGCCGCAGGCTGGGTCGTAAACGGTCGTATCTGGGCTGGTCTTCGCCGTGCCGATGCCCAGGACGCGGGCGATCACGCGGCTGACCTCGGCGGGGGTATAGAACTGCCCCTTGCTCTTGCCACTCTCGGTGGCGAAGTGGCGCATGAGATACTCATACGCGTCCCCAAGGATGTCATCGCCTTCAGCCCGGTTCTTGGAAAAGTCCAGGTCCTTGCTCTCGAAGATCGCGATGAGGTTGGTGAGGCGTTCAACGATCTCCTTGCCGGTACCGAGCTTATTCGGGTCGTTGAAGTCGGGTAGGTCCGCGAGCTTGTTGGCCTCGGCCAAGGGCGCGATGATCTTCTTGTTGATCTGGTCGCCGATGTCGGACTTGCCCTTGAGCGCAGCCATGTCCTGAAAGCTGGCCCCCTTGGGAATCGTGATCGGGGCGAATGGCTTGTCCGCGTACTTGTCGCTGATGTACTTGATGAAGAGCAGGACAAGGACGTAGTCCTTGTACTGGGAAGCGTCCATCCCGCCGCGAAGTTCGTCGCAGCTCTGCCAAAGAGAGGAATAGAGTTGTGACTTCTTTAGCGCCATAGTCCGTCAGGATCCAGCCAGCCCGAGGCACCGGGTGCTACATGACTTGGTTCAGCCCGACATCGGGCTAAGACATGACCCGGGGTACTGATACTGCACCTAGTTTACTGGTTGGGAGAAGGTTGGCGAGCTTGCGGGCTCTCGCTCATGCCTATGTGGCGTTGTGAGCTAACAGGGCCGCTGATCACCTAAAGAATTAGGTGGTTTCGAGTCATAATCAATGTGGGCCACGGCTTATCCATCAGCCGTGGCTTTTCTTATGCGCCGGCTGCGTAGCTGGCGTGCTTCATCCCATTCACGCCCTGCCGGGCCGGAGTGACAACCATGCCTTTACAGATCTCAGTGTCAGTTTCAAAAAAACAATCGCAGAATTACAACAGCGAGGGTTGCTCGGTCTCGTTGTCCGCGGAGTTGGACCAAACTTTGCTCACGAGGCCGAACGAACTTCAGCAGGCCATCGCCGAACTGAATGAGCAGGCCGAGATTGCACTGGACCAGAAGATGGGCGTCGGGCCTACGACACAAGCAACACCCAGTGATCGGACACGTGTTAGCCGGCCCGGCAACGGGCGGTCGACCACGCCGAACAGGAACGGCCAGCCAAACGGCCGTGGCGCAACGCAGGCTCAGCGAAAAGCGATCGCGGCCATCGCCACACAGTTGGGGATCGACCCGGGCTCGGAGATCCGTCACGAGTTGGGTGTGGAGCTGGACAACGCCACGGTCAACGACGCGAGCCGGTTCATCGATCACCTCAAATCGCTGCAGGCGACCGCCACGAACCGGAGCCGTTCATGACCATGATCGCACACAACAACGGCATTGCCGCCAGAACCGACCCGTCCGAAGACGATGTCATTGAGCAACTGACCGGCCGGCGTCATGTCAGCTGGTCCCAGTTGTCGGGATACAGGGGCTGCCCCAGGCGCTGGCACTTCTCCCATGTTGAAAGCGTTGAGCCCTCACACATCAGCAGCGCTCTGGTGCTGGGAAGTTCGTTTCACGATACGGTGCAGTACCACTTTGAGCAGAGGATGATCGATCAAGCCTCCGATCACGATGTGTTGTGCGATGTATTTCAACAGGCCTGGGACGACAACGTCGGCGACATCCCGATCCGCTACAGCAAAACCGAGAACGAGGCGTCGGCCAAGTCAACAGGCATCCGGATGCTCAAGGCCTTCAGCGAGTCCGACCTGGCATCACCACCCGGCACCATCATCGGGATCGAAGAAACCCTCTCAGGATCCATCCACCCCGAGTTGCCGACGCTCACCGCTCGTCTGGACCTGTGCTACCTCACCGACAACGCCCTGGTCGTCATCGATTGGAAGAGTTCACGGTCACGCTGGTCGGCGACAAAGGCAGAGGAATGCTCGGATCAGTTGTTACTGTACGGCGAGTTGGCCAGCGACCTCGCTCCAAGCCTGCCGGTCCAATTGTCTTTCGGCATCGTCACCAAAGCCGTCAAGCCCGCCGTGCAGAAACTCGACATCCCCGTTGAAACAGCGAAACGTGCCGACAAGGTCATCGAGCAATTGCTCCCCGTCTACCGCGGTATGAAAGCCGGTATCGATTACCCGAACCCGACGCCGATGTGCTCGGGCTGCGGCTACAAGCACCGGTGCCCGGCGTTCAATCGCACCCGGCAGTAGATACCTGAACTTCAAAACTCTAAAGATCAAGGAGTCAACACATGGCCTCAGAACACCAGGTCTCGGCTCGCACGATATTGCGTGCCGAAGAACAACTCCGCCGCGTCGGACATTGCCGAACCATGGACCTGCTTGAGCAGGATGAGCCCGACCTATCCAGCCACTTACTCGAAGAACTGTCACAGATCCATAGGCACTTACTAGCTCTTGGCGGCCCGGCCAAACCATCCCAACGCTGCTACCGCCGAGTCCAGCACATCGCCCTCATCACCGTCCTCGCCTTGCGTCCCCCGCTTACCTCCTCGGAAGTTGACCCGCCCGACGCGGGTGACGACTGATCCCATGCTTCAACTCCAACCCCACCACGCGGTGATCCCCGTCGCGTGGCGGGGTCGTGTGGTGCTTGCACATCTAGTTCAAGGAACCACGACATGACCATCATCCCCGTTAGCAACTTAAGCTCGCATGACCTGAACCAACTCGGCACGAACCTCGCCGCGACGGTGCGGCGAGATCCCGATGACATCGAGGCAATGAACCGTTCACTCGCCACGCTCGGCGAAGAGATGGATGTCGAGATCGAAGAGGCGATCCGTAGTGAGCAGGTTGCGAGCTGAGAGCGGCTCAAATGTGGAATTGAAACTCTTCACCCCGGCGGTCTATGTGCCGCCGGGTTTTTCGTTCAACCCTCAACACAAGGAGCATCCCATGCCCGGATTACGCATCCGACGCAACACCGGATTGTCCGCCGGCCCGAACCGGCACAACATGCGTCGCGCCCCTACTTCCGGGGCCGGTGTCCGGTGCCGGATCCCCACACTGATCAAGCGTGCCACTGGTTCAAGTGAACGCTATGCCCTGTCGGCTATACGAGCCTTGCCCCTGCGGTACCGCGGCAAGCGATCGAACGACCCAGCGTTTCGCCACAACGTCGTGCTGCAGGCAAGCGATGGTCATCAGGCGGTCTGCGTGCTGACGGAGGGCGCGATCGAACAACCGACACTCATCCCCGGCGAGGTCCTGCCCACAAGGCAAGCCGATCGGATGAGCGGTGTGGTACTCGACGGCAAGACCTGGCGGGCCAAGAACACCGAAGACGTACCCGCTCTCGATGCCGGCTCACAGTTCCCAACGATTGGCTCGGTGTTGCCCGAGGCCCACTCGGACACTGTCGCGGTCGCGATCAACGTCGACCGCTTGCGGCGTATCGCTGCTGGCCTAGGCACCGACAACGTGACGTTGATCGTACCGCCAGCCAAGAAGGCCCCCTGTAAGCCTAAAGCACCATCAACGGTCCAGGACCCAATCGGGGTCTGTGCCGCCGGCAAGGACGACATCGAGGGCGTTGCGGTGATGTTGCCGTCCGTTTGCGACCGCAGCCAGGCCTATTACAGCCGTGTCCGCGATGCCGTCATACAGGCTGAGGAGCCTCGCAAGTCGAGGACGTCACGCCGGACCGCGAAGTCACGGAAGGAGGTGGCGGCTTGACCAGGAGCACTTTCGACGCCGTTCAACAGATCATCCGCGATACCGATCCAGAAGTGCTGTGGCGTATCGCCACGATGTGCGATGGCCACGGCATCCTCGATCCTCAGCAACTCGTCGAAGCCGGGTTGCATGAACAGGCTGTCAGCTATTTCACCGAGACGCTCAAATCCGCTGGAACGCCCAAGGGCACGATCTTCGTCGACGGCCAGCCGGTCGAATCACTCGAAGGGGTCTACGGCCTGCGGCTGCTCGAAGCGATCGCCTCGGCACTCAATGTCACGTACCCCAGCTTCATGGGGCGTGGCTACCAGGCCCGTGCGATCCAGGCGGCACTACGGGCTCATCTCCACATCGACGAGTCCACGGGCACCAAGCCGTGATCATCGGCACAACCGCCAGACAACACACCATTCACCTTAAACCTCAGGAGCAAAATCGTGATCAACTTTATTCAGCCGTTAGGGACAGTGCTACTCGGCCTCGCGATGCTCGCCTATGGCAGCATCCAAACCGCGCTCCACCGCCCGTCCGGATCAAGTTTCCAAGCAGCCGCCCAGGCGATGCCCGACGCCATCGCGGTGATCGCGTTCGCCTTCGGGATCGCCGCGGTCGTCGTCGGCATCGTCTTGCTCGTCAGCGGCGTCAAAGGCGTACGGCGCAGAACGCGCGAGATCGGCAACGCCTACGGCCGGCGACGGCTTAGTAACCACAGTTCACGCAATGAGTGCGCAGACGACTGGGATGACGAGATGTACCCGGCATACCGCTGATCCCGACGCAACCTGACCAACATGACACCGGCTCTCGATCCATTCAGGGGCCGGTGTTGTCATTCACTATCCTCAAACTCGGAGTAACCTTTGGCGAATCTCATATTGCATTGCGGCGCTCATGCCGTCGATCGCGATGACGTCTACGCCACCGCGACACCCGAACCCACCGCAAGTTGGCACCCGATACGTCACGGCACACTACTGGATCTCGTCCAAGATACGCTGGCTGGCATGGGCCTGAACATCGCCAGCGAAGCCCATGCCCTGACCCGTGATGGCTCACGCTTCTTCGGTTTGCTCGAAGTACGCGACAACAATTCGCACGCAGAGTACAGCGCGGTCGTTGGCGTCAGAAACGCCCACGATAAAGCGTTCTCGGCCGGCATTGCGATGGGTACGGCGGTGCTGGCGTGCGACAACCTTTGTTTCGCATCCGACGTGGTTCTTTCACGCAAACATACCATCCGTATCGCCGATGACCTGCCACGTCTCGTGCTCACGGCTGTCGGCAAGCTCGGTGAAGTGCGGCATGACCAGGACAGACGGATCGAAGCATATAAGGCCAAGCGTCTCACCACCCGCACCGTCCACGACCTGCTCGTGAAGCTGGTTGATGCGGGATCGTTGCCGGTGACCTGCCTACCCGGTGCTCTCGCTCAGTACCGCCAGCCGGACCACGAGCAGTACCTCACGGACGGCCGACGCACAGCTTGGACGCTGCATAACGCAGTGACGCACGTGTTGCGTGGCCGCAACCTGACCGAGCTACCGCGTCGCACGATCGCCATGCAAGGCATGCTCGACCGCGCTTGTAGCTTGAACTAACCAACACCCCACCAAGGAACAGCAGATGAACAAACGCAAACCCCACGGCTTCGCCCACGTCATCCTCTTGGCCGTCCTCGTCCTCGTCGCCTTAAGCGTCATGGCACGTTGCGACATCGACCAAGCCCGTGCCGACGAGCCGAACTACCCAACGGAGAGCAGCGATGCGATGGACTCACATCCTTGTCGGTGCGACAGCGATCTGGATCGGCCTGGTGCTGACCAGCCGGGCCTACGACGCGCTCGCCACCGAGCCTGAAACACCACCGTTCCCCACGCCACCTAGCATCGCAGCCATCCGTGATCTCAGCGAGTTAGTCTTACTCGAAATCGAGGCCATCGAGGTCGTCACCACATCGGTCGAGGGCCGAGTCGGCGGCACCACCGTCATCGCCTCGGTCCAAGGCATCGTCACGCTCGGCGTGGATCTCGACCAAGCCTGTTTCGTCGAGGTTGACCAGGAACGTCAGCACCTCGTGCTTGCGTTGCCGCCGCCCATGATCCGGCGGGTCGCGATCGACCCTGTGACCAGCCGGGCGCTACACACCCGGCGTGACGGCTTGTGGCAGATCGCGGTCGGCTCGGCTCACGAGAACCGGGCGTTCGCCCAGGCCCTTGTGATCGGTCAGCAGCGGCTTGAAAACGCGGCGTCACGCAGCGATCTCACGGCACGGGCCAAGCGGCACGCCGAGGCGGTGCTGCAGCGGTTTGCATCGGAGATCGAGTGGACGCTGGAAGTTCGTTGGGAAGAATGACTCATCCACGCGGCGGGTTCGGACGGGGCTATGGCCTCGCCCAGACCCGCTGCTTTTTTTTAGCTCTTGGTGGCAATATCACTTGATGGGGATGCCAAAAAAATCCACTTCTTCGTCTAGATCTTCATTGGATCCCTGGTTGTCGTCATCGACAAAATCGGGATCGACCTCGCCCCGCTGAGGCGGATGCTTTTCTTCGTTGGGCTTAACGTGATACCCCTCAGGCAAGTCCTTGACGCTGTCGTAATGTGCCTCGTCATACTTTTGAATCAGCCGGTCTGTTGTGTCGTTGAACTTAGACCCTCGCTTGATGAACGTATCACGGTGTGTCCAGTGAATGATGAGCTGCCCACTGTTGTCTACGGCAAAGGATTTCACGCGTCCGTTGGTCACATTCGTTTGGGTCCATCCCCGCATCTCAACAACCAGACTGCCTTTCTGGATCACGCCCTGGTACTTCTCGCCGACAGCGAGGCCTGGAAGATCGCCACGGTGATCAAAAAGAACAGTCACAACGCCGTTCTCATCAATCTGATAGGCACGGCCCAGGTTGTCTGGCGTAGTGCGGAAGACGACGACACCGATCAGTCGGGGATCAAGACCTTTTAATTTTGGCTCCACCGGAGTAGCGGAATCTGCTTTTAGTTCCTCGATCTGGGCTTCGAGACGCTTGATCTGTCGCTCGATTGTGCCGGCATTTTCTGGGGTCTTGCCGCGAAGCGCGGTACGGTAGGCCGTGCGGAGATCGACAATCATCCGTTCCTTGGCCGCGATGATTTGCTTGGTGTGTTCACGCTGGGCCGCGGCGATCGCACGCTCCAGGCGAACACTCGCGTCTTCTAGCGTGTCATTGTGCTTTTCCGCTGCCGTCCGAGCGGCGGTCACCTCAGGCGGGTCAGCGAGACACACCGGTGCAGACATCAGAAGTGACCAGATTACGCAGTGCCAGATAGGTTTCATGATTGCTCCCAGAAAGCTGGTGACGAAGCCCGTTCTATGACGCAGAACCCCAAAGATAGGCTGATCGCATTTCGAGATCAAGCGGGGTGTGACCTGATCATGCTCAGCAATGTCAGACTCGATGTTCAGCGGCGGCTACAGCGTGGTGATTGAATCCTTGGTCGCCATGCGCGAAGAGGCCGGACTCACACAGCGTCAGCTGGCAGAAAAGATGGAGCGGGAGCAATCCTTCATTGGACGCATTGAGACCCGGCAGCGGCGCATCGATCTAGTCGAGTTTTGCTGGTGGGCACGCTGCTGTGACTTTGATGGCGAGGAAGAGCTGGCGGAGGTCACCAAGCAGATCTTGAAGGCAATCCCAAAGAGGCCTCGTAGAGCATCCAAGTGATCTTTTGGACACAGACATGAATATTCAAGGAACAATACCCCAACAAACAGTTTCCCAAGAATATCGGGACCAGACTCTCCAAGCAGCTGTTGCAGACTTCCTGTCACGCCATCCTAAGGCACGACTCGAATCCATAGATGGAAAGTTTGTAAAGGGACTCTCATTTTGTGGTATCCCGGTCTTCGAAGGGGATACAGGCTACCAGTATGATTTCGATGAGCAGCGGTTCCGGTGCCCTGACAGTGATTGCACCACTTGCAAACAGGGGTAAATTTGCCGCCTCACTTTGCTGACGACAAGGCCTGATTCACGCAGATCAAAGCCTACAACTCTCCAGCATGGCTGGAGTACCTTCACTGCCAATAGGTAGGCACCATATAAGGGGGCAAGTGGTGTAAGCAAGTGTGATTTCACCAGGGGGTGATAAGCCAAACTACACGGCGGTAACGAACGCTATATCCCCGCTGTTGCTATGCGGTAGAAAGACTCCTAGGCCCGTCAAATAAGCGTGGTTGTCAGGCACTCAGCTACACACTCGGAACGGACATGTTGCAGCGGCCTAACCCCACCAGGCAATTCTGAAGCTCATCTCGCTGGCAATCAAGCATTTTGGACTGTAATCCGGGTTTGGCCAGAAAAACATGCGCAACAAAGCCATGCTGAGCGACATAAACCTGCATGAGCCGACCGCCTAGCTCTGTGCTCACGCGAAATTCCGAGCTTAAGCTTATGGAATGATGCAGGCGTGGCGCTTTGGACCTAGGTCTTGTTGGTTCTTACGACAACTACCCTGCGTGAGCCATTACACCATTCAAATACCTAGATTCGACAACAACACGAGAGCTTGGTATCCACACGAGAAGCGCATCAATTGAAGTAACTTTGAAACCAATCTGCTGCTGGACTCGCTGATGGATGAATCGGAGGTCATATAGCCTGCTTCAATTCTACTTTTGAGGTCAATCGATACACACAGCGAGCCGATCGATCCCCATAGAGATCAGGGTAAAATGGATGCTGCGCAGAGCTAAGCCAGTACGAGCATTGCATGACAGAAGCCATGAGAATCCTGACACCACGATCAGCGAGTAAGTACGACAATGCCGCGCACGCCTATCCCGATGATCTACCGCAAGACCCCAGCCTGCAAACCATCTTCTGGCTTCGAGAGATCAATGCTGGCGATCAGGTAACCGAGCTATGGATCAAGGACTACTCGACCGAATCAGGTAAGACTCAAAATTTGGTCGGCTGGTATGACCGCCGCCGGCTTGGCACCATGGCACGTGATGCGAAGCAATGCAGCCCAAGCTCAAGCGGCGTCTACCACTCGCTGAACTCCGTAGACCCCAAGAACCTCGGTACGGTCGGCGATAAACCTAAACGGTGCGGCAAGCGTGTCAGTTCGCAGAATGTACTCGATCGTCGACTTCTCATGATCGACGTCGATCCGGATCGACCGATTGGACAGCCGGCTACTGACGAGGAAAGGAAATCAGCCTACCAACTTCTAAACAACCTGCTGGCGGAGGTCCGGACGGCTGGGTGGCCAGATCCCGCCATCATCGATTCGGGGAATGGTTTCTATGCGATATTCCGGATTGACCTGCCGCCCAGCCCGGGTGACAAGCTGGTGTCTCGTGTCTTAAAGGCATTGGCGTCTAGGTTCAACACGGACGCTGCCGGGGTAGACACGACGACGGCCGATCTGCCTCGCCTGATGCGTCTGCCCGGCACGATGAACCGCAAAGGCCACGAGTATCCTGACGACGGCCGCGTGCACCGCCTTTGCCAGATTTTGGACTACCCACCCGTCGGACTGCTGCCGGTTACACGCGAGCAGCTAGAGAGCGTCGCAGCATGGCTACCTCAGCCTCCCGTTGAGACGATCACGGTATCAAACACGGGGACGAGCACAGTCGCGCCCAAGGTCATCGCCGCGGCCAGGAGGTACGTCGCCACGATGCCCGAAGCGGTCTCGAAGAAACGCGGGCACAATCAAACCTACGCTGTCGCATGCAAACTCATTATTGGCTTTGATCTCACGGTCGAGCAGGCGATGCCCATCATGCTGGAGTACAACACGCGATGCCTCCCACCCTGGTCATACAACCAGTTGACTCACAAGCTCAACAGCGCCAACGAGGACACTGAGCAAGAACGCGGACGCCTCAGGCAACAAGCGGATGGACCCGCGAGTCGCTACACAGGGTGGAAGCCGCTGGATGGTCCTAGTTGTATCGGACACGTGCCCAACTTCGGCCTGGCCGGTACCGACCGTGTTCTAGCGCCCGGGGACGCATTTAGGCAAATTTCGTGGGACGAATGGGTGAACTACTTCTGTCTGCTGACGGTGAGACAGGCTGACTTTCAAATACCTGAGACTCTATTTCGTCAGTGCTGGTGGGGAGGCAAGTACCCAAAGAACTGGCGGCCTGCCCTAACTAAGCTGCTGCCTCATAGAAGTCTCGATCAGAGACCCTGCCACCCCGACACGTGCCTACTTCACGGCCTTGCATCTTCGCACAGCCACTATCGGTGCTCCCAGGAGACCTATGGTGTCCTTGAGCAATTTGCGACCTCGACGCCAACGGCACAGGGGGTTGTCATCACCGACGGTAACGGGGTCGACCCAGACCGAAAGATCAACGTTGACGCTCCTAACAAGAAGCAGATCAAAGCCCAGATGCTTCGTGAGAGCCGGATCGCTCCGATCTATTGGCCCGCCCTGCTGTTCGGGCAGAGCCCCAAGATCAAGTGGGGGCCTGATGGAACCCGTGCCTTACTTGGGCTGGTTCGAGAACTGGCCCGCACGCAAAATGAGAATGATCTTGAGGAAGCCGGCGGCCTGGTGATCAAAGGGAACATGGTCGCCGGGGCCGGTGCAGAACCAGTGTGCTGCCCATACCTATCGCCTAAGGGCCGGTATGTGACATTTGGCGGCAATGGCAAGAAAACGAGAGTTGGCCGCGGATACATGATCGTCGGTCGGTCAAATCGTGGCTGGATTTTTCGATTGACTGGTCACGCGATGTACGAGAAAACACACTCCGAATACTGGCCCTTTATGAGAAGGGTACTGCGTCATCTCAGGCGTCTGTCCTACGACCTCGATCTGGTCGTAGTCGGATACAACCCTAAAAAGCCAAATAACCAATGGCGTAGCCTTAACGAGATGATCAAGATCACCAAGGAACCGAGCCGGCGAGCCTGGTTAAACCAGTGCACGATGCGCATCTACGCCCCGGCAGACTGGCTCGTACGTTGGCGATACTTTTTCAGCCGTCGGCTCGGGTTCAGATGGATACCAGCGATACCCGGCGACATCGGACCTGTAGAGACCCTCCCGGCGTTTTCGAACATCATCAGCAACCCAACACAACTAAATCTGTGGATGGAACGGCATGAACTGAATCAGACAACTCTGGCCAAGGCTTTGACGGACTTCCATGGCGAGACCTGTACAAGGCACCGCGTTCGGCGGCATAGTAAGGGCGATGTTTCAAACCCGGATTTCTGGAATGCGCTAAATGACTATGCGAAGGAGAACAACTTGCCTTAGTCCCACCACCTGGTCTATCGCGAGGCGTCCCGCCGTTAGGCGGACGACGAGCATAACGTTGACTCCCGTAAAGGTCGTAGGGGCTGCCAATGTGGTCTATCTCGCTCAGAATCAAGATTTCAGAAGGTGCGATGTGACTTGACGTGAAACAGCAGCCTAGAAAAAGTGACCAATCGTGTTACATCTTATTCTTCAATGTGACTCAGACCGTAACACTACTTATTTCATCTAGCAGTCGAACGGGAACTCCCACCAACTCCCCGATCTCTGCGGCATCCAGCCTCTGGTCATGTAGCCGATCGATCTCAGCACGACTCCCCTTCGTAGCCAGGGGTGCTTCTCACGGATCAGGAACTGCTGCCAACATGGATGCAGTTTCCGTCACACAAAAAGGGATACGAAAAGGGATACACTTTTAAAGGGGATACGGCACGATCATCGAAAAAACCCTTAAAACATAGTGTTTTAAGGGCTTATTAGTCGGGGTGACAGGATTTGAACCTGCGGCCTCTACGTCCCGAACGTAGCGCTCTACCAAGCTGAGCTACACCCCGCGCGTGGCGGTTTATCTATTGCCGAACGTGGTCGAGTTACTCAATCTGGCCCAGTACCTGCGTTAGTCTGGCGGGGTGAATGAGTTGGTCAAGATGGTAAAGCAGTTCCAGGCTGGGACGCAAGGAGGCCGTAGGCCGACTGGAGTCACGGCCTGGAACTGACGCGTT
>JBCDKD010000008.1:0-85994 GCA_039024275.1 Planctomycetota bacterium | reverse complement strand
GGGGGGGGGGGGGGGGGGGCCCCGCCCGGGGCGGGTCGCCCCCGCCCGCCGGGGGGGGGGCGGCCCCCCCCCCCTCCCGGAAAAGCAAACGGGATAAAGCCATGAGCTACGTCAAGTCATTGAAAGCCAAAGAATGCGGTGCCGAGTACCCCATCGAGCCGCGCACCATCTGCGATGTCGACTTCTCGCCCGTCGAGGTGCAGTACGACTATGCCGCGATGAAGGGCAAGGTCACTCGCGCATCGATTGAGGCCGGGCCCAAGTCGCTCTGGCGGTACAAGGACCTCTTGCCCATCGAAGGCGAGCCGAAGACCGGCTTCCACTCCGGCATGACCCCGCTGGTCAGAGCCGACAACCTCGCCAAACAACTCGGCGTCGATGAACTGTACATTAAAGACGACTCTTGCAACTACCCCAGCTACTCCTACAAGGACCGCGTCGTCTCAGTCGCAGTCACCAAGGCGATCGAGTTCGGCTTTGACACCGTCGGCTGCGCATCCACCGGCAACTTGGCACATTCCGTCGCCGCGCATGCCGCGATCGCGGGGCTCGAGTCGTTCGTCATGGTCCCGCACGACCTGGAAGAAGGCAAGATTGTTGCGACGCGTAGCTTCGGCCCTCAACTCGTCAAGATCAAAGGCAACTACGACGACGTCAACCGCCTCTGCGCGCAGATCGCGGACAAGTACGGCTGGGCGATTGTGAACGTGAACTTGCGCCCGTTCTATACCGAGGGTGCGAAGACGCACGGCTTTGAGATCGCCGAGCAGCTCGGCTGGCAGCTGCCAAAGCACACGGTCGTCCCCGTCGCCGGCGGGACGATCCTGCCCAAGATCTACAAGGCGTATCAGGAGTTCATTGAACTGGGCCTGGTGGAAGACAACAAGCCCGCCATGTACGGCGCCCAGGCCGAGGGCTGCAACCCGATCGCCAAGGCGGTGCGTGCTGGAGACGAGCTGTTCCACCCGCAGAAGCCGGACACCATCGCCAAATCAATCGCGATCGGCAACCCGGCTGATGGCTACTACGTCATCAAGCACATCAAGGAGTCCGGCGGCTACGCCACCTCGGCGACGGACAAAGAGAACCTCGCGGCGATCCGGCTGCTCGCCGAGACCGAGGGGATCTTCACCGAGCCCGCCGGCGGGGCGACGATGGCCTGCGCGATCAAGCTGATCGAAGAGGGCAAGATCCCACGCAACGAGCCGATCTGCGTCTGTATCACGGGCAACGGCCTCAAGACCATTGAAGCGATGGACGGCCAGTTCGAGCACGTCGAGCCGATCCCCGCGAAGATCGGCGACTTCGACGCGATGATGCAGGCCATGCACGAAGCCGATGAGCCGGCAATGATCCATTAGGACAGGCATTCCTGCCTGTCAAAAGGCCGCAGGCCTTATTTATCCACCGTTTCGGCTCCGCCGAACCGACAGGCGTGAATGCCTGTCCTACCTACGCTAAAATGCTTTACAAGCGGTTCACCCCGCCCGGAGAATCACGATGCCCGACACCGTCACCGTCACCATCCCCGCAGCGCTTCGGCCTCAGGTCGAAGGCAACGAAGAAGTTACCGCCCAAGGCGAAACCATCGGCTCGGTGCTCGACGCTCTCAAGGGCCAATACCCCTCGCTCATCGAGAAGATGTTCCCCAACGGGGACGGTCAGATGAACCGCTCGATCAATGTCTACGTGAACGAAGAAGACATCCGCTTCCTCGAGAACCTGGACACCAAGGTTACCGAGCGGGACCAGGTCGATATCATCCTCGCGATCGCGGGGGGGTAAGCCCCGGAAGTCTGCGACAGCCGCTTGCGGCTTAGCAATCAACCAGGAGAGAAAACGTTTTGCCTTTCTTCTCGGCCGTGTGCCGAGTGCGTTGAGTCTCTTCACCTTTTGCACAGGAGTATGTCATGCCTACGATCAAGCGGAAGTGTTGGTTGACCTTTGAAGGCGGCGCTCAGCAGCAGCCCCGGCTCTGGGAGATGTCCCAGAAGTTCCCCGAAGTGGTGTTTGATATCCGCCAGGCCAGCGTTCAGGAAGACATCGGCATCATGGCCGTGCTCTTTGAGGGCGAAGAAGACGATATCCAATCGGCCCTGGACCACCTCAGCGACAGCGGGGTCAAGGTCGATCCGGTGGAAGGCGGCTCGCTCGTCGCGGGCTGAGTGAATGAGTCGGTGGGGTAGGCTTCCAGCCTGCCGTCGCGGCGGAGCCGCAAATCGTTGAGACAAAAACCGATTAGGCCTGCGGCCTAACGGCGGGCAGGATGCCCACCCCACCTGCAATCGAGGTTTGGAATGACAACGCTTGAAACATCGAACATCGCAGATCGAACATCGGACTTGGCCCGGTACCACCGGCAGATGCTGCTGCCCGGCTTCGGCGAAGAGGGCCAGCAGAAACTGCTCAACGCAACCGCCCTGGTCGTCGGCTGCGGTGCGCTGGGGACGGTGATCGCCAACATGCTCGCCCGGGCCGGTGTCGGCCACCTCGTCATCGTCGACCGTGACTTTATCGAGCTGACCAACCTGCAGCGTCAAGTGCTGTTCGACGAGAACGACGTCGCCAACGCGATCCCTAAGGCCGAGGCCGCCAAGGCCAAGCTCGCCTCGATCAATTCGCAGGTGAAGGTGTCCGCCGTGGTCGACGACGTCAACCACACCAACATCGAGTGGCTGTGCGGCGTGAAGCCGGATGGCTCGGTTGCCGCCGACTCGCCCGCGGGCAAGAAGGTCGACATCATCATCGACGGCGTCGACAACTTCGAGACCCGCTACCTCGCCAACGACTGCGCGGTCAAGCACGGTATCCCGTATGTCTACGGCGGGGCGGTCGGCACCGTTGGCGCGAGCTACCCGATCCTCCCACACACGGTCGCCCCCGGTGGAGATGGCCAAACCGCGTGGGAAAAAGCAGGCAAAGCCACCCCTTGCCTGCGGTGTATCTTCGAGCAGGCCCCGCCCCCGGGCCTGAACCCGACCTGTGACACCGCCGGGGTGATCGGCCCGGCCGTATCGATCATCGCGAACTACGAGGTCCTCGAAGCGATCAAGATCCTCACCGGGAACCTGGACGCGGTGAACCCGACCATGATCACGCTGGACCTCTGGGCGAACACAACCCGGCACTTCAAGGTCGCCCGGGCGTACGACGTTAGCGACTGCCTGTGCTGCAAGCACCGCAACTTCGAGTTTCTGGATGGCAAGTTCGCCGCCGGGACAACGACGCTGTGCGGACGCAACGCGGTGCAGATCAGCCAGAAGCTGGGCGACGGGCAGAAGCTGGACTTCGACGAGATCGCCGGCCGGCTCGAACAGCACGGCACGGTCAAGGCCAACAAGTTCATGCTCCGCGCAGAGATCGTCGACAACGGCGAGCCCTACGAGTTGACGCTCTTCACCGACGGGCGTGCTATCGTGAAAGGCACGCAGAAGGCGAGCGTCGCCAAGAGCGTGTACGGCAAGTACGTCGGCGCATAAACCACCATCAAAGGAAGCAAGCATGGCACTCGAACAAGAAGTCAAGATCTATCAGTTCCTACTCGGCTACGGCGAGATGCTGCTTGCCGACATCGCCGACGACGATGCCTATAAACTGATCTGCGAAGGCGGGGTGAGCCCGGCTTGGATCATCGGGCACCTGGGCTTTGTCGCCAACCGTATCCTCGGGATGTGCGGCGGCGACTCAAGGGTCGATACCGATGCCTGGCAGCCGTTGTTTGGGGGCGGTAGCAAACCCGCAGGCGATGCCGATCGAGAGAGGTATCCGGCCTGGGACGAGTTGAAGAATACCTGGCGGCAGGGCCACGCGGACCTGGCGGCCATTGCACCGGCAGTATCTGCCGAGCAGTTGAGTCAGCCCAACCCTAACGAGCAGATCGCACAAGCGCTGCCCACCATCGAAGACTTCTTAGGCTTCGTCCTGGCCAGCCACGACGCGATTCATCTGGGCCAGCTCTCGACCTGGCGGCGTGTACAAGGGCGTCCGCCGCTGTTTTGATCACAGGCCTTCATGAATGACATCGAAACCATCCTGATGTTCTGGGAACGCAATGGCGAGTACGGCATCAAACTGACAGATGGCTTATCTGCAACCCAGTTCGTTGAGCAGCCGCTGGGTGAGATGAATCACGCGGCCTGGGTGCTCAGCCACCTCAACACCTACCACCGTGTTCTTGATGTAATCATCCGCGGACGACCGCTTGAGGATCCTGCTGATGAAGAGTTCGGCATGAAGTCCAAACCGGTGCCTGATGCCAGCCGGTACGCGTCACCGGATGATCTCCGCGAAGCATTTACTTCTGGGCATCAAATGATCGCCGAACGATTGCGTGAACAAGGGCCCGCCGTCTTCGATCGCCCGGTCCCGCTCGAGCGGTGGCGCAGTTGGCTGCCGACGTCATCCGCGGTCATTGCTAACCTGATGATTTGGCACGAGACGCTGCACTTAGGGCAGCTCAGCGCGTGGCGCCGAGTGATGGATCTGCCGCCCGTCTCCTTCCTCCCGATCCCCACAGCAAAATGATCTACCTCGACAACGCAGCAACCAGTTTCCCCAAGGCCCCGGGTGTCGGGCAGGCCGCCGCCGACTTCATCGCCAAGGACGCGGCCAACCCCGGCCGGGCCGGGCACCGTATGGCCGTCGCCGCCGAAGAGATGCTCGACCGCGTCCGGCTCAAGCTCACCCGCCTTGTCAATGCACCCACCCATGAGCGCATGGTCTTTACGCTCAACGGCACCGACGCGCTCAATATCGCAATCAAAGGCGTGATCAACGAGTGCATCCTCAATAACGCCGCCAAGCCGCACGTGATCACGACCGTGCTTGAGCACAACTCGGTCAGCCGCCCATTACAGGCGATGTTCGAGGCGGGCAGGATCGACCTGACGCGCGTCGATTGCGACGACCATGGCTTGGTCGACCCAGCGGATATCAAGGCCGCGCTCACGCCGCAGACCAGGCTGATCGTGATGACCCACGCCAGCAATGTGATCGGCACGATCCAGGACGCCGCGGCCGTCGGCGCGGTCGCGCGCGAAGCCGGCGTGCTCTTCTGCCTCGACGCGGCGCAGACCATCGGCGTGTACCCGATCGATCTCGACGCGATGAAGATCGACCTGCTCGCGTTCCCGGGCCACAAGTCGCTGCTCGGCCCAACCGGGACCGGGGCGCTCTACGTCGGCGAACGGGTGCCCGAGCCCTCCGAGCAGGTGGACTGCTCGACGGGCCGGCTCGTCCCGTTCCGCGAGGGCGGCACGGGCGGCGACTCTTCCACGCCGACACAGCCCGCGCTGTACCCCTACTACCTGGAGGGCGGCACGCCGAACACCGTCGGGATCGCCGGGCTTGAGGCGGGGGTCGATTTCGTCAACAAGACGCCGCTGGCCGACACGCTGGCCCACGAGCAGGCGCTGGTCCAGCAGCTCATCGACTTCGTCTCCGGCGACGGGCGGTTCGAGCTGTACGGCAGCACCGATGCGAAGTCCCGTGTCGGGACCGTGACGTTCAATGTCAACGAGATGGACGCGCCGGACATCGGCTCGATCCTCGATGACAGCTTCGAGATCGCGGTCCGCCCGGGCCTGCACTGCTCGCCGTACGCCCACAAGCGGTTTGACACCTTCCCGACCGGGTCGATCCGGGTGAGCCCGGGGGCCTTCACGACCGGCGACGAGGTGTCCCAGCTGATCGAAGCGCTCGATCAAGTCGCGATGTAGGAGATCAATACCGCACCGCTACGAATGGATTCGCTGTGAGGAGCGAAAGCGCTAAGCACCTTGTCCAGCAGTTCAGGGTTGCCCTGAAGCACAAGCAAAACCATTGCGCTGATCGCGATGAGTACAACACTCAGGATGAGCAGCGCGCCCAGGATTGCGACAGGTTCAAACTGATTCCATTTCGGATTCGATATTTTCATTATTGACTCCTTGTACGGGTTTACCTTAGTCCGACAACTCGATGTATTTGGATTAAGGCCATATGCTTTTTTGGTATAGGGCCCCGGAAGTTTATCGTGGAAAATGCCCGACTATGGCTCAAAATTTAATGGTAATGCGCGTGTGCTGTGCCTGTAAAAAAAACCCACACGCGTGAGCGTGTGGGTTTTATGAAGACGCATTTAGTCGGCTAGTTTATGAGAACTAAGGGGCGGCCGACTTGGTGCTGGCGTGCCGCTGGCAGGTCTTACCAGGAGCGGCTGATGCCAACAGTACCGATCAGCTGGACGTTGTCGCTTTCATCGGCGGTGTTGTCGGTCATCGCGACGTCGCTGTTCAGGAACAGGACGGTGATGCCAACGGAGAGGTCCCAAGCACCGACCCACTCGTCGGTACCGATGAGCTCGCTCATCGCGATGGAGCCAGACAGGCCGACGCTGGCGTAGCCGAAGAACTCTTCAGCGCCGGAAGCGTCGTTGTAGTAGTCGTCAAGCGACAGGCCGAAAGCAAACGGCACGGACCAGGACCAGGCTTCGATCGCGGTGCCTTCGGTCGGGATGCCGAACTCGCCGCCGACTTCGAGGTAGGTCGCTTCTTTGCCGGGCTGCGGGGCGCCGAAGTTGACGTTCGAGTTGTTCAGCTCGGTCGCGATCAGGATGTACGGAGCGAAGGCGAAGTCGCCGAGCAGGTCCGAGTCGTCGTAGCCGAGGTAGGCAAACGCTTCGAGGACGTCGTTACCACCTGGGCCGGGGTAAGTGAAGTAGGTCAAACCCGCGCCCATGCTGAAATCACCCATCGTGGTGTCCAGGCTGGCGTAGACATCCTGCTCATAGAACGCGCTGGGGTTGGCGTTAGCCGCAGGTGCGTCGAACTCAAACGCGCTCCAAACACCGATGGTTGCGGTGACGTCTTCGACCACGTCGAGGGTGAGCGACGCACCGGGCTGGAGCGAGCCACCGGTGTCGGTGTTGGACTGCTCGTAGCCGCGGAAGAAGTACTGGGTCACGTAGTCGAGCGTGACTTCGGCGGAGGCACCGGGGATAAAGATGCCTTCTTCTTCATGGCCATCAGCCAGGGCTGGGACAGAAAGGGCGCCAACAACAGCGGCGGTCGTAAACAGACGGGTGAGTTTCGGGCTATTCAAGACTAGGTCTCCTTGGAGGGGGTAGAAGTCTGGATCCAAATGGCATGAGTCAAGACTGAACATCAGTGCAAGGCCTATGCCTGAAATTTAGCATGATTAGTTTATCGTGAAAAGTCTGGGCGTGGGGCCAAAAAACGGGGAAAAAGCACTTGCGAGTCCTGAGGACGCGGGGCCGGCACACTTCTTACAGGCAGGAATCTGCCTAAGCGGTGAGCACCTAGCCTGCACCGCCAACCGAATAGGCAGGCGAACCCGCAAGGTCTCGATAAAAAACGTCCTTGCGCTCACGCAGGGCCCCGTCCACGGTAGAGTTCCTGCACACGTTTCGCCTGGTCCCTGCGCACCGTTTCAAGCGTCAACCGAGCGATCTTGTAGTTTTTTTCGTCATCCGCGACCAGCCGGCAGTGCTCCTGCAGCGCCGCATAGAGGAATTTGAACGCGTCGCGGGGCTGGTGCATCTGGTCCAACGCGTCGATGAGCATCTCCCGACTGACGTCTTCCGCGAAGATCGACTTGAGCGTCGCGGGCTCGCCCTGGCCGGTATAGCAAGCGGCCAGGCGTTTGTTGCACAGGTCGTAGAGCGTGGCGCCGGACCACGTCAGTTGATCAACGAGGTTCTGCTTGTCCAGCCTCGCCTCTTGGAAGAAAGACGCCGATTCACGCGCGAGCTCGTAGCGCAGCTCAAGTGGCAGCAGGAGTTTCATGCCGATCTGCTCCTGCTTGAGGAACTTGTTGTCGAACATCGGCCAGGCGATCGACTTCATCTTCTGCGCATCGCCGTGGACGAGTGTCGGTTCGTCGAGCCTGTCAATAAAGACGACCACCCCCGCGAAGCCCATCTCACGCAGCGCGGAAACGAAACGCCGGGTGAGTCGGTACCGCGTGTCGCCGAGTTCGGTGCCGCCCTTAGGCGGGGTTGGGATGGGCTGGCTGGCGAGTTGGCCGAAGCGGAACTGCTCAAGCATTTTGCGGAGCACATCCGAGCCCCGGCTGACCGCGGGCATCTCGTTTGTCGCCCGGCGAGCCAGCGACCACAGCTTGAACTGGCGGGCGAGGAAGACCCCCCAGAGCCCAACCGAGCAGACGAGACAGGCGATCAGTGCGGGCAAGAGCCACGCGGGATCGTCGCTCATGATGCGCTGCATGGTGTAGAGCGCTGCGCTCGCTGCCGAACAGACGATGGCTTTGGTCAGCACCCACCACTGCGGCAGGTGCCAGCCGATGCGCAGCTTCTTCTTAAGCTTCTCGAAGCGCGGCAAAGCAGAGCCGCTGGCCGGTTCGTCGTAAAGCGCGGCAAGCACGGCGAGATCGACGCGGGTCTGCTTGGACAGGTTCTTGATCGCTTTGCGAGACATATCGATCTTTGGCACCGGTTCGGGCGCGTGGTCCTTCTCACCAAGCATCCCCGTAACCAGCTTGGTCACCGCGCGGGCGAGGATTGCGTCCTGGTGGTCTTCGAGCCGGAACTTATCGAGCATGGACTCGGCTTTTTGCCGCTTCGCTGAGAGCAGCTTGTCGAGCACCGGGTTCAGGTCGTCGTAGGCCACGACGAGGACCGGCTTGTTTCCCTGCTTGGCATTGTGCTCGTTGATCTTTCGGCCGAGCATGAGCCGGATCGCGGTCTTGCCCGACCCCTTCTCGCCGAAGACGACGGCGGTGGCCGGCTGGTCGATGCGGCCCATGATCTTGGCGAAGTCGGGGTGGTCGGTTGCCCCGCCGGGCAGGCGGTCGAAGATCGGGTCGAGCCGTGCTTCTTCGGCGGCGAAGGGGTTGGCGTCGATGCCGTGGTGCTCGAAGAAGGTCTGCGCGTTCATGGGCCTGCCTTGACCGGGGAGTCGTCCGAGGGCGGTTGCCTGATCGGGTATAACATAGCTTGTTGGCGATGGCCGGGACAGCGAGCGATGCAACGATCTACGCGACAGACCGGACGGTGGTGGTAGGGCTGGCAAGCCTGAGCCCGCCTGTGCCATTCGATTGCTCTGCACCCCTGAACCGACGAATCCACCATGCACGCTATCCCCGACGCCGAAACATTTAACAACATCGCCCAATCGGCCGAAAGCCCGGTGCTCATCCCTGTCTACCGCCGACTGTTTGCCGACGCGCTGACACCCGTGCTTGCTTACCGCCGGCTCGTGAGCGGCGACGACCGCATGGCTCCGAGCTTCCTTCTCGAATCCGTCGAAGGGGGCGACCGTGCTGCACGGTACAGCTTCCTCGGGGCCCAGCCCGAGATGGAGGTCATCGCCTACGGCAGCAAGGTCGAAGTCCACGCTGGCGGCAAGACGCAAGGCGAGCCTTTAACCAGCGATGACCCGCTTAAGGTTGTTCAGGACCTGTCAAATAATCTGCCTGTTGCAAGAATTGAGGGCCTGCCCGACTTCACAGGCGGCTGGGTAGGCCACGCGGGCTACGACACCATCCGCTATCTCGAAGGCGATCAGCTCCGCAGCCCGCCAAACGACGACCGCGGGCTGCCAGACCTGCACATGCAGTTGTACCACGACACGGTGGCCTTTGATCACGTGCAGAAGTGCGTGCTTGTGATTACCCACGCCGAGTCCAACGGCGGGGTGAGTCCTTCCGCGTTGTACGCCGCCGCGAATGCCAGGCTCGACAAGATGGTGGAGCGATTGACCGCGCCGACCATCAACGCCGCGGCGGACGGCCCGCTGTCGCCCGGGCACATCGACCTCGCCTCACCGCCGAGGGTACTCCGTGATTCAAGCATGGGCGAGGGCGGCTACCAACAGGCGGTCCTGAAAGCCAAGGCGTACATCGCCGCCGGCGATATCTTCCAGGTCGTTCCCAGCCAGCGGTTCCGCGTGGAAACCATGGCGGACCCGTTCGACATCTACCGTGCGTTGCGGGTGATCAACCCGTCGCCTTACATGTTCTATATCCAGATCGAAGGCGGGGTGCTGGTCGCGTCCAGCCCGGAGATCCTCTGCCGGGTCAAAGACGGCGAGGTCGTCAACCGCCCGCTGGCAGGCACGCGTAAACGGGGCAGGACCGAAGAGCGAGACGGTGTACTGGAGGCCGAACTCCGCAGCGATCCGAAGGATGTCGCCGAGCATGTCATGCTGGTGGACCTGGGCCGGAACGATGTCGGTCGCGTTGCGCGGCCCGGCTCGATCGAGCTGCCCGAGGTGCTGATCGTCGAGAAGTACAGCCACGTGATGCACCTGAGCTCGACCGTGACCGGGCGGCTACAGGACGGCATGTCCTGCTGGGACGCGCTGCGTCACACGCTGCCCGTCGGCACCGTGAGCGGTGCCCCGAAAGTCCGGGCGATGCAGATCATCGATGAGTTGGAGCCGGTGAAGCGGGGGCCGTACGCGGGCGCGGTCGGCTACGCGGACCTGGCGGGGAATATGGACATGGCGATCGCGCTTCGGACGATGGTCGTGATGCCCCGGGAGCAGGGCGGCTGGCAGGTGGACATCCAGGCCGGGGCCGGGATTGTTGCAGACTCCGACCCCCAGCTCGAACACGAAGAGACGGTCAACAAGGCGGCGGCGCTGGCCAAGGCGGTCGACGTTGCGGAGGCCGCGTTTGTACAAGCGGGAGGTACCACGGCTCGGGCTCAATGAGCCGTTCTTAACGCCCGCCCGCCGCGCGCACCGATAATCGTGCTATGTCGACCGACCTCGATACCATCCTGAAGCTCAAGGTCCCGCTCATCGTGACCGTCGGCTCGCAGCGGACCTCGCTCGAAACCGTGCTCGGCTTCGGGCCCGGCTCCATTGTCGAGCTCACCAAGTCTGCTGAAGAGCCCCTCGAGATCCTGATCAACAACAAAGAGGTCGGTACGGGTGAAGCCATCAAGGTCGGAGAGAACTTCGGCGTACGTATCACCAAGATGCTGTCGCCCAAGGAGCGTGTCGAAGCCATGGGCGGCTGATCACCCCCGTTTCGCAGACAACCACCTGCTTGGCTTGCTGCATACGGCGGTGTGCTTCGGCTATTCAAATCGCCTTGACCTTGATACTCGTCCCTTCAACCCCGACCACACGAACCTTCGTGCCTTTCTCGATCACGCCCGCCTGAGCGATGCAGTCGATGCGCTGCCCATCCAGCCGGCAGGCGCCCACCGGGCGGAGTTCGGTGATCGCCTCGCCCTCCAGGCCAACGCTGATCGAGCCGTCGGTATCGCCAGCACGGTGGTCTGTGTTGACCAGCTGCTGCTCGGCGTCCAGCGTGATGGCACGCCCGAACGGCGAGTTGGGGAGGAACCACAAAAAAGCGGCCAGCACGAACGGTGCCGCCGCAAGCGTCACCGCGATCGACACCATCCCCCACATGGTATCAAACCTGAAAAACATGAAGATGCCCGCCACCACGCAGCCGATCGCGCACAGCGAGAGCACCCCGCCGGACGGGACAAAGGCCTCGAGCACCAGCAGGGTGAGCGCGATGCCGAACGCGATGATCGCCCAGACCATCCACTGGGTCTCGTCGCCCGGTGCGGCAGGCGGGGCGCTTGCAGGCGCCGCTTGGGCCAAAGCAATCTGAAGGGTGGTAAGCGCGTTCATGCCAACATTATCGCAGCGTTCCGCGACGCCTGCCACACCAGGCGTGCAAAAATCAGGCGCCCGCATCCCGGCACCGCAACGCGGCTCAGAAAAGTTGCGTCGTCGGCCCTGTCTGCTACACTCCCCGGTCCGGCCGGTGGCGAGCCATCGGTCCGCAGGCCAGATAGCTCAGTTGGTAGAGCACGGCATTGAAAATGCCGGTGTCCCCGGTTCAAGTCCGGGTCTGGCCACGTCCAAACCGCGCCGCGGCACACCAGCCGTGGTGCGGTTTTTTCGTGCCCGATCGCGTCAAAGTATGATCCGGCATGCCGGGGCGTCCGTAAGACAAACCCAACCCACTCAACGGATCAGACACCCATGACCCGACCCGTAGCCAAGCTCTTCACACTCACCGCCTGCCTGCTCCTCCTTGCTGGCTGCGCAACGACCGATGAGCCGATCGTCCGGCCCGACGCCCAGTCGGCCTACGGTGTCGGTGGCAAGGCACAGCTCTTCCCCGACATGGGGCCGTACACCCGGCCTGTCACGACCGGCTCCGCTCGCGCCCAGCGCTACTTCGACCAAGGGCTCAAGTGGATCTACGGCTTCAACCACGACGAGGCCGTACGCTCCTTCACCAAAGCGGCCGAGTACGACCCGGGCTGCGCGATGGCGTGGTGGGGCATCGCCTACGCGCAGGGCCCAAACTACAACGCGTCGCGGATGAACACAGCGCGAGAGACGGCTGCATGGCAAGCGATCCAGCGGGCGCTCGCCGAACTCGATGACGAGACCGATGCGGAGCAAGCGCTCATCCGAGCGACGGTCAGTCGTTACAGCGAGCCGGCAGCAGCGCTGCCGGAAGACATGCCAGAAGAAGAGAAGAAGAAGGCGCGGGCCGAGATCAACAAGGCCAGGGGCCAGCGTAAAAACAGTTTTGCCAAGGCCATGGCCGAGGTGTTCGCGGCACACCCCGGCGACCCCGATATCGGCACGCTCTACGCGGACGCCATGATGGTCAAGACGCCCTGGCGTCTCTTCAAGCCCGATGGCACCCCCGCGCATGGCGAGACGCAGACCATCATCGAGACGCTCGAAGCGGTGCTTGCTTATGCCCCGGAACACCCCGGCGCCACCCACCTGTACATCCACGCCGTCGAAGCCAGCAACGATAAAGAGCGGGCCATCCCAGCGGCCGACGCGCTGAGCACCGCCGTCCCGTTCTCCGGCCACCTCGTGCACATGCCCTCGCACCTCTACGTGCAGGTCGGGATGTGGGACCGCGCCGTCGAGCAGAACCTGCTCGCGATCGCGACCGATCGGCGGTACCTCAAGAAGTCGCCCGCGCAGTTCCGCATCCATGGCTACGTCTCGCACAACGGGCACATGCTCGCCTTTGCCGGGATGATGGCCGGGCGCGAGAAGGACGCCATGAAGGGCGCGATGTATTCCTGGGAGTCGCTGCCCGAAGACCTCTTCGACACGATGGGCAAGCGCTACGACCGCGCCCTGTGCGCGAAGTTCGACGTCATGAAGCGCTTCGGCCGCTGGGACCGGATCCTCGCCGAGGAGCAGCCGCCCGAGATGCTCTGGCGGACGACCGCGGTCTGGCGGGTCTGCCGCGCGGTCGCTTTTGCGGCGAAGAAGGACTTCGAGAACGCTGAACGCGAGCACGCCGCGTTCAAGGAGCTGCTGGAGGAGCGCAAGAAGGACCCGTTCATGCAGCTGAACGACAAGTTCATCGCCGCCGAGATCGCGCTGCACAAAGAAGACTGGGCCACCGCGATCAAGCTCTTGAAAGAAGCCGTCCCGTTGGAAGACAAGGCCCGCTATAGCGAGCCGCCGCTGTACCTCCAGCCGATCCGCCACACGCTGGGCGCGGTCCTGATCCAGGCCGGCGCGTATGCCGAGGCCGAGAAGGCCTATCGCGAAGACCTGGAGAAGTGGCCCGGCAACGGCTGGTCGCTCTACGGCCTGGCGATGGCGCTCGGCAGGCAAGGCAAGACCGCCCAAGCCAAGGCGGCGCTCGCCGAGCATGAGGCGGCATGGGTCAACGCGGACCGGCCTTTGAAAACAACCTGCAAGTGTATCCCGGAGCTGTAGCTTTGCACCGGCGTTCCAATTTGACTGCCGTGTTACGCATGGCCGCTGTTACGCTTTCAGCGCTGTTCTGGATCCCGGCAGCAACCGCGGAGCGCTTTCACGTTGTGGATTTCGGGGCCAAGGGTGACGGTGTCACAGACGATGGGCCCGCGATACGAAACGCGATCGCGGCTGCCGTCAAGGCCGCACCCGGGGCCAAGGTGGTCTTCGAGCCGAAACGCTATCGCCTCAAAAGAACAGAGATGGCTTACCACATCGATCTCCAAGGCGTGAAGGGGTTGACGCTCGAAGGCAATGGCGCGGAGCTGATCAACAACCCATGGAACAGTCTTGTCCGGCTCGACCGGTGTGAAGACGTCACGGTGCGCGGCTTCGTGCTGGACTGTGACCCGCTGCCTTTTACCCAAGGCACGATTACGGGCGTCGATACGGCGGCGGGTTCGTTCACGCTCCAGATACACGAGGGGTACGACAACCCCGTCGCCGTCTACCGCGAGATCGATAAGAACAGCCCTCGCTGGGGCTGGGGCGTCTGCATCGACCCTAAGGAACGCAGGCGTAAGCCGACCGCAGCAATGCACTTCCATCTCCAGGATGTCGAGGAACAACCCGACGGCGGGCTGCGCGTCATGCTCGCGGACAGGGCACGCCGACACGCGTCGGGGCTTTCAGAAGGCGATCGGTTCGTGTTCGCGCTGAAGTACGGCCCGACGGATGCCAACATCAAGGTGATCCGCAGCAGGCATTGTCGTTTGGAGGACATCACTTTTTATACCGCCAAGTACGGCATGACCTTCGGCCTGTTCGATAACCACGGGAAAATCACAGTCAGAAACGCGAAGATTACTTTTAAGCCCGGGGCCAAGCACCTGATCACAACACCCAAAGACGGCTTCCACTGCAAGCACAACGCGGTGGGACCCACCATCGAGGGCGGCATGTTCGAGGGCCTGCTGGACGACACCATCAACATCTCCGTCTGCCCGTACTGGGTGCGCGAAGACCTTGGTGACAACCGCTACATGATCGCCGACCTCGCGTTTTTGCCCCGTGTGGGTGACCGGCTCATGGCCTACCGGCCGAAGCCCGGCACGGTGGCACATGGATTGATCGTAAAGGCCATCGAGCCGCACGAGACACCAAGCAGCATGAGCGGCAGGTGGGCGGTCGTGACCTTGAACAAGCCGATCCCAGATCTCGGGCTGCACGAGGGCAGCAACCTCTTCCCGGGCGGCCCGCGTAAGCTCCAATTCACCGGCCTGTACAACCTCGACGCCGCGGGCAACCACTTCGTCGTCCGCGGCAATACATTCGGCCCACAGCGCCGCCACGCGATCCTCGCACGTGCCAGCGGCGGGCTCATCGAAAACAACACGATCACCGGTGTCGGCGGCAACGGCGTCAGGCTCGGAAACGAGATCGGCAGCTTCTACGAGGGCCCGCTGCCCCGCAACACCGTCATCCGCAACAACACGTTCACCAATACGTACTTTGATGCGATCCATATCTACACCAACGGCATCGATGCTACGGCACAGAAGATGACGATCAAGGGCAACCGTATCACCGGGTGGCACACCAACCCGATCGACCCAAGATCGGCAGCCGCCATCAGCCTGCGCAATGTCGTTGGAGCGGTCATCAAGGACAACGAGATCGGGCCCAGCGCGGCGCCTGAAGCGATCTCGGTCCCCATCCGGCTGGACAACTGCAAGGACGTCCGGATGACCGACCCAGATCAATAACCGCGCCTTTCACGGGGTATCTGTGCCGGCTGTTGGCCAGGCACTGGAAACCGTCATGCATGGACCGCAAGACCGCCAGGGGTCTGGCGTCCTTGACGGTTTCGGGGTGTTTGCGGGGTTGGTGTGATCTGGATGGAGTACAAAAACCACTGAATCACTGGGTTTATGCGCAGAAAGACGTGTTGATGCGCACGCGCGCAAGTGTGCCACGCTTTCGTTGGCGTCCTTGGTTTGGTAGCCTTGACGATGGCATTGCGCCTGGCGGCGGGTGGCCTTGGCATGCCTTAGAGCAACATGCATGATGATGCTTCATCGCACCGGATGTGGATCCGGTGCCCGATTCAATCACGACACGCCGGGCCCCGCATCCATGTGTGGGGCTGGAGAAAACCTCCGCCAAATGCTCTAAGCATCTTACGGAACGAACAAGTCGGTCTCTATTTTGTCCCCCTCATCGTTTTGCGACATAGCCTAGTAAGCTGTATTCGCTTTTAAGAAGTGCTCTAACGAAGCACGTACGCCGACGCTCAATGGCGTCAGGGGCATCTTTGGAAACACTTTCAGGGTTGCCGTATCGTCGAGATCGCAGACAAAAGGGATCGGCTCGGCGTCTTCGGCCACGCGGATGTCTGCGCTTAAACCCAACGCCGAGCCCTGCGTTTGAATGAGCCGGCAGAAGTCGGCGACATCGGTCGTCGTGCCGCGGAGGTTGATGGTTGCGTAGCCTTCGAACGCCTCGATGCAGGCGTGGGCAAATCCCGCGCCGACATCTTCAACATAGTGGTAGTGCTCACGCCCGGTGTAGGGGATGCGGTAGTTCGTGCCCGCCACGGCGTGCTTCATCGCTGTTGTTGGGGCAGCGGTGTAGCCCCTGTCCCGGCCCGGGCCGTAGGTCGTGGACAAGCGGACGGCCACAGCCGGGACCTGTGTCTCGTGGTGGAAGGCCTGCGCGGCACCTTCGTTGGCAAGCTTCCAATACCCGTAGAGGTTGACGGGCAGGAGGGGGTCTTTCGTTGTCACGGCCGGGCCTGGGTACCGCTCACGCTTGCCGTAGACGGCCGAGGAACTCGCGATGACCATGCGCTCCAGGTTGGGCAGGGCGGTCGCGGCGCGGACAACATGGGCCGTGCCATCGACATTCACGGCCATGCCCTGCATCGGGTGGGCATTGCAGTCGGGTGTCTGGTACGCAGCGAGGTGGATGATATGTGTCGGGTTGGCGTCCGCCAGAGCGAGTACGACATGCTCGGCATTGGTGAGGTCGCCTTTGATTGTCAAGACATCGCCACAACGCCCAAAAAGGTTCGGCGGCGTACCGCTCCGGCTGAAACACACCAACTCATCGACACCCAGGTCGAGCAGGGCACGGCAGGTAGCCGAGCCGATGCAGCCGTTCGCGCCGGTGATAAAAACTCGCTTCATAGCGTGAAGATAGCAGAGTTGCCTCGCCGGGCAGGGCTACTCAACGCTGCGGCTGTCTGCCCGCCAGGCATGCCATTGCTTGGCCAACTGCTTGACACACGCTTGACACACGGTCGTGGTGCTGCCCAGCAACGTCGTGCTGCCAAGCACGGCCATCCGCAAGATTGTAGAGCCGCCAGGGGCCGCCTTTTCGGCAGGGGCGCATGGCCTTCCAGTCGCCAATTCATGTCGCATCGCCACCGAAGCGCCGAGACAGGGTGTGGTTTTGGGCAGCAAGCTCGGGGGGCTTGATCACGGGCACGAGGGATCGGCCAGACGGGAATTCAGGGGTCTCCAAACCGGCGGCTGGCCCGGCAATGGAAGGCTGCCATCGATTGGCTTCAAGGCCGCCAAGAGTTTGGCGTCCTTAACGGCTTAGGGGTGTTTGCGGGGTTGGTGTGATCTGGATGGATTATAAAAACCGTTGAATCACTGGGTTTACGCGCAGAAAGGCGTGTTGATGCGCACGTGCGCAAGTGTGCCACGCTTTCGTTGGCGTCCTTGGTTTGGCAGCCTTGGCGATGGCGTTGCGCCTGGCGGCGGGTGGCCGGGGTGGAGGCTTGGCGAACCCCCGGAACGAGTCGTCTGAACGCCATCTCACGCGGGTTGTTCCGGGGGCTGATGTTGTTCGCCCCCGGCCACCCGATCCGGCTCGATCTACTCCGCGCGGCCCTTGTCCGCCCACCATTGCTCCCACCGCTCGGCCAACTGCTTGACGCGGTCGGGGTGCTGGGTGGCGATGTCGTGCTGCTCGGTCGGGTCGCTGGCAAGGTTGTAGAGCTGCCAGGGCCCGGTCTTGCCGGCGCGGACGGCTTTCCAGTCGTGGTCGCGGATCGCGTCGCCGCCGAAGCGCCAGTAGAGGGTCCGCCCCTGTTCGATGGGCTCGCCTTTGAGGATGCCGGCGAATGACTGCCCGGGCAGGGCGGCGGGGGCGTCTTGGCCGGCGAGTTCGAGGAAGGTCGGTGTGAAGTCGATGAGGTGTCCGACGTAGCCCGTCCATTCGCCGGCAGGCGTCTTCCCCGGCCAGCAGGCGATCATTGGTGTGCGTGTGCCGCCTTCATAAGGCGTGGTCTTGTACTTCCGGAACGGCGTGTTGCTCGCGTTGGCCCAGGGCTTGCCCTGCGTCAGGTAGCTGGTGACCTCCCAGGGCATCGAGCCCTTCACCGACGAGCGGTCCTTGCTGTCCGCCTCGGCGCCGTTGTCGGAGAGGAAGAAGAAGACGGTGTTCTCATACTCGCCTCGGGCTTTGATCTTGTCGATGACCCGCCCGATGTTTTCGTCCATGTTGGTCATCATCGCGGCGTAGGTCGCCATGCGGAGGTCCCACCAGTCCTTGTCTTTTTCGCCGACGCCTTCCCAGGCGGGGATGCCGGCGTCGCGGGGCGGCAGGGCGGTATTGGGGGTGTGCACGCCGAGTTTGATCTGCCTGGCAAAGCGCTCTTCGCGGAGCTTGTCCCAGCCGATGGCTTTGTACTTGCCGCGGTACTTGGCGACGTCTTCTTCGGATGCGTGCAGCGGGTAGTGCGGGGCGGTGTAGGCGAGGTAGAGGAAGAACGGCTTGCCGTCGTCCTTGTATTCATCGAGGTAGGACAACGCGTAGTCGGTGAAGACATCGGTGGTGTAGAAGTCTTTGTCTTCCGGGGTGAAGGGCTTGAACTCCTGGCCATCATTGGCCCAGCGTCGGGTGCGTTTCTTGGCGGGCTCGGGCTCGCCGGGGCGGGCTCGGCCGGGGTTCCAGAAGTTGCAGCAGCCGTCTGTCAGGCCGAAGTACCGGTCGAAGCCGCGCTGGTAGGGGGTCTGACCGGCGTGCCACTTGCCGGTCATCAGCGTGCGGTAGCCGGCCTCTCGCAGGCGCGTACCGAAGGTCTTGCCCTTGTAGATGACCGAGGCGGAGGCGCCGACGTGGTGCCACCAGTGCCCGGTGATCAGCGAGGCGCGGGTGTGCTCACACTTCGCGTTGTTGTAGAACGTGCGGAAGCGGATGCCTTGCTCGGCCAGGCGGTCGAGGTTGGAGGTATCGATCTCCCCGCCATACGACCCGATGTCAGAAAAGCCCATGTCGTCACACATGATGAGGACGATATTGGGCCGGCTGTCCTCGGCAACGGCGGGGCGGGGGGCCCATATGGCAAGCAAACAGAGCAGGGCGGTCGTGAGAATCGTCGGGGCTCTTTGCATATTCAAATTCCAGGGTTTCGATGATCTTACGGGAGGGCGAGGCTCTTGCGGAGCCGCAAGTCACATACGATTCCCGGCTCGACAGGAGCTTCGCCCTCCCGGGAAAACTGACGCAAACGCACCCTCTAGCGCGTCACAAGGTTGGCCGGGTCGATACGCTTATTTAGATAACCCGTCGCGTTGGCCAGTGTCGTCTTCGCGATCTCGTGCATCGCTTCCTGGGTGAAGAAGGCCTGGTGGCTGGTGATCAACACGTTGGGGAAGCTCAGCAGCCTGGCGAGCACGTCGTCCTGCAGGACCTGGTCTGAGAGGTCTTCAAAGAAGACATCGCCTTCCTCTTCGTAGACATCGAGCGCGACCGAGCCGATCTGGCCGGACTTGAGCCCGCCGATCAAGGCCTTGGCGTCGATCAGGCCGCCGCGGGAGGTGTTGACGAGCATCACGCCGGGCTTCATCTGGCTGACGATATCACTGGAAATGAGGTGGTGTGTCTGCGGGGTGAGCGGGCACATCAGGCTGACGATATCGGACTTCGCGACCAGCTCATCGAAAGGCACGTAAGTCACGCCCATGGCTTTGCACTCGGGGTTCGGGCCCAGGTCGTATGCCAAGACATGCATGCCAAAGCCGATGCAGATCTTGGCCATGATCTGCCCGATCCGGCCGGTGCCGACGATGCCGATGGTCTTGCCGTTGAGGTCGAAGCCGATGAGCCCATCGATCGCGAAGTTGCCATCGCGCACTCGGTTGTACGCCTTGTAGACCTTGCGGTTCATGGCAAGGATCAGCGTGACCGTGTGCTCGGCGACAGCAAACGGTGAATACATCGGCACCCGGCAGACGGTCATCCCCAAGCAGTCGGCGGCGTCTAGATCAACGTTGTTGTAACCGGCGCAGCGCAGCAGGATCAGCTTGCAGCCTTGTTGAGACAGCTTCGAAAGCACCGCACCGTCCAGCGGATCGTTGACAAACACACAGACGCTAGCGAAACCTGCCGCGAGCGCCGCGGTCTTGGCGGTCAGCTTCGTTTCGAAGAACGCCAGTTCATGACCGCCGTCTTGGTTGGCCGACTCAAAGAACCGCTGATCGTACGGTTTCGTGCTGAAGAAAGCGATTTTCACGTGCGTGTTTTACCACACCCGTAAGCACAAGCGCAATTGACACCCAAAGCCCGATAATGCATGTTATGTTCAATTGAATCCGCCCTGGAGATCCACCAGGCACGGTTTTGCGGCTGCGGGAGAAATAGGGATCACTTGCGAGACGCAGCTGGGAGATGGAGCCAAATGAATAAAAGGAATGCCCGGGAGAGGATTCGAACCTCCAAGGAGTTTTACCTCCACCACGACCTCAACGTGGCGCGTCTGCCAGTTCCGCCACCCGGGCGTGGGTGGATCGAGGATTATAGCGGCTCTTTTAGGGGCCGTCGTCTTTAATGCGGGTGATAGGACTCGAACCTACACGGGTTTTACCCCACCAGAACCTAAATCTGGCGCGTCTGCCAATTTCGCCACACCCGCGGCGGCCCCGCATTGTAGCGGAGGCCGTCTGCCTGCGGTGCGGTTGATCGGCCCATAAACTGCAGCCCATGAGCGACGACCCGTTTGAACTGTTCGGCATCGAACGCCGGTTTGCGCTGGACGAAGCTGCGCTGCGCCGCGCTTTCCTCAAGGCGTCGGCCGAGCACCACCCGGACCGTTTTGTCGATCCGATCGAGCAGGCCGAGGCGGTCGAGTCGATGTCGAGGCTGACCGAGGCGTACCGCGTGCTCAGCGATCCGGAGAGCCGGGCCCGTGCGATGCTTGCCGCATCCGGCCTCGAATTGGCGGAGGACCGTGACAAGCTGCCGCCCGAGCTGTTGATGGAGGTCATGGAGGTGCGGGAGGAGATGGAACATGCGGTTGCGTCGGTTGATCACGAAGAGATCGAGAGGCTCCGCCGCTGGGCAACCCAGCAGCGGGCGGGGTACCTCGATCGCCTTGACGAGTTGTTCGGTCCCGGATTCGATCAGCAGCAGGCCGCGTCCGTACGCCTGACCCTGAATGCGCTGCGGTATATCCAGCGGATGCTGGAGCAACTGCCAGCCGGTTAAAAGCTTGTGGTAGGCTATCTTTAACATACGGCACGGTGTACACGGATCTACCTAGACCCCTGTGCCTAGCGAAACGAACACGCCCATGTCTGATACGACCGAAAACTTCTCGATGCACTACCAGAGTGCACGCACGTCAAGCGACCAGTCGTATGCCCAGCGCATGAACGACTACTTCGACAAAAGCCTTGGGACCTCCATGGACAAACTCCGGCATTTCGCCAAGTTTGTCCCACGCCAAGAGCAGAGCATCTATCTGGCCAAGCACGAGATCTTTCGGCAGGCCCTGTCCGTCCACGGCGCGATCGTTGAGTGCGGCGTGTTTCTCGGCGGGGGCCTGATGACCTGGGCCAACTTCAGCGCGATCTACGAACCGTTCAATCACACGCGGCGGGTCGTCGGCTTTGACACGTTTTCCGGCTTCTCCGGCCTGACGGGCGAGGATGAAGGGAGCGAGTCGGTTGACTTCAAAAAAGAAGGCGGCCTCTCGACCGGCGCGGAGGCGGATATCCGGGAGGCCCTTGAGCTTTACGATCTCAATCGTCCGATCGGCCACATCCCGCGTGCAGAGCTGGTGGTGGGAGACGCCACGGAAACCATCGCGCACTACGTCGCGGAGAACCCGCAGCTGGTTGTCGCGATGCTGTACCTGGATTTTGATGCTTATGCACCGACGAAGGCGGCCCTCGAGCACCTCGTTCCCAGGATGCCCAAGGGCGCTGTCATCTGTTTCGATGAGCTTTACGACAAGAACTGGCCCGGCGAAACGCAGGCGGTAGATGAGGTCGTCGGTTTAAAGAACCTTCGTATCGAGCGGTTCCCGTTTGTCTCTAACCTTTCGTATGCGGTCCTTTAAGGCGGGGCTCAAGAACGTTTTGGAGCGATCAGACATGCAGGCAGCAAGCGGTGGTGTTGATGTGGATTTTTTCAATGAGCACGGTTACCTGCGGCTCGATGCCCGCGAGTTGCTGCCACAGTTAGGCCTGCTTCGGGCGGAACTGAGTGAGTTGATTTCGCTGCGAGCCCAGGGGATCGGGGCTGCGCATACACCCGGGGTGGATCACGGCTTCGATGACGGCCTGCTTGCCTTGGCGCGGATGGATCGCAGCCATGCCGGGGCGGTGTTTGATGCGGCAAGTAGGCTTCTTTCGCTGCACCAGCTATCGATCCATCCCTGGCTGATTGAGATCAGCAAGCGGATCATGGGGACGGACTTTGTGCAGTGCGCTTTGGACAAGGCTTTGCGCATGGATTTCCCCGGCGAGGAGCGTTACCTTTTCCCGCTCCACCAGGACTACACGTACGACCCGAGTTCGCCGAACGGGCTGGTTTACTGGATCCCGCTTCGGGACGTGGACGAGCAGTCGGGGTGCATCTCCTATGCCGGTGAAACACACAAGGCAGGCATCCGCGACGTGCTGGTCAGGCACAAAGACACGAGCGAGGTGACCGGCAACCGGTTGTTTGACCTGGCGGATGTGTCTGACGTCGATCGGGCAACGATGCCTCTGGCAGAGCTGCACTACGGCGAGGTGCTCGTCTTCAGCAACCTGCTGATCCACGCCAGCGGGGCGAACCGGAGCGAGAACGTGCGCTGGACCGTCCAGGTCCGCCACGGCGACTTCCGCCACCCCACAGCGGTGAGCAAGGGCTGGCCCCACGGCAATTTCCGTGGCAAGTGGTTCTATCAGACGCACCCGGAGAGGGTCCGCGAACCTGAAAACTGACCTGCCTCAGCTTGTTATGAGCCCGGCGCGTTTGGCGGCATGCTTGAGCGTTTCACGCGTGATCGTCATCATCAACTCGGGCGGCCAGGCGAGCGTGGCGTCGTGCTTGAACTGCTCGGGCAGCACGCCAAGGGTCAGCGTGCGCACCTCTTCCTCGACCTGGTGCCGGCGTTGCTGATGCGCCTCGTCGCTGCCCGATGGCATCGGGTCCGACAGGTCACGCGCGAGCATGAGTGTCGTGACCTGCCAATCGAAATAACCCTGCAGCGGGTTCTCTTCTTCGTAGTTTTGATCGGCCATCTAACGCCTCCGAAGCTTTCATGAATTCAGAGTATCGCTCATTAATCACTGCAAGTAGGATTTTACAGCCCCACCAAATCCCTTAAAGAAAAGGCGATCGCCCCTAGTCCCGCAATGACAAGCACTGATTTTACAACTACAGCAACCAATAAGCACCAGATGATGAATCGAAATTCACTGATTGGCTTGCCCCCATCGCCCTTCTGAAACTTACTGCCAAAAAAACAGCCGCCAATCAAATACTGCATAGCCTCAATAAAAAGCCCTGAAATAATTAGACAGGCAGCCCACTTAAGCGGTAGCGCAAGCTCTGTCTGTACTGGATCATAAACCTGTTTATCATCATCACTCTTTGGCGATTCGTCCGAGGCAACGTCGGCAGCGCGTGCCGCCGAGTCATCCTCTTGACTCTTTTCCTGGAGTCCGACCGCATTGGTATGCAACAGCCAGATCACCGCGATACCTGCTAGTGCAAGCTGCCGAATGAGGTTACCGACGGTACCGGTATAATGGTAAAAAAAATCTTCAACTTTCTCACCACTAATTTCTCTATCCTGATTCGGTACTCGGCCTGTTACCTCAAAAGTCCCTGTAACTTTCGCTTTGTGTTCTGCCATCAAGATTCCCCGTAAAAATGACTTCGATTGCTAGCACTCAAACGCGGCTAGCGCCTCATCGATCGTGAATTGGTTCTCGTAGAGGGACTTTCCGATGATCGCGCCTTGGATATCGAGCTCTTTGAGGGCTAGGAGGTCGTTGAGCGTACCCACCCCCCCGCTGGCGACGACCGGGACATCCGTCGCCGCGGCCATCTCGGCGGTGGCCTGCAGGTTCGGCCCGGTCAGCATCCCGTCCACCGCGATATCGGTGTACACGATCGCGCTGAGCGGCCAGCCGTTTACTTGCTTCGCGATCTCGATCGCGCTGCTGTCGGTCGCCTGCTCCCAGCCTGAAACAGCAGCCATGCCGCCCTTCGCGTCGAGCCCCAACACGACGCGGTGGCGATAGGCGTCGTGATGCACAAGCGTGTTGAACCACTCCCAGTCACGCAGTGCCGCGGTACCGACGATGGCACGCTCGACACCCGCATCAAGCAACTGATCGATGGCCTTCTCTGACCGCACCCCCCCGCCGACCTCGACTTTGAGCGTTGTTTGATCGCAGATCGCGCAGATGTGTGCCAGGTGCTCCATCTCGCCGGAGCGGGCACCATCGAGGTCGACAACATGGAGCCAGGTACTGCCGGCCTGTTCAAAGACTTGGGCCTGGGCGAGCGGGCTGTCGCCATAGGTCGTTTGGCGGTCGTAGTCGCCCTGCGTGAGACGGACGACCTGCCCGCCCCGTAAATCAATGGCTGGGAAAAGGTGTTTGGGCTGATCAATGAGCTTATTCATCGGGTCGCCGATTGTAGGCTCTGTCATCGTGTTATGGGTGTAACCCGGTGGGTTGTAAGGCGTCAACCTTAGCATTACCCTGTTCATGCGATATGCAAGCGATTTTTCGTTCCAACACGCTGCGTTTTGCGGTCCTGCTCTGGTTCTCGGGGTGGCTGCTGCTGGTACTGCCCGGTCACAAGCGTGGCATCGTCACGCTGCCGGGTGCAGAAATCGAACACGCGCAAGCCGAGCCCTGCTGTGACCCGCAGCCAAGCTGCTGCGGGTTGTGTCCAGACAACTGTGAGGTGCCTGGGCCGATCGACCCGGCCAAACACTGTGCCATCTGCTTCCTGAAATCGCACCTGACCGACCCGCCCGCGGTTGTGTTCTACACGCCCTACCTAGGCGAGCTCGACGAGCTGGCCTATCTGATCGAGTCTTCCATTCTGGAATCGCTGGCGACCCTAGCCGGCATCCGTGGGCGCGCCCCGCCGGCTTGATCGCCGACTCCATGCAGCCACAGAACTGGACCCGATCGTTCATACAGCCGCGTTGTTGCCGGCTGTAGGAGAACTACACCATGCGTTCCCGCGGATTTACGCTCATCGAGCTGTTGGTTGTCGTCTCGATCATCGCGCTGCTTATCGCGATCCTCTTGCCGGCCGTTGGCAACGCACGCAAGGCCGCACAGCGGACCGCCTGTCTTTCCAATATGAAGCAGTTGGGTATCGCTCACTGGTCCTACATGACCGACAACAGTGGGAAGATGCTCGGGACCAGCCACAGCCAATCGTGGATCAGCGTGCTGCGCGAGAAATACGACCCGAAGCTGCTCATGCGGTCGCCACTCGACACGAGCCCACACTTTGCAGAGGGTACTTCCGTGAGCGGTCAGTTCCGCGAGACCAGCTACAGCATCAACCTCTATCTCTCTCCAGACGGCGTGGACCATGGTCTGACCGATGCGACTGGCGACCTCGATAAAGTCCGTCACCCCACCACCACGATCCACAACTCGATCGGTGTCTTCACCGGATCCAACGCGGTCTTGGATCACTTCCACCCGCACTTCTGGCAGAACGCCGACCCCGCTCTCCCGCCGATTTTCGCGTCGGGCGAGCTACAAACCAACGCCCACGCGGGCGACCCCGGCCAAGCCGATTCGGTGAGCGCTTACAGCTTTCTGGACGGCCACGTCGAGGCCCTTCCATTCGACGCGACGTATGTGTCCGTCGATGACAACCAATACAACCCTGCCCTGGCCGACTAAGCCTGGCGCATACGAGAAAAATGATGAATACCGCACTTAAAACAACTACCGCCCTCCTTATTACAGCTTTCTGTGCTGAAGCGGCGTTCGCCCACGGCGGCCGCCGCTACGACATTAAAGTGATCGACAACCAGCTCGTCGCGCACGGCTATATCAGCACCGGGGCAGATGACATGGGCGATAACCTACCGGTCGCCAATGATGGCGACCCGCTCTATCGCACGTACTACAACGCCGTGCACGAACACTGGGACAACATCGGCAACGCGGTCTCGCGATCGACCCTCCCCGGCTTTGATGTGAACGACACGCCTGAACTCCAGGGCGACGAACTCTGGCTCACGGTAACAGGCGCGAAGAAGTGGGCCGATGCACCCTTTGCCGATTTCGCGGGCAGCCACGGTGGCGGGATGCACGGCGGTGGATCACACGCGGCGATGCACACGGGCGGCCACGGGCACTTTATACCGGAATTCGTTGAACTCGAACCAGAAGAATCGATCCTTGTGCAGTCTCTCGAAAACGGCCTGCTCACATCGCTCGCACCAAACACCGCGTTCCAACTCGATGACGACGTGGCAAACGGCGGGCACTACGACCTCGTCTTCGACTTCTACGCCGGCAACCCGCTCGCACATACGCTGGCACCCGATTCAGCGGTTTACTTGGTCGAGATGCAACTCAGTACATCCGACCCATCGATCCTGCCGAGCGATACGATCTATGCGGTCCTGTCGCCCTCAGGCGTAAGCGTCTCCGGCTCGCACCATTTGTCGCTGGCAACCGAGGCGGCGCTTGGCACACCGGTCCCAGAACCGGCCTCGCTCGGCCTGCTCACCGTTGGTGGCATACTTTTGGCTCGTAGGAGAAGGGTTTAAAAGCCAAACTCAGCAACCGTATCTTCTGAGAGGCGTGCGCTTATGCTCACGCCTTTTTCATAGATTGACCTGCCGCTGGCGAAAACAAGCCTACTAAAATGAAGCAGCGAGTATTTTCGGTCTTCAACGCCCAGCGAGACACACACATGAAACTAAATCGGCGCCGATTCCTGACCCACACCGCGGCGGTAACTGCTGGCTTTGCCGGCCTGCGTGCGTTCGCACAGGACGCCTCGCCCGGTGCGGTGGCCGATCAGTTGTCCTCACAGTTCGGCTTTGGTTCACTCGTTAAAGATGTGCAGGGCGTGCTCGACCTTCCCGCGGGATTCTCCTACCACGTCTTCTCGAAGACCGGCGAGACCATGGACGATGGCCTGTTCGTCCCTGCCAAGCACGATGGCATGGCCGCGTTCCCCGGGCCAGACGGGCTCACCCTGCTGGTCCGCAACCACGAGGTGACCGGCGCCAAGTTCCGAGAAGGCGCCTTCGGCTGGCAGAACGAACTGATCCACAAGATCGATAGCGATATGGCCTACGACTTCGGCTTCGGCAAGACGCCAACACTTGGTGGCACAACAACCCTCGCCTACGACACGAAGCGCAAGAGGCTGGTCCGCCACTGGCTGTCGCTGGCCTGCACCGAGCGTAACTGCGCCGGCGGCCCCACGCCGTGGGGCTCGTGGGTTACCTGTGAAGAGACCGTCAGCCGGGCCGGCGACGCACGTGAAAAGGACCACGGCTACAACTTCGAGGTGCCCGCGACCGCGGAGGTATCTCTCGCCAGGCCCGTGCCCCTAAAGGCCATGGGCCGGTTCAACCACGAGGCCATCGCTGTCGACCCCGACACCGGCATCGTCTACCAGACCGAGGACCGGCAGGACGGCGTGATCTACCGCTTCATCCCCAACACACCCGGCAAACTCGCCGACGGCGGCAGGCTTCAAGCATTGGCGATCCGTGGTATGCAACCCATCGACCTGCGCAACTGGCACGGCGACGCACCCGCGAAACTCTACAACGGCGGCGCGGGCGACGGCTCGTTCGAGATCGACACCGCCAAGATGCTGCTTATGCATCAGGGCGATATCTTCGATGCCGAGTGGGTCGATGTCGACGGAGTCGAGTCGCCCGATGACTCACTGCGCTACCAAGCATACGGCAAGGGCGCGGCACGCTTTGCGCGGGCCGAGGGCATGTGGCACGGCCACCAGTCGATCTATTTCGCTACCACAACCGGCGGCCGCAACGCGAAGGGGCAGATCTGGCGCTATGTCCCCAGCCGATTCGAGGGCACCGCTGATGAGGCCCGCTTCCCTGGCCGGCTCGAGTTATTCATCGAGCCCAATGACGCGAAAGTACTCCAATACGCCGACAACATCTGCGTCGCCCCCTGGGGCGACCTTATTGTCTGCGAGGACGGTGGCCCCGTGAACCACATCCTCGGCGTCACCCCGGAGGGTGGGATCTACCAGATCGCTCGCAACGCAATGAACAGCAGCGAGTTCGCTGGCAGTTGCTTCAGCCCCGACGGCACGACCCTGTTTGTCAACATCCAGAACTTCGGCCTCACCGTCGCAATCACCGGACCTTGGGCAAGTTAAAAAAGCTCTTGCGGACGTGGTCAATCCACCGATGCAGGTGGCATGCTCCGGATCAATCAACCGCTCATCCCCATCCTTCTCGCCTACGCATGGGGCTGTGATCAATCACCGCAAGAATCAGTACACGATCAAACCGTATCGGGCAGCCTCGGGGCGGCCAACCCATCAGATCCCGCGGAGTTGTACCGCGTTGTTGCACTGCGGGCCTACGACTATCTACCCAGCGATTTAGAAAAGACCGCCACCTATTATCGTGACCACCCATCAGAGTGGCTCACGCCCATCGACCTGGATCTTGATGGCACAAACGAAGCCATCGTGACCACAACTTTCGCGGTGGATGGGTCCGGTGAATTGCACCTCGCGGATGGCGTAACCGGCAACCGACCATTCAATGTGTTCCACGAGCAAGGTGGCGAGTGGGTGCCGATGATGCAAGAAGATTTTTAGTGCCGGGACTACGCCATTGAATCGACGAAAGTCAACGGATGGCCCGTCATCACCGGTACAATGAAGCACAGTATCTCTGAATACCGCGTCTCGGTGTATGCCTACGAAACCGGGGCCTACCGAATCATTTATGAGCATACGTTTAGTCTGCGGGAAGACACGGCGGAATCTCGCTAAACTCTCGTGATGCAGCTTCGCGGCCGTGACGTCTACCGAGCCACGCTCTACACGGGGATCCTCAGTATCCTGCTGATGTTCCTGATCTGGCCCATCGTGCTGACGGTGCGCGGCGGGTTTGTGGGCGGCGATGGGGGCTTTACGCTTGGCTTCTTCTTCGACCCAGAGACAGGCGTCCTGCGCGACCCGCTGTACCTCCGCGGGCTCCTGAACGCGTTCCTCATCGCCGTCTGCACCACGCTCTTATGCCTCGTGGTCACTTTGCCGATGGCTGCGATCGCGACCAAGCGTGACTTCCCCGGCAAGTCGGTTGTCAGCGCGCTCGTCCTTATCCCGCTCATCCTGCCACCCTTCGTCGGGGCGATCGGCTTGCGGGCCATCCTTGGGCGTACCGGCTCGCTCAACGCCTTGCTCCAATGGATCGGCGTACTCGGGCCCGACCACCCCGGCATCGACTTCCTCGCCGCGCAGTTCTACATCCCCGGCATCGGTGAGTTCAACGGCGTCTTCTTCGCCGTCGTCCTCATGGAGGCGCTTCACCTCTACCCGATCCTCTACCTCAACATCACCGCGTCGATGGCTAACCTCGACCCGTCGCTCGATGAAGCCGCGCTCAACCTCGGCGCGGGCAAGTGGCGGCGGTTCTTCAAGTGCACCCTCCCGCTGATCCTGCCCGGCATCTTCGCAGGCTCGACGATCGTCTTCATCTGGTCGTTCACCGAACTCGGCACCCCGCTCATGTTCGAATACACCGAGGTCACGCCCGTCCAGGTGTTCTACGGCCTGACCGAGATCTCAACCAGCCAGCGGCCCTACGCGCTGGTCGTCGTGATGCTCGTCTCCGCGTTGATCCTGTACCTGATGGGCAAGTTTGCGTTCGGCGGCCGAGCGTACGAGATGCAGTCCAAGGCCCAGCACGCCCAGGCGCTCAAGAAGCTGACCGGGTTTAGGGCATTCGCCGCCGCTTCGCTTTTCATCGGGGTCACCCTGCTGGCGGTGATGCCGCACCTGGGCGTGATCCTCAACTCGGTCTCGGGCATGACCGCGGGCAACGACTGGTACCGCACGGTGCTGCCGCAGTCGCTCACGACCGAGCACTACGAGGGGATGCTCAAGCACAGCCTTGCCGTGCCGTCGATCATCAACTCGCTGATCTACGCGCTCGCGGCGATGGTGCTCGCCATTATCCTTGGCTTGGCGATCGCGTACCTGGCCGTCCGCGTCAAGGTCAAAGGCGGCTGGCTGCTCGACACCCTGGGGATGCTGCCCCTGGCGGTGCCCGGGCTGGTGATGGCGTTCGGGTACGTGGCGATGTCGCTGACCTGGCCGTTCAGGCCCGTGGCCCCCGGATCGCATTCAACGGTCATCAGCGCGGCCGCGATGCTCTTCGGCGTCACCGCGCTCTTCTTCCTGGTCTATACGCTCAGTCACACTGTGGTCCGCCTGAAAAAGAAGGACGCGTTCCTGCCCGCGATCACACGGTTCAAGCTGATCTTCATGGGCTTCTGTGTGCTGGTGATTGGCGTCTGTACCTGGCTCTGGTTCAGCCCGCCGATGTGGGTGCAAGATCCTGTCGCCTCGGTACTCGCGACGGCGCCGCTGAGCATGTTCCAACTGCGTGGCGAATTGCCCGACCCACTGGTCTTCCTGATCGTCGCCTACACGATCCGCCGGCTGCCCTACATCCTCCGCTCGGCCTCGGCGGGCCTTGAACAGACCTCCGGCCAACTCGAAGAAGCAGCACTGAACCTCGGCGCGTCGCTCATGACCGCGATCCGACGCATCGTCGTCCCGCTGATCATGGCGAACCTTATCGCGGGCGGCATCCTGGTCTTCGCGTTCGCGATGCTCGAGGTGAGCGACTCGCTCATCCTCGCCGAGCGTGAGCAGCACTACCCCGTGACCAAGGCGATCTGGACGCTCTATAACCGGCTTGGCGATGGGCAATACATCGCCAGCGCGATGGGCGTCTGGGGCATGGCCCTGCTCGCGGTGACACTGATCGGCGCGAGTGTCCTTATGGGTAAGAAGCTGGGTGCGATCTTCCGGGTGTAAAACACGTAGGCCGGGCTTTAGCCCGGCTGATCCGTGATGTAAATACAGGTGGGCTAAAGCCCGGTACGTCTTCAGGGTATAGCGTGTTATGTCCGAAGCAGAGCCTAAGTCGTTTATCCGCAGACGAATCATGCCCTGGTTCTTCATCCTGCTGTCGTTGTATGTCGTCTACTGCGGCTTGCTGTTCTTTTTCCAGACCAAGCTGATCTTCCCGGCGGGGATGGCGGGTGAGCCGGGCAAGACGCTGCCAACACCACAGACCGAGGTGATCGAGTTGTCGACCGAGCAAGGCACGACGGTCGCGTGGTTGGTGCCGCCTGTCGGGCTGAAAGAGGATAGCCCCGCTCCGCTCGTGGTGTTCTTCCATGGCAACGCCGAGTTGATCGATCATCAACGCGCGATCATTGACCTCTATCACGACCTCGGTATCGGCGTTCTCATGGTCGAGTATCGTGGATACGGGCACAGCGAGGGGACGCCGTCGCAAGAGCACATCGTGGCCGACACGCTGGCGGTTCTCAAGATCGTGCTTAAGCGTGACGACGTCGATGCGAGCAGGCTCGTCCTGCACGGCCGATCCATCGGCGGCGGGCTCGGGGCGCAGGTCGCGATGCAGACCGACCCGGCCGCGCTGATCGTCGAAAGCACATTCACCAGCGTGTCCGGTATGGCGATGCGGTTCGGCGTCCCGCCTTTCATTGTCACCAGCCCATTGAAAACAGAATCAGCTTTCAAGCAGTTGGCCTGCCCGATCCTGATCATGCACGGGCAACGCGACTCGATCATCCCCACCCGCCACGCTCGCGACTTGGAAACCGCGGCCAGCGACGCGACGCTGGTGCTTTTTGATGCGGGCCACAACGACCTGCCCAACGGGATCGAGGTCGGCAAGTACCGCAGCGAGGTCCACGATCACTTGATGCGGGCGGGGGTCTTGTCAAAATAAATAAAAAAACCCACGCTGTGACAGCATGGGCTTCGAATCATGGTGGCTTAGAAAAGCGTAGGTTTTACCACGCGAAGTGGGCGAACGCCTTGTTGGCCTCAGCCATGCGGTGGGTTTGTTCACGCTGATTGACGCTTTTCCCCTCGTTGCGGGCGGCGTCAGACAGCTCCTTTGCGAGGCGGAGGTACATCGGCTTGCCCCGCTCGGCACGGGCTGACGTGATAATCCAGCGGAAGGCTAGCGACTGCTGCCGCTTCTTGTTGACCTGCATCGGGACCTGGTAGTTCGCGCCGCCGACGCGCTTGGAGCGGACCTCGACGTTCGGGCGCACGTTCTCGAGCGCCTTATGAAAGACCTCGATGGCAGGCTCATCGCCGTTGTTGCGCTTCTCGATCTCATCGAAGGCGTCGTAGATGATCCGCTGGGCGACAGACTTCTTGCCATCGAGCATGACGCAGTTGATAAAGCGTGCGAGGACTTTGTCGCCGTACTTCGGATCGGGCTTGAGCTGTTCTTCGGACTTGGTGAATCCACGGCCCATAGTGGGGCTCCTTGGTGTCGGGCGGCTTTCGGCTCTCAGGTGGCCTATCTAGTTCACCGTTTCAGACGACCGAAACGATTACTGCCGCGGGACGAATGTTGAATCTTGGAAGGCAGGCAGGAATGTCTGCCCCACCGCTGTTCTAGTGTGCGCTTAGCCCTTAGGCTTCTTGACGCCGTACTTCGATCGGCCACGCTTGCGGCCGTCGACGCCGAGCGTGTCGAGCGCGCCGCGGACGACGTGGTAGCGGACGCCGGGCAGGTCTCGGACACGGCCGCCACGGACGAGCACGATGCTGTGCTCCTGGAGGTTGTGGCCTTCGCCACCGATGTACGCGGTCACTTCCTTGCCGTTGGACAGGCGGACACGTGCGACCTTACGCAGGGCCGAGTTCGGCTTCTTCGGGGTCACCGTCTTGACCTGGAGGCAGACACCACGGCGCTGCGGGCACTGGTCCAGGTCCTTGACCTTAGACTTGACCTTGGGTGTGCGGCGGGGGTTATTGACCAGCTGGTTGATCGTTGGCATGCGTCGTCTCTTGGCGCAGGGTTCGGGATACTTTCTCGATCGGAACCGAGCCAAATACTGTAGGTGATCCAGCGATCGAATGCAAGGTTGGGGGTCAGGAGCCCGCCTTTCTGATGCCTAGACAGGGCTTTTCGAGGCGGTCAGGTCCTCAATCACATCCGAAAGCGACCGTCCCAAGGCATCCGCCAAGCCGGCTGGATCGGGCAGGTTGGCGGCTTGCTTCGCGGAAGCAAGCTGTCCACGGATCTCCTTGAGCAGTTCTGCAGGGTCTGCCGGGCTGCCGATCACGGTGCCCCCCCGCTTCTGGACGGCTTCGGCCAGACCGCAGGCATCGGTCGTAATGATCGGGGTCTGTGTGGCCAAGCCATCGAGCACCCCCATGCCGGAGGGGTCAAAACTTGCGGGGCTGACGATTAAATCGCTAGCCGTAAGGAACTCAAGACGATAAGCGGTCTTGCCAACAAACCGGATATGCTCGCGGAGGCCAAGCGAATCGATCCATGCCAGGTGGGTGTATCGGGCCTGCCCTAGCAGCAGCAGCACCGCGTTAACGCCCTGCTCAAGCAGAGGCTTCATTGCTCGGAGCATCGGCTCAACCCCATGTAGCTGAGGGTTTGTGAAAGGCAACGCGACCCATGCTTCTTCGCCGGTAAGCCCCCACGCCCTCGCAAGCTTGCCGCGCTGCTGTGCGGCAGCGTCACCCGCTAAGGGTTGGCTGGGTAGCTCGCACCGCGCGGTTTTGATGCTGCGGCGTGGCTGCGTGGTGTATGACTGCAGTTGCTGTTCAATCAGCGGGCTTAAAGCGATCAAAACGCGGAGCCCGGGGTGGTCGAATGCTTGCTTCTCAAAGTATGCGTTCGCTAGCACGCCGGGCTTTAAGCCTGCCAGTAGGTGTTTGAGCATGCCCAGAATGCCGGCCTGGAAGCCGCGCGTCACCTGCCTGTAGCCCCGGAAAGTCCCCCGCATGGGGGCCATGATCTCAGCAGGGAGGGTGCTGAGCAGCGAGACCGTACAGTCGTATGGCGGGTCATGCAGAACACGTCTAAGCCATCGAACATAACGCTGCTGACTGATTAAAGTGAAACGCGACCCGACATCTGCAGTGCGCTGCTCGACACGCGGATCTATGTAGGCATCAGACACGGTTCTCGCAATGACGGTGATACGGTGCCCGCGCTCCAACAGCCGGTGAGCGAGCAAGATCGCCTGCGCCCCGACCGGCTCTCGCGCGTCGAGTTTGTCACAGATGACCGCCAGGTGCTTAGCATTCAATCGTGGGTCCCCGTCACATGGAGCCGGCGGGTGGTCTCATACAACTGGCTTGCGTGCTCGAAGACCTCGTCGGCGTGCAGGAGGTCCAGGCTCGCACGACCTTTGAAGCCGCGGTCATGCATATCCGCGACGCTGATCCCGTCCGAAACCACCTGCTCTTCGTGCGACAGGCTCAAACCCGAGCCCTGGGGTGAGGTCGGGCCAAACAGCGTCAGCACCGGGATGTCCATCGCCGCGGCCAGGAAACGCGGCCCGGTGTCGTTGGTCACCATCATCCGGCTGCGCGCGACCATCGCCTTGAGCAGGTGCAGGTCCCGGCCCAACTCGGGCAGATCCACAATCGGCACGGTTGCGCGGTCTAACAACTCCCGAACCACCCTGCGCTCGCTTGGCGTGCCAGTGACCACAGGGGTCAGGCTATACCGGTCGCTCAGCATCTCACAGAGGTGGGCCATCCTTCGCGGCGACCATCGGCGGGCAGACGATGGCGCGCCTGGGTTGACCAGCAATAGTTCCTGCGTCGGCTGCGAGATACCCGCCTTCTTCAAGTGGGTTTCAAGTCTGTGGGTTGCCTCGGGTTTGAGGGCCAGTTGCATCCTGCCGCTGGGGTGTTTCGCGCCCATGTACCGGGCCAGCGCGAGGTAGCTATCGATCGAAGCGCTGCGGGGTTTCTCGCCCCGGTTACGCGGCGGGATTAGCCGATCAGTCAGTAGCACCCCACGCCGATCGTGCTCGTACCCCAGACGCCTTGGGATGCCAGCGACCGCGGGCAGAGCGGCGGCCCTGAACGACAACGGGAGGATAACTGCTGTATCGAAGTTGGCCCTGGAAAGCCGCTTGCCGAGGCGGATCACAGAAGCGCGGGACTTGGACGACCGCCCTTCTCCCTTACGCTCTGATCGCTTGCGGATCGACCATATTCGGTCGACACAGCTAAGGCCGTAGAGCACCGGCCTGAGCCGACGCTTGACCAACACGGTGATGTTGGCGTCCAGCTGTGCCCCGCGGAGGGCGTTCAGCGTCGCGGTCGCCATCACGGCCTCGCCCAAAAGCCCCGGCATGATGACCAGCAAACGGTTGTACGGGATGTTCTGCGGCCTGGCCTTCATGCTGTATCCAAACTAGCGACCGTACAACAGCGTCGCGATCGCGGTGAGTTGGGCCATGATGCCGACGCCAAGCCAACGCAGGAACACGCTATCGCTATCGCCACCCATAAAAAGCCCGCCGAGCAGACAGACGATAGCTACAAGTTGTAATGCGATGGCGATGATCGTGATGAAAGAGACTTCCTGATCCGAGCCACGCTGGGCCCGCAACTCGTGAAGAATGAGACGGAGGGTTTTCTCGCTCTCAGCTTCTTCCACAGGTGGCTTTGCAGCCCTCTTCTTCTCAATGGCCTGACGGATTGTTTCGGGGATGTCTTGTGCAGATGCCTCCGCCAAAGGCGGGGCCGCCGCAGCAGAATCACCTGACTCAGTTATGGCCTCGTCCGACCGGGCCTGGTGCCGCTTGCGGAAGGGCTTGGTCACAATCGGCGTATCGTCCTCGTCTGAGGCTGGTGCACCCCATGGGCGGAAGGCCTTGGCAGCGGCAGCCGGTGCGGCTCGAGGCTCAGCCGAGTCTTTCGGCGGACGCGGCACCTGCAGCTTGGCAATCTTTTCCGCGTCCCACTTCCGGCCGGGCGGCGCCGCCTTGGTCTCGGTCTGCTCGACACGCGGCTGCTGCGCGATCAGGCGTGCCGCATCAACCAGATTGACCGCGAAGAAGTCCGGGCCGCTCGGGCGCTCGCGATCCGGCGCCTCGCTGGTCACACCCTCGATCGTCGCCGGGTCCACCGGCATAAGTTGCTCCGCGTCTGACCGGAGCAGGATGGTCCGCGCCCCAGCGGCGTGGCCCGCCTGTACATCGGCCAGTTCGTCGCCGATCATCCAGCTGACGTGCAGATCAAGCGACAGGTCCTCGGCCGCCTGCTGGAGCATACCTGGTTTAGGTTTCCGCGTCGCGTGGTCTTTGCGGTAAGCTTTTTGTTCGCCACGCGGGTGGTACGGGCAGTAGTAGAACGCATCGATAACCGCGCCGTTCGCAGTCTTTCGGACGAGTTCAGCGACATGTGCGTGCAGCACCTGGACATCATCTTCGGTGATCCGCCCGCGCGCAACGCCCTCGTGGTTGGCAACCACAACAACCTTGTAGCCAAGCCCGCGGAACGACGCGATCGCCGGGGCCGCGCCCTTGATCAATGCCAAGGCTTGGACATCGGCGCCCGCGTCGTTATCTTCGATGATCGTGTTGTCGAGATCTAGAAAGACAGCCGGCCGCATCGCTGCATTGTACGGCATCACGTTGCGGAGCCTCTGAGAAGTTAGACGCCTTGCTCGCCGCCTAATTCGGCCTCAACGATCGCTACCGCCCGATCGATGGCACTATCCAACTGATCATTCACTACGGCGTGCTGGTAGATACCCAGGTCTTTTGCCAGTTGGATCTCATCCCTCGCCCGCGAAAAACGCTTCTGGATCGTTGCCTCGTCTTCGCGCTTACGGTCGCGCAGCCGCTGCAGGAGCACCGCATCGCTGGGCGGCTCGATCAGGATGCCTACCGCACCGGGCATCCGCTGTTTCACTTGATTCGCCCCCTGGACATCGATCTCAAGGATTACCGTCTCGCCTTGAGCCAAGGCGTTTTCGACCGGCTCCGCAGGCGTGCCGTAGTAATTGTCGTAGACCTGTGCGTACTCAAGCATCTGGCCGAGCTTGACTAATTTCTTGAACTCCGATTCCGAAACAAAGTAGTAGTGCTGTCCATCAACATCATTCGGCCCCATATAGCGTGTTGTCATCGAGATACTGAGTAAAGCATCCAAACGATCAACCATCGCGTTAACAATCGTGCTCTTCCCGACACCGGCGGGACCGGAGACGATAACGAGCAGGCCGGAGTACGAAGCTTGGATTCCTTCGGGCATGGGGCGTGAAGCATAAACGATTACGGCTTACCTATTGCCCGGCTACCAACGCGAGCGTCGCCATCCGCACCGCCAGACCGTTAGCGACCTGGTCAAGGATGACCGAGTTGGACCCGTCCGCCACTGCAGACTCGATCTCCAGGCCGCGGTTGATCGGCCCGGGGTGCATCACGACGAGGTCTGCCTTGGCTTGTTGCATACGCGTCGTGGTCAGTCCGTACAGCGTGGTGTACTCACGCTGACTGGGGAACGCTGGCCCGGACAGCCGTTCAAACTGAACCCGCAGCATGTTGACCACATCAACACGGGGGAGTATGTCGTCTAGTTTATGGCTCATCTCGCAGTCCAGGCCCTCAAACGAGCCTGGCAGCAGCGTGGGCGGGCCGACAAGGATCACCTCCGCCCCGAGTTTGATGAGGCAGTGTACGTTTGAGCGGGCAACGCGGGAGTGCCCGATATCACCCACAATCGCAATGGTGAGACCTGAGAAATCAAAGTCGTTGTCACGGCCCAGCCGTCTGGCGATCGTGTATGCGTCCAGCAATGCCTGAGTCGGGTGTTCGTGCTGGCCGTCGCCAGCATTCACGATCGCGCAGCCGGTGTGTTGTGCGAGTTGGATCGCGGCGCCGCTCTGGCTGTGCCGGCAGACGATGATATCGACGCCCATCGCCTCGATGTTGCGCGCGGTGTCGACGAGGGTCTCGCCTTTGGATACGCTTGACCCAGAGGCTGACATATCGAGCACATCCGCACTCAGCCGGCTAGCCGCGAGGCGGAAACTGGCACGGGTGCGGGTTGAGTCTTCGTAGAAGAGGTTGACGACGACCTTGCCGTGCAGGTCCGCGTTCTTGGGCAGCGCCCGGCTGGTAGAAACCCCTTCGTATGACTTCGCCTTCAGCAGCAGCGTGCGTACCTCGTGGGCAGACAGCGGCTCGATGCCAACGAGGTGGCGGTGGGTCCAGGTAGAGGTCGCGACAGGTGTTTCCTGATAGGGCATGACCCGTGATGATACCGATTCAGTCGGCATCGGTGCGGCTAGCGATAGGTCTGCTTAATCGCCCGATCAAACACTTCGAGAAAGGCCGTATCGAATACAAACGGGGCCTCGTCACCGCCGGGCGCAAACGCGTACGGCTGCATATTGATCGCATCGTCCAGATACGGGGCTGGCAGCAGCGCGCCTCCGCGCATAGCGACAGGCATCAGCATCGACAGGAGCGGTGTCTTTTGCAGCCCGTCGTAGCCAAAATGATCACGCCAACTGTTGGCAAAGGCCATCCCTTCCAAGAGCGGCCCATCAAAGAAGAGGGTCCCGCGTGACATCTCGGGCGTACCCACAAATACGACCCCCTTCACTGCGGCGTGTCGGAACGAGTGGACCATCACGTTGTAGCTCTGTGTCGCCTCGGAACCGTTGCTCTTGCTGGCTTGGCTGGGGTAAGTTCCCCACGCCGAGCCGTCCGGTACCCGCCTGGTCTCAATCATTTCGGGGATGTATCCGGACCAGTAGGTTTGCCAGTCGTTGACATAGCGCCGCAGGTTCGCGTTGTAGGACGGCGAGCCGGGATAGCCCGCGCCGAGTTCCTCGTAGTCGTTAGCCAGGCTCGGTGCGTTGGCGAGGGCCGCGAACGGCATCCAACTCTTCAGGGGCGGGTTGTTCCCAGTGCTCTGCATAAAGACCACACCAACCGGGTGATCGACCTTGGCCGCAATGCGATGCGCGATCGCGCCAGCTAAGCCTTCGCGATCAATATCAAGCCATTCACTGGCAAAGCGATTCTTCGGTGTGGTCGAGACCGCGATGCTATAGGGCGAGGGGCGAGTAAACCGATCACGCTTCGCCTTGCGCTGCATAACACGGACAACGCCATCATCCGCTGCTACTTCGGGAAGACGAACCGCACCGGCGGGAGCAGCGACGAACCATACATCCCCCACCACGATGTTCTGCGCGACACGCTCATGGATCAGTTCACCATCGATGTAGAACGCTGCACGCAGCGTCCTTGGCTCGATGGTGGGCTGCATCGGATCCAGCGTGACCGACCACTCGTCCATACCAGGCGTCAACACGACGGTTTCTTTGAAGCCACCAAAGCTGAAGCGGATCTCGGTTTGATGATCGCCGACCATCTCCGCGTGATATTCCGCCCCCCGGTTATGGATCGCCGAGCCCCATATTGTGACGGGCTTACCGTGCTGGAGCACCGCGTTGTCCCGGAACTGCGTGCTCAGCAGCGGCATCTTGCGGTACTCGTAGACCAGGCCACCCTCGCTCGGGTCGGGCACAATACCCGCGATCTTTGGCGGGTCGTCAGGCCAGGTCGCCTTGGTTACAACCTTGTTGTCGTAATAAACAAAGGGCGTCAACGGCAGCGACGCGTTGTTGTAGATGTTGGGCTGGAAACCGATTCCAGGCGAGCCGTAGGACACCCCACGCGGCTTAGCAACACCGGGTGAGGTCAGTTCGATCTGCTCACCAACAATCTTACATTGGGCTTGATGCCAAACCCTATTCTCATCAGCAAGGTAGAAAAGTCCAACCCGCCGTTCGCCCTCTGGGACCGGGACAATCACCGCGGGCTTATTGTTGTCTGCCTCAACCTCGCCGACAAAGAGGCCGCCCTCGGCGTGATCGAACGAGAGGATCAGCTTGTTGCCCTTAACCTTGTAGGACTGGAAGAATGGGCCGTCTACGGCGATCTCTTTGCCGTACTGGTTCTTGAGCGCATGCAGAGACAGGCGTTGGCCCGACAGGGCCTTGCGGTCGTAGTGGATGGCTCCGCCGATATCGATCTGGCTGGCCATGCCGGTATTGGGGATGTCGCGGGCCATCGCGGCGCCAAGCCGCATCTCGCTCGTCGGGTTAAACGATACACCGGTTGGCGTACCGCCCTCTTTGCCCGCCGAGTAGAACTGGTGGAAATAGACCGGCAGGTCGGGCCGCTGCCACATCAGCCGCCAGCCACGGACCAGGCTGTGCAGGTTAGGGTAGTAGCTCAGCCCCGCACCGGAGTTGGCGTAGCCCTGGTTCCAGATCGCGCCGCGCACGGCGTAAGGCACCATCGGATGCATCCGTGCGTTGTACAACCAACTCGCATCGCGGTTGCTCTGCAGGTTGCCCGGCGTGTCGAGCTCGACCGGGAGGGCGGGCTGGCCGTTCTTGATCCGCCGCTCGTTCGCCTCGATCGCGGCTTCGATGCCGCTGTAGTACGCTTCCCAAGCAGCCTCGTGCTCCGGTGTTGAGGGGTCGGATTGCAGCAGCTCCTGATGGATCGCCTTCGTAAACGGGTGCCTGCTGTTGGCAAAACCCTCGCGTGGGGTCCACGCCTCGATCGCGGTCGAACTAAAAGAGCAATTCACGATCCCAATCGGGACCTGCAGTTCCTTCCAGAGCTCGTACGCAAACGCGTACGCGATCCCGCTCATCTTCGCACCGTCATCAATCCACTCGCCCTGGGCGTGCTCGATCGGGTGCAGCGCGGAGAACACATCCGTGACCTTCGCCTCGCGGATGATCGGCTCGGTCTCTTCGCCCACGTCTACACGCTCCCTGATGCCCTTCTGCAGGATACGGCCGACATCACACTTGCTCGATAGCCACTGCATGTTTGACTGGCCAGAGGCGACCCAGACTTCGCCAACGAGGATGTCATCGACGGTCTTTGCTGTGCTGAGGCTGCTGTCACCCCCTGCAACGGTCATCGACTGCGGCTTGGAACTTGCTGTCAGTGGATCGAGTCGGACCAACCACTTGCCATCCTCGCCTGCCTTAGCGGGCTTGGTCTGGCCGGCGAAGCTGACTGCGACCTCCGCGCCGGGCTCGGCCCAGCCCCAAACCGGGACCGGCATGCAGCGCTGAAAGACCGCACCATCCACAAAAGGCGTGCCCAGCTTGATCGGCTGCGACTTCGCACCCGCGTCCTCGCCGGGCTGGTCCTGTGCCTGCTTGAGCGCCAGCCGGAGCTTGACCTTCGTGCCCACCTTCGGCAGGTGCTTGTCGTTGACCGACCAGACCAACTCGCTGTTGTTCTGGCTTACCCGCATCGGCAGGCAGAGGACCTCGTCGCCAAAGGTGGAGATACTGATCACGTTGCCGTTGATATCCGCCAGGTATTCCTGTCCGCCTTTTTCGTCTTTGACGACCACCGACCCAGCGACGAGAAACGCCTCGAACACCTCGGCGGGATCGTCCAGGTCTTCCGCGTCCTCAGGCACCCCGCCATCGATACGTTCGGCACGCTTCAGAAAATCACCGATGGGGCGTTCGATGACTTTGTCTTTGCCCTCTAGATCAGGGTAAACCAGCGACACCGTGATCGCGTCGCCCCGGGGCGGCAGGTGCAGCCACTCGGTCCGCTCCTTATTCGCGGGCTTGAGCATCGCGGGATGGCCGTTGTTGGCACCGATCAGCAGGAGGGCCGCGTGGAGATGGACCGGCGCCGCATCAATAACAACCAGCGACTCGTGTTCCTTGGAATCAGGGATGCACGCGATCAACTCAAGCAGGCCGCTGTCTAGCGCGACCTTCGCATCTATATCCACGCGCTTATTTTTCGCATCGATCGTGATACCGGGCAACTCAACCTTGTCTGCAGCATGCGCATCGGGCTCTAGCTTGTTGTCAACTGCTTCATCACCAAGCGACGGAAAGGCAGAGAAAAGCTGGGCAAATACAAGTAATACGAGCGGCCACCATCCGCGCAGCCATCCTTCAAATCGCCGGCAGGTTTTTGACATTTTGATAGTACTCCAACGTTGGAATTGCCCATCGAATACATCCATCGTAGTCCATCCACGAGCGCGCGACGTGTCTATCGTATGCTCCATTACGCTCAGAAGAAGACCCGCTCTGCTGTCCCACAGAGAATCGACTCACGCTCATCTGAAGAAAGAAACACCAGCTGATCTTTGACGAGCTGGATAGCGTCATGGTACGTGTTGTTGTCTTTGAGTTGATAGGGCAAGTCGCTTGCCCACATCAGCCGGCTTGGGCCGAAGGCATCGACCACGCGCCCGATCATGGGGGCGAGATCGCTGTAAGGCGCCTCCCGATCACCGAACTTGTAGAAGCCGGAAAGCTTGACATGGACGCTGCGGTGCCTGGCCAGTTGGGTTAACGCCGCAACCGTGTCAGGCTTATCCACATCGATATGGCCGAAGTGATCGATGACAACAGTCGTATCCGGGTGCTGCGCACACATCGGGGCGAGTGAGGGCAGGAAACGAGGACCCAACAAAGGGCAGATCGCAACATCAAGCTCAGCCGCATATTTCCAGAGCAGCTGCTGGCCCGGGGAGTTAAGCCAGTTGGGTGGGTCGACATTGAGCGTGCGGTCGGCGTGCTTCGTCGGGCCGATCCGGATGCCCCGTGCGCCCTGGTCGTGCAGGCCCTGTAAACGCTGTTTGAGGTTGGGCGTGCGCTCGTTGATCATCGCGACAACGCTAAACGTGCCAGGACGTTTTTGAGCGCAGTCGATGATGTAGCTGTTGTCGTAGCCGTGCAGCGGTGCATGCTGGATCAGCACACAGCGATCAAGGCCGTGCGGTTGTATGACCGCGAGCAATTGATCGTCCGTGAACGTCGTGGGCTTCATGTCCGCCTTGGTCGCCCATGGCCCGAGCGGGTACTTCTCCAGGTCGTCGGACCAGACGTGGGCGTGAGCGTCGATGTAGCCACCGGATTTGAGATCGGTAGGCACGGTCTTGCAGCCAGGTAAAGTCTGGGCTGCCAGTGTTGCTGCACCGAGTTGAAGGGTCCGTCGGCGGGTTATCTGCATGATTACCCCGTGATAAATGGCTCGGTGATTATCTTATAAAACGCGAAGCCTCCCGCGGGCAAGAGCCAGAGCACGCTAATCCAGAAAAAGATATCCCATACCGAGCCCGGCCGCAGGCGTGCATCGCAGCGGTCGTACCGCCCGTACATCGCAATGACGCCGAGCAGCAGCAGCGGCATCAATGGTGCGATATGAAATGACAAGGGGGTGCGGCCAACACTTAGCGATCAATTATCTTAAATCAAGAAGCACTCGGCATCGCGCACGAATCACTTCAGTCAACGCCATAAAACACCGCAGCGTTCTGATACAGAATCTGGTCTTGTTCGCTTTCACTGAGTTCGGAGATCGCTCCGCGTGCCGTTTGGACCCAGCGTTGGTAGTCCGTCATAAGCAGCGCGACCGGCCAGTCGCTGCCGAACATCAGGCGGTCAAAACCGAAACAGCGGATCGCGTGATCGAAGTACGGCTTGAGAAGGCCGTCGTCCCAAGACTCTGCTTTCACCTCCGTCGCCACACCAGAGAGTTTGCATAGCACGTTGGGCCGCTCCGCCAGTTCGGCAAAAGACTCCGCCCACATCTCGTCAAATACTCCGGGTGTGATCACCGGCTTGGCGATGTGGTCGAGGACGAGTGGTATGTCACCGGGCAGCTGATCCACCATCTTGATGGTGTTCGGAAGCTGGTGCCCGAAGATCAGGATGTCGTAGCGCAGCCCCAGGCTTGCGATCGTCTTAATACCGTCCAGTAGGGCTGGCCGGAGCATGAACTCGGGGTCCTCTTCGTCCTGGATGACGTGCCGGACGCCTTTGAGCAGCGGCTTGTCGTGAAAACGTCCCATGATCTCGCCGACCGATGGGTCCTGTAACGGCACCCAGCCAACGACGCCCCTGCACAGCGGGTCGCGCTCGGCCAGGCCGAGCAGCCATTCGGTTTCGTCAAGCGACTGCCGTGCCTGCACGGCGATTGTGCCGGCCAGCCCCGTGCCTGCACCGTGTTCCGCCAGGTCATTGAGCCCGTAGCTCCGCTGCAGCGGTGTGCCCGGCGGGATCCACGGGTACTGCTGCGGGTCGTAGTCCCAGAGGTGGTGATGGCTGTCGAGGATGCGTGACGGCATGGATTACTTCTGTCAAGTGTTGCAGACATTCCTGTCTGCCTCCCGGCGCAGCCGGGAATCGAGTATGAAAAGATCAGGCCTGCAGCCAAAGACAGGCAAAAATGTCTGCCATACTGCAGACCTCAAAACGTCCGGCAGCCAAGTGTCAGGATCAGGTTGGCCCAGCCCATTTTTTCGCCGGTCTGGATCGTGAGCACGTGGTCGTCATTCATGACCGCGTCATAGAAAGCCCACTTCTCGATCGGCTTGAGCTCAAGGTCCAGCCCGGCCTCGCTGATCGTCTTGCGGTAGTCCGCCCACACCGGCGGGTCCTCGGTCAACGCGTATTCACCTTCGGTGTGGTACTGCATCGTGTTGATCTCCTCGACCGCGACCGCGGTGAGCAGGCCTTGTAGCACCTGGTTGCATGAGAGCAGGCCCGGCATAAAGTTCAAGTGCACGATCTCGGCGTTAGGCCCGAGCTTGCTCGCGGCGGGGTAGTTGCCGTCCGCGATGAGCACCTTGGAGTGGTGCCCCGCGACGGCCAAATTGGCGAGGATGTCGGGGTGTATCAGGTCGGTTTTCAGCATGGCGTTGTCTCATAGCTCCGGGTGGAAGCCCGGAGCAGTCATAATCGGATGTCGCGTCGTGAGTGCAAATGATCGTAAGTGCTCCGGGTTTCCACCCGGAGCTATCCAGTCATCACATCCCGTCACGCAGCGCTCGCAGGTGACGAGCAAAGTGATCAGACAGTACCTCGGCGTAGGTGTCCGGGTGCGACTCGAGCACACCACGGAGCTCGCCGCCAAGCGTCGGATCGGTCAGTGTTGAACCGAACGTGCAGTGCAGGATCTGCCGGCCGGCCTTGGTGAAGCCGAGCCCCTCGGGCACCTCAGACCAGAGCTCAAGGTACTCGCGCTCGATCGCGGTGTCGTCGGGCAGGTCACTAGGCGCGGGCGTACCCTCGACAGTCGCGTGCACGTGGTAGGTCGCCTTGTCGGTGTCGTAGCGTTCCCGGCCGAACTCAATAATCCTGCGGAACAACGCCTTGTCGTGCCGCGCCGCAACACGCAGGGCTTCGAGGTAGCTGGTGCCCGCTGTCTTGACGTGGAAACGCCCCTTGGTCGCCCGGGCCAACGCGGGGTACATCGAGATCTTGTCCGACCCGGAGTGCAGGCTGAGCTTGTACGGGCCAACAAGCTCGGCGATCGCGTTGTGGTCCGCCATGGAAGCTTCAAGCGCCGCGACATCGCCGATATAGTCCACACCCTTCTCAAGCTCGCCGATGAACCGCGGGGCCAGCGAGACGAGCTTCATACCCTTGCCGACGCACTGATCCGCGATGATGTAGTGCTCGGCCAACGTGGTAGGCTGATCGGTCTCGTCGACGCTTAGCTCGATCTCGTAGTCTTTGCCCGCCTTCTCGTGGACCGCCTTGATGTAGTCCGCGAGCTTGAGAGCGGAGGTGATCGCCTTGCCGTACTTCACGGCGCACCGCATGCAGGCCTCTTCATCGATCTTGATGACCGTTCCGTTAGGCAGCGTGACGTCGTTGCCGAGGTACTTCTCGTACCACTCGACCTCGCCCCTGATCTCGTCGAACTTGGCGCGGAGGGTTGCCTCATCGTAGCTGTCGGACTTCTCGTCGACATCGTCGGACGGGTCGATCGTGAAGAAGGTGAAGCCGACGGCGGCGGTGCGGTCGACATCCTCGGGGGTCTTGAGGTGGTCGGCATCGGCGCCGATGGGGCCATCCCAGCCCGAGCCGATCGCGGCGTCCATGGCCTCCGCCATCACGGCGATAGGCTCGCGGACGGTCCGCGCCATCTCGCGGATGGACTGCTGCGGATAGATCGGTGCGATCCCTTGGCCGGCCTCTTTCATCGCCAGCACGTGGCCGGGTGTGGCCAGGCCGATGCGGTCGCCGAAGCCAAAGCTGGCGGCGATCCCGAGGGTGACAGGGGTAGCGGTCGTGGTGGTCATCGTTTTTTCTCGCTTTTTCAGCCACCGAGCAGCGCTCGGGGGTTTGCTGTTGTTTGACCCCCGCGTGTGACGCGGGGGCTACTTCGTTTTTTTATATCAGACGAGTCGCTTGATGGTTTCGATCGTGGCCTTGGCACAGGTATCGGCATCGGGAAGCGGGAAGGCCTCGGCACACAGGTAGCCCCCGTAACCGATCTCTGTGAGCGCCGCCACGATCGGCGCGTGATCCATGTGGCCGAGCCCGGCAGCCCGGCGGTTCGAATCGACAAAGTGCACGTGCCCGACGTGCTTGCCCGCGTCGCGGATCGCGGCGGCGATGTCCGCTTCTTCGATATTCATGTGGAACAAGTCGGCCAGCAGCAGGACGTTGTCGGTCTCGAGCGCTTCCATCACCGCACAGCCCTCGGCCAGCGTATTGAAGAGGTTCGTCTCGTAGCGGTTCAGCGGCTCGTAGAAAAGAGACTGCCCCTTTCCTTTGGCATACTCACCGAGCTCTTCGAGCGCGTTTTTTAGGTGCAGGATCGCGCCCTGGTGGCTGACGCCTTCGCCGGACCGGCCTTGCATCGAGCCGATGATCGCCGGTGCGTCGTACTCGGCGGCGAGGTCGATGACGCCCTTGACATAAGCGATCGCCTTGGCACGCTGGTTCTCGTTACCATCCGTCAGCGAGAGCTTGTGCTTGACCCAGCCGGCACCCGTACCGATCGCGGCGAGTTGGAGGCTGTGCTGCTCAAGCAGGCCCGCCAGTTCGGGCAGCGGGTCGAACGAGGGAACAAAGATCTCGACCGCGTCGAATCCTAGGGCGGCGGCGCGGGCGCAGCCGTCGGCCAGACCATCGTGATAGACAAACGGGCCCTTGCGGGCCTCTTCGACAAGACTGATGGTGATGGCTGATTTCATGTTGGCATTGGTTCGTTGTCTTTTCGGCTTCGCCGAACGACAGGCAGGAATGCCTGTCCTACCTGTGTTTTTCAATCCATTTCGATCACGGTCTTGATCGTGCCTGGCGTAGGCGTGATGAGTTCAACGAACTGTTCGGGCACATCGTCGAAGGCCATGCGTCGGGTGACCCACGGGCCGGTATTGATCGTGCCCTTCTCGATCAGGTCGATGATGTAGGGGAAGTCCTTGGGCAGCGCATTGCGCGAAGCAAGGATAGTCGCCTCGGGCTTGTGCATCGCCACGTGCGTGAACGTCAGCTCCCGGCTGGTGATCCCGACGTAGACAAGCCGGCCGGTCGGCGCGAGGTACTTCAGCGCGTTGGCCATTGACCCCGCGTGGCCGGTCGCGTCGATGATGAGGGCGAAGCCGTCACCATTGGTGAAGGCATGGGCCTCGTCGATCTCCGAGCCGTCTTTCTGCGGGATAATGCCACATGCGATGCCGTAGTTGCGCTTGCAGAAGTCGAGACGGTCCTGACTCAGGTCCATGACGGCCAAGCGCGAGCCGCGGACACGGACGAACTCGATCGCGGACAGGCCGATCGGCCCGGCACCGATGACCAGGACATCCTCACCGGCCTTCGCGTTGCCGCGGTCCACCGCGTGGCATCCGATGGCGAGGGTCTCGACAATCGCGAGCTGTTCGTAGGTGAGGTTGTTGCCGACGTGCAGCTTGTCGGCGCGGATGTTAAACCGCTCGCGCAGGCCGCCATCGGTCATCACGCCGATGACCTCCAGTGTCGTGCAGCAGTTGGTGTTCCCCGTGCGGCATGGGTAACAATTCGGGCCACAGTCCATGTAAGGCTCGACCGAGCACTTGTCGCCGACCTGTACGTTCGTGACGCCCTCTCCCACGGCGACGACTTCAACGCCCAACTCGTGCCCGGGGATACGCGGGTACTTGAAGAAAGGCATCTTGCCCATGTACCCGCCGAGGTCCGTGCCGCATACGCCGACGCGGTGGGTCTTGACCTGCGCCTCGCCCGGGCCGGGGTCGGCGGGCGGCTCGGTCTGCGTCATGCGGATCTTTTGGGGCTCGTCGAAGTAGAGGGTTTTCATAGTTCTTAGCCACCGAGCAACGCTCGGGGGTGGAATGCGGGTAGACCCCCGCGTGTTACGCGGCGGCTTGAAATCAGTTCAGCCGGGATTCGTCGGCAACGGATTAGTCGGCGTGTCGTTGTTCTCAGGCAGGCCTTCAATATGGTGCCAGTTGTGGATCGGCTCAAGGATCTTCTTGACCTCGGCAACGAGCGCTTCGTCCATCGGCTCACCGGCCCAAGCGGCCCACTGACGGATACGGTCGGGGTTAGCCGAGCCGGTCACGCAGGTCGCGAAACCGGGGTGGGCCAGCGAGAACTGCAACGCGAGCTTGGCGATATCGGTACCCTGCTCACTGCAGAATTCCGCCGCCTTTTTCGCGATATTACGTACTTCCGGCGTCGCCTTGTGCCACTCAGGAAGCGGCGCGCTGGTCAGCAGCCTTGCGGTAAACGGCGCCGCGTTCATCACACCCACGCCCTTCTCCGCGCATGGACCGAGCAGTTGCAAAGCCATGTCGTTCTGCAGCGTGTAGTGGTTGTAGCTGAGCACGACGTCCAGGTCCGCCCACTCGATCGCATTGAGCAGCGTCTTGATCGGGTAGCAGCTCGCGCCGATGTAGCGGACCTTGCCCTTTTCAACCTGCTTTTTCAGAGCGGGCACCGCTTTTTCCAGAGCTTCTTTCGAGTTCACAAACTCGATGTCGTGGCAGATCACGATATCCAGGTGGTCGACCTTCATCCGCTCCAGCGAGATGTCGATGCTCTCCTCGACGCGTTTGGCGGAGAAGTCGAAGTGGTCCGGAGCGTACCGGCCGAACTTGGTGCAGAGCGTGTAGCTGTCGCGATCCAACTCCGGCAGGACCCGGCCGAGCATGACCTCGCTCATTCCCCGGCCGTAGTATGGCGAGGTGTCGATAAAGTTCATACCGACCTCCATCGCCACGTGCACGGACTGGAGGCACTCGTTCAGATCAACATTTCGAAACTCGGCGCCGAGCGACGAGGCACCGAAGGACAGGATGGTGGAGTCGATATCGGTCTTGCCGAGCGGTCTTGTTTCCATGGCTATCTCGCAGGTAAGCGACGCATGATATCAAGATCAGTCCCGGCTTTGATTACGAAAACTTGAGGCTGATTTTAGTTGAGCCATTCCGCAACCTGCGGCGCGCAGTACGTGAGCACCATGTCAGCCCCGGCACGCTTGATCCCGGTCAATGTTTCCAGAACTAGCGCTTTTTCGTCCAGCCCGCCCGTCGCTGCCGCGGCCTTGATCATCACGTACTCGCCTGAGACCTGGTACGCCGCGATAGGGAGCGTTGTCGCCTCGCGCAGCTTCGTAATGACATCCAGGTAAGGCCCAGCGGGCTTGACCATGACGATATCTGCGCCCTCGGCCTCGTCGAGTTCCAATTCACCAAGCGCTTCGCGCACATTGGCCGGGTCCATCTGGTAGGTGCTCTTGTCCTCAGGGATCGGCTTGCCGGTTGAGGCGCGCGGGGCCGAGTCCAAGGCGCCCCGGAACGGGCCGTAGAACGCCGAGGCGTACTTGGCGGTGTAGCTCATGATCGAGACGTTGGTGTGACCCGCGTGGTCCAGAGCCGAGCGGATCGCACCGACCCGGCCGTCCATCATGTCGCTGGGAGCGACGATGTCGGCCCCGGCGGCAGCGTGGCTGATCGCCTGCTTGCACAATACACCGATTGTTTCGTCATTCAAGACCTCACCGGTCGCAGACACGATGCCGTCGTGGCCGTCACTGCTGTAGGGATCCAGCGCGACATCGGTGATGACACAAAGATCGTTCACGTTCTGCTTGACCGCAGCGATAGCGCGTTGGGCCAGACCATCCGGGTCGTAGGCGTGCTCGCCGGTCTCGGTCTTCTTCTCCTCGGGCACCTTGGGGAAGATTACGATTCCAGGGATATCAAGGCGTTTGGCACGTTTGGCCTCACCGATCAAGTCTTCGATCGACAACCGGTGCTGACCGGGCATAGAGTCGATCGGCTCGGTCGCGCCGTCCTGTACAAAGAGCGGGAAGATCAAGTCCGCCGGCTTCAGCGTCGTCTCGCGCACCAGCGATCGGATCGCAGCCGTCCGACGGTTGCGCCGCGGGCGCGAAGACAAGTCAAGATGATGAGGGTCAGGATCGCTCATAACGGTTACTTCTTGCCGTAGACCTCGTCGGGGTCATAGGCCTTCTCCAACACGATGGACATCTGAACGGGGTCGCCCGTTTCACCGAGGCCGGTCGGGATCGCGCGGTAGAAGCAGTTGGGGTAGCCGACGTGGCAAGAGGCTTGTGCCCCGCCGCTGGTCGCCTCGCTGATGGTGACTTTCGCGACAACTGCGGACTGGTCACAGTTGGTCGTAAGCTGCACGATCTTCTGGGTCATCCCGGAGGACTCGCCCTTGAACCAGAGCTTGCCGCGCGAGCGGGACCAGAAGTAGAGATAGCCCGTCTCGATGGTCTTGTTGATCGCGATATCGTTCATGTAGCCGAGCATCAGCACCTCGCCGGTCTCGGCGTGGGTCGAGACGCAGGGGATCATGCCATCGGCGTTGAACTTCGGCGAGAAGCCCGGGCCCTCTTCCAGGGCCTGCTTGTCGGCGGGTCGCGGGGTGAAGTAGGGGCTGTCGGGCATCGCGGGTCTCATTCGTGTCGGACGCGTGGGTCAGGGATTATAGTTTGTGTGGCCTTGTGTTTCGCAGGAATGGCCGGCAACGGGGGTTGATATTAGACTGTGCACAAAATCGCGAAGGCCCTGACCGCGGGCCATTGCGGATTGAGTGACCTTTTTGAGATTCACTTCTTTTGCTTCATTTCGAGGACGCGAGCCTGCTGATGACCGAACAAGACACCTCTACCGGAGCGCCAAGCCCGCCTCGCTCGGATGCCCAAGCCGAAGCGCTCAAACGCTACTGGCGAGCCAACGTCACCATCATGGCGGTGCTGTTGATGATCTGGGGCGTCGTGGGCCTTGGCTGCGGCATCCTGTTCGCCGACAAACTCAACGCGATCCAACTCGGCGGGTACCCGCTGGGTTTCTGGTTCGCCCAGCAGGGCTCGATCATGACCTTCGTCTTGATCATTCTGGCCTACTGCATCCTGCTCAATCGGCTGGACAACAAGCACCACGAAGAGCTGGATCAGGCCAAGAAAGACGTGGCCAAGCCGGGGGTGCGGCATGACGACGCTTGAGATCTGGACCTATGTCTTCGTCGGCCTGACGTTCAGCCTGTACCTGGGGATCGCCTGGCTGTCGCGGGTCAAGGACACCAAGGGCTTTTTTATCGCCGGCGGCGGCGTCCCCGCGCCAGCCAACGGCATGGCGACCGCCGCAGACTGGATGTCGGCCGCGTCTTTCCTGTCCATGGCCGGCCTCATCTCGGGCATGGGCTTCGCCGGCGGCGTCTACCTCATGGGCTGGACCGGCGGGTATGTGCTGCTCGCCCTGCTGCTCGCGCCCTACCTCCGAAAGTTCGGCCACTTCACCGTGCCGGACTTCATCGGCGACCGCTACGACTCGAACAAGGCCCGACTCATCGCACTGCTGTGCGCCATCTTCGTCAGCTTCACCTACGTCGTCGGGCAGATGAAAGGCGTCGGCGTCGTGTTCTCCGGCTTCCTCGGTGTCGCGCCGGCGACCGGGGTCTTTATCGGCATGGCGATCGTGTTTGTCTACGCCGTCTTCGGCGGCATGAAAGGCATCACCTGGACGCAGGTCGCACAGTTCTGGGTGCTAATCACCGCGTTCCTCATCCCCGCCATCGCGATCTCACTCAAGCTCACAGGCACTGCGGTCCCTTCGATCGGCCTGGGCAGCCAGGTTGTCGAGTCAGTCGATCCGGCGAGGCCGTTCCTGCTCGAAAAGCTGACTCAGATCAACCAGCAGTTCGGGTTTGGCAACTACACCGAGGCTTACGCCGAGAACGAGCCGCGATGGAACCGGCTCAACGTCTTCTGTGTCTGCCTCGCGTTGATGTGCGGCACGGCTGGCTTGCCTCACGTCATCGTCCGGTTCTACACCGTCAAGAGCGTCAAGGCGGCACGCTGGTCCGCCTTTTGGGCACTGCTCTTCATCTCGATGCTTTACCTCTGCGCCCCCGCCGTGGCAGCGTTCGCACGTTACTACATGGTGGACGATGTCGCGGGGCTCAATGGTGCGACCGCCGAGGAACTGCCCGAGTGGTACCACAAATGGAATGAGACGGGGTACATTGCCTGGGTTGATTTCAATGGCGACGGGCAGGTCGCGTTCACCAACAACCTGACCGGCAAGGCGAAGGCGGTCGAGGTCCCCGACCCCGATACGGGCGAGATGCGTGAGATCGAGCTTCTGCCCAACGAGTTGATGCGTGTGGGTGGGCTGCCCGCGGGGGTCCGCGGCGAGGTGCTGGAGGATCCCGATGCCTGGGTCCAAGCAAACAACAACCTAAGCGACGCGGAAGAGCAGGAGTTGCGTACGTTTGAGCTCGATTACAGCTGGGTCGCAATACCCGGCTCGGGACCGGACCCCCAAGCCGACGAGCGGGCTCGCTGGAAAGAACTGCGAGACAAGCAGCAGGCCGCTGCGAGCAGCAAGCTCGTCGAACTCGGTGCTGCGCACCACCCCGACCGAGACATCATCGTGCTGGCGACGCCGCAGATGGCTCAACTCGCCGACTGGGTCGTTGCGTTTGTGATCGCGGGCGGCCTGGCGGCGGCGCTGTCGACGGCGTCCGGGTTGCTACTGGTCATCAGTTCTTCGGTCTCGCACGACTTGTACTACCGGGTGATGAGCCCCGAGGCGACGGAGAAGCAGCGCTTACTTGTCGGCCGGATCACGATTGCCGTCGCGGTGCTGATCGCGGGCTATTTCGGGATCAACCCGCCCGGCTTTGTGGGTGAGGTCGTCGCTTTTGCATTCGGCTTAGCTGCGGCGTCGTTCTTCCCCGCTATCGTGCTGGGTATCTTCAGCAAGCGGGTCGGCACGGTTCCGGCTGTCGCGGGCATGCTCGTCGGTATCACATTCACCGCCTTCTACATCGTCACACAGAAGGCCGATGTCATCCTGCTCAATCCCGATATCGCTGCTGCGGTCTTTGGATCGATCACGACCGACCCATCGACGGGCGAAAAGATCGTGCCCTGGATCCGCCAGCCCTGGGCCTTTGGGATCGACGCACAAGGCATCGGCACAATCGGCATGCTGCTGAATTTTGTTGTAACCCTTAGCCTGGCCCCGCTTTGTAAGAAGCCAAGCGAGAAGACCAGGCAACTGGTCGACTCGGTCCGTGAACCGGAACAGGCCGGAGAAGGCCTCAACATCGAAGCGGCGGACGTGCACTGAGCCTCATTAGGCTTGAGTGCGAGCCGGTGTTTGACCCAATCGCTGGATTCCGCTACATTTATGGGCTCGGCGTGGTGCCTGCACACAGGTACAGTGCCTCCCAACGAAATCAGAAAACCACCCGAAATCAGGTACTGAGTCATGCTGCCGAAACAACGCATCAGCCGAACCCGTGGCCGGATCCGCCGCTCACACGACGCACTGACGCCGCGTGGCTTTGTCAGTTGCCCGTCGTGCGGCTCGCCGAAGCTACCACACGCCGCGTGTGCCGAGTGCGGCTACGTGCGCCCGGGCCTCAAGGTTACGCCAGGCCGTAAGTCTGGCGACTAATCGACCCGTCGCAGCCGAGACCTCACACCGAACCAAGGACTGGAACCAGGGACAGGAACCAGGGACAGGGGCACGACGTGCGAATCGCAATCGATGTCATGGGCGGGGACAACGCACCCGATGCGATCCTTAAAGGCTCGCTGAGCGCGATCAAGCTGCTGAAAGACGGCGACAAGCTTGTCCTCGTCGGCGACCAAGAAATCATCACCGAGGCCCTCGAAGAAGAAGGGCTGGTGGGTGACCCACACATTGAGATTGTTCCGACCACGCAGGTCATCGAGATGGGCGACCCGCCCGTTGCGGCCTTGCGCGAAAAAACAGACAGCTCGATCGTCAAGTGGGGCTGGCTTGGTTCGCCGCGTGCCAAAGAGGATCGGTGCGATGTGATCATCTCTGCGGGTAATACCGGCGCGTGTGTCGCTTCTGCTCAGATGTCGATGCGTCGACTTAAAGGCGCCCACCGCCCCGGTATCGCAGTTACCATCCCGACGTTCTATGGCCCCGTCGTCGTGTGTGATGTCGGGGCCAACCCCGAACCGCGCGCGACACACCTGCACCAGTACGGGCATATGGGGTCGATCTTCGCCGAACGTGTTTTGGAGATCGAAGACCCGACCGTTGCCCTGCTCTCGATCGGTGGGGAAGAAGGCAAGGGCAACGCCCTGACCCGCGGCACGCACGAACTGCTGAAACTCGACGAGACCGTCAACTATGTCGGCTACATCGAAGGCCGTGAGATCTTCGAGGGCAAGGCCAACGTGATTGTCGCAGAGGGGTTTACCGGGAACGTGGTCTTGAAGCTGGCGGAGGGCCTTAGCAAAGGCATTTTCAAGACGATCGCTCACGAAGCCTTCGAGATCGATCCGGAGTTGGCGATGAAGCTGCAGCCGGTCGTCGAGAGCATCTACGCCAAGCACGACTACCACGAGCACGGCGGCGCACCGCTTATGGGCGCCAACGGCATCTGCCTGATCTGCCACGGCTCGTCGCAGCCGCGCACGATCCACAACGCGATCCGTAACGCGCTGAAGTACGCGGAATTGAACGTGAACCCCGAGGTCTCGGAGCGCCTGCTGAAGGCCGAGGAGATCATCAAGGCGAAGAAACCCGTCACGACAGAGGCCGACACATGAGCGCACCACCCGCAGCCGCGGGGGCCGGTGTACGCCTGGCGGGAGTCGGCATCGCCCTGCCCGATCGTGTGCTGACCAACGAAGACCTCACCGCCTTGGTCGACACCAACGACGCGTGGATCACCCAGCGGACCGGGATCAAGACACGGCATATCGCAGACAACGGCACAACAACCACCTCGCTCGCCGTCGATGCGTTGCGCGCCGCTTTAGATGATGCAGGTATGCAGCCGGGTGAGCTAGACATGGTCCTGCTGGCCACGATGACGGCGGAGATGACCTGCCCTTCCAGCGCCGCACGCGTCGTGCACGAAATCGGCGCGACGCCGGCGGGCGCCATGGATATCACCGCGGCTTGCTCAGGCTTTGTCTACGGGCTCAACCACGCCGAGGCACTGATCCGATCAGGCCACTACCGGAGCGTCGCGGTGATAGGCTCGGAGACCCTCTCGAAAGTCGTGAATTACGAAGACCGCAAGACGTGCATCCTCTTCGGCGACGCGGCGGGGGCGGCGGTTCTCACTGCCGACTCCGATCCTTCGCGCGGCTGCCTAGCCCAGACGATGCGCTCCGATGGCTCGCTCTGGGGCGAACTGTATCTGCCCCGCAACGCGGACGATCTGCCTGACGAACACGAGGGCTTCACCGGCCGGTTCAACACGCTGCAGATGAACGGTCAGGAGGTGTTTAAGTTCGCGGTCACCACCACGCAGGCGATCATCGACGAGACACTGGAGAAGGCCGGCGTCACTGCCAGCGACCTCGCTTCGGTGATCCCGCACCAGTCCAACCGCCGGATCCTCGAACTCGTTAATAAACGGATGGACCTCCCACCGGGCAAGATGGTTATCAATATCGATAAGTATGGCAACACCTCCGCTGCAAGCGTACCACTATGCCTTCACGATAAACGCCTGGCTGGTGAACTGAGCGAAGGCGACCTCGCGTTGTTCGTCGCCATCGGTGGTGGGATGTGCTGGACGACCTCCCTGTGGAAACTGTAGAACTTCACGCATGAGCAACACAAATACGATCATCCTTTGCCCGGGGCAGGGCGCACAAGCCGTCGGGATGGGCAAGGTCTGGCATGAAGCGATGCCCGAGTCCAAGGCCGTTTTTGATGAGGCCAACGAAGCGCTGGGCCTTGACTTGGCCAAGCTCTGCTTTGAGGGGCCCGCCGACGACCTGAACCGCACCGATAACGCACAAGTCGCGATCTATACCGCGTCGGTGGCTTGCTTCCGGGGCTTGCAAGCGAAAGGTGATCTCCAGGCGTTCACCGCGACGGCGGGCTTGTCGCTCGGTGAGTTCACAGCGTTACACTTGGCCGGGGCGTTCAGCTTCGTGGACGGGCTCAAACTCGTGCGCTTACGCGGCGAGGCGATGCAAGCCGCAGCAGAAGCGACCCCCTCCTCCATGGTCGCGATCACCGGCGATGTAAACGAGGCGGCGATCGAAGTGCTCTGCGACAAAGTCAACGACGCGCTGCCCAAAGAGGCCGTGATCGTCCCCGCCAACTACAACTCGCCCATGCAGGTCGTCGTCAGCGGCTCGCTGGATGCCTGCGAACTGGTGGTCCCCGAAGCCGAAGCGGCAGGCTTCCGTGCCACGCCGCTGTCCGTTGCAGGCGCGTTCCACTCACCGATCATGCAGCCCGCCGCGGTGCAGTTGCAGCAGGCGCTGGAGGGGGTGGCGTGGTCCGAGCCGACCGTGCAGGTGCTCAGCAACGTCACCGGCGAGCCCCACCCCAGCAACCCGATGCTGATCCAGAAGCGGCTTGTTGAGCAGCTGACCAACCCGGTCCGCTGGAGCCAGTCGATGCAGTACGCGGCAAAGAACCTGCCTGGCCGCTATGTCGAACTCGCCCCGGGGAAGGTGCTCAGCGGGTTGATGCGGCGGATCGAGAAAAGCATTCGTGTAGAGAACTTTGATTCGCCGAAGGATTAGGGCATGGAAGCGATTAAGCGAACGATCCAATCTGCCGCCCTCTGCATACTCATGCTTGTTGGCACAGGCTGTATCAGCACCGGCGAGACGATCCGCATCACTGGGGAGGTCGTTGGTACTGACGGGGAGCGGATCACCGACGCGGTCGTCATTGCCGAGGGCTCCAAACGCGGCGGCACCATCATCCAGCCAGGCGAGTGGGAGAACCCCGAGTCTGTGGACGAGTCACGCCAAGCTGTCGTCGAAGCGCCCGGAGACGGCACGTTCACGGCCTCATCTCGATGGGCCGGCACGCTCACACTGAAGGTACAAGGCTATAGGATCCGCCGAGTCGACGAACTGGGCACGGAGTTCCTGGTCCCGAACCGCAGTTTCTTCCAATCCCAAGATCAAGTAAGGCTGGAGGTCGTCAAGGATGAGTCTGCGAACGGACCCTAGCACCAGCAATATGCATCCGCCTGGCCACGCAGCGATGAAGCATATTCTGATGAGCCCGACGGCTGCCTTCTGCCTGTTTTGCTATGCCCTAATCGCGACGGGTTGTGCGACCGGGCGAGCCCCTATCGAAGTGGATGGGGCGATCGATGGCCTTACGGAGCAGGTCGGCGGCCGGGCCGAGTTGGTCGTATCCGCCCTGCGCCGCGAGTCCACAACCGTGATGGGTGTTCCAAACTACGAGGATGTCGCCACACAATCACCGCGTTACGTTTCCTACAACGTCAACGCGGACGGGTCGTTCTCCGCTAGAGTGACGAACAGCAAGCGGCTGATCCTGCGCGTCACTGGCTTCAAACTGACCCGCAAAGATCGGCCCGACGCAAAGCCGGCAGAGTCTCTCACGTTTTCCCGCTCTGAGTCCGGCGTACAACTGGAGATCACCCCGAATGACTGATACAACCCCCACCCGCATCGCGATCGTGACCGGGGCGTCACGCGGCCTCGGAGCCGCAACAGCCAAGCACCTCGCCGCAGATAGCCGGCACGTGGTCTGCGTTGCCCGCAACGAATCGAAGCTTAACGAAGTCAAAGCCGAGATCGAGTCGGCCGGCGGCAGCGCCTCCGTCGCGACCTGCGACATCTCCAGCCAGGAATCGATCGAGGGCCTGATCGATGGCGTGTTCAAGGAATACGGCCGGCTGGACATCCTCGTCAACAACGCGGGTATCACGAAGGACAACCTGCTGCTGCGGATGACCGATGAAGAGTTCGACGACGTCATCCAGACCAACCTGAGGAGTGTGTTCACCGCCTGCCGCGCGGCGCTCAAGCCGATGATGCGCGGCAAGTGGGGCCGGATCATCAACCTCGGCTCGGTCGCCGGCGTCGTCGGCAACCCAGGGCAGGCGAACTACGCCGCGGCGAAGGCGGGCCTGGCGGGCTTCACCAAGTGCCTGGCGAAGGAGATGGGTGGGAAGAACATCACCGCCAACGTCATCGCGCCGGGCTTTATCCAGACCGATATGACCGATGTGCTGCCCGACGCGATCAAGGACGGCGTGAAGGCCATGACCGCGCTCCGCCGAATGGGCCAGCCCGACGAGATCGCGTCCGCGGTCACGTTCCTGGCCTCTGAGGGCGCGAGCTACGTCACCGGGCAGGTCCTCTGCGTCGACGGCGGCATGACGATGTGCTAACGATCGCCCTTGGGGGGCCGTCAAACCCCTTTCCCCGCTTGTGAACCCCAGCGAGGCACGCTATAGTCCCCGCTTAATAAGACACGCCGCCGGGCAACCATCCACCCCCCGACCCGGCCAGGAGCCAACCACCATGGACGAACAGGAAATCCAAGAAAAAGTGATCTCGATTGTCGCCGAGCAGATGGGCGTCGATAAGGGCGAAATCTCCCGCGACACCTCGTTTGTGAACGACCTCAACGCCGACTCACTCGATACCGTCGAACTGGTTATGGAGTTTGAGGACGAGTTCGAGACCTCGATCCCAGACGAAGAAGCCGAGAAGATCGACACCGTTGGCAAGGCGATCGACTTCATCAAGGACAACTACGGCGGCTAACCGCTGACCGTGCCGGGCTTGTGTTCGCCCGTGCCAGTCGACACAAACGGCGCCGCCTCTGCATTCCAGGGGCGGTGCTTGTTTTTCTCCCCAACACCCGTTCCTACTACCCGATCAGAACCATGAGCAAGCGACGTGTTGTTATCACCGGACTGGGCTGGGTCACGAGCCTGGGCACCGACGTCAACGAGGTCTACAACCAGCTATTGGCAGGCACCAGCGGCATCCGCCCGATCACGCGTTTCGATACGACTGACTATGCCACCAAGTTCGGCGGGCAGGTCATGGACTGGGACGGCCCGACCAACTTCGAGCCGATCGAGCGGAAGAAGTACGCCAAGAAGCTGGACCGCTTCGCCCAGTTCGCGCTCAATGCCTCGATCGACGCGGTCAAGGACTCGGGGCTGGACTTCGAGAAGGAAGACGCCTGGCGCTGCGGCAGCATCATCGGTAGCGGGGTCGGCGGGATGGAAGAGTTCGCCGAGGGCCACCAGAAGCTCCTTGAGAAAGGCCCGAGCCGGGTCAGCCCGTTCATGGTGCCCAAGCTGATGTGTAACGCCGCGGCGGGCAACGTGAGCATCCACTACGGCCTGCGCGGGCCCAACTCCGCCGCGACGACCGCGTGCGCCTCCGCGGGCCACGCAATCCTCAGCGCCTCTGAGGCGATCCGTCACGACGTCGCCGACGTCATGATCACCGGCGGGTCCGAGGCGGCGTTGACCCCGCTGGGAACCGCCTGCTTCATCGCGCTCAAGGCATTGTCAAAGCGAAACGATGAGCCCAAAAAGGCCTCCCGCCCGTGGGACCAAGACCGTGACGGTTTCGTGCTCGCCGAGGGCGCAGGCATCGTCGTGATCGAAGAGTACGAACACGCTAAGGCACGCGGCGCAAAGATCTATGGCGAGCTACTCGGTGCCGGCCAGTCGGCTGACGGCTCGCACATCACCGCCCCGCTTGAGGACGGCGCGGGCGCGGCTTATGCCATGCAGGCCTCGCTCGACGACGCGGGCGTCAACGCCTCCGATATCGGCTACATCAACGCCCACGGCACGTCGACCGGGCTAGGCGACCTGGCCGAGACCAAGGCCGTCAAGCGGGTCTTTGGCGGCGACACCAAGGTCATGGTCAGCTCGACCAAGTCCATGCTGGGCCACTCGCTCGGCGCCGCCGGTGGGATCGAGGCGGTCATCCTCGCCAAGGCGATCGAGACCGGGCAACTCCCCCCGACCATCAACCTCGACAACCCCAGCGAAGGCTGTGACCTGGACTACATCCCCCACACCGCACGCGAGGCAGATGTCAAAGTCGCGATGAGCAACAGCTTCGGCTTCGGCGGGCACAACGTCTGCATCGTTGTCGGGAAGGTCTAGCGCACAAAACAACCACTCAAGCACCGCGACCCCAGCAGGCCATCAATCAAGAGCGCCAAGCAAAGCGTGGCACACTTGAAACCTTGCGCCCCGAATGGGTTTATTGCGCACCAAACCAGTCATTCAACGGCTTTTGTGATCCATCCAGGCGACACAAAGACCGGTCAAGGCCGCCAAGCCCTTGGCATCCTTAAAAAACACCCCCAAATACACGCAAGCACCTGCTGGATCGGCAGCCGACGGGCCACGCCCGGCCGGACATGACCCCTAAGATGTCCGCCCGCGTATAACACGGCGGCTGCAATAACCCGCCCATCATACGGCGTGGGCATTGTCAAAAACGCGCAGATCAAGCGTCACAAATAAAATCGGTGTAACGCCCTAACCATCCGGACTGAGCACCGTGAAATCAGCGAAAACCGCGTAGATCGCGATGACCGCGATGACCAACGCGATCCCCGCAGGCCAGGCAAACTTCCACGGCGTGATGTCCACGTCCTTGCTGTGCTCATGGACCCAGGCCTCCTCGCGCGGCGCGATCAAACCCATCGCCAGCATCAGCGCAACCGCAACCACGAACACCAGCCCGACGTAGTGGAAGCCGTGCATCCAACCGCCGGCGAGCACAAAGTCACCGCCATCTTCGTTAGTTCCAAAAGGCACGAAGTTGCCGACCAGCAGCAGGACAAGCGCGGTGAGGATCGCAAGATTCGCGGCGACTGTTGGGACACGCCTGCCGAGCATACCGACCACCACGACTGAGAGGATCGGGATGAAGTAGATCGCATTCATCGCCTGCAGGTAGCCGAAGAGACTGTCTTGACCGTCGAGAAGCGGTGCCAGGCACATGGCCGTGATCGCGATCGCCCAGCCGAACCACTTGCCCGAGGCGACGACCTGCTTCTCGCTCGCCTTTGGGCTGATGAGGTCTTTGTAGACACCGAGGCTGAAGAGCGTGGTCGTCGAGTTGAGGGCGGAGTTGAAGGACGAGAGTACCGCGCCGACCACGACCGCCGCGAAGAAGCCGACCAGCCCAGGCGGGAGTACCGTCCGGACGAGTGTGCCGTAGCTCTTATCATTGGTGATCTCCGGCATCTGGCCCTGCACGATGAACAGCTGATACGCGATCATGCCGGGCAGCACGAGGTAGATCGGCCCGAGCAGCTTCAACGCGCCGGTCAGCAGCACGCCCTTCTGCCCGGCGGCAAGGTCTTTCGCAGCAAGCGACCGCTGGATGATCTGCTGGTTGGTACACCAGTAGAACGTCATGATGAGGATCGCGCCGGTGAAGATCGTGCCGAAGGGCACACTCTGGTCGGCCGCACCGATGGAGTTGAGCCTGCCGCCGTTCGGCGATTCAACTGGATCAAACTTGCCGCCCTGCGTTTCGCGGATCGCATCGAGCCCGGCCATCGCCCCGCCATCCCCGCCGACGGCTTGCAGGCCGAAGTAGGTGATCAACAAGCCGCCGATGAGCAAGCCTGCCCCGTTGAGTGTGTCGGACACTGCGATGGTGCGCAGCCCGCCAAAGAGGGCATAGACCGAGCCGATGAGCCCAATGATCCAGACCGTCAGCCAGAGCACGACGGCCTCGTTCTCGATCCCGGTCAAGCCGGCGACATCGATCATTTCCTTGAGCCCCTGGGCCCCGGCGTACAAAATGATCGGCAGCAGGATCGCCGCATAGGCGACCAGGAAGATGATCGTTGTGATGGCCCGAGTCGATGGGCCGAACCGTTCACCGAGGAACTGTGGCACGGTCGTGATCCCGCTGCGGAGGAATCGGGGCAGGAAAAAGAGCGCGAGCAGGACAATCGCGATGACGGTCACGATCTCCCAGACCATCACGTGCAGACCGTCCTTGAACGCAGCGCCGTTGAGCCCGACGAGTTGCTCGGCCGAAAGGTTCGTCAGCAGCAGCGACCCGGCGATGACGATCGCCCCGAGCTTTCGCCCCGCGAGGAAGAAGCCATCGGAGGTGCCGTGGTCGTCTTTGTGGGTGAGAAACCACGTCAGCCCCGCGACGAGGCCGGTGAAGAGCAGGAACGAGAGCAGGACGGTCACAGGCGGGTCTCCTGTCGCCAAATCGGCGTGAAAGCGGGACGCAGTCGTCTTGAGCATACCACTGCCGAGCGTCGATCAATAGGTACGGATGGATATCGGCTGTGCGTAGAATTGCGTGCCTAGGCCGATTGATTTACATTATTGGGCTCGATCAACAGCCCACCCCTGATAGGAACGAGACCCGATGACCGAATACGCGACGGATGTCCGTGATACCGAGACCGCACAGAAGTACCGTGACATCGGCATGAACCACGAGCTCGCCGGCGACCGCATCGAAGCGATCAAGGCCTACGAGGTCGCTTATACGGCCGACCCGGATGACGCGGAGACAAGCTTCCGCCTCGCTTACAACCTCGACCTGTTGGGTGAAGAAGACGAGGCGCTGCACCTATACGAAGAGTGCTGCCGGGCGGATCGCCCGCCGCTAAACGCGCTCATCAATCTCGCGGTGATGTACGAGGACCAGGGCAAGTACAGCCATGCGGAGCGATGCATCCGCCAGGTCCTGGCAACCGACCCGAACCACGCGCGGGCCCGGCTGTATATCCAGGACATCCTCGCCAGCAAGGCGATGGTCTACGACGACGAGTCCGAGGCCAAGGCGGTCAAACAGGACGCGCTTTACAACACCCCGATCACCGACTTCGAGCTCACCGTGCGGACACGCAACGCACTGCGGAAGATGAGTATCCGCACGCTGGGCGACCTGCTCCGTGTCACCGAGGCCGAACTGCGCAGCTTCAAGAACTTCGGAGACGCCTCGCTGGACGAGATCAAGGCGATGCTCGCACAGAAGGGCCTGCGGCTTGGCCAGACCGTCGAGCAGCACCAGGAAGAGGTGAAGCAGCAGGTCTACGAGCAACTCGCCAGCGAGACCGGTGACAGCTCGATCCTCACCCGCAGCGTCAACGAGTTGGATCTATCTGTCCGTGCACGCAAAGCACTCGCACTGCTCAACGTTGCTTCGTTGGGCGACCTCTGCATGAAGACCGAGGCAGAACTCATGGGCGTCAAGAACTTCGGTATGACCTCACTTGTTGAGATTAAGGCCAAGCTCGAAGAGATCGGCCTGGGCCTGCGGACGCTGGAGGCGTGAAACTTGTATTCGGCGTGCTCGATTGGTGATGGAAGTAGCCGGCGGCCTACGGACGCCGGACAAGAGAACAAGCCGGTGATCTGAACAAGCCGCTGCTTTCGAGTCCGGAGCCCGTAGGTCTCCGGCTGTTTTTTAGTCATCTTGCCAAGGCTGATCTAGGATGGCAGAGCCAACCGACCCCATCATCGATCGTCAGGCGGCGCGTGTGCTGCTGCTGGACCGGCACAACCGTGTGCTGCTGTTCCGCTGCCAGGAACCCGGCGCGGACCGTGCGTTCTGGATCACACCCGGCGGCGGGCTGGAGGCGGACGAGACACACGAGCAGGCCGCGGAGCGCGAGCTTTACGAAGAGACCGGCCTGAGCGGTGTCCCGATCGGGCCGTGTGTCTGGACGCGGTCACACACGTTCCCGTGGCTGGGCAGGGTTTACCGTCAGCACGAGCGGTTTTTCGTCGCTCACGTGGACCAACACGAGGTGATTCGTACGGCTCACACGGAAGAGGAGCGGCAGGTCCTGAGGCAGCACCGCTGGTGGTCGGTTCGGTCGATTGAAGAGGCGCGTGAAGAGTGTTTTGCGCCAAGACGGATAGGCGCCTGCCTGCACGCTCTGCTGGGTGCTCGCCCCGCTAAGCCAATCGATGTTGGGGTATAGATAGCACACGAATAAAAAGCCCCGCTATCAGACGGGGCTTTCAGGGAATCAATCTGTCGTTATGGCTGCTTACTGGGTTCCGCCTTCATCGCCGAAAAACCGTTTCATTGCACCTCGGAGTTGTTCGGCCATTTCAGACTCGGGGTCCGCTTCAATCGCGGCGGTAAGCGTCGCCTTGGCGGTCTCTTTATCGTTCAGCACGAACATCTGTACCTGCGACTTCATCGTGAGAACGGTCTGCTTGCTTGCAGTGGACAGGCCGTCACGGGCAAGGACCTCGTCGAGCTTCGCGACCGCGCCCTCGGGGTCGTTGCGGGCGCCCTGCATAATCGATTCGATTTCTTTCTCGATTTTCTTCGCAGCGTAGAGATCGTTGTACTTCTGCTTGAGGCCGGCTTCATTGTCCGAGTCAAGCTCGATAATCTGCTCGACCGTCGCACCGTAGTGCGTCAAGGCCATTTCGCTGCCGAGGACTTCAAGCCCTTCGTGCAGGTGCTTGGCCTTGTCGATGCCTTCGGCTGCTTGGGCAGCGGTGAAGTGCTTGTCGCGCTCGACGCGGACCTTCTTAAGCTCTTCGAGGTGGGCGATGTAGTCTTCCGGGCCGCCTTGGCGGAAGCCGGTCTGGGCGTAGGGCCGACCCTCGGCGTCGGTCAGCATCACGGTGGGGTAGCCCCGGATGCCGTATTTCTGTTGGAGTTCCCGGTTCTGCTTCTTAAGATCGGCGGACTGCTCTTTCGATCGAGGGAAATCGAGCTTGACCAGCACGAAGTGCTCGCCTGCACCTGAGGCGAACGAATCATGCGAGAAAACCATCTCGTTGAGTTTCTTGCAAGGCGGGCACCAGTCCGAGCCCGTGAACTCGAGGAGCAGGTCCTTGCTCTGCTCGCCGGCCTTCGTCTTAGCGGCATCGTAGTCTTCGGTCCAGCCCTTCTTGGCAGCAAGGGCGGGCATCGTGATCAGGCAGACCGCGGCGAGTACTGCGGTAAACGGTAGGCGGGTGGTCGGCATGGCATTCCTTAGTGGGGTGTCCAGGTAAAGACGTGATACGAGGCCACGAGCATACAGGTTCGGGTCCACCCTGATTTAACGGCTGTAAGCGATCGTACCCGCACCGGCGTGCTTGCTCAGACGGTTGTGGACGTACAACGCCTCAAGCAGCATCTCCCCGGCGCTTGAAAGCATGCCCGAATCGGCAGGATCGAGGTCGAGCGACGTAGCGATCTTTTTCGCGGCATCGGTCAGCCCGTCCACGTGCTCCATGCTGTCAACCAGTTCCTGCGCGGAGGCGGTGTCGCCAACCGTCAGCCTGAGCCCCTGGTCGAACTGGCTGGCGAGGTGTTCGTAGTCGTCGATCGAGGCGATGCGATCAAAGACCGTCTTAACCGCTTCGCCTAGCAGTGCTCCGACGAGTTGGTCCTCGGCCTGCTCAGAATCGTCGGCCATCATCAACTCGATCTTGCCGCGGGTCGAGGTGAAGACATGCTGCAGGTCGCAGATCCTCGCAACAACCTCGGGCTTATCGGTGAGGATCCCGCGCCGCTCGGCGCTGGAGACGATGGTCTCGAGGCAGGCTACGGAGGTCCGGACACTGACGCCTGACGACTGGTTGATGTGCGAACTGGTCCTCGCGGAGGCGATCGCCTCTTCAAGCACGCGGTGCAGGTAGTCCGGCACGACGACCTTCGGTATTGCATCCACGTCGCCGCGCTCAAGCCAGGCGTTCTCCGCTGTGATGTGCATGCCTTCCGCGATCGTGAGCGGGTAGTGTGTGCGGATCACCGAGCCGATGCGGTCCTTAAGCGGCGTGACGATCCGCCCGCGGTTGGTGTAGTCCTCGGGGTTCGCACTGAACACCAGCGAAAGATCAAGATTGAGACGGATCGGGTAGCCACGGATCTGGACGTCACGCTCTTCAAGCACGTTGAACAACCCGACCTGGATACGCGGGGCGAGGTCGGGCAACTCGTTGATCGCGAAGATGCCGCGGTTGCTGCGCGGGATCAGCCCGAAGTGCATCGTCGCCTCGTCGGACAGGTGCCGACCCTCCGCGTGCTTGACAATATCGATCTCGCCCAGCAGGTCGGCGATGGTGACATCCGGCGTCGCAAGCTTTTCGTGGTAACGCTCACCGCGGTGCAGCCAGCGGATCGGGGTGTCCTCTCCCTGCTCACGGACGGCGCGTTGGCCTGGCTGGGTGGCCGGCTCAAGCGGGTCGTCTGGGACATCGAGTTCCGCGATGACCGGCACCCACTCGTCGAGCAGGCCAGGCAGCATACGCAGCATCTTGGTCTTCGCTTGACCACGCAGGCCGAGGAAGAGCATGTCGTGCCTGGCGAGCAGCGCGTGGGTGATCTGTGGGACGACGGTGTCGTCGTAGCCACGGATGCCGGGGAAGAGGGGGTCGCCTGATTTCAGTCGGGCAATGAGGTTCTCGCGGAGTTCCTGCTTGACGGTTCGGTAGCGGTAGCCCGATTCTCGGAGTTGGCCAAGGGTTGCGGGGCTGGGGTGTGCGTCGGGCAAGCGGTGTTTCCGTGCTGATGTTTTACTAAACAACTGATCGCGGTAACGCTAGACGTGCTAGAGGCGTAAGTCAATGCTCTTTTGAGGGTTGGGACAGGTTCGCTAGGGCGGGTTATAATCTTGGTTTTGCGATCGGCCGGCACCGGCCCTAGATGGATGAGCGTTCCCGATGAGCCAGCTGTTGGTAGCCGTATCTTCGCCTTGGGCCAGTGACAAGCTGGCCGAACCGATCGCGGACCTCGCGCGTCGGCTGGACGCATCGGTCTTAATCGCCCACGTTGCGACCCTGCAAGAAACCGACGAGCACGAGTCCGACGCGACACAACGCGGCGAACAAACGCTTCAGCTCTTCACGAACCGGCTCAAGACCGCCGGCGTCGAAGCCGAAGGCATCATGCTCTTCTCAGACGACACCGCCAAGGCGATCCTTAACACCGCGCGGGCCCGAAACTGCTCGCTCATCGTCCTCGGCCTGACCGGCAAGGGCGTCCTCAAACGCCTGATCGCGGGCGACGTCCCAACCAACATCATCCGCTCGTCCGAGATCCCTGTGCTCCTCTGCCCTGCGAACTGGGACGGCTCGATCTAGCCGGGGCGTGCCCGGCCGTGTCTTGTGTGCCCGGGCAAGGCTGCCAACCAGCGTCTGACAGCCTTGACGGCGTGCGCACCCCTACGCCGATCGAGCCCGAGCGTTTGTTTCACGGCAGATCTGTGTCATAATCGAGAGATGCAGGGACCGGTCGCCACCTTCACATACCGGCTGTTTGCCATCGTCATGCTGGTGCCCGCGACCACGGGGTGCGCCCAGACGCGGCCGCATGATCCCGATGCGATCCGCGGGTCCGGGCAGGGGCAAGTCCATTTCGCGTCCGACGACATCCGAGAGCTCTCGGGCATCACCTACTTAGGCTCGGATTTGTTCGCCGTGGTCTCCGACAAGGGCGGCAAGATGGGGGTGGCGAAGATCAAGATCGACCGCGAGAGCGGTGCGATTATCAAAGCATCGATCGACCAAATCATCAGACTCGAGGGCGGACGCGATCTCGAAGGGATTACGATCGACCCGAGCACCTGCCTGCTGCTCACCGCGGACGAGGCGGACCAGTCCATCGACTTTCATCATTTCCCCTCGGGCAAGCATCTGGAGCCGGTCGATGTACCCGAGGTCTTTCAGAAGGCACGGTCCAACCTGGGATTTGAGTCGATCTCGGCCTCGATGTGGGACAGAAACATCTGGGCGGCAAACGAAGAGCCACTGGAAGTTGATGGTCCGCGTGCAACGCAGCAAGCCGGCGGGCTGGTCCGCCTGCAGCGGTTTGATCAGGCGCTCAAACCCACCGAGCAGTTCGCCTACCGCGTGGACCCGCACCGCGGCAGCGACAACCTGATCCAGCGGGCGCAGTCCGGCGTGACCGGCCTGGTCGCGCTGCCCAACGGCGGGCTGATCGTCATGGAGCGCGAACTCGGCGGGTCGGGCGTCCCCTCCTTCCGCGTCCGCCTGTACCTGATCGATACAACCGGTGCGACGGACACGAGCGAGACCGATGCAATAACCGAAGACAATACGACCCCGGTTCGCAAACAACTCTTGTTTGAATCCAACACAGGCTTAGCCAACTTCGAGGGCATCACGCTCGGCCCGCAACTCGAGAACGGCGAGTACACACTGGTCCTGGTCTCCGATGACGGCAGCAACCAGTACAACCCGCAGAACCTGATGTCGCTGCGCATCCCGGCGAGCCTTGTCGATCCAATCTCGCCGAAAGAATCAAACGCATCGGAAGCCGACTAAACTCTGTTGTTTCGTTGTTGATGCTGCTAACCTGTCACCATTATTTGAATCCCCTTTCTGCCGGAGAGCCCGCTGTTGAATACAAGTACGAACGACGAGCCGATCGATGTCCTGCTGATCGGCAGCGGGATTATGTCCGCAACGCTTGGAGCGATGCTCAAGAACCTCAAGCCGGAAATGAAAATCCAGCTCTACGAGGCGGCGGAAGGCTTCTCCCACGAGGCTTCTGACGGGTGGCACAACGCGGGCACGGGGCACGCCGGGATCTGTGAGTTGAGCTACACCCCCAACCGTGGTGAGGATGGCGAGGTCGATGTCGCCAAGGCCATCGAGATCTTCCACATGTTCGAGCACTCCAAGCAGTTCTGGGGCTACGCCGTGCGCGAGGGGATCGCCCCGGACCCAACCAGCTTCATCAACCGCGTCCCGCACATCGCGTTCGTCTATGGGCAGCCGCAGGTCGACTTCCTCAAGTCGCGTTTCAAAGGCATGCAAGGCCACCACTTCTTCGAAGAGATGGCATTTACCGAAGACCGCGAGCTGATCAAGCAATGGGCCCCGCTGCTGCTGGATGGACGCGATCCAAACGAGCCGATCGCAGCAACCAAGATGGAGGTCGGCAGCGATGTTAATTTCGGCTCGCTCGCGAGGCAGTTCACCGAGTGGCTGGGCAAGCAGGCGGGCTGCTCGGCGGTGACCCGGCACAAAGTCATCGACCTCGATGAAACCGCCGAGGGCTGGAAGGTCACGATTCTTAATATCGCTACGAAGGAGAAGTTCACGAAAAACGCGAAGTTTGTCTTCATCGGAGCGGGTGGGGGCAGCCTGCCACTGCTGCAGAAGTCAGGCATCGATGAGGCAAAAGGCTTCGGCGGGTTCCCGATCGGCGGTCAGTGGCTCGTCTGCGACAAGCCGGAGATCTACGAGCAGCATGGCTCGAAGGTCTACGGCATGTCCCCGGGTGCCGCGCCCACGATGGCGGTCCCACACCTCGATATCCGCGTTATCGATGGCAAGCGGGCGCTACTCTTCGGGCCCTACGCGGCTTGGACGACCAAGTTCCTGCACGAAACCGGGAAGTGGACGGACCTGATCAAGTCGATCCGTCCGGACAATATCGCGTCGCTGATCAAGGTCGGCTTGTACAACATCCCGCTGGTGCGGTACCTCATCCAGCAGGGGCTGCAGTCGATGAACACCCGGATGAAAGAGCTCAAGAACTTCTACCCCGCCGCGGACGTCAAGGACTGGAAGCTCATCGACGCGGGGATCCGTGTCCAGGCGATCAAGAAGGAAGACGGCGACGCGGGGATCGTACACTTCGGCACCGAGGTCGTGACCAACCAGAAGAAAACGATCTCCGCCCTGCTCGGCGCCTCGCCGGGCGCATCGGTCTCAACGAACATCATCCTGGAGATCGTGCAGAAGTGCTTTGCAGATGAATTGGCGACCGAAGACGGCCACGCCCGTATGAAGCAGATGGTCCCGACCTACGACGAGGACCTGATCCCTGCCGAGATGGCCGACCGCCAGCGCGAAACCGCGCAACAAGCCGAGCTGTCGCTTGGGCTGAGCACAGGCTGATTAAACATCGCGTCGTTAAGCCCGGCGGCGCTGCAGTTGCATCCGCTGGATCTCGGTACACCTCTGCTGCATCGTCTGTTCGTGCGCGTAGGCTTCAGACTCGTCTTCGAAATCGAATTTCAGGCCGAGGTACAAGCCGTCATCACCCAGCGCACTGATGTGTGCGACACGGACGGGCATCTCGATCGCCTCGTCATCGCTAAGCCAGGCGGTGCATTGGAAATTACGTGTGCGTTTCAGTTGTTTGAGCACATTCTTCGCGGCCCGGATGCTTACGCCGATCCCGCCCGCACTGATGTTAACGAGGCGGACACTACACTCGAACACCGTGTCTTCGATCTCGCTCCGCAGCTTCGTGGGCTCGAGATCCATCGCGGCGACGTTGACGCGATAGAAGGACCGACGCTGTTCTCTCACCGGCCGGCGTCCCGGGCTCAGTTTGTAGCAGGTGACCTTCAACGATGCGTTGAGCTCGTAGGTCATCGTCTCTTTCAAGGTGCAGGTCGCGAGCATGCGCTCGTTGTTCACCATCAGGGTCAGATCGATGTCGTCACCAACTCGAAACGAACGATCGAGCACCGCCTGTTGCGGTGTTTCGACGACGATGCATCCGCCTTCGAGGATCGCAAAAATACGGCTGCGGTACATGATGATCGCGGTATCGTCGTTGCCAACCCCACGCGACAATTCAACCGAACCATCGCGTGAAGCCAGCCGCTTGAGCATGGCGTCCCATTGCTTTTCATTTCTGCTGGACAAAAAAAGACCTCCGTCTCCCACAAGATCGGTACACGATTCCCATATCTGAAGCGCAAACGTGGTATGTCCAGCCAACCCTTCCGGTACAGGCGTCACAACCCGCATAGCCGTAAACTGAAGCGATGCCCACGCTATCGCATGGCTCTGATCTAACACTGGCCCCAACACTAGGGCCAGTGGCCTTGGCGACTGGTCAATCACCGCGTCAGGTGCTTGGCTTGATTGCTGAGCAGGGTTTCGCCTCGGTGCAACTGGACGCGACCCTGCCCGGGCTCCGCCCACGCGAACTCGATCGTTCGGCAAGGCGCGACCTCGCCGCGACAGCAACGCGTTGCGGCTTGACAATCGCGGGAATCGATTTCTTCATCCCATCCGAGCACTACAGCGACCCCCTTTATGTGGAGCGTGCGGCAGAGGCTGCTGCCGGGGCCTGCTCGCTCGCAGGCGATCTCGGGCGAGTCCCGGTGAGCCTGAACCTGCCGGTCGGTGATGCGGATGCGTCATTGACGCAGGCCATGACCGACACGGCAGACGCGTACGGTGTCACGCTGGCGATCCATGACGAAGCGGACACGGATGGCTTGATGCGCTGGCTTGCAGAATCCGCCCCGCCGCATGTTGGTGTCGGGCTCGACCCCGCGGCCCTGCTGATCCGTGACCGCGATCCCGCAGAGGCCGCACAGACCCTGTCGGATAGGATCCGGGTCGCTCGGTTGTCGGACGCCAGCAAGGGTCAGGCCGATGGCGGCCGACAGGCCGTTGGCGCGGGCAGCCTTGCGGTGATGCCCTACCGTGTCTCGGTCGATCTCGCGCCTGACCGGCTCGGGGCGGTTGTACTGGATGGGCGCGGGCTGCCGTCGCCGATGCAGGCGATGCGCAAAGCAAAAGCGGTATGGGACCAGGCGGCAGTGTCGTTTTAGGGGCCTGCTTCGGCTTCCCGTTCGCTCGATTCTGCACCACTAGCCGGCCGCCCTCCCAGCCCGAGCAGCGCGATCGCACCAACCAGCCCGACCCCGACGAGGTAGAGCCTGAACGCGACGAACATCATCAGCGCCTGCTGATCCGTCGTCGGGCTGCTGCCAATAATCAGGTGCACCGCGACATAATCGAGCGGGCCAAGCCCGAGCGGCCCGGAGACCGGCAGCGACCACAGCACCAGCACGATCGGGATCATGCCGATCAGAAAAACCGCTGGCTGCTGGACGCCCATCGCAAAACCCGCAAGCGTCATCGTCGTGGCCAGGCAGGTGTGGATCAGGATGCTCAGGCCGATGGCACCAGACAGCGCCCCGAGGTGTCGGCGGTACGCGCTGACCCATGCGTCCACCTTGCGGACCACCTTGGCCCCGGGCAGGCTGCCAAATCTTGCTTCAAGCCGGAGCCTCGAACGCAGGGTCGGGCTTGTATAAAGCCAGGCTGTCGTAATCAGACCGGCAAGGCCAAGCCACATCGCGATCGTGATCCGGCGGATCAACGGGTCATCCAGCGAGAGCAGACCGATCAGCGCCACCAGGATGATCAGTCCGATCAGCCCACAGAGGCGATCGATCCCAATACTGACCACGGCGTCTGGGCGTTGGCGGGTCCCCTTGGCGGCGTAGTAAGCCTTCATCACGTCGCCGCCGGTCGTGCCGGGCATGCAGAGGTTGAAAAAGTACCCCGCGAGCGTGAGCCGGACGACCCTGGTGTATGCGATCGCGATCCGGCGTGCCCGCATGAGCACCCACCAGCGCAGCGACGCGAGCAACACGACCGGGACCATGATCAGGCCCCCGCCGATCAGAAGGGCCTGGTCGGCCTGCTTGAGGATGGTGATAAAGGAGGGCTTGAATTGGGGCTGATCGTCGCTCGTTCCGATTTGAGACTTCGCGATGGTGCCCTCGTCGTATCGCCCGCTGAAGGGGGCGTTGGTATGCCGAATGAAGTAGCTGTCTTTTGATTGCTCAACCACGAAGTAGGTTTCAGATTGGTCGTAGCTCAGCTGTCGCCCTTCGACAGACACATACCCTGGCGGCAGGGTGACCTTGTCGCTCCAGTTGAGCGTATAGACGATATAGCCGATGCCCAAGGCAGCGATCAGCATCCGAATCACCCAGCCCAGATGCTTTTTCATCGCCGTCCCTGACCGTTGTCGAAAAACACAAGGAATCCGTGCAATCGATGCATGATCCCGATTGCTCCATAGAATAAGGCACAACCTACCCGAGGAACACGCCATGAAAATCCGCCACCACCTGACCGCCCTGCTGCTGCTTGTCTTCGTGTGTCTCCCGACGACTGCGCTGGATGATGAGCACTGGAAGAAGGCCAATGCTTCGATCAAGGAAGGCATCGCATACCTCAAGTCGACGCAGGGCGAGGACGGGTCGTGGATGCCCGATATGGGCCCGGCGGTGACCGGCCTGGCGCTCTCCGCGCTGCTTGAGCAGCCCGACATCGGTCCTGATGACCCGCACGCCGCCAAGGCGATCGCTTATATCCTCAAGCACGTCCAGGAGGACGGCTCGATCCGCAAGGGCCCGGACGGCATCCTTGCCAGCTACAACACCGCGCTGAGCCTGTCAGCACTCGCCCGCATCGGCGGCAGCAACCCCGAAGCCGCAAAGGCGATAGCAGGTGGGCAGAAGTTCCTCATGGGCACCCAGTGGATCGTCGGCATGAAAGACCCCGATGGCAACACCATCGATGAGAACCACCCCTACTACGGCGGGTTCGGCTACGGCGGCAGCGGGCGCCCAGATATCTCCAACACCCAGTTCGCGCTCCAGGCGCTGCACGACACCGGCGTCAACTGTGAAGACCCCGTCTTCAAGCGTGCCCTCACCTTCCTCAACCGTATCCAGGCCGTCGACAGCAACGACAAGAACGCGGGCAAGTTCGAGGAACTCGATGGCGGCTTCATCTACTCCTCCTCGATCAACAAAGACCATATCGGCGTCCCCGAATCCAAGGCCAGCCAAGACCAGATCGATGAAGGCAAAGCCGGCCGACCCGTTTCGGGCCTGCGGACCTACGGCAGCGTGACCTACGCCGGCTTCAAGTCCATGATCTACGCCAACCTCGACCGCGAAGACCCGCGCATGGTCGCGGCGATGGACTGGATCTCGAACAACTACGAACTGAACCAGAACCCCGGCATGCCCGAGAAGCAGAAGCTGCAGGGCCTGTTCTACTACTACATCACCAAGGCACGCGCCCTGAACGCGTACGGCAACTCGACGATTACCGTCAAGCGTGACGGTGTCAACGGCGGCGAAGCCAAGACCGAGAAACGCGACTGGGCTAACGATCTGATCGCAACCATCGTCAAGCACCAGCACGAAGACGGCTGGTGGGCCAATACCGAGACCCGGTGGCTCGAGAGCCAGCCGGTGCTGGTGACAACGTACTGCATCATCGCCCTGCAGAACGCGATCGACTGATCCAAGAACACCCCTTTCGTTGAAAACGCCAGCCTAACTGCTGGCTTTTTTCATTCGGCACAGGGCCTTGATCAGGCCGATAGTCATTAAAGACCATCTCAAACAGGCAAGGATGCCGCAATGGATCGACGAAAGACTTTTTTAATCCTGGCGACGGTTGGTGCGCTGCTCGTTTCAGTCCCGTTTCTTTATCGCCACTTCGCTGGGCAGAGCGACCCCGCCCCGCCGAGCACCGCGGAGTACTTCCCCGTGCAGGACCCGGATACGGGGCTCTGGGGCTTTATCGATAGCGGGGGCAACCCGGTTACGCCGATCGTCTTCGACTGGGCGGGTGATTACCGTCAGGGGCTTGGGCTCGCCGAACAGGACGGCGCGATGGGCTACATCGACGCCACGTTCCGGGACACCGGCAAGTGGGCGATCTTCCCGCGGTTCGAGCTTACAGACCCCGGCGACCAGTCGGCGTTCGGGTTCTTTGAGGGCCGGGCCTTGGCACGCGATACATCGGGACGGTGGGGCTATATCGGTCCAGAAGGCAAGTGGGCGATCGAACCACGCTTCGCCGAATCGACGCGGGATTACCCGGGCGTGCCTGCCGGGAATTTTTCGGATGGGTTGGCGTGGTTCCAGATCGTAGAGATGGGTGAGCGGAACAAGCTGGATGAGAACGACGAGTTTGTGCTCGACGCCGAAGGCAAACCGATCAAAGAAGCACACCCGCGGCGGCGGGTCGGTTTTATCGATCGGAACGGGGAGGTTGTGATCGACGCCCGCTACGAGATGGCGCATGATTTTGGTGAGGGGCTCGCGGCGGTGCGGATCAAGTCTCACGACGCGTGGGCGTTTATCAACAAGGATGACAGGCGTGTGATCCCGCCTAGCTACGACGCGGTTGGCCGATTCAGCGGGGGCCTCTGCGCGGTGGGGGTGAACCTCAAAGTGGACAACGTGGGCGTCGAGCGTTGGGGCTATATCGACCCCGCGGGCAACGAGGTGATCGGGAAGCGGTTCGACGAGGCACGCGATTTCTCAGAGGGCCTGGCCGCGGTGCGGGAAGGCGAGAAGTGGGGGTACATCAACATCGAAGGCGAGTGGGTGATCCCGCCGACCTTCGACAACTATGAAGACTACGCCCACCCCAACGACCCAAGACCATTTGAAAACGGGCTCGCTCGCGTCTCACTCGATAGGCAGCTGATTTATATCGACAGGCGAGGCGCCCAGGTCTGGCCCAAGGACTAGATTGCCTTGCGTTGTTCTTCTGAGCCGGCCTGATGCTTGGCCTGCCGGATAGCCAGCTGGATCGCACACTTCATTGAGCCGGCATCCGCCTTATTTTTGCCGACCAGTTCAAACGCGGTGCCGTGGTCCGGGCTGGTGCGGATAATGGGCAGGCCGAGCGTGGTATTGACCGCCGAATCGAAGGCGAGCATCTTGACCGGGATGAGGCCCTGGTCGTGGTACATCGCGACGAAGAGGTCGTACTTCGCCAGCTTGTCGGGTGTGAAGAGTGTGTCGGCAGGGAACGGCCCGCGTGCATCGATGCCGGCCTTGTTGGCCACCTCAATCGCCGGGCGGATCAGGCGCGTCTCTTCATCGCCGAAAAGGCCATCCTCCCCCGCATGCGGGTTCAGGCCACAGACAGCGATGCACGGGCTGGCGATACCGAGTTGCTGCATCGCGTCGTGGCCCAGATCGATCGCGTCAAAGACCCTCCCGATGGTCAGCTTGTTGCGGATGTCCATCAGCGGGATGTGGATCGTCGCGAGGACCGTGTTGATCTCCTTGGCGTAGAACATCATGGCGACGCGTTTGGCGCGGGTCTTAGACTGGAAGTACTCGGTGTGGCCTGGCCAGCGGTCAAAGCCGGCCATCGCCCAAGAGGTCTTGCTGATCGGGGCGGTGACGATCGCATCGATCCCCGCCGCGTCGATCGGCCGCTGGGCCGCGGCGAGCGCATCATCGATAAAGCGCCGGCTGAACTGGCCGCCCTGCCTGGTTGGCTTGTGCACGGACGAGCCCAGCATCGAATACTCGTCGTAATCCAGGCAGACAACCTCGTGCACGAGGGCGTGCTCAGCGCGTTCGGCGTCGTGCTGCAGCCGGTGCCAGTACGGCTCGATCTCAGCGAGGTCCGCGGCGTACGCGAGAAGCTCGTTCATGCCATAGACCACGAACCGCGCCTGGCTGCGCAGGGCGGGGTCCGCCAGCGCTTTGACGATCACCTCGGCACCTATGCCGGCAGGATCTCCCATCGTGATCCCGATGACGGGTTTTTGCGGCAGCTTCGCCATGCCTACATGGTAGCCGCTCCGATGGAGTGATTGCGATACCATGCGGGGATGACTGAGACGGATCAACCGCTGCAAGTCGCTGTCGTCGGCGTAGGCCGGATGGGCAGGCACCACGCACGGACGTACCACAACCTTGATCTGACAGACCTCGTTGCGGTCGTCGACTTTGAGCAGGAGCGTGCTGAGCAGGTCGCAGACGCGTATGGCTGCCGTGCGTTTGGTTCGGTTGGCGAGTTGCTCGCGTCATGCCCGGAGTTGCAGGCCGCGACGGTTGCGGTGCCGACAAAGTACCACGCCGAATCAGCCTTGCCGCTGATGGAGAAGGGGATCGCCTGTTTGATCGAGAAGCCGATCGCGGGCTCGGTGCAGGAGGCGGTCGAACTGGCAAAATCCGCCGAAGCTCATAAGGTCGTGCTTCAAGTCGGCCACACCGAGCGGTTCAACCCCGCCGTGCGTGCGCTGTCGTCGCTCGAACTCACACCGCGCTATATCGAGGTCACGCGTTTTAGCCCGATGACCTTCCGCTCGCTGGATGTGGGGGTCGTGATGGACATGATGATCCACGACCTGGATATCGTGCTGTCGCTGGTGGGTAAGCCGGTCGCAGAGGTGCAGGCGGTGGGCAGCAGTATCCTTGGCGAGCACGAAGACGTGTGTGACGCACGGCTAACCTTCGAAGGCGGCTGCGTGGTCACGATCAAGGGCTCGCGTATGGCACGGGGTGTGACACGCACGCTCCGCATGTTTGCAAAAGATGCATACGTGTCGCTGGACTACGGCTCGCGCGAAGGCGTTGTGATCCAAACAAGTAGTCATGGCGATGTGTTAAATCAGGTACAGCAGCAACTCGCGGCAGGAGAAGACCTATCGGATATGAACTACGGAGAACTCCTGAAGATCGAGCCTCTATCGATCGAGTTGCCAGACGACGAGAAGGACCAGCTGACCGCACAGGCCAAGGCGTTCGTCCAAGCGGTCCGATCGGGGACGGATCCTGTCGTGACAGCAGAACATGGCTGCGCAGCGGTCGACGCGGCCGAGCGAATCGTCAAGGCGATTCGTGAGCACGCACGGGATGATTCGGAATAAAGCCAGTCGAAGGCCGCATACAGCGCCTAATAGAGTCTGACGTATTGGACCCGATCACGCTTATCTTGATGCTGGCCTTGCCGACGCTGCTCTGCGGCAGCGCTCTCTTTAGCGGCTCGGAAACCGCGCTCTTCTCACTCTCCGCGCACCAGCGCTCGCTGCTCTCAAAATCAAAGCGTGCCGGTTCAATCGCCGCCGCCACACTGCTTGTTGAGACACGCGCCCTGCTGGTCACACTGCTGGTCGGCAACATGGTGATCAACGTGCTGTACTTCACGCTCAGCACCGTTCTGATCGATCGGCTGCGGGAAAGCGAGACGATCGCTGCGACGGGTACGGCCGGTATCGCGGTCGCGACCTTTTTTGGCGTGATCATCTTTGGCGAGGTGCTGCCCAAGCAGATCGCGGCACAGAAAGCATTCGCTTGGTCCGGGCTGGTGGGTGTGCCGATGCTGGCGATCCATCGGGCGATCGCACCGGTCCGCATCCTTGCCGAGCGGGTGGTTATTGCTCCGCTGGCACGCTTGATCGCCCCCGCTGCGCCACCACCCGAACTATCGGCACGCGAGTTGGAGATCATGCTGAGCATGAGCCGGCAGCGCGGCATCATCGACCGGGATGAGCAGGAATTGCTTCGGCACGTACTCGAACTCGGGCAGATCAAGGTCCGCGACGTCATGGTCCCGCGGGTCGATATCCATGGCTTCAATCTTGACGAGTCGACCCAGGGCCTGTTGGCACTCGCGCGTGAGACCCGGCTGCGTCACCTGCCTGTTTATGAAGGCAGCCTGGATCAGGTCCGCGGCATCGTGCTGACACGCCAACTCCTCGTGAACCCGCCGGCGGACCGCGAAGCCGCGCTCGAGTTGGCAAAGCCCGCTTACTTTGTACCCGAGGTTGCCCCGGCGGATCGCGTGCTCAAGACGCTGCGTGAACACGCCGTGACCTTCGCAATCGTGGTGGATGAGTACGGCGGAACGGCCGGGCTGGTCACGCTCGAGGACATCGTCGAGCACTTTATCGGCGACATCCCGGGCGCGTACGAACGCGATGGCCAGCCGATTGTCGAGCAGCTCCGTGACGGCGTGTTCCGTGTTGGAGCCGACCTCGCGGTGCACGATTGGGTCGAGTGGTTTGGGCGTAACCCCGCCATGACAAAGGCGGCCTCCGACGCGGCGACGCTCGGCGGCGTGGTGATGGGTCTGCTCGGCAAGGCGCCGGATGAGGGAGACCAGGCGATGCTGGGCAACATGGTGCTGACCGTCGACCGGGTCGATGGCCGACGGATCGTGTCGGTCATCGTGGCGCTGGCGGGCTCAAACGGCAGGGCGGCCGATCGCGAGGGGGTGGCCGATGCCGGGTGACCTGCTCTTCTGGGTCGTGCTAATGATGCTGGGCTTCCTAGGCTCGGCGCTCTTCTCCGGGATGGAGACCGGCGCGTATCGTCTCAACCGCGTCCGGCTGTACGTGCTGTCATCGCAAGGGCAATCCTCGGCCAGGTCATTGGAGCGGATCGTCGCCAAGCCCGCCTCACTGATCGGGACGCTGCTGATCGGGAACAACCTGTGCAACTACGCGGGCACGGCCGGCCTGGGCATCATCCTCGCGGCAATGGCGATGCCGGTCTGGCAGGCGGTCCTCATCAACACAGTCCTCGTCACGCTCGTGCTGTTCATCTTCGGCGAGACCCTGCCCAAAGACCTGTTCGCCGCGCACTGCGACCGGCTGATGTACCCGCTGGCGAAACTGCTGATCTTCCTAAAAACGCTGTTTACCTGGACCGGGGTGCTGCCGGTCGTCGTGGCGATCAGTGCCTTGGCAATCAAGCTGGTCGGCAAGGCGGAGGGCGGTGCGCTGACCCCACGCAAGCGGGTCGAGCAGATGGTGCGCGAAGGCGCGGGAGTTGGCCTGATCAGCAGCGAGCAGACGGAGTTGGCGCAGCGGGCGCTCGCGCTGTCGAATCGGCGTGTACTCGCGGAATGCACGCCTTGGTCTCAGGTGGTCAAGGTCTTCGAGACAACGGAGCAGACCGCGCTGCGGCGGCTGGCTCAAGAGACGCCACGCTCCCGCATGCCGGTCATCAATGCGAAAGGGAGCATCGTCGGCGTGGTTGACATGATCGACGCGATGCTGATCGATGAGAGCGAGCCTGCACCGGTGCGTGCGGCGATGCAGCATCCGGTGTACCTGATGTCGAGCACCACCGTGCGCGAGGCCCTGGCTCAGATGCAGCGCGACCACATCGGCCTCGCGATCGTTCGGCAACCCAACGGCAAGCCCGCGGGCGTCGTCACCATGAAAGACCTGGTCGAGCCGCTGACCGGTGAGATCAGGAACTGGTAAGGGCCTGTGTCATGATGTGGCAGCCGCCTGATATCGCAGACGCCGTTGTTGCGGGCTTCACCCACCGAGCCGGGGAGGACGACGCCGAGCACGCGGTCTATGGGTTCGATGCGCTGGACGAGTTGGGGCTGCACCCGGTCATCCAACAGTCGCTGAGCGATGGCGGCTACGGCACCTGGCCCGAGCAGCGTTACCCCGGACACTGGCACAAGGCCAAGCGCTCCGAGGGCCTGCGATGCGACTTAGTCTTGACGCCGGACAACAAGCCATTGCGGGATCAAACCGTTAAGGACACGCTCTTCGATACGGGCAAGGCCGTCGATGTGCAAGCCGCCTATTGGCTGGAAATCAAAACGGTTGCGCAGTACGAGACCGGCGGTGCGTTTAAGCGGTACTCGGCGGAGTTGCTCTCACCGGTCATGAAGGATGTCAAAAAGATCTGGTCCGATGGCGTGATCCAGCACGGCGGGCTGCTGATCGTGCTGTTCACCGAGTCGCAGGAGATCGCTGAGCACGACCTGGCCGTGTGGCACGAGCGGTGCCTGGGGAAGGGATTACCGGTGGGCGTGCCGGCTGTGCGTGGGTTGCCCATCAGCGACCGGATCGGTAACCGCTGGTGCAGCGTCGCGGTTTTTGGCGTGCGGGGTGTTTAGTGAAATATAAGAACGTGTACGAGGAGTGTGAAGTAGTCGGCGGCCTACAGACGCCGGACGCGAGAACACGGGGGCCGTTCAGACAAGCAACCTCCCGTGTCCGGGGCCCGTCGGTCCCCGGCTGCGGTGCATACGTCTTGTATACGTTCTAACACGCATCCCAGAAAATACTGAGGCGTTGATCAGATGGGTAGCCGCCGGGCCACGCCCGGGCGGAGGGCCCTGTTGATCGTCCGCCCGCGTATGACGCGGCGGCTGCGCCTCGACGCGACGCGCGAGAATTAAATGGGATGCGTATAACAGTCATTTGTGGCTGAAATCGCGCGGTGGCGTGGCGTCGTGCCGAAAGTTCAAGGCAGCCCCGCTCATGCAAGGGGACGGGTTGGGTAGAACCCGCTAGTCTTCCGGCCTGGCTCGTGCTTTCAATGCCTTAAAGTCCGGCAAGGGCGAGCAAGAACCATCTTGAGCCCACCAAGGACAGACGCCCGGAAACGCTTCCAAACTTTGACGACACGGACTCGGATTTCCGATCTGTACCCGGAACCCAAAAAGCCACCGACGGGACTCGAACCTGCGACCTGAGCTTTACGAAAGCTCTGCTCTACCAACTGAGCTACGGTGGCGTGAACGAGAGATTGTAACGGGGATCGTTTGGGAGGGCGAGGCTCCTGCCGAGCCATGTTGCCCTCCGTGGCTTGCGGCTCGGCAGGAGCCCCGACCTACCGAATACGCGGAATGGTTGGCTCACAGGCCGATAGTGTTTATCATGCCGGCACTACGCCACCGTAGCTCAATTGGCAGAGCAGCGGTTTTGTAAACCGCAGGTTGTCGGTTCGAGTCCGACCGGTGGCTTTTTGAATACAGTCACTTTCCATCCAAGGGCGATCATCTCAAAGGTTGCCTTGCTTGCTGCCGTATGGGTGGCGGTCGGCTGCAGCGATACAAAAACATCTGACCCCCGGTACAACGATCAAGCGACGGTGGATGCGCTGCTTGAACTGGATGAGGGAATCCCGAAGCAGGCGTTCTACGAGAGCGTCCGTGAGGGGCCTCTGTATGTGCTCTTGCGGAGCGAAGTGACGCGTCGGGCCGCGAAGCGGGGTAAAGCCGCCACATCGGCTGGTGACGAGCAGTGGTTTTACGCCTCTGACGACAAGGGCTTCTATATCGTGGAAATTGAAGGCGAAGAAGTTCTCTGGGTAGCCGGGCCATTTGAGGGAGATGTCCACGCATTCATTGCGGACGGCTGGTAGGTTTGGCTGGAGTGTTTATGAGCCTCACCCCCGACCTTATCTTGAGCGCGTATTGCCAGGGCCTGTTCCCGATGGCCGATGGTCGCGATGGCGAGATCGGCTGGTACTCGCCGGACCCGCGGGCGATCCAGCCCTTTGTGCAAGGCGATCCGCTCGGCTCGTTTCATGTCAAGCATTCCCTGGCCAAGCAGGTTCGCAAGCACCCGTTCGAGATCACCACGGACCACTGCTTCGCGCGGGTGATCCACCACTGCGCCACGGTGCAGCGTCAGGGCGAGACGGGCACGTGGATCAGCCCCAATATCGAAGCGCTGTACTTCGACCTGCATTCCTCGGGCTTCGCGCACAGCGTGGAGGCGTGGCACCAAGGCGAACTCAGCGGCGGGATCTACGGCGTCACCATCGGCTCGGTGTTCTTTGGCGAGTCGATGTTTTCCCTCAGGCCCAACGCCTCGCAAATCGCCTACGTCTGGCTGGTCGAGCACCTCCGCGAGCGCGGCTACACGCTCTTCGATGTTCAGTTCACCAATGCGCATATCGAGCAGTTTGGTGTTGTCGAAGTACCAAAGCAAGCGTACATGCAGCTGCTCCAGCGTGCGATCGAGGACAAGGTCAGCTGGGCGGATGCGTAGCAACGCGGTGCGCCGCGTTACGTACTATCTAGTTCCAGGTCCGCGTAGAGTGCTTCGAGAACCGGGTTGACACGCTGTTGGTGCTTGGCTTCACCGGGCATGCCGTTGAAGACGATGCCGACGGCGAGCTGGTATTCGGGGTCGGCGAACGCAATGGATGACTGCGCCCCGCCGTGGCCATAAGAATCTCGTGAGGCGTGCGGGCCATAGCCGTAGGGGATGCGGTGCCACGCGTGGTTAGGTGCGTGGTGGGCGGAGTTGATGGCCATACCGAAGCCCCAATCGACGGTCTGCTTAAACGTGCGGTCGGGCATATCGGCCCGCTGGCGTTGGACCATCGCTTCGACGGTATCTTGCTCCAGGATGCGTATTCCATTTCGTTCGCCTCCCTGCAAAAGCATCTCATAAAAGGTGACGAGCTCGCGGATCGGGCCCATGCAGTTGCCGCCGGGCCTTGGGCGGGTAGACCAATCGAAGCTGGTCATCGGCGCGGGCTTAAACTCGCCGGTTGCGCTGTTGGGCATGTCCAAGAGCCGGCCGGCTTGTTCACAGGCACGGTAGGTTTCCACGGGCATACCGAGCCAAGAATCGTTCATCCCCAGCGGCAGGAAGACCTCCTCACGTATGTACCGGTCGATCGCCCGCCCATCGATGAGGTGGACCAACTCACCCAGCAGGAACCACGTCGTCTGCGTGTGGTAGCCGCCCTCTTCCCCGGCCTCCCACTCGGGCTGGCTGTCGCAGATCGCCGCGATAATGGTGCCCCAGTCGTCCTGCGGGAACTTGAAACGCGCCGTGCGGATGCCGGCGGTATGCGTCAGCAGGTGGCGGACGGTGATATACGACTTGCCGTGCGACGCGAAGAGCGGCAGGTAGTGCGCAACCGGGTCGTCGAGCCCGAGCTCGCCCTGCTCGACAAGCTGCATGACCGCTGCCGCGGTCACCGGCTTGCCGCTGGACATCCACAGCGCGATCGAATCGTCGGTGAGTGGTTGGCCTGGCGCCGCCTCGCCGATCGCGATTTGCTCGATCACCTCGCCCTGCTGTGAAACACAGAGCTGGGCGCCGCGGTGGAGCCGCTGCTCGATGCCTTTTTGGATAAGCTGGACTACTTTTGTGAGCATCATGTGATCGTAAATCAGAATAAAGAATGGTGTAGCGGGTGACGCGAGGCGTCCCACGCGAATCGTGATAGATGGTTTGCACGGGAGGCTTCGCGTCCCAGGCTACGTATGTCTTGAAATGCTTGATCAGGGGTCGTCTTTCAACTACCATTCAGGAGCGTTGGCGAGGCGCAACCCCTCACTCGCTGCCGGTAACGGCCTGCTGATTTCCTGACAGACTGTCTGAGAAACCGAGGCTTCTATCGCTCCGAACCACTCTACCGACCTCACTTCGCGGATCAGAATCGTGAACACCGATATCCCTTCGCCAATAACGCCTGACGACGCCTCGCTTCGTGAGCTCGGGGACCGGTTTAAGAACCTGATTATCATGGTGCGGGCCGACCCGATTATCTGCGGCCACTCGACCGAGGCGCGCAATCTCGCGGAGGCCGCGCACGCGGCCGGGCTCAAGAAAATCCACATCGTGAGCTACCCCATCGAGACACTCAAGGCGTCGGGCCTGCCGCTGAAGCCGCTCGCCTCGGTGCAGTCTTACTCGCAGGGGATCGAGGTCGACCGGCCCGAGCCGCTGGGCGACTACAAGGTGCTCGACGGCCGGCTTAGCTACGCCATCTCCGGGCACATCATCGACCTCTTGAATTCATGCGAGGGCCCGACACTGGTGATGGACCTGTACATCGTACCGCACGGCATGATGGTGATGAACGCGGTCAACGCGCAGCAGCACTTCGGGGCCCGCGGTCGTGTTGCGACGATCGGTGAAGCCGTCGGCTCGGACATCACCAACGTCGTTAACGCGGCGCTCAAGTCCGGTCAGATCGGCGCGGCCCAGCTCGTACTGAGCAACTACCTCAGCCACGAGCTGCCCGTCGCGGTCTCGGCGTACACGCGTGATCTGATTGTTGATGCCGGCAAGAAGGTCGACGAGGTCCTTGGCACGCGCTTCGAGGAGCAGCTTGTCGAACGCGTCAAGATCAGCTACCCCGCGATTGATACGGCCAAGTACCTCAGCGTTGAGAAGCACCCCAAGCGGCTACAGGAAGCACTAACTGAACGCCGCCTGGAGCGTGACGGGTACATCCTTTTCTTGAGCCGGCTCGCGCGGGCCAAGGGCGTCGACGACCTGATCCACGCCTACCGCGCCTCGGACAGCTACGGCGAGAAGAAGCTGGTCATCTGCGGCAACGGGCCGGAGAGCGAGCGGCTGCACGAACTCACCGACAGCGACTCGAATATTCTGATCCTCCACGATGTCGGCGACGAAGAGAAGGCGCTGCTCATGCATGGCTGCGCGATGTACTGCCTGCCGAGCAAGGCGAGGCCCGAGTTTACCGAGACCTTCGGCATCGCGATCGCGGAGAAGATGCTGGCGGGCGGCATGGGCCCGGTCATCACAACGCGCACCGGCGGCATCCCCGAGGCGACCGGCGACCAGTGCCTGTATCACGAAGCGGGGAACGTGACCGATCTCACACGGGCGCTCGACGAGGCGTTTGCGATGACCGATGAGCAGCGCGAGCAGCTGAGCGAGGATGCGCGCCGCTTCGCGATGCGGTTTGACCGCGCGGTGGTCTTCAGCAAGCTCGTAAACATGCTCACGACGCAAGAGGCGCCGACGCACCAAGCCGAGGCGATGGCATAAGCAGCTTTGCGCCTGCAAGCTAAACTCTATCGGGTATGAGTGAGCCATCGATCCTCGATGACGTCGATCCGTTTGTCGGTTGTGAGCCGATGGATGTCCCCGTGCCCGAAGGCCTGGCGTCTACGTGGTTTTTCCCCAAGCCGATGATCGGGAACACGCACCCCGGCGCAACGCTACCGTTTGGGATGGTATCGGCCTGCGCCTACTCGGGCGGCTACCCGACGGGCTACGGGCGGTGGAACAAGTGCCTCGAAGGTCTGCCCGACGAGCTGTTCGGCCGGCAGGTCTGTAAGGGGTTCACGCACTTCCACCCGTCTGGCGTGGGGGCGATCCGCAAGTACTACAACTACACCCGCGTGGTCCCGACCGCCGAAGAACTCGGCGGGCTCGGCTCGATCAACACGCCACGCGAGATCTTCAACGAGCAGGCTCGGCCGGGGTTCTATGGCTGTGAACTCAAAGACACCGGCATCACCGCGGAGCTCACTGTCACCTCCCGCGGCGCGGTGCACCGGTACACCTTCGCCGAGGAATGCAACGCGATGATCGCGATCGACCTGTCGCACGGCGGGATCGCGATCGAAGACGGCGAGACCATCCCGCAGCGGGCCCACTGCGAGATCAACAGCGTCAGCACCGGGCACAGCGAGGTCGTGCTCGAAGGCGTCGCGCTGTGCACCGCCATCAGCCTGCGCTATTACGAGGAGGAGCCGGTCGCGGAACTGTGGGAAGGAACTCGGGTGCTGCCCGACCAGGAAGACCTGCTACACCAGTACATCCGGCCGTCGACGTTCGAGCCATTCGGCCTGCTGTTCACGATGCCGGTCAAGGCCGGGCACCAGCT
>JBCDKD010000007.1:0-90232 GCA_039024275.1 Planctomycetota bacterium | reverse complement strand
GTTGTCTTTTTCTTCGTATTGAATCGCAAAGCCCAGGCCGGCCCCGAGCGGGCATTGTCCGCCGACGATCGCGTGCCCGCCGTACATGTGCCGGTCGCGGTCGAACATGTGCATCGACCCGCCCTTGCCCTTGGCGCAGCCGGTGATCTTGCCGTACATCTCGGCCATGCAGTAGTTGGGGTGCATACCACGCGCGAGGGCGAAGCCGTGGTCGCGGTAGGCGCCGACGATGGGGTCGTCGTCTTTGAGTGCGGTGATCGAGCCGACCGCCGAGGCTTCCTGGCCAATATAGATATGGCAGAACCCGCCGATCTTGGCCTGCTGGTAGGCCTGCATCGTCTTCTCTTCGAAGCGGCGGATCAGCATCATGTCGTAGAGCATCTTGACGAGTTGTTCGTCGGAGAGGCTGTCGGAGGGGCGGGCGCCCTTGGCGACGTCGGGGTCGGACGGGCTGGCGTTGGTCGTGGTCATCGGGTCACCTCGGGGTCGCGGTGTCGTCGCGGCACCGGCGGGCGCCGGGGGCTGCACAGTGCTTCAAAGGCGGGGTCGATCCGACGAATCGGGCCGAGCACGCAGCGGCTGCCACGGGCTCGGCAGGGGGTTTACCGCCCGTCCAGAGCACTTTAGTGTAGATCGGCCGAGTGGGGCCAGCAAGTAAGTTGAGGCGGGGGCCAGGGCAGCGGCATCGCTGTCTCGTGCGGCCGTCAAGGCTGCCAAAGAAAGGTTGGCAGCCTTGACGCCGTGCCTACAACACGCCCGCCCGGTCAGGCAGGCCGGAAACACCGCGGTCAAACCCCACTCAGATCGCCGAAGCGGGATGCCGACCCCGCCTGATCGATCAGGTGTGATCGGCCTGGAGCGGGCGGGGCGTATCGAGCGGCAGGATCGAAGGCCAAGCGGTCGCGCGATTGCAACACGATTGAACGCCCATCGTTCGGTGCTCCCGCGTTCCCTCGACCCTCATTCATCCGGTAAACTCCCCGCTGACCACTAGGAGCCCATGCTTGTCCCAGGCCTGCCAAGCCCTTATCCGGCTGAATATCCCGATCCTGTGCCTGCTCATCGTCTCCGCCGCGATGACCACCGCCCGTGCACAGGCCATCGACCCCGAAGGCCGACTCGTCCGTGAGGTCCGGATCGAGGGCCTGGACAAGACCCCCGAGCAGCTGGTGAAAAACACGATCCGGACCGAGGTCGGCAAGCCCTATCGCAAGGAGACCGTCAACCGCGATATCCGTTTCCTGACACAGCTCGCCCGGTTCGATCGTATCGTCGCGAATGTCGAGGACAACGGCGACGGATCGATCGATGTGATCTTCACGGTCACCGAACAGGCCAACCTGCTGGCGATGCGCTTCGTCGGGGCCAAGCGATTCAGCAATGAAGAGCTTTTGACGCTCGTACTGCTCCGGCCGGGCGACCCGATCGACAAGTCCCTGATCGACCGGGGCACGCGTGCGATCGAGCTGGCCTACGCCGAGAAGGGCCACTTCGCCGCGTCGGTCACGTACGACGAGAAGGCGCTTGAAGAGAAGCGAGAGTTGGTCTACCAGATCACCGAAGGGCCGCGCGTCCGGGTGACCGAGCTGCGCTACGAGGGCAACCAGGTGTTCGATGACGACCGGCTTGCGAGCCGGGTCGGGCAGGAGACATACATCTGGCCCTTCATCGCCGGGTTTATGGACCGGACGCAGCTGGATATCGACGTGGCGGCGATCAGGGACTACTACCGCGACCGCGGCTATCTCAACGCCCAGGTCGGCCGACGGATCGACCTCTCGCCGAGGCGCAACCGCGCGATCGTGACTTTCGAGATCAACGAGGGGCTCCAGCACACCGTCCGGGACATCAAGGTGCGCTTCACCAAGGACGGCGCACCGTTCAATGACCAGCTGATGTCCGAAGAGCAGATCCGCATGGTGCTGAGCCTGATCGAGGGCGGGGTCTACAGCGACGACCGGTTCGAAGACTCCGAGGAAGCGCTTCGCTACTGGTATGGCGAGATCGGCTTCATCAACACACGTGTTACGATCAACCGGGTTTTCGACCGCAACAACGCGAAAGTCGATGTGGTTGTCGAGATCGACGAGGGCACGGGGCCAACGATCGTCGGCGACGTGATCATCATCGGGCTGACGCGCACGGATCAGAAGGTGCTGCTGAGGCGGGTCCGCGGCCTGGAGCCGGGCCGGCCCGTCAACCTGCGTGGCCTGGACCAGACCCGCCGGCTTGTACGCGAGAGTACCTGGTTTGATAACGGCACGATCACGGCGCTTGGCGACGAGGACGAGCTCTACCGATCGTTCCTGATCGAAGCAGAAGAGAAGAACACCGGGTCGTTCAGCATCGGCGCGGGGATCAGCTCGGACTCTGGCGTCTTCGGCGCGATCTCGCTGGAGCAACGCAACTTCGATCTCGCCGACTGGCCCGAGAGCCTGGACGAGTTCCTGGCCCAACGCGCCTTCCTCGGGGCGGGGCAGACGTTCAATATCACGCTCGCGCCGGGCAACGACATCAGCAACTACTCGGTCTCCTTCCGCGAGCCGTACCTGTTTGAGACCGATTACTTCTTCGACATCTCGCTGTTCTCTTTCGACGCGGTCCGTGAAGACTTCGACGAGGGGCGTCTGGGCTTCCGCACCGGCGTGGGTCGGCGGCTCGGCGATGTGTGGACTGGGTCGGTGCGTTTCCGCTTCGAGCAGATCGACATCGGCGACATCGAAACCGACGCACCGGTCGATGTCTTCGACGTCGCGGGCGACAGCGACCTTAGCGCGCTGGGCATCAACCTCACCCGGTCCACGACCGACTCCAACATCACCCCCAGCCGGGGCTCGCGGGTCCGGCTCGGGATCAACCAGTACGGCGCGCTCGGCGGCGACTACGACTTTACCCGGCTCACCGCCGGCTATAGCCAGTTCTGGACCGTTGATGAAGACTTCCTCGGCCGAAAGACGATCGTATCGCTGCAGCTGGACACCGGCTTTATCCCGCAGGATACGGACGATGTGCCGCTCTTTGAGCGGTTCTACTCCGGCGGGCGGGACTTCCGAGGTTTCGCCTTCCGCGGCGTCGGGCCGCGCGGCATCCGAAACGACAACATGCTCGTTGGTGACGACCCGGTCGGCGGCCGGTTCCAGTTCCTAACCCGGCTGCAGTACGAGTTCCCGGTCTACTCCCAGTTCATCCGCTGGGCCGTCTTCACCGACCAGGGCACCATCCAGGAAGACTTCGGCTTCGATGAGTGGCGCGTCTCGGTGGGCACAGGCATCCGGCTGCGTATCCCGTTCTTCGGGCAGGCCCCGATCGCGATCGACTTCGGCTTCCCGATCCTTGAGGAAGAGGGCGACGAGACGCAGATCCTCAGCTTCAGCGTCGAGCTGCCCTTCAACTAAACCCCGGAGTTGGCCGGTCAGCGTAAGGCCTATGACGGATGTTAGAAATCGGCCGAGCAGGCCCAGATCTTGCACCGGAACGGTATGCTTGCTCACCGGATTTTAACAAATGAAGTGGGCATCTACGCCGTATGAGCACCCTCCGCAGACAAGAGCCGGCCGCCGCCGGCCTCAAACGAATCGCCTGTACACAGGTTGAAGCCGCCATCAGGAGCCTGACCCGGCAAGCCGGCCAAGCCGCGAGTGCCGAGCAGGCGATCGAGCATACCCACGCCGTGCTGGCCCTGATCGAGCCGGACCTGCCCCGGCCAATGGTCCGCCGGGACCGCGCGATCCTGACCAAACTCAGCAGCGGGCTCGCGGTCATGACCGAGCCCGCCCTGCTCGCCTCGGTCCTCAACAGCCGGTACAAAAAAGCCCCCCCCGACGCGGCGCTCGCGGCGGCGGTCAAATCGCTCCGCAAGAGCTGGGGTTCGGGCGGGCGGTCAAACACCGCGCTGAGCTCCAAGGCCGGCAGCTTCAACCCGGCGATCTACCGCCTCGTCGCCGACATGGCCGAGCTCCGCGGCCACCTCGGCAACTGGCCGACGACCGAGAGCCCAACCCCGGACCAGCCGCCACGCGGCCTAAGGCGGACGTACACGAAGGCCCGCCGGCTTGCCAATGATCCGCTCACCGTGGACGCGGTCAAGCCGCTAGCCAGCGGCTTGTCTGAGCTCGCGATCCAGCTCGGCGTCATCAGCAAGGCGTGCCCGGCCATGATCAAGGCCCAGCGCAAGCTCCTGTCTCGCGCCGCCGATGAACTGCTCGACCTGTATCACAACGAAGTCATCGATAAGGCGCTCCGAGCCGAGCTTGGCAAAGCCACGAGCAAGTCGCTGCCACGAAAAAAAACGCTCGCTCAACGCGTCCCCAACGAGCTGAAGCAGGACTTAGAAGCCGCGTTCGCGGAAACCCCGGCCGGTTTTATGAAGCGGATGCAGGCCTACTGGTCCGCGTGGCGGAGCGCCGGGTAAACAGGCTTGCCACACACGGAGCGCCGACGGGTGGCCACAAGCCGCAGCAGACTCGGGCGACTCGCTTACACTGCGTGCCCCGTGCCTTGATACAACACCAACTCAGCCCCGCCGCCGGTACTGCTCGCGGTCGGGGTAGACCAGGTCGAAATCGTGGCTGCCCGTGATCGGCCAGAGCACGAGGAAGTGGTGGACCAGGTCCGACTTGATCAGCGCGAGCCCGAGGATCGTGATCCACGCCGCCGCCATCACCGGGCCAATCGACGTGCCCAGCAGCGCGACGCCGAGGATCAAGAGCGGCACACCCCAGTAGCCGTGATGGATCCGGAAGCCACGCGTCCAGCGGGCGACATACTTCGCCGTGTCCCGCGTCGCCTGGACCTTGAAGCCGAACCGGAAGAGCACGGTGACCGCCTCGAACAGCACGGTCAACGCAATCGCCCAGGGGAGGATGTACGTCACACTGAATGCAAGCAAGCCAGGGCTCCGGCGTCAGAGTCTGAACTCGGTATCGATGATCTCCCGGTCGGTACATTACCAATACCGCCGAGGGTACGCGTGCGTCGCCTTGTCGGGCGGGCTGTAACAAACAGCTTTATCCTTGAACTGGGTGGCTGGACCATTCGCACGCTGCCATTAGTAAAGCAGCTGGATCTGTGTCCGCCAGGCGAGCTGCCCATCATCGTCATTGAGCCCGGGCTGCAGGCCGATGCCGCTGGATACGGCCCCGCCGTTGATTCGGCCGACCGCCGCCGGGTCGTTCCCAAACAGGTACACGACATCGCTGGTCAGCCGAACGTTCCGCGACAGCGCCTTGTTGAAACCCAGCGTGATCGCCTGGGTCAGGTCCGAATCGTCGTCGAGCGTGTTGCTATCGACCACCGACCCGTCGTCGAGGATTTCGTAGCGAGCAAAGACGTTCAGATCATCGGTCAGCACCGCGTTGACCTGCACCAGCGCGCCGTAGGCGTCGACCCGGCCCGCGCCCACCGCTTGCACGTGGCTGCCAAAGGCCGCGGCAGACAGCGAGGCGCCCGGTGTCTTCCACAGCAGCTCGCCGGTCCACACCAGCGTGTCGTCCGCAAGGACGCCATTGCGGAGGGAATCCCCGTCGAGCTGTTCGTAGTGCACCGCGCCGGCGAGGAAGAGCGCTTCGTGATCCCCGGCGAACTCGTCCTGGCCAGCGGCCCATCCGCCTTTCAGCTTGAGCTCGCCCCGCGCGGTGATCGCGAAGTCGCTGCTCGTCGCGTTGGGGATGCCGCTGATGGTGGTGTTTGCGCCGTCGCTGATCGCGATCTGGCCACGGAACCGGTCGTCCTTGTAATTGAGCTGGACGCGCTCGGCGAAGTTCAGTGTGAAAAACTCGTGCACCACGCCGCGGTCTACCGCCACCTGCCTGCTCGAGCTGATCAGCTCCTGCCGGCTGAACGGCAGCTTGAAAAAGCCCGCGACCACCGACCACCTGCCGTCAATCTTGTAGCCGAGCTGAGCCATCTCGGTGTACGTATTGGGGGTCACGCCCGGCCCGGCAGTCCGAAGCGTCGCGAAGATCATCTTGTATGACCAGCGTTCCGAGACCTTGCCAAACAACTTCAGCTTGGCACGGCGGACATCGAACCCCGACACGCTGTCGCCCGACGAGGGGCTGCTGCGATCGTCCTGGTTGTTCCAGATGTAGCGGAACTGGACCTGGCCGCTGATATCCAGGCGCGATCGGCCGTCCGTGGAGGCGAGGAAGATCGTCCCTTTTTCATCGATCCCCGCGAGCACGCCGTCATCCAGCAGGGCCGCACGCTGCTCGGCGTCGGCAAACGCATCGGCGATCAACGCGTCCAGCTCCTGGCGTGTGAGTTCAGACCGCCTGGGCTCAAACAGCCTGGCTTCCAGCTGCGCCACCCGCGCTTCAAGCGCTTCTACACGCGCGTCGGCCGGCCCATCGGGCGGTGGATCCACAGAAACCAGCGCACAACACAGCGCACACGACAAGCCTGCTGCCAAAAACATCACACCGACTCCATCCGCCTTGCGGGGCCTGGTGGCCGGCTAGGCGTCCATCCGAAAGCAGACCGATGAAGCATACATCTTACATGAGAAGACGGGCCCCACAGGCCGCTTCGGCTTGGTTCAAATGAACAGAAGCAACACTACCAGTACCGCTCGAAATGCAGGTTGCCGTCTTTTTCACGCGGGCTCTTCACGACAAAGCCGTCGCGGTCGACCAGCTCGGCCTCGAGCTGATCGATCATCGCGGGGTTGCCGCAGAGCAGAACATGGTCCGTTTCAGGGTTTAGCGGCCGACCCATCGCCTCGGTGTACGTGCCATCGCTAAACATTGTTGTAACCCGGCCGCGGTAACCGGTATACGGGCTGTCCTCCGGCGCCCGGCTGACCGCGGGCAGATAGACCACGCGCGGGTCGTCCTTCGCGGCCTGCTCAAGGTAGGCCCGGTAGCCAAGGTCTTCCTCGACACGCACGCCGTGCATGAAAACGAACTTGTTGAATCGGCCGGGCGCGTCCCTGTAGTGCTTGTACATCGAGAGGAACGGGGCGAGCCCGGTGCCCGTCGCGACGGTGACCAGGTCCTTGCCGTCGGGCACGTCCTCGAGCGTGAAGTGGCCCTTGAACTTGGTGTCCATGAACAGCCGGTCGCCGACCTCGAGGTCGAAGAGCCTCGGCGTCAGCGCGCCCTCATCGACCGCGACGATGTAGAACTCGAGCCAACGCTTCTCGCAAGGCGGCGAGGCGATCGAGTACGCCCGGCGGACCAGCTTGACCCGCCCGGGCCGGCGACGCACCGGCGCTTCACTATTCGCCGCTGCTTCGGCCTCCGCCTTGGCCTGCGCTTCGAGCGCGGCGGGGGGCGGCATCAGCGCCAGGTTGGCGAACTGGCCTGGCTCGAAATCGTTCTCGGGCCACGCACCCTCGTACGCGACGCGGAAGATCGCGAGCGTGTCGTGGATCAGGTTCCGCTCGACAACGCGGGCATTAAACGGGTCTTGGTCTGCAGGCATGGCACTGGATACTAGCGTATCCACGCCGGGATCCACCAAGCGTTTAAGTGAAAAACCATCTTGATTTTGAGTAGCAACAAGGCACCCGTCAGGCCGGTATCAATCAACAAACTCGACCTGATCCATTGAGAGGATCCGGATCTGCGGCCGGCCGCGATGGTCCTCGACAGTCCCCTTGACACGGACGGTCTTGTTGCGGAACGTCTCGTCCACGCTCTTGGGCAGCGTCTTGGCCAGGTCGTCGAACAGCACCATGTAGAACTTGCCGCGCCAGTCTTCGTGGAAGTTCAGGAACCGGACGCCGCCGTCGCCGGACTGCCCGGTACTGACGATCTTCCCTTCGACCGTGATCTCGTAGTCGACGTAGTTATTCGCCTTGTGCCAGGGCACGACCGCGGGGATATTGTCCGGGTCGAAGGCGTCGCTGAACGGGTCGATATCGCTGAGCCGCTTCGCGGTGATCATCGCTTCGATGGTCTCGCCGCGGTCCGGGAACGCGCTGCGGCCGGCGTTGGGGTGCACCGCGCTGGCGGCCGAGGTGTCCACCCCAGCTTCCACGACAGGCTCGGGCTTTGATTCAGGCTCGGGCTTGGACTCAGTCGCCGGTTGCGGCTCCGGCTCGGGCAACGAAGCGGCCGGCTCCGTTTCAGGCGCCTGCTTGTCCAGTTCCTGCTCCGGCAACATCTCCAGCGGGGAGACCTGCTCCGGTGGAGCAGCCTCATCGGCTTCTGCAACACCCGACCCGTCCGCCTCGCCCGCCGTGTCTCCCGACCCGCCGCAGCCGAACTGGAAGACAAGACACAGAGCCAACATCCAAACCAACCAGCGCTGACACATCATTGAACTCCTTAACCGGACCAACCACCCGTTGCACTACAATCCAACGCATGGACCGTATCCTCGGCCAACCCGCCGCGCTCGAAGCGCTCCGCGCCCAGCTGGCGACCGACCGCGTCCACCACGCCCAGATCTTCCACGGGCCTGCGGGTGTAGGCAAGTTTACCACCGCGGTCGCCTTTGCCCGCGAACTGCTCTGCCACAACCCCGTGACCGACCTGCACGGCAACCGGTCCGCCTGCGGCGACTGCCCGTCCTGCAAGCTGTTTGATGCGCTCCAGGACGCGACGGCCCAGGACAACGACGACCCGACCGCCGCGCTCGCCTCGGCCCACCCGGACCTGCACATCGTCACCAAGGAGCTGGCGCTCTTTTCCGATGACGCCAACGAGCGGGCCCGCAAGCTCACCTCGATCCCCGTCGGCGTGATCCGCGAGCACCTGCTCGCGCCCGCGTCGCTCGCGCCCACGCTCAACCACGGCAAGGTCTTCATCGTCGACGAGGCCGAGCTGCTCAACCCGACCGGGCAGAACGCGCTGCTCAAAACGCTCGAAGAGCCGACGCCTGGCACGTACCTGGTCCTCGTGACCTCCAGCGACCACCGCCTGCTGCCAACGATCCGCAGCCGGTGCCAACGCGTCGCGTTCGGGGCGCTCGGCGACGCCGCGGTCGCGCGTTGGCTCGGCGAACACCACAACGGCCTCGACGAACAGGCCGCCAAGTGGGTCGTTGGCTTTGCGCAGGGCAGCCTCGGCCGGGCGGCCTTGGCCGTGCGCTTCGGCCTGGTCGAGTGGGGCGCGGCCGTGCTCAGCCCGATCCAGCGCCTCGCCAACTCCGGCCGACCCGAGCCAACCCTCGGCAGTTCCATCGGCGAATGCGTCGACGGCTTCGCCGCGGCATGGGTGGGCTCAAACAAGAACGCGAGCAAGGAGGCCGCCAACCGACGCGCTGCCGCGCTGATGGGCTCGATGATCAGCAACTACGCCAGGCGCCGCATGGCCAGCGCCGCCGAGCAGTGCGACCCCGACACACCCGGCGACAGCGAACAACAACTCGCTCCCTGGCTCGGCGTCATCGAAGCGGTCACAGAATTCGAACGCCAACTCAGCAGCAACGTCAACCTCAAGCTCTGCTGCGAGGGCCTAAGCATGGCGATCCACGGGGCGCTGCTGGGCGTGCAGGTGGTATCGGGCTGAGCGAAATTGTTGCAATCCACGAACCGCGTCGGTTAGCTTGCATAGGGGCAGATGGCGGCAGAATCTGTGTATCCCCAGCACGTGATTTGCCGCCGAGAAGCCCAAGCCCTTCGCCTGATCAAGTTTGATATGGGACACAACCCTCGTACATCCCCACGCCAAGCGGAGGTTTTTTCTGCTCCAAGCCCTCTAGTGCGGTTACGTTCAGGCCACACCTTAATACCAAACGCTTATCATGAGTCTTGATTTTAATTCTTTCATCGGCTGTGCAAAAGTATGATGCGTGATTCAGTTGGTCGTTTGGGACTTCGCCCTGCAAAGATCAAAGTCATCAGGAACCAGCCTGAAAAGCCGTGTCTAGGGTCTGCTGCCATCAAGCTTGCCTCGATCGTGACGGCCGTTTCCGCCGGGGCTGCGTACGGCGATGGCCCAATATGCACCACCGTAACGGTCCACCCGACAACCAGAGAGACCACTCAGATACTTGATTTCGATGTGCGCGGCGATGCAGACCAGCCATTCACCTCCAGCTCGGTCCCGCTCTCGCCTACGGTTTTTAACGCAGCGTTAAAAGCCAACGCCAACGCGCAGGTGGATCGTGCCAAGGTCATGCCCTTGATCCTGACCGAGGAGCACATCGAGTTTGCCGCCCAAGGCTCAGACACCCTACAGGCGCTGACCTTCGCCAACTGGCAGTACATCGACCGCCTCGTGACCTGGGGCGGTACCTCCAGCCGCAACATCACCGCGCCAGGGCAGGCCTGGATCGACGCCGCTCACCGCAACGGCGTGAAGATCTATGGCAACATCTTCCTGGCACCAACCGTCTACGGGGGCAGCATCAACCAGATCGAGTACCTGATCCAGACCGATGCGAAGGGCAGCTACATCGTCGCAGACAAACTCATCGAGCTGGCTGAGACACAGGGCTTTGACGGCTGGTTCCTCAACCAGGAGACCCAAGGCGCTGACGGCGCATTGGCCGAAGAAGTCGGCAAGTTTATGGATTATATCCAAGCGAACAGCGACATCGAGCTGATCTGGTACGACGCGATGACCGAGTCAGGCGATGTCAGGTGGCAGGAAGAACTCAACTCGGTGAACGATCGCTTCTTCCAGCACAACGGCCGGGTCGTTTCTGACGCGATGTTCCTCGATTTCACACCGACACGCGATAAGGTACGCCGCTCGAGAGCCTTGGCCAACAAGCTAGGCCGGGGAGAGTTTGAGATCTACGCGGGTGCGTTATTGGAGAGCTTTGGGATCGCGGAGGGCGACGACGGACTCAACACGACGCTGGGTACGTCGGTCGGCGGGGACCAGGCGGTCTCGGTCGCCATGTACCGCCCCGATAAGGAGTCCTGGGACGCGTACAACAATAACTGGAACATCCAGGACTTGATCCGCGCCGAAGAACAGCTCTACGTCGGCCAGGCCGGCGACCCAAGCAACACCGCACAGAACGTGATTGCCTTCAGTGAACACGCGCAAACCTTCAGCGAAGACACCCGTTGGAAGGGCTTTGCCCACCACGTCGCGGCCAAAACCCCGCTTCTGCGTGATCGTTTTATGAGCAACTTCAACTACGGCATTGGCACCGATTACTACATACGCGGCCAACGCCTCTCGACCCGCGACTGGAACAACATGGGGGCCCAGGACATCCTTCCGACGTGGCGGTGGATGGTCCAGACCGATGACAGCACACCGCTTCGAGCACGGTTCGATTTTTCCGACGCCTACATCGGTGGCAGCAGCCTGAGCGTCCAGGGCTCGCTGGACAATGACACCGACCTGCCGCTTTACCTCGCTTCGGTGGGAGTATTCGACGATTCGAAGCTAACACTGACCTACAAGACAGGCGAGATCGGCGTGTCGTCGATGCAGGTCTTCATCACGATCAAGGGTGACGAACAAACGCGCATCGCCTTGGATGTCGGTCCAACATCGACAACAGGATGGAACCAGACCGAGTTTGATCTCTCGGCCTACGCAGGGGAAACCATCTCGAGCATCGGGCTTCGGTTCCTGGGCAACAGCGATGCAGATTACAAGGTGCTGATCGGCCAAATCGGGCTGATCCGCGGCGAGCGCGACGTGCTTGCACCTGTCGCCAACGTGCGCCTGCAAGGGGAACCGATCCGTCTCGAGGCAGACCGTTATGAGGTGCGTCTGATGTGGGACCACAGTACCGGTTACGCACGAGATTTCAGCGACAACAATCTCTACTACTACAACATCTATCAGCAGTTTGCCGATGGCTCACGCGAACTGCTTGGTGTGACCGGCGGCGAAGCGTACTGGATCAACGACCTACTCCTCGAACAAGACCAGCGCAACGCAACGATGATCATTGAGGCGGTAAGTCTTGAGTTCGGCGTCAGCGAAACACGCTATACCCTTAACCTGCCTTAGACCGTCATATTTAAACGAGTCCAAGCCGCCAGCATGAATACCATGCAGCATCTCCACGACCGAACCGGCTGTGGATAGTCACCCGCGGGGCGCTGCTGGGTGTCGCTGCATCGGCGTGAGTTTTAGTAGCGACTGAATCTGTCTGACCCGTTGAAGCGAAAGTGGTTTGGGCGGCGTGAGTTCTCGCCACCTGTACCTATGTTTTAGCACTAAGGACGATCCCCTATGCATATGAAAACTGCTGCCGTGGCCGCGTTTGTCGCCGCCCTCTCTCTACCCGTGTTCGCTCTGAACCCGCACTGCCAGCCGGTGTCAAACCATGAGCGTGTGGTCGAAACCCAGAACCCCTTCGCCTCTGCCGATCAGGCGAGGCTGACCGCGGCCTTGAACGAGGCGGCTATCGACCCGGTCGAGGCGATCCGGCAGCGGGTCCTGAGCGACCGCCGGCAGGCAAACGCACAGCTGCAAGCCGTGCTCGCGGCCGCCGAGGCGAAGGAGCGTGAGCAGGCTGAACTGGTCGTGATCGATTCGAGGTCCGCCCGCATCCACGCGCACGGCCGGGAATACCGGGTCGCGGTCGGGCTCGTCAGCAACGGCGAGATGCAGGCCCAGGTTGCGATCGCCACCTGCAACGGGCGCGGCTACGACCTGCACGAAGTTACGAACCTCCACGACACCCCCCACGCCGTTCAGCGGCAGGTCCGGCACCTCAACCACCAGCTGATCTCGACCTTCCCCAACCACTCGCCCGAACTCGCCGCGACGAGCTGGCGTGTCCGAAACGCCGTCGCGCAGCAGCGTGACAAGACCAACGAACAGTTCGCGGCTTTGGTCGCGGTGATGTCGGCCCAACAGACCGTCCGGACCAGCTCCAGCGACACAAAATAAGTCGCACCCAACAACACAAGCTGTGAGCAGCCCAGCCGAGCGGTTGGGCTGTTTTTGTTGGTGGTCAAGGAGCCGTGCCTACGAACTTTTTTTCGCCTTGGCATCGTAAACAGCTAATGGGCGTGCGTGTATCTCATAGACAACCAAGCAAACGGGACCGGTTCTTGGTAAACGACTGGCTTGAAAACATCTACCGGGGCCACCGCCAAGGGCTGTTCGGGCTTGCTCTGTCGGTCGTCCGAGAATCGGCTACCGCCGAGGACGCGGTGCACGAGGCCTTCGTCCGGCTGGCCCGGCAGGAGGGCCCGCCCGATGGGGATGCCGCGGCGTACGTGTACAAGGCCGTGCGCAACGCCGCGATCGATCAGGCCCGGCGACGCAAGGCCCGGCCGACCACGACCGACAACCCCGCGTCCCTGTTTGAGACGCCCAAAGAAGACGGCCCCGTCCACACCGCCGAGACGAACGAGACCCAAGCCATGCTGATGCGAGCCATCGACAACCTGCCCGACGACGAGCGCGAGGCCGTGGTGATGCGCAGCTTCGGTGGGCTGACGTATCAGCAGATCGCCGTGGCCACCGGCCGGCCGCTGACCACCGTGTCTTCGCACTACCAGCGGGCGCTGGGCAAGCTGAAGCATCAGTTGGAGGGTGCCCATGTCAAAGCATGACGACTTCAACGAGTTGGAAGGCCTGCTCGCCGACCTCCCGGTGCGTGAGCCGTCGCAGATGCTCGACACACGGGTGGCATCGACGTTGGATGCCGCCACGCCTACGCCATCAAGATCAAAATTGCCCTGGTTGGCGATCGCCGCGGCGGTGCTGCTGGTTGGATCGGTCACGCTTCTGGTTACGACGCTAATCAACCCCAAGAGCGATATCGATTTAGTCACGGGTACCCGCCTCGAGTTTGACGTACCCGAGCCGTCCGACCAAGCCAACGCCGGCCCGACCATCCAGCTCGCAACCAACCAGCCCGAGACGGTCAACCTCACCTGGTCACGCGATATCGCGGAAGAGGTCCGCTACACACCCTCGGGCAGGCCCTACCGCGCGGTGGTCGAGCAGACCTTCGATCACCGCATCTGGATCGACCCGGAGACCGGTACAACCCTCCAGCAGACGACACCTAGTGAAACGCTGTACATCACCGAACAACCCGTCTACTAACAAGTAAACACCGAACCCTCGAGGAACCACGATGAAATCAACACGCTTCCTGACCGCCGCCTTGCTCACCGCGCTAAGCCTGCCGACGCTGGCCGAAGACCCCGAGCGCGCCCTCTTGGGCGTCGATGGCGCCGAAGGCCCCGGCGCGGTCACCCTGAGAGCAGGGGGGCCGGGCCAGATCAAGGTGATCATCGACGGCGAAGAAGTCGATATGATCGACCTGAATGGCGAGGCGGTGCCTTTCGAAATCGATTTCGACGCACCCCAGGTGTTTGACCAGGCTGTGCCGGCAATACCTCTAGTCGACGCGACCTACCTCGGCGTCTCGGCGCAAGCCATTGATCAGAAGACAGCCAAGAAACTCGGCCTCGAACACGCGGCCGGTCTATCGCTCTCCTTTGTCGCGCCGGACAGCCCCGCGGCGAAGGCTGGTCTGAAGGCAGGCGACGTGCTGCTCAAGCTGAGCGACCAGCACCTGATCAACCCCGAGCAGCTCGCGGCGCTGATCCGGATGCAGGAGGCCGGCGAGAAGGTTGCGCTTCAGGTTCACCGTGAAGGCGAAACCATCGAACTCACCGCCGAGTTGGGCCAAGCCAAGGTCCCGCAGATCGGCCCGGGCGGCGCCAGGCTCGACCAGCCGCGCTGGCGCGTGCAGCGCAACGGGGTCCGCGACAACATGGCGATCCCGCTGGAAAGACTCATGGTCCCCGAGGGGCTTGAGGGCCCAGGCATGCAAGTGATCCCCCGTGCAAAAGCCGGCAACTTTGAAGACATCGAGCAGATGATCCGCGACATGATGGACCGGCAAGCCGATCAGATCGATCGTATGCGGCAGCTACGCCAGCGGCTGGACCTTGACCTCGATGGGATCCGTGGTGAGCTCAAGGGTGGAGCCGCGATGAAGTCCAGAGTCGTGTTCAACGACGGCACACACACCATCACCCTGAGCACCGACGCAGGCGGCCGACAACTCACCGTCAAAGACAAGGGCGGGAACATCCTCTACGAGGGTCGCGTGCCTGAAGACAACGCCGAGCAGCATCTGATCGAAGAGGCAGGCCTGCCACAAGAGATCATTGACAAGGTCAAGCCGCTGCTTGATAGGAACAGCAACCGCTTCGAGTTCAAGCTCGAAGGCTTGCCCGTACCCGAGGCAGCACCCAAAGAGGAACCAGCGCCCGAAGTGGCCTGAGAAACCACATTGATCGATTTTCTCCGCCGCCCCGGCCGAGCGTACGGACGACTCGTCCGAGGCGTTTTTTATGGCTTGAGCAGCGTCAAGACGCGCAACAATTCCGCGACCGACCACGCCTGGGCCGGGCAGCCGCGCGGGGCGTAGGGCGGGACCGGCTCGTGGATCTCGTGCAGCGTGCCGAGCGCGCCCGGCAGGTCCGTGCCGACCATGCGGGTGATGAGCGGCGAGAGCGCCCGGCGTACTTCTTGTTTCGCCTCATCGCTGAACGCCCCAGCGCGCAGCACGCTCTCGCAATACGGCCCCATCAGCCAGGGCCAGACCATCCCGCGGTGGTACGTGCCGTCGCGCTCGAACGGGCCGCCGTGGTAGCGGTCGTGGAATCCGGCATCGTCGACTGGAAGCGTCCTCGGGCCGACAGGCGTCAGCAAGCGCTCCCGGCAGGCGGCGACCGCGCGCTGGCGGTGCTGCGGCTTGGCCGGGCCGTGCTGCAACGCGCAGGCGATGAGCTGATTCGGCCGCAGCGAGGTGTCGGCGACCCAGCCCTCGGCGGTCGGGGCGAGGTGATCCACAAAGTAGCCAAGCGTCTCGGACCAGAACACCTCCGTGAAGCTCGCGCGGGCCTGCTCGGCAAGGCCGGCATAACGGTCTCGCTCTGTTTCAAACGCATCGGGCAGCGTCATGCTCAGGCGCTTCAGCGCGCTGTGCCAGAGGCCGTTGATCTCGACACACTTGCCCGGGCGGGGCGTGAAGACATGGAACTTACCGTCGGGCCCCCAGCAGGCGGCGTCCATCCAGGTCAGCTGGCTTTGTTCGTTGCCCGCCGCGATCAGGGCGTCGTCCTCCATCGCGATAGGGATCTTTGTCTGCCCGTCGTGGGCCATGGCGTAGGTGCCGTTGCGGTAGGCCTCGATGATCTTGACGCAGGCCTGAGCCAACCACGCCTGCCAAGCCTCGCTGTCACCACTCGCCTCAATGTACTGCATCGCGCTGTGCACGAACCACATCGAGCCGTCGACGGTGTTGTAGTGAGCAAGCGCCGGGTCGTTGTCATCGAAACGGTTCGGCACCAGGCCGTTCTGGATCGCCTCGGCGAAAGCCGCAAGCGTATCCCGCGCCTCGCCGAGCCGGCCGGTACAAAGCAGCAAACCCGGCAGGGCGATGAACGTGTCTCTTCCCCAGTCGGCGAACCAGGGGTAGCCGGCGATGATCGTCGACAGCGACTTGTCGCCGATCGAACGGCTGACTACGAAGTCGTCGCTGGCTTGGGCCAAGACCGCCGGCAGGTCCTTGGCGTGGCCACCCAGCGCGTCCGTGCCGATCGCGCTGGCAAGGGTGTCACGGATCGGCGTCAACCGGCTGCCGCGATCCTCGGCCCACGCCACGGGCTCAACGGGCTGGTCCCCCAGCGTCGCGGTGAAACGCGCGCTGGCGTCATCACGCGGGCCGAGTTCGACCGCGAGTTGCCCGGGCACGAACACATCCTCAAAACAGTCCATGCCCCTGCGTGCCTCGACCGTGTGGTGCACGTTGTACCACCAGGTGTTCTCGGTCTGTGCGATCGAGCCGGGCGCATGGAAGCAGGCACGCAAGCCACCGCGCGCGACACGCAGGGTCTGATCGATCGCATCGGTGATGAAGCGGTCGTCGGCGTGTGCCTCGAGCCGGTGGAAATCACGCAGTGTGACCATCGGCCTAATCCGCAGCGTGGCGGAGGAGCAGACCGCGCTCAGGCCCGTGAGGTCGTAGCGCACCGTGCAGCTGGGCGCGCCGTCGTGCAGCACCAGCCGGCGGGTCAGCGTCAGCGCACCCCATTGGTACGACCACACCGCGTCGAGCCCGTGGTCGTAGCGCTTGAGCATGGCCGTGCAGTCGGGCGCGAGCACGGGCTTGCCGTTGTCGAGGAAAAGGCCCCCGCCGAACTCGAGCGTATGGGCCACGCCGTCGCGTTGCAGCTCGAGCTGTTCGAAGAGCTGGTTGAGGACGACCACGCGTCCGACGGGCGGCTGCGACGCGGCGATCAGCAGGCCGTGGTACCGCCGGGTGTTGACACCGAGCGCCGTGCCGAAGGAGAAGCCGCCCGCGCCGTTGGTCAGCAGCCACTCACGTTCGAGCAGGTCCTGCGTGTTCACTTCCGGCTCGTGCAGGACGGTGTGGGTCGAGCTAGTATGCATTAGTCGGTCAGGCCAGGGGTCGCGATTGCTTGAAGTCTATCGGCCCAAATGAAAAGCGGGGCGGACATTTCGGCCCGCCCCGCTCGTCGATTACAGGCTTTTATCAGTCCACGGTCGTGAACGGCACCGCGGGGAAGCCGTCCTTGTTGTAAAAGTTCACCTTCGGCAGCGAGTCGTAGGCGTACCGCACCGCGGTTGGCTTGGCGACCTTGTCGCTGGTCAGCACCACGGTGTCGCCGTCGATCGTCGCGGTGGCCCAGTGCCAGTTGCCCCGTTCGTCACGGATCGAGAACGACTCGAGCGACTTGCTATCACTGAACTTCACTGGGTCCATCAGGTGCGTGCCGCCCTTGGTGCCGACGGCCAACCCGCTGCCGACATAGTCGAATTGGACGACAACGGTATTGCCCTTGACCTCGTGGGACCTGTACATCGGTCCGGAGTAGACGACGTCCTTGCCGTAGTCCTTGGCCAGCGCCCACTGCGCGAGTCGGTAGCCGATGTCCTGCTTGTTCTTGGGGTGGATGTCGGAGGGGTGGCCGATGTCGGTGGTGACCGCCATGCCCGTGTTGGGGATGCGGAGCGCTCTGCGTTGGCCTTCGCGGACCGGGCCCCAGCCGCCGCCCTGCGGCTGGTTGGTCTGCCCACGGCCGAAGCCGGCGAGTCCGACCCAGTAGAACGACAGGTCTTCGTTCTGGAAGGCCTCGCGCCAGCCCTTGACCAGCGCTTCCTTGAGGTGGTCGTAGCGCAGGCCGTCGCCGGCGTTGGACTCGCCCTGGTACCAGATGACGCCGCGGGCGCTGAGCGGGGTGAGCCCGGCGACCATGCCGTTGTAGATCTGCGTCGCGCCGCCGGGCGGGTTCAGGTTCAGCTGCGGGGCGCTGGCGATCTCTTTGCCCGCCGACATGTTCTGCTCCGCACGCACGGCCCAGGCCTGGACCTGCTTGAGGTAGGCCGAACGCGCGGCCTTGCCCGCTTCGCTCGTCGGGTCGAGCTTCGCGATCGCGTCGCTGATGTTCTTGAGCTTGGGCACCTGCTGAAAACCCACCGGCGGGGTCCACGGCTCGATCCGCGTCCCGCCCCAGTTCGTGCCCACCAAACCGATCGGCACGCCCAACTGATTACTCAGCTCCCGGCCGAAGTAGTAGCCGCACGCACTAAACCCCGCGGCCGTCTGCGGCGAGCACACCTGCCACTTCGCGGCCTGCGCGTCGGCCTGTGGCGTGTTCTGCTTGATGTGCTTCGGCACGTTGAACAGCCGGATCGTCGGGTGGTTCGCGTTCTTGATCTCTTCCTGCGGGTTCGCGCACTGGCGCACCGACCACTCCATATTCGACTGGCCCGAGCAGATCCAGACCTCGCCGTACAGCACGTCCTTAAACTCGATCTTCTCGCCGCCGCTGGTCACGCGGATCGTCAGGGGCTCGCCGTTGGCCGAGGTCGGCGGGAGCTTGACCATCCACCTGCCGTCCTCGCCGGCATTAGCCTGGCGGTAATACCCACGGTCCTCTGCGAGGATCACCCAGACCCGTACGTTCTCGCCCGGCTTCGCCCAGCCCCACACGTTCACGACCTGTTTCTGCTGCAGCACCATGTGGTCGCTAAAGACATTGGCGACTCTGAGCTCCGCCTGCGCGATCGGCGCGAGCAGCAACAACAAAGCGAACAGGGCGGGCAATCGTTTCATCACAGGCTCCATCAATCAGGAAGGGGGATACCAATCAGCGACGTATACGATAACGCCCTGCTACCCATCGGGCACCCCGGTCGCAATGAACGGGTATACAACGTTAAATACCCCGTCTAGGCGTTGGGGCCTGGCGTACCTGCTGCTCAGCTTTCAAACAGCTGCGCATCCTCGCGGAGCAGGATGTTGCAACTCTCTGCGTCTTCGTCGAAGGTGATGATCGCTTTGCCTTGTTCCAAGAGCTTTCGGACCTGTTCGATCGAGCGCGGGGCGTCCGTGAGGTCCGTGCCGTTGCGGGTGACAAACTCCTCGATCAGGCCGTCGAGGGTGTCCGTACTCAGTTGCTGGTGCGGGATGCGTATGGGCATAAAACGACTGCCTCCTCGGGACGGCCGAGAGATGGCCGCCTGGAGAATGCGCATAGTAACAGACCCCGCGCCTCGGGAGCTCGGGGGCTGTTATATGAGTAATGTATGCTGGGTTAGCGGTGTGACCGCGGCCTGATCAACGGCCACGACCGCGGTTTCAGGCCCGCCTTTACACCGTGCTTCCAGGTGTCACGGCGCGGCGACAAGGTCGAGCGGATCGAGCTGAAGGTCGTCGGCCTGGCCAATGACAGTGCTGGGGACGACCGCCTGGATCGTGCCGCTGCCCGCGGTGTACTGCCAAGCCGCGCTGTCGTCCGCCGCGACAACGCTCGAGTCCATAAACGCGTTGAAGGGGGGCTTGGTGAAGTAGGGCCCGTAGTCCGAGCCGGACGTGTTGCCGTCGATGTCCGTCGAGTTCGTCAGGGCCTGCCACTGGTTGGTGATCAGCTGCGCATCGGTCGGGTACACGTCATTGTGGTCGGTCTTGTAGAGGATCAGCGCCTTCTTGACCGTGTTGATCTGCGACGACAGCGCACCGGCCTTGGCGGTCTCGTTCGCGTTGGAGAACGTCGGTAGGACGATCGCCGCCAGGATCCCGATGATGCTGACGATGATCAGCAGTTCGATCAGGCTAAAGCCACGTGGGATAGTGTTTCGGTGTTGCATCATTTACCTCATGATTGAAAAGCGTCGGCCCCCCAACAGATTCCGTTTCTAGAAAGGAAGCTCGTCGTCGTCCCGATCAAACGGGTCCGCCTCTTGGTCGTAGCCGTCCCACTGCGAGGGCGGCAGGTAGGTTTCATCGGTATTGGGTTCATCCAAGGCCGGCATCGCGCGGTGGTGGACACGGATGATCCGGCCGAGCAGCTCGCCCATCTGGTCCGCGACCGACGACATCGCATCGATCGCGGGCTCGGTGAACGGCTGCTCGTTGTCGCGGAACAGCGTGATCACGGCAAGCGCCTCGCCGTCGTGGTTCACCGGCAGGGCGAGCAGGTCGCAGTCGGCCAGGTAGTTCCAATCGTCGCCCAGCAGGTCATCGAGCGTGCGGTTGTCGGTGACATGCATGATTTCTTCGCCCTTCTCAGCCACGGCGGGGGCGAGCACGTCGGCCAGGTGCTGCAGCAGCATGTCGGCCGACTCCTTCGTGCAGTCGTAGTTCACATAGCCGCCCAGCGAGAACTCGTCCGCCGACGAGGGCAGGAACACCGCGGCGTTGCAGGGCCCGGCCTGCTGGAGGATGTACTCCAGGGTCTTGCGGAGCACCACCTCCAGGTCGAGCTCCTGGCCGACCGCGTCGCGGTAGCCGGTGGTCTGTGTGACGTTCTGCACCTGCACCGCCAGCTCCTGGTACGCGGTGACCAGGTCGTTGCAGAGCACATCGACCTGTTCTGTAACTTCGAGCCTTGCGTCGTTGAGCTTGCGGCAGAGCCGCTTGAGCTTGCGGACGCGTGCGGATCGGGCCCGTTCGGCCCACTGGCGGTCCAGCACCGCGGTCATGCGTTGCGTGATCTTTTCAAGCCAGTCAGGCTCGGCCGCGTTGCCGGTCGGGCTGATGATGATGTCCGCTACGCCGAGCTGCATCGCCTGCTGGGCGAGGGCGAAGTCCGGTGTGTCCGCGAGCAGGACCACGGCGGTCGCCGCGTCCTTCGTCTTGATCTCGCTGACCAGTTCCAGTCCCGCACCGTCGGCCCCCTGCGGGACCACAGCCAGATCGATCCGGCTTGTCCCGGTGATCTGCTGGCGTGCTTCGTCGGCGGTCGATACGTGGACCATGGCGACTTGGCCGTGCTCCGCCCGGCACTGCTCGATCGCCCGTCCCAGCGCGGGGCTGGGTCCGATCAGCAGGGCGCGGCGGGTGCGCTTGGGCTTGGTGGGCTCTTCCACACCACCAGCCGGGGTACTCTCAAACGGATCAGGCACGCGGTTCTCCTCAAGCCTTGATTCACCCGGGCTCCGCCGGGCCTCTTCTCCCTCAATGCATCGGGTGGCCGCGTAGCCGAATCGACGGGATGGCCTGAGAAACATGTTTTCGCAGGGGGTGTGTAGCGGATGCGCTGGCTGAGGCGTTATGGGAGTCGGCCGGGGTGTTAAGCCGTGCCGGTTGTATCGGCGTGCACGCCCCGGATCGGCAGCCGGAGCGTCGCGGTCGTGCCCTCGTCCGGGCGCGAGTCGAGGTCGACCCGCCCGCCATGCGCGAGCACCAGCTGCTGCGCCCGGGCCAGGCCCATCCCGACCTGCCGGCCCGCGGGCTTAGCGCTGAAGAACGGGTCGAACGCGTGGTTCAGCGTTCGGCCGTCCATCCCGTCGCCGTCATCCACGACCGTCATCACGACCGATTCGCTCGGCGCATCAGCATAGGCCGACAGGTGGACCTCGCCCTTGGGGTTGGCCTGCAGCGCGTTGAGCAGCAGCTCGGTCAGCGCCCGCGCAACCATCGCCGGGTCGCAGTAGATGATCGGCAGCTCGCCCTTGACGCCCATCGTGATCTCCGTGGCCCGCTCCCGCTTGGAGCGCGACTGTCTCGCGGCCCGCACCACGTCGTCGAGTAAACCCAGCAGTTCTACCGGCCGGCACTGCGGCGTCGGTGGGGTCGCGAACATATGCAGCGCCGTGATCAGGTCGCTGAGCTTGTGCGATTCCTGAAAAACCAGCTGCGCTGCCTGCTGCTCGCGTGTGCCCTGCGCAAGCGACTTCGACAACAGCTGCGACCGCCCCGCGATCACCGCCAAGGGGTTGTTCATCTCGTGCGCCGCGCCGGCCGCCATCTCGCCCAGGCGGGCCAGCGACTGCTGCTTGAGCAGGGCATCTTGTGCCACGGCTAACTCCGTGTTCGCCTCGTTAAGCGCCTCGCCCATGCGTTTGACACCTTCGTGCTGCCCGGCCGCGGCGATCGAGCCGCCCCACGTCGCCAGCAGCGGCTGCAACACGTACCAGGCCGGCAACTGCGGGCGGTCATGGATGAGCAGCGCCGCCGTCCCCCACCCCGAACTCAAGGGCAGCAGACGCACGTCGCGTACGTCCTCAGCGCTGCTCAGATAATCGCTAATCCAAGGCAGCAGCCCCATCAGGTTCATCGCCGCCGGCTCGTGCGCATCCATCTCCGCGAGCGCCGGCGCGCTGGGCGGCGGGTCGATCGTGCCGTACAACGCGCCGCCGCCGGGCGTCTGCTGACCGATCAGCCATTCCTCGCGCTGGTCTGCGGCCGTACTCGGGTACAGCACGGCGTAGAAGCCCTCGCCAAACCACGACCGTGCCGAGCCCATCACCGCTTCGAGCAGGTCCTGCACGCTCCGGCCCGGCCTCGCCTGGCTGTGGAAGCCGGCAATCGTCTCAAGCACCCGGCCCTGGCCCGCGGCCTGCCTGCTGCTCGCGTCGAGCTGCTGGTTCAGACGGCCCAGCGCCTCGTTCGCGCGCTGGATCGACTGCATCAACAGCTCTTGCGACGGCGCTTCGCTCAGACCGAGCTCCTGGCCTCGGCGTTGCAGTTCGTCGTACAGCCGGGTCGTCGCAGACTCGATCGATGCGTGCGACAGGCCGAGCCGTTCGATCAGCTTGTCTGTGTCCGTTACCACGCCCTGGTTGCCCGAGAAGCCCAGCATCTGCCGGCGGACGATCGCGTCGCTCAGCGCGATCAGCCCGACCATCCGGCGGTGCGGCAGGTCGGGCAGCGCCTCGTACGGGCTGCCGTGCAGCCAGATGCAGTCCTGGATCGCGTGCGGCAGGCCCCAGTGCTCGGCCAAGCGCTTGCCCGCCGTGTGGTGATCGATGCCGACGATCGACCGCTCGACCTCCGCGATGTTGCTCCGCTTGTTCTTACAGAGCTCGACGACCCGCGCGTAACTGCGCGGCAGCACCTGGTCCAGGGCCAGCTTGCCGATGTCGTGAAGCAGGCCGCACACAAACGCCTGGTCGGCGGGCAGGTCCTGCTGGCCCGGGTGCGCCTTGGCGATGAGCTCGGCCAGGATGCCCACCGCCAGCGCGTGCGTCCAGAGCCCGCTGCGGTCAAACCGCTCGGGCCCGTTCTCGCCCGCTGGCTGCCCGGCCGTGTCGTCCCGCTGAAAAACTTCGAGCACCTTCAGGGACAGCACCGTGTTCCGCACCGCGCTGAAGCCCAGGAGCTTGACCGCCTTGCCGATCGTGATGATGTCGCTGCGGACGCCCTTGTCGGCGCTGGTGCACTGCGAGATGATCTTCGCGGTCAGCGCCGGGTCCGACGCGACCAGCTCGATCACCTCGTCGGTCTTGGCGAGGTCGTCGGAGGTGAGCTGCAGCAACCGCGCCGCCACCGCCGGCAACGTCGGCAGCGTATCCAGTTGACGCAGGATCAGTTCGATCCGCTGGGGCTTGGGCACTTGCGAGGTGACCATCCGCGGTCCTCTTTCTCAAACGTGAGGTCTACGCTTCGATCAACGACTCGACCCGGGCCATCAGCTCTTCCAGATCGAACGGCTTCTTGATGAAGTCGTCCGCGCCGCTGCTGAGCAGGTCGTCGATCTCCTCGCGGTTCACGACGCCCGAGACGATCAGGATCTTCATCTCGCCGAGCTTCGGGTTCTCACGCACCGTCTTGCACACCATGTTGCCGTTGATGTCCGGCAGCATGTAGTCCAGGATCATCAGGTCGGGCTTGAACTCCGTCGTGAGCAGGCCGGCCTCGTAGCCGGTCCCCGCGGACTGCAGCTCGTAGCGGTCGTTGCTGCCCAGCACGTCCTTGAAGAGCTCGACGATCTGCGGGTCGTCATCGACGACAAGGATCTTCTTCTTGCCCTGGCTAAAGGCGTCCGTGGGGATCTCGTTGGCCTTCATGAACCGGATCAGCTCTTCGCGCGGGATGCGTCGGAAGCGCGACCCCGGCACGCGGAAGCCCTTGAGCCGGCCCGCGTCGAAGCAGCGGATAATCGTCTGCTGCGAGACCTTGCAGACCTCCGCCGCCTCGCCGGTCGTGAAGACCTGCTTCTCGTAGATGTCCTCGGCGGGCTCTGCCGCCTTGCCGTTCTTATGCCCGTTGGTGCCGTTCTTACCGCTCATGGTCTGGCCCTCGATCATGTGTTGGATCGGGAAGCCGGGGGCACGCCACGCAACAACACGCATCCATGCGTCGGCGGCCCGGGCTTACCCAGGTTGTCCAAATTCACAATCGGAGGTTTAAGCGCGCGACTTAATGCGGGGTGTGACGGCTGGGTGAAGCGGGAGAGCCCCAAGCAGGGCCGGTCACAGCGGGTTATCGGCAGTCGCCTGCATAAAACCCGCAACACCTGATCCCATCACGCGATGATGCGATCGGCGGATACGATCGCTAGAGATAGAGCCCATTCGTTATAGTGCGTGTAACACGCATCCCAGAAAATACTGAGGCGTTGATCAGATAGGTAGCCGCCGGGCCACGCCCGGGCGGAGGGGCCCTGTTGTTCGTCCGCCCGCGTATGACGCGGCGGCTGCGCCTAGGCACGACGCGCGAGAATGAAATGGGATGCGTGTAACACCGCCGGGACCCATCATGCACCACACCACCGCAAAGCGACTCGCCGCAGGCCTGCTCGGTGTTGCCAGCATGGCTGTCCAGGCGACGCCCACCACCGAGATCGTCATCCTCGATACGGATCCCTTGCCCGGTGGCAACGGCAGCATCTCACGGGTTTTTAGCCCGCTGATCAATGATGCGGGCCAGGTCTTTACAGAGCTACAACTCGGCGGGACCAGCGGCGGTGCGGCGGATGACACGGGGCTCTACCTGTACGACCGCGCGGCGGGCCTGACCCCGGTCATGCGCGAGGGCCAGACCGAGGTCGGCACGACGTCGCGCTACCGCGAGATCATCGTCGGCTCCTTCAACAACGCGGGCCAGGCCTACTTCAGCAGCCAACTCGACAACAACGACAGCCCGCTGCAGACCTCGGGCATCTATTTCGTCGACTCCGACGGTACGACAAGTAAGGTCGCCCGGACCGGCGACCCGGCCCCGGACAACAATGGGGAGTTCGGGGGCCTACAACGCTTCCGTCGTGACTTCAATGATCATGGTCGGGTGGTGTTCGATAGTTTTTTGTTTAGCACGGCCAGCGGGTCCGCTGACGATCGCTACGGCTTGTTCTACAAGGACCCCGGCGGAACGCTGGTCCAGCTTTCAAGAGGCGGCGACCCCGCGCCCGATGGCAACGGTGTCGTGTTTAGGCCCGGGTCGTATACCGTCGTGAACAACGCCGGCCAGATCGCGTTCAGCTCGCTGTTAGCCGGCACCACCGGCGGATCGGCCGACGACGAAGCGGTATACCTCTCCGACGGCGGGACCGGCCTGTCTACCATCGCGCGCAAAGGATCAAGCACGCCTGATGGCAACGGTGTGTTCGATGACTTCTTCTCGCTGGCGCTCAACAACCCGGGGCAGCTGGTCTTCAAAGCAAGGCTGAGTGCAACCACCGGCGGCACAACCGATGACGGAGGAACCTACTACTACGACCCATCGGTTGGCACACAGCTGCTGCTCCGCGAAGGTGAGGCGGCGCCTGATGGCAACGGCACGTTCAACGGTGTCGGCTCGTACACACTCAATGACTTGGGCGAGATCGCTTTCACCAGCGTGCTATCGAATACCAGCGGTGCGCCGGGCGACAATATCGGCGTGTTCATGAAGGGCATCGGCGGATCGACGACACAGATCTTCCGGGGCGGTACCGCCGCGATCGACGGCAACGGCACGGTCGAGAACTTCACCGCGGGCGCATCGATCAACAACGCCGGGCAGATCATCTTTACCGCTAGGCTCACCGGCACAACCGGCGGCAGCGATGACGACCAAGCCCTCTACTTTTATGACCCAGAAGATGGGTTGGCCGAAGTCGTTCAGAAAGGCGACGCTTTGCTCGGCAGCACCATCACGTCGTTCAGCATCGGCCTGATCGAAGAAAACCAGCGAAGCGGTCTGAACGAGTCGGGGCAGGTTGCCTACGGCTTCACGCTCGCCGACGGGCGGTCGGGCATCGCCTTGTGGTCCCCGTTCCTGATCGGCGACCTCAACGATGATGGCTTACTCGATAACCTGGATATCGACCCGTTCGTCATGGCCCTGATCGATCCCGAGGGGTACGCCGCGGCATACCCTTATCGCAACGCGGACCTCGTCGGCGACTTCAACCGTGACGGCGTGCTGGACAACCTCGACATCTACGGGCTTGTAAACGCGCTCGACAGCCCGCCGAGTTCGCTGCTCGCGCTCGTGCCCGAGCCCGCTTCGCTCAGCACCCTCGCTCTGGGCGGGCTTCTTCTGGTTCGACGCCGACGGGGCCAGCATTGCTAACGGGCTTGTTCGCTCCGCCCGCTGATGTCATCCGTGCCAGCGCCCGCTTCGCCGCCCAGCTCATCACGATCAACGCCAGCAGCGTCGCCGCGAGACCGACGCCCAGGAACCAGGGCGACACGCTGGCATCGCTGTCCAGCCGCTCCAGGCCCGCGCCCAGCAGCACCACCGCCGCGGCCCGCGGGGCCAGGCCCACGAACGTGCCCAGCAGGTAAGGCAGCATCGGGACCGCGAACACCGCGGCGAGCACGTTCGTTGAGCCGTAGGGCACGATCGGGGACAGACGCAGCAGCCCGATCAGCACGAAGGCGCGCGCTTTCGAGCTGCGCGCGACCGCCTCGCACACCGCTGCGCCCTTCGGGTTGCGTTCGATCACCCGCGTCAGGCCCGGCCCGGCCAAGCGCCCGCCGACCACGTACCCGAGCGGCGAGCCCAGCGTCGCGGCCGACAGCGCGACCGCCAACCCCACCGGCAGCCCGAACGCCCAGCCGCACAGCAGCGACAGCACGTTCGTCGGCAGCAGCAGGCAGCCGACCGCCAATGCCCCGCCGATGAGCAGCAACGCGCCGAACCCGGGGCCGCCCCCACGCAGCGCATCGGCGTGGGTGTAGGCCAGCGTCAACGCGACAACACTCCCGAGCGCCGGGATCAACGCCGAGAGAAGCACCACGCCCGCCGGGCGGGCCGCCTGTTTCATGGTCTGAGCGCAGGGCATGGGACAAGTCTAGCCCGTCGCGCGCGGCCAGACACCACGCAAGCCCGGCCCGTGTTCGACTGCCGTACCGTGCCTGATCGGCCCGCCATTGACCTCGCACGCTCCCTTCGAAGCGGGCGGATGCAGCGGCCGCGTCATAGGCGGGCGGGACGCCCACAAGCACCCTCCGACCGGGCGTGGCCGGCCGGCTGCCGCCTGTCGGTTTGAAGGGTGTGGTGCGTCCAAGGCCGCCAAAGGCCTGGCAGCCTTGGCCGGCTTGGGGGGCGTGTGGCGGCGTTTCGACCACCCGGATGTACTACAAAAGCCGCCGAAACACCGGTTTGATGCGCACGAAACAGGCTTTTTGCGCACGGTTTCAAGTGTGCCACACGGGCGTTGGCGCTCTTGACCCGGGTGTCGGCGTGAGGGCGTTCGGCACGATCACCTTGCCGGGTGCCCCGATGCCGCAGCACAAAGAAAAACCCGGCCGGGTGGGCCGGGCTTCGAATCAATCGGTCATGAACCGGCCAGGCGATCACGCCTTCAGCTTCGGTAGCCCGAACCCGTCGCGGTACTTGCGGCGGACGATCGTGTCGGTCGCCTCCTGGCTGTTGGTGAACGTCAGCGTCTTCTTGTCCCACTTCAGCTCCTGGCCGGGGAACCGGCTGGCCTTCGCGGGGAGGATCGCGCACTCGGTCATGCGGAGCCCCGCGTCAAACGGCGTCCAGACCTTGACCTCGGTATCGCCCAGCGCCTGATCGACCCAGCTGCCCCAGTGCGCGTAGTTGCCGACATCGGTGTTCGCGCCGAGGTCCTTGGGCGTCACAAGCTTGTTGTCGACGTAGATCTGGAAGTTGCCGCCGCCCGCATCGATGTACAGCGTGCCCTTCTCGCAGGCCACGATCGTGCTGTTCGGCTTCATGTCGTCTTGCGGGATACCGAGCGAGCGGTAGTCGAAGCCGGCGCCCGCGTCGTTGTAGTAGATCGGGAAGGTGTCGTTCTTGAATCGGTCGCCGCTCACGGCGTAGGTCATGACCGACTTGCACTCGGTGCAGTGGTACCAGTCGGCCTTGCGGGGGCTCTCGCACTTGACCGAGACCGGGCTGGTCAGCTCGGGGTAGGCGTACATGATGATGTCCAGGAGGTGGACGCCCCAGTCGCCCAGGCCCGCGGTGCCGAAGTCCCACCACGCGCGCCACTTGTTCGGGTGGATGCCCTCGCGGTGCGGCTGCTCCTCGGCCGGGCCGAGGAAGAGGTCCCAGTCCACGTTCGGTGGGACCGGCTTCACGGCGGGGAGTTCGAGGTCGGCCGCGCTGCCACGGCGGGTGGTGGTCCAGCAGTAGCCCGCGACCGCCTTGCCCAGCAGGCCCTGCTCGAGGATGCCTACCGCGATCCGGCGGTTGCCGTTGGCCATCCGCTGGTTGCCGGTGTTCGTCGCGAGGTAGGGCTTGGCCTTGATGGCCTGCTCGAGGATCGCGACTTCTTCGAGCTGCTGGACCAAGGGCTTCTGGCCGTACACGTGCTTGTCATTCATCAACGCGAGGAGCATCGGTGCCGCGTGCGTGTGGTCGGGGGTGCAGACGTTGACCGCGTCGAACTTGTCGAGGTGGTCGGCGAAGCACTTGCGGTAGTCGGTCTCGCGGAAGGCGTCGGGGAACTGCGGGCCGACCTTCTCCAGCGGGTTGGTGTCGATGTCGCAGAGGCCGACGATCTCCGCCTTGGGGTGGCCGGCGATCCTGCCGCGGTCCAGCCCGCCGATCCCGCCGACGCCGATCTGCAGCACGCGGAGCACGTCCTTGCCGGCCGTCGGGTTCGCGGCCGAAGCAATGCTCGGCAGGGTCGGGACCGCGGCGGCACCGAGCAGCGCAGCGGTCGTCTTCACAAAATCACGTCGGGACAGGTCTTGCATAGCGGGCTCCGTTCAGAAAGGTCTCCTCAAACGATGCGTCTGAGACCCGCTATGTTACAGTGCCGGGTCAATCCTGCCGGAGCTGCTGCCTGTACTCTCGGATCAGGGCCCATTCCTGGCCGTTGCCCTCGTTGACCCACTCCTCGATCTGGGATTCGCGTTTATCGCGGCGCTCGGCCTTCTCTTGCTCGGTGGGCTCGGGCCGATCGCCACGCTCGCCGCCCCGGCCCTCACCGCCGGGCCTGCCACCCGGGCCGCCGCGCCCGCCCATCTGCTCCATGCGGGCGCGGTCCTCGGCGATCATCTGCCGACGCGTCGCCTCGTCCGCCAACGCGAACTGCTTCGCCCGGTCGACCATCATCTGCTTGAACATATCCCGCATCGCGTCACGCGACGCGTCGCTGCCCATCACTTCCCGCCGCTGCTCACGGTCCGCCGACTTCATCAGCTCCTGCACACGCAGGACGTACTCCCGGCGGAGCTCGGGCGACAGGTTCTTGTACGCCTCGGATTCCAATAACGCCGGCACATCCTCCATCGACTCGGGCATCGGCGGCGTGCCCGCGGGCCAGTACGTGTACGCCATGCCCGCGCTCAGCACGGCCGCCGCGAAGACAACCAACGCCAGGGCTTTGGGGTGTTCTTTCAGATTGCTGCTCATGGTTAAAACTCCAGCTTCCCGACGTGGCCGTCGGCAAAAAGGATGTTGCGGCCGATATGCCGCATCGGCACGCTGATGGTGGACCCGTCGTTCAGCAAGAACTCGCCGTTGTCGAAGTCACGCATCACCATCATCTTGCTGGCGTCGACGTTCATCCGCCTGAGCCGGCCGCTGTTGAGGAACTCCTCGAGCGTCTTGCCGTTCAAGGAGAAGTTGTACTCGTAGCTGATGCCCGCGAGGTCGTAGACCTGGTCGTCGTCCGGACACCGGTAGACCTTGGCCTCCTCGGAGCCGAGATCGATATAGCCGTCCAGCACCTCGGTGATCGGCGGGTTTGGGGAGGTCGAGACGAAGGGGTCGGGCATGTACCTGGCGACCGGGTACGTCTCCTTGTGCTCGATCGTGTACGACTCGACCACGAGCCCGATCTGGCGGAGGCACGAGCTGCAGGTCACCTTCTCCGCCGCGCCGCGCACCTTCGAGATCACCGGGACCGCGATCCCGATGAGCAGCCCGATGATCGAGATCACCACGAGGAGCTCCACAAGCGTAAACCCACGCCGTCCGGCGGGGCGGCGGTCTGATCGCGCTGGGGGCTGGATCGGCTTCATCCCACTCCAACGCATCAACCATTTGGCTGATTGCATCGGCCTTTCACGATCAAGGAAAAGGGCGTTGATGGCCTTAGAAACCGGCTTCTTGGCGGAGCCGCTCGTACGCCGGGATGAGGGCATCGATCTCGGCCTGCTTGCCCTTGACTGTGTCCGGGCTTGTTTTTGTGGCGGCAAGCATCTGATCACGCTCACGCCTGAGCGCATCGATCTTCAGCCGGACCTCCGCCGCCCGCCACTTCGCGGTCTCACGCCGGGCTTGAGCCAGGTCCTGCTCGGCAAGCCCAACCTTTGCTGTCGATTCCGCAGCGACCACTTCCGCCCTGGCCCGCGCTTCGGTGGCCTTCTTCAGCTTGTCTTCGGCGGGTCGCACACCTCGACGGGCTTCGTCCAGTTGTTGGCGTGCCGCGTTGTGGGCCTTGTTCGCCTCGTCCACCTCGCGGCTGCGCTCGGTCGCCATCTCCTGGGCCTGGTCCATCGCTAAACGCCTGGCCGACTCGTCTTTCTTTGCGGCCTCGACCTTTTCCTCGGCGGCCGACCGCTCGGACGCACGCTTGTCGCGCTGGGCGGCCTTCTGCTCCTGTTGGGCGCGGACCTGATCCACGCGCTTGTTGAGGTCGGCGCGCTTGCGCAGCTGCGCCTGTGTCTTGCGATCGAGATCGGACGCCGCGTGAGACAAGTCCTTCGCACGCTTTTGCTGATCCGCGGCCTGCTTCGCGAGCGCATCGGCGCTCTTCTTCAGGTTGTCCGCCTTGACAGCGAGCTCTTTCGCCTGCTGGGCGAGCTGCTGCGCTTTTTCCTTGAGCGCTTGGTCGTCCGGGCTCTGGTCCGATTTCTGTTTGGCGTGATCGGCGTCTTGTTTCGCCTTGGCCGCTTCGTTCTTCGCGGCGTCGGCGTCACGCTCGGCCTGGTCCGCCTGCTGCTCCGTCTGCTCGGCCCGGGTTTTGGCTGCCGCGGCCTCGGCCTGCTTGGCTTCGGACTGGGCCTGGAGGCTTTCCGCCTGCTGCGTCGCCTCGCCCGCCAGGGCGGTGTACTTGTTCAGCTCGGCCGCCGTCTTCCCGAGGTCCTGCACCGCGCGGTCGTGGTTCTGGCGGGCGCGGTTGGACTCGCCGACCTTGGCTTTGAGCTGGTTCGAGGCCTGGCCGTGCCTGTGCCTTGCGTCACGCAGCGCGGCGTTGGCCTGGTCACGCTTCTTGTAGGCGTCCTGGCGGGCCTGCTCGGTCTTGGGCGTGTCGCCGTTGGCCTTGACGAACTGCTGCAGCTGCTTGAGGTGCTGGCCCGCGTCGGCGAGCGCTTGCTGGGCCTGCTTCAGCTCGGCGTCGCGTTGCGTGCGTGCCGCCTGGGCCTGCTTGAGCGCATCCGCCGCCGCACTTAAATACTCGCTGCTCGCAACAACCGCCTGCTTCACCGGCAGGGGGTTGCTCGACCACTCGGCGACCTGCTTCGCGTCGCCCTGGAGCGACCACCTGACGAGCCGGCCCGTCAGGTCGCCCGCGACGACGGTCTTGGAGGTGGTATCGAATGATGCGCTCAGGCCGATCGCGTGCAGCGCTTTGTTCTCGAACTTCTTCGCGCCGCCGGCGTCCCAGACGCGGAGCACCCGGTCCCGGCCGGTCGTGACCAGCCGGCCGTCCTCGGCGAAGGCGATCGACATCGCGCCGCTGCCGTGCGCGTTCCAGTTCTTGACCTGCTTGCCGTCCTTCATCTCCCACAGGCGGGCCTGGCCGTCCTCGCCCGACGACGCGAGCACCTTGCCGTCGTAGCGCCAGCTGAGCGCGGTGACGGACTTGCCGTGGCCGCCGAGGCGGTAGACGTGCAGGCCGGTGTCGGCCTCCCAGATGTGCAGCCCGCCGTTGCGGTCGCCGCTGGCCAGGTACTCGCCGGTCGGGCTGAACGCGAGGGCGGTGACCCACTCGGTGTGCTTGTCGAGGTTGTAGAGCAGCTCGCCGGTCGCGACGTCGAAGCCCTTCACGCGTTTGCTTGGGCCCCCCAGCGCGACGAAGCGCTGCGAGGCATCGATATCGGCCGCGAGGACCTCATCCACCTCATCGCCGATGCGTGCGACCTCGCCGCCGGTCTTCACGTCGTAGAGCGCAACGGTGCCGCTCGCGCCCGCGACGCCGCCGCCGACCATGAGCAGGCCGCCGTTCCAGCTGAACCGAACGGTCTGGGGCTGGCCGTATGCGAACGGGATGACGCCCAATAGCTCGCCCGTCTCGGTGTGGTGGACGAGGACCTGCCGCTGGCCGGTCGTCGCAACGATCGGCGACCAGGGGTGGCCGGCCACATCGCTGATCGCGCCGGCCCGGGGCGTGTGGTGGATCGGGCCTAGCGGCATGTCCTCGGGCATGATCGGCGGGCCTTCCGGCCGACCGACCGCGGCCTGGCCGACCGACAGGTCGACGCGCGGCCTGTCCTTCTTCGTCGCCGAGCTGGTCGCCGACTCGCGCAGGCCCTGCCTGATCCACTGCCGGATCAGCTCGAGCTTCGGCTCCGCGACCTTGTCGCCCTTGGGCGGCATCTTCGGCTCCATCGAGTGGTCCATCACCCCCAGCAGGACCGAGTCCTCCAGGCTGTCCGCAAAAACGATCTCGCCGCTGCTGCCCCCGAGCACCGTCGCGCGGTAGCTGGTCAGGTCCACGCCGCCCTTGGCGTTGTCCGCGTTGTGGCAGTTGAAGCAGCTCTGCTGGAAGATCGGGCGGATGTGGTCCTGGTAGTTGATCACGTCCTTTGCGAAAGCGGGCGCGGCAGAAAACGCGGCTAAACCAGCAGACAGAATGGTCGTTGCAAGATCTCGCATGTGCTCTCTACATCTTCTCTGTTTCGAAGCCCATGCCGTCACGGCGTGGGCTTCTGACGCTTGGGATTCACTCAGTGATTAAAAATGAATTCTTTGCTGTTCAGCAGCGCCCAGAACACGTCCTCGAGCGCTTCGTTCTGCTTCTCGCTGCCCTCGACCAGCTTCATCACGCGTTGCAGTTCCGCCTGCGTGGGCTGGCGCGAGAACGCGACGCGGTAGAGGTGGCCGATCACTTGCTCGGGGGTCTTGCCCTGTTCGAGCAGGTCGCGGACCAGCCGGCCCTGCTTGATCTTATTATTCGTCGTCGTGCCGTTGATCAGGTGCAGGGCCTGGCTGAGGTTCGGCTCCATCACAACCTCGCAGGAACATACCGTCTCGCGCGAGGCCCGGCCGAACGTCGTCAGGAAGTACGTGCTCGTGTTGCCATCAATAATCTGCACCGCCCGCGCGCCGGGCGGCAGGCCGCGGAAGTCGTCCACCGTCTGCGTCGCCTGCGTGATGCAGTCCAGCAGGACCTCCGCGCGGATCCGCCGGGGGTGGGCCCGGCTGAAGTTGGTCAGGTCGGTCGCGTTTGTCTCGTTCGCGCGGGTCGACCGCTGGTAGGTGTGCGAGGCACAGATATCCCGGACCAGCTGCTTGATGTCGTAGTCCGTCTCGACCAGCCGGTCGGCCAGCGCATCCAGCAGCGCGGGGTTCACCGGCGGGTTGGAGATCCGCACGTCGTCGATCGGGTGGGTGATGCCCCGGCCGAGGAAGTGCTCCCACACAAAATTCGCGAGGTTCTGGTTGAACGGCCGGTTCTGCGGCGAGGTCATCCATTGGGCAAGCACGGTGCGGCGGTCCGTGCCCTTAGGGATCTCCGCCACGTCGCCGCCGAGGTACGTCGGCTGCATCTCCCGACCGTCGAGCGGGTGCTTCACCTCGCCGCTGTTGCGGTTGAAGATGATGCGCTCACGCGGGTCCTCGCCGGGCTTGCGCGTGACCTGCGCGAAGAACGCGGTGAAGCCGTAGTAGTCGTCCATCGTCCATCGGTCGAACGGGTGGTTGTGGCACTGGGCGCACTGCATGCGTGCGCCGATAAAGGTCTGCACAACGTTCTCCGAGAGCAGCAGGGTGTCGCGCTCCAGCTCGTAGTAGTTGGTCTGCGGCTGCTCGAACGTCCCGCCGCTTGATGCGAGCAGGTCGAACACCACGTCGTTCATCGGGCGTTCTTCGACGATCTGATCACGGAGCCACTCGTAATACAGCACCGCCGACTTCTGGCTGATCGTCTGGTTGCTGCTCCGGATCTGCAGACGCTCGGCCCACTTCATCGCCCAGATATCCGCGAACGACGCGTCATCCAGCAATTGATCCACCAGCCTGGCACGCTTGTTGGGGTCCTCGTCCGAGACAAACCGGTCGAGCACCTCGATCGTGGGCAGCTGCCCGACGATATCGATGTGCACGCGCCGGGCGAAGGTCTCGTCGTCGCAGACCTCTGCCGGGACGATACGCATCTTCTTGAGCTTGGTGTTGATGTGTTCGTCGATGTAGTTGGCGGTGGGGGGGGCGGCGGGGTAGCCCTTGGCCGAGCCCTTGGGCACGACGATGACGGGGGTGCCGACGGTGAACGCGTCGAAGCGTGCCATGACGAACGCCTCGCCGCGCTGGCCGGCGTGGATGACGCCGTCATCGCCGACCTTGGCGGACGTCTCGTTGCTGGTCATCAGCACCGCGAGGTCGGTGATGTCGCGGTCGCTGCCATCGGAATAATGGGCACGCACAGTGATCTGCTGCTGCGCGCCCCCGCCTTCGAGCACGATGTCCTGCGGGAAGACCTCGATGCCGGTGACGGTGGCGATGTCTTCGGGGTCGTCCGGCGCGCCGGCGTCGAGCCAGCCCTTGAGCGTGTGGTAGAAGGCGTGGTCGGCGCCGAAGAGCTTGCCGCCGGTGTGGGGCACGGTGCCGATCGACTTAGTCAGCAGGAGCGACCGCTCGGTGTCGGCGAGGTTGATACGTCGGCCGGGCTGCTCGGTGGTGATCCGCCTGTGGTCGCCGACGGGGTCGAACCCGAAGAGCGACAGGCCGAAGCCGTCCTGCCCGCGTGCCGAGCCGTGGCACCCGCCGCTGTTGCAGCCGGCCTTGGCGAAGACGGGCAGCACATCGAGCCGGAAGCTGATCGGCCGGCCCTTGGTCGCGTGTTCCACGGTCACGGGGATCGTGACGCGTTGGCCGGCGTGCTCGACGATGAGCTGTGTTTCGCCGTCGGAACTCGGCCGAAGCACGCCGTGCTTCACGGTCGCGATCGACGGGTTCGCCACCGAGTACTTCGCCCGGCGGGTGAGGTCTTCGGTGACGCCGTCGGCCCGGCGGACACGCACGACCACGGCCTGTTCGTCCTCGCGCGTGCTCATCTCGATGCGTTTTGGAAACACCTCGATCTGCCCGGCCGGCACAGCCGGGGCGTTGGCCTTGGCGGGCCTTGGTGTCGGAGCGGGGTCCGCATCCGCGGGCAGGTTGGTCCAGAGGAGGGCACCCGCGCCGACCAGCAGCAGCAGGGCGGGCAGCAGCCGAGCAACCCAAGCGACCCTGGTTATCCGTCTCACGCTCATCGGTCAGTCCTTGCTCGCCTGGGCGTTGTCCTTGTTCGGCCGGTCGACACGCAGCCGGCCACCGTGCCCGAACCGGTGGATCACCGGCTCGCCGTTGACCGTGATTGTGAGCTCACAGACCAGCGACTTGTGCGTGCCCGGAGGTGTGTTCTCCGCGACGCTGATGTTAAAGATCGCCTGCTCCTGGCCGGGCTTGATCGTGATCGGGTCGGCCTTGGCGTGGGCGGGCAGGCCCAGCAGCTTCAACTCGCCCTGGCCCTGCCACTGCCGCGGGTGCTCGAGGTTGATCGTCAGCGGCGTCGACTGGCCCTGCTTGCACTTCGCACCCTCGATGCCGCCGGCCACGAAGGGCGGCTCCACCTTGACCTGGAAGAGCTGGCTCGACGCCCAGACGCCGCCGCCCTTCTGGTTGCCGTAGCCGACGATAACCATCGGCCAGTCGCGGGTCGGCGTGCTGGTGTTCGCGTCGACCTCGTACACGCCCTCGGTGTCCGTCTTGTTCAGCGCGATCTGACCCGGCGCGCCCATCCCCGGCGGGCGGTAGAGCATGTACATCCGCACCTGCTCGGTGTAGCCCTCGTCGCGGTGCAGGCGGACCCGCAGCTTCTTCTTGCCGTTGTGGACCAGCGGCGACTCAGGCTGGACCACGTCGATCTTGAACGGGATCTGCTCGGTGACCGCGACGGGGATGGTGTCGAGCGTTGTGTGGTGGTACTCGGTCCGGTTCGGGTTGCCAACGACCAGCGGGGTCCGCTGGCTGAAGCCGCCGCGGACCTGGTCGCTGCTGTCTTTGAGCGGGACCACGGCTTGAAGGTCGACCAGCGCCGCGCCGACCGCCGCATCCGGTGTCGACTCGAACACGACGGGCATCAGGCTCGCCTGCTCGGCCGGGCCCAGGCCCTGGTAGCTCACCCCGCCGGGCAGGCCCACGATCGAAGGCGTCGCGTCGCCGGGTGCCTGCGATCGGCGGACGGTCACCAGCGCCGCGGTGCGGTTGCCCTGCGGCACCGCGATGGCCTGTCTTCTCTGCGGGCGGTTGCGGTCGTAGCGCGTGATCGCGGTCGACAGGCTCCGGCCCGTGACCACGGCTTCAAGCCGGTACACAAAGTCCGCGCCGCCACGGTTGCGGTGGTCCCGGACGCGGACGAGGTACGCGCCGTCCTGCGGGGCCCGGAAATCAAGGATGCTGTCGGAGCCGCCCTGGTCGTCGTTGCCCTGGATGTGCTTGTTGTCGGCCCCGTTGAACACGTTGATCACCGAGTCCAGCGGGCTGCCCATCGAGCGGGCGAAGCAGTGGAACCGGACCTGCTGGCCTTTTTTCAGCTGGACTTTGTAGTAGTCGTGGTCGCCCTGCCTCTCGATGACGCCGTTGAACGCGACGGGCACCGGCTGGGCGGGCACCGGCTCGATCTCCTTCATCGTGTTGTTCTTGGCGGCAGGGTCCTCCATGACATTGGGCAGCCCGTTGACCCGCAGGGGCAGGCCGGACAACGCGCGCATGCCGTCATGCTCCGCGACGAACGCATAGCTGTTGTCGGGTTGGTCGGGGAGGGTGGCTTCTTGCGTAAAGTCGCCGCGCGTATCGCCGAGCAGACGCAGCTTCAGGGTCTGGCCGGGCTGTCCGCCGAGGGGGTAGGCCAGCTTCGGGCTGATCGTGGCGTCGACGTTGAGCAGGTACCAGTTGTTGGTCGTGCCGAGGTAGCCCGAGTCGCGGAGCGAGATCACGTACCGCCCGTCATGCGGCGCGATAAAAGACACCGCCGGGTCCTGCTTGTGCAGCAGCGTGTCGTCGTTCGCCGCGACCTCCCGCCCCTTGTTGTCGTACACCGCCAGCGCCGAGTCGGTGAAGCCCCGGCCCAAACGCATGCCGATGACCTCGGCGGCGAAGGGCTGGCCCTTCTTCAGCTGCACCGCGAAGTAGTCCACATCCTCCGGCTCGGTCCGGCCCAGCACCATCGTGCCCAGCTCGATCAGCTGCGGTTCCTCAAAGCTCGTGCTCTGCTTGAAGTTCCTGTTGTTCTTGCCCGGCTCGTCACGCCGCTCCTTAACGATCGGCCGATCAACGACGTAAAAGGTCACCATCTCGGTGACGCCGGTCTTGGTGACCAGCCTAAGCTGCTGCTCGCCGAGCGGCGCGTCCGGCGCGATGGTGAAGGTCGTATGGACCTTGTTGTTTTCGAATTCCAGCTCGCCGGCCGTGATGCCCTTGGTGTGGAACAGGACGCCGGTGACATCGTGCAGCCGCTCGCCGTGCAGCGTGATCTTGATGGCCTGGCCGCGCTGGCCGGCGGCGGGGATCGCGTTGCGGAGGGTGGGGGAGCCGGCGATCGCGGTGTGCGAAAGCAACAAGACAAGAACGAAAAACCAGCCAACCCTCATCATCCGTCCTTCCATGACGGGCCATCAAAAACAACCGGGAGGGCGAGGCTCCCTCCCAACACAACATCCGGTCTATGCCTCACGCTCGAGCGTATCGCTGAGCACCGTGCCGCCGTCCACGATCTCGATCGGCCGATCGCCCGGGGCCATCAGCTCCTTGTCCGCGACGATGCCGAGCTGGTTGTAGACCGTCGTCGCGAGGTCGGCGTGGCTCACGGGCTTGTCCCCGACCGCGGTCGAGGTCGCGTCCGACGCGCCGTACACCATGCCCCGCTTGAAGCCGCCCCCGGCCATCGCCACCGAGAACACGCGCGGGAAGTGGTCGCGCCCGCTGTCGTTGTTGATCTTGGGCGTCCGGCCGAACTCCGTGGTCATCATCACCATCGTCCGGTCCAGCATGCCGCGCTCGTCCAGGTCGCTGATCAGCGCCGCGTACGCCTGGTCCAACTCGGGCACCCTGGCCTGCATCGCCTGCTGGATGTTCTGGTGGTGGTCCCAACCGCCGAGCGTCGTCGAGATGAACCGCACACCCGCCTCGGCCAACCGGCGGGCCAGCAGCATCCGCATGCCCGCGGCGTTCTTGCCGTATTTGTTCCGCACCGCCTCGGGCTCGGCCCGGAGGTTAAACGCCTCGCGCGCCTTCGTCGACGAGATCATCGTGTACGCCCGGCTGTAGAACTCGTCCATCGCGTCCAGCGCATCCGACTCCTCCAGCGAGCGGAAATGGTTGTCCACCGCGTCGAGCATCGCCTGCCGGCGGGCGAACCGCTTGTGGTCGATGTCGTTGGGCAGCGAGAGGTCGCGCACCTGGAAGTTCTCGTTCGACGGGTTCGCGCCGATCGAGAACGGGCCGTACTTGTTCGAGAGGTAGCCGCTGCCTGCGTGCTCGTTGGGCTGGTTGGGCACGCAGATATAAGGCGGCAACTCGCCGTTCGCGCCCAACTCGTGCGAGACGACCGAGCCGAAGGACGGGTACTTGATCGCCGGGCTGGGCTTGTAGCCGGTGAACATGTTGTGCGTCCCGCGTTCGTGGGCGGCCTCGCCATGCGTCATCGAGCGGATGATGGTCATCTTGTCCGCGACCTTAGCGGTCTGCTTCATCAGCTCACCGAGCTGAACCCCGGTCACGTTGGTGTCGATCGGCCTGAACGGGCCGCGGTACTGCGAGGGGGCCAACGGCTTGGGGTCCAGGGTCTCCTGAGCGGCCATCCCACCGGGCAGGAAGATGTGGATCACGCTGTCGCACTCCGGGTTTTTGAGCGCGTAATCCTTCTGCTCAGCAAGGGCCTGCATCTGGAAAAGCCCCGGCAGCGTCAGCCCGATCCCGCCGACCAGGCCGGCGTAGAGGAATTCCCGGCGGGACGGCCGGAGCGCATGATCTTCGCAACCGCAGGGCGTAAAGACCGGTCGATCCGCGTGTTTGTCCTTCATCTAAAGGCCTTTCCGTCGCAGAATGGCGACAGCCCAGAGTGTACGGCCAGAGGTGCTCGGGAAAAAGATTCTTCCCAACAATCCATGGCGACGCAGCCAGAACACAACTATTACCTACGAAATCGGCTAAATCATGTCATCCGCCGCAGGGGATCGCTTGGGTAACACAGGCAGACTAGCCCGGCCGATGCCAGGCTACCACGCGCCGAAGAAGGCGATATAGACCGCCACAAGGATCACGGCGACGCCCGCAATCGCACGAGCCCAGGAAGCCAAAGAAGCGATCCCACCGGTCATCTTGATCCCGTACTTGTCCCGCGTCTCGCCGGTCTTGAGCCCGACCACGCCGAAATACAGCAATATAATACCGAGGACGGTAAACCCCGCGCTGAGTACGAGCGGGTTCTCACGCAGCCAGGCATTTACCGGACTGTTGCGATCAGCGATTAAGAGGATCAAGTCCATCGCGGTCTCCCGAAAAGGTCTCTTTTCAGAACCGCTTTATCCTATGCGGAAACGGGCGCAGGCGTGATGTGCACCGGAGTCTTCTTCGGTTTGCGGAAGCTCCACCAGTACTGGGTCGGGACGATCATCGCCGCCGCCATGATGAACATCTGGCTCGCGACAAAGAGCGCAAGCGTAAACATCGCGCCGTCCATGAAGCCGTAGCTGTGCAGGCCGACACCCAACAGGTTCGTGCCGAACCACGACCAGGAGGTGACGATGTTGCCGCTGACCGCGAGGACCATGATCCCGCGGTCTTTGACGAGGTGGCCCCAGCGGGCGTGCAGGATGATCGCGTGGATCAGCACGATCAGGATCGCGCCGTTTTCTTTGGGGTCCCAGCCCCAGAACCGGCCCCATGACTGGTCCGCCCAGATCCCGCCGAGCACCGTCCCGACGAAGCTGAACAGGATCGCGAAGCAGGTCACGGCGTAGACCATGCCGGCCATCGAACGCGCCGTCTTCTTATCCAGGAGCGGCGTGCACATGCCGAAGAAGATGTAGCAGATCGCGATGAAGCCGGCGAGGAAGGTCGCGGAGTACCCGAGCGTGATCGTGATCACGTGCGTGCCCAGCCAGAAGTTCGAGTCGAGCACCGCCTGCATGACACCCATCGTGTCGCCGTCCTTGGAGAGGTGGTGCGCGACAATGAGGGTGGAGACGCCTGCGCTCGATGCGGCGAGCGAGGCCACGCCGAGCTTGGTGATCTTCTCGAGGATGATCGCGCCGCCAACGATGCCCCAGCCGATGAAGACCGCGGAGGAGTACAGGTTCGTCACGGGCGGCCGGCCCTGCAGCCAGATGCGGATGATCAGCGCCGCGGTGTGCAGCGCGAAAACCACCAGCAGGATCGCCATGCCGCTGCGCCACAGCGCGGTGTAGCCCTCCTTGGGCAGCACCGGCCGGAGCAGCATCGCGAACAAGCCCATCAACCCCGCGAGGATATACAGCGCGATGCCCTTCACGAAGGGCGCGTACCGGTTGTAGCCCTGCTCGAACGCGGCCTTGCGCGCCTTGGCGGGGACGAACGCCTGCTTGAGCGCGAGGTGTTCATTGAGCGCCTCGTTAAACGCGTCGGGCTTGTCGTCCCGCAGCGCGTTCATCATGGTGAGCCAGGTCTTGCCCGCCTCGCGGTCGCGTGCGGCCTCGCTGAATCGGCCGTTGGGGTCCTCGACGATCGGCGCCCACTCGTCGCCCTGCTCCACGGGGGGCACGACGAAAGGCGTCGTCATCGTCTGCAGTTCGATCATCACCGCGATCTGCCGACGCAGGCCGATGACGTGGTCCTCGAACTTGGTCCGCAGGTCGTCACGCTTGTTCTGCGCCTCGCGCGCCAGGCGGTCGATCTCGATGTAGGCCGGCTGCTGCTTCTCGCCGATCGGCACCATCAGATCGTTGAGCGAGTAGAACTTGCCGTCCTCCGGCGTCTTGCCGATCAGCCCCAGCACGCCCGGGTCGTCGATCCGCAAGACCCTCCGATCCCGCGATTCGGGCCGGCCAGAGATCAGCTCCGCGACCCAGAGGATCGCTGGCCGCTCCGCATCGCCCTCGTCGGGCAGCAGCATGTCGTCCTTGAGCGACTGCTTGCCGCTGACCTGCAACAGCGCGTTGCGCGCGACCGAGTCCAACGGCTTGATCCGGCCGTCTTCCGAGACGGGCACCTTGCCCAGCGTGTCGAAGTCGTACCGCGTCATCCCCTCGGGCTGGGTCGCGCGCATGATGCCCATCGCGAGGTACACGATCATGATCGCCGCGACCGCGTAGGGCAGGGCGCGCAAGATGGTGGTGCCAATCGTCTGCTGGTCAATGCTGTCTTCGTAGATCGCGTCCATCACTTCTTCTCGTTTAGGCCCTTGCGTTCGCCCGCCTGCCGTACCGCATCAGCGAGATCACGAAGTGCATGCAAAGCCCGACCGTCACGATCACGCAAGACAGGTAGGGCACCCAGGCCCCGGGGTTGTCCGCGACCTGCATGATCGTCCCGAGGTTCCGGTTCAGCGGCTGCTGGAAAAAACCGGACTGGAAAAACGCCTTGCCGTCGTAACGCAGCGGCTGGTTCATCTTGATAAAAGCATCCCGGCTCTCGGCCGAGTTGGGCGCCTCCAGCCGTAGCGTCGACGAGTAGTTCATCGGCGTCGTCGTGCCCGTGAACTGGTCGTGGCGGAAGTCCACCAGCTGGATCGTGTACGGCAGGTGCGTCTCGCGGAAACGCAGCGACACCGCCCACACCTTGCCATCGACCTCGACCTCGACCGGCTTCACAAACTCCCAGGTCGTCAGCAGGTGCTGCCCGATACGCTCGCCGCCGCGGAACAGCGTCGCCATGACCGACGGCCGGTCGGCACGCTGCTCGGTACCTGTCACCGCGGGGACCTCCTCGGCGCGGTACTGCACCTGCGTTGGGTCCGCGCCGTTGATACTCGGCAGCAGGTCGGAGTTCTCCATCCACGCGTCGATACGTACCGTCAGCGGCAGGGTCTCGTTCTCGATCAGCGTGTCGTCTTCGTCCGCAGCTTCGATCAGCTCCTGCGGGATAATGATGTGCTCCTGGGTGCGGTCGCCGGTCGGCGTCACGAAGGCGATCTCCACCTCGCGGATGTCGATGATCTTGCTCGACGAGCCCTTCTCATGGATCCACATCTGCCCCTCGTCTGCGCCGATGCCGGTGATGTACTCGCCGACGAGCATGAGGATGATCCCGCCGTGGATCAGCACGATGCCCGCCTTCCGGCTGCCAAAGATGAAGTAGCAGCCGATGCCGATCAGCGTCATCGGCACGGTCCAGATCAGCATCATCAGCATGACGTCCTGCTGGATCGCCGCGGAGGTCTTGGGCTCGATCACGGTGTACGCCGTGATCGCCGAGCCGACGAGCACTAGGCCGAAGCCCGCGCCCAGCGCCGCGCCCTTGCCGGTCATCTTATAACGCACCGCGTGCGCCGCGAGCAGGTTGACCAGGAGCAGGGCGATGATGACGAAGCCGCTGGGGAACGGGTGCGACTCGATGCCGAAGATGCTGACGTTGCCCGCGCTGCCGGGGTAGACCAGCGAGCGGAACACGTCGAAGTCGACCCAGACGACGCCGTAGGTCCCCTCGCGGAAGTAGTGCTCGACGACCCACCAGATGCCGTTCTCGACCTGCGCGAGCGTACCAACGAAGATGAGGTACATCGACAGCGCAAGCAGCGTTACCGTCAGCCGAAGCGACGCGAGCCAGCGCAACGGGTTGGACTTGGCGGGTGTCATGGTTCGTCGGTGGGCTCGGCCGTTTCGTCAGATTCCGGTTCGATGCCGTCTTGCGCTGCTTGGTCTTGCCCGGGCGCTTCGACCTCGTCGAGGCCGGGCAGCACAGGCCTCGGCGTCCCCGCCGGGCGGAAGGTCAGGATCATCTGCGCCATCCCCATGCGGTGCTGTTCGATCGTGGCGTCGTCGCCGGCGAGCTTGAAGAACCAGGTCTGGAACACGCCGCCGCCTTCCGCGGGGATCTGCACGATCGCGGCGGAGATGCGTGTGGGGTTGTGTTCGCCCTGGTACTGGCCATACAGCTCGACGAAGGTCGCGTCGCCCACGCCCATGGACATGGGCTGCGAGATCTTGTCTTTCGGGCCCAGGCTCCGCGCCGTTGTGACGTAGAGCTGCTGGAGCCAGCGCAGCACGTTGGCCTCGATCCCCCCGGCGTCGCCATCGATCTTGGACACGGTCATCCGGCCGGGCAGCGTGTGGTCGGTTGCGCCCGGGAAGCGGTAGTCCGCGATGAGTTGGTCCGGGACCTCCGGGGCGTCGACCCAGCCCGCGGGGACCTCCCAGGTCCACGAAAAATCGTCTACCTCGGCGGTCTGCTCGCGCAGCTCGGTTTCGGGCCAGTCAAAGGCGACCGGCAGCGTCACCTCGTAGCGCTCAATGGCCGGCTCTTCACCGCAGCCCAGCATCAGCAAAGGGGCGAGCAGCAGGATGGTCAGACGCATCGTCATGGGTGCATATTCTAGGTTCGTCATCCGCCGCCGAGCGGCTTGCCCGTGACCTTCTCCCACTGCCGATCGAGCCGCTGGGGCGAGACCTTCTCGCTCGTGCCCAGCTCCTGGGCAAACAGCGACACGCGGAACTCTTCGATCAGCCACCGGTACTGCTCCAACTCGGGGTCGACCCCGCCTTGCTCGCGTAGTGCGCTGGCTGTTGTTGCATACCGGTTCCAATGCTCCGCGATCACTTTAAAAGCAGCCACATCCTGCGACGCATCGCCACGATGCAGCTTGTCGAGTCGACGCTCGACCGCCGCCAAATAGCGGGGGTAGGACGCCAGGCGGGTCCACGGCGTTTCAACGAAAAACGACGGCGACAACAGATTGTCTAACTGGATGCGCACATCGGCTTTGAGGTGCGGTGCCTGTCGGAAATCGGCACGCTCCACTGCAAGCCTTGCACGCTGGGCCGACTGCAGTACCGGTCCGACGACGCGCTGCACTTCCCGCTCGGCGAGGTCGAGCCGCTGCAGCCCGATGCGCTGCCGTGTGATGAACGCCTGCTCGCCCGTGATTTCCTCTTTATCAAACAGGAACGCGCGATCGGTCATCAGCAGCACGAGTTGATCCTTAAGATTCGTCGGGTCGCCGATCGGTGCAAACCACAACCGGGCCTTGTCGATGTCCTGCCAGCGGTCGGCCCGCCAGGCGAAGTCGCGCTGCACCTCGAACGAGTACAACCGACGCAGGCCCGCGCGTGTGAGCCGGCGGGCTTTGGCGCGCGTGTCGACCAGGCGCAGCGCGACGCCCGCGGCCTCATCGATCAGCGCGGGGTACGCGCGGAGCTCAACCCCGCTGCGTGTCGTATCGACGTGCTTGGGCAACTCGCCGAAGGACCAGCGGGTTGTTGGTGATGCGCCCCAGCGCGGATCGTCCATCCCCGCGTAGCTCGGCAGCGCCCCGGCGCCGAGCTTGCGACGGACCTTGTTGATGTCGCGCCCTTCCGCCAGCGTCTGGCCCTGCTTGCCAAGCACCCGGACATTCATCCGGAACGCATCGGGCAAAACGCTTAAGTCAAAATCCGATACGGAGAGGTTCAGCCCGCCGATCTTGCTGAGCGCTTGGGCGGCGGCGTCTTCGAACGGGCCGTCACCGAAGCGCATCGCTTGCACCGCCCGCCTCGCCGCGTCCGGTGCCGGGCTCAGGGTTTTGCGCAACGGCTTCGGCAGCGACTTGATCATCGCGACCAGCTTCTGCTCGAGCATGCCGGGCACCAGCCAGCCCAGCCGCCGCGCATCGAGTTGGCCAAGCGCTTCGCGCGGCAGCGTCAGGGTTAAACCGTCGCGCTCGTCGCCGGGGTCGAAGGTGTAGGCGAGGGCGTGGTCCGACTGCTCGACGCGCAAGCGGTCGGGGTACGCCTGCTCGGTGACATCCTCCGCCGACTCTGCGAGCAGCATCGGCAGGTCCATGTACAGCGGTTCTGATGGGTCTTGCCCCCTCTCCCCACGGGAGAGGGCTGGGGTGAGGGGCGAATCGGAAGGATCCGATTTTCTTCGATCCGCTGTCTCGACCGAGCCTCGCCCCTCACCCCCGGCCCCTCCCCCGGGGGGAGAGGGGTGGGCTTTCTTGTACCACTTCTTGAAAGCCGCGCTGTCGGTGACCGTCTCGGGGAGGCGTTCGTCGTAGAAGGCGTAGCGCACCTGATCCGATGCGACCAGCCCGTGCCGGCGTGCTTTGGCCTCGGTCGCCTTGGCTTGTTCCAACAACGCCTGGTTGTGTTTGTAGAACGGCAGGTCGCAGTCCCAGTCGCCCTCGACCAGCGCGCGTTGGATGAACATCTGCCTCGCCTCGGTAGGGTTGACCCGCGCGAGGGGGACCGGCCTGGCGTGCACGAGCACGAGCCCGTAGAGCGAGACCTTCTCGCTGCACATCGCCGAGCCAGTCTCGCGCACCCAGCGCGGGTCGCTGTGCGTCTTCTTGACCAGGTGCCCCGCGATCGGCTCGATCACGCCGGGCTGGATCCGCCCGGCCGTGCGGGCATACCGCCGGGTCGTCTCGACCAGCTCTGCGGCAACGACCCACTTGGGCTTGCTTGCGAACAGCGACGAGCCGGGCCAGAGGTGCAGCTTCTGACCGCCGGCCCCAGTGTATTCGAAGCCGTCGCCCTTGTTCGCGATGTTGGAGAGCAGCCCGGTCAGGAGCGCGCGGTGGATCGCGTCGGCTTTACTGTCCGTGATCTCAGCAGCGTGGGGCAGACATTCCTGTCTGCCGTTCGGCGCAGCCGAACCCTTCTTGTGTTCAGGCCTACGGCCTGAGGCAGACAGGAATGTCTGCCCCACTTTCAATTCCTGCACCATCCTCTTCAACTGCTGATGCACATCCACCCACTCGCGCATCCTTACGTAACTAAGATAGTTCTGCTTGCAGGCCTTCCTCAGCTTGTTGTGCGAGAGCTTGTCTTTCTGTCTGTGGTAGAAGGACCAGAGGTTGAGGTACGCCAGGAAGTCGCTGCGGGGGTCTGCGAACGGCTCGTGCGCGGCGTCGGCCTTGCCCTGCTGATCGATCGGCCTCTCACGCGGGTCCTGCACCTCCAGCGCCGAGGCGATGACCAGCACCTCCTGTAACACGCCTTCGTCCTTGCCTGCCAAGACCATCCGCGCGACACGCGGGTCGACCGGCATGCGCGAGAGCCGCCTGCCCAGCGCGCTGACCGAGTCATCCGCTGTCAACGCGCCGATCTCGTGAAGCGTCTTATACCCATCGCGCATCATGCTCGGCCGGGGCGGGTCGATAAACGGGAAGTCTTGGATCGCACCAAACCGCAGCGTCTCGATCTGCAGGATCACGCTCGCCAGGTTGCTACGCAGGATCTCCGGCGTCGTGAACTCGTCCCGCGACAGGAAGTCCTCTTCCGAGTAGAGCCGCACGCATAAGCCCGGGCCGACGCGGCCGCACCGGCCCTTGCGCTGGTCGCAGCTGGCCCGGCTGACCGCCTCGACCGGGAGCCGCTGCACCTTCGAGTTCGGCGAGTACCGGGCCACCCGCGCCGTGCCCGTGTCCACGACGTAGCGGATGCCCGGCACGGTCAGCGATGACTCGGCCACGTTTGTCGCAACGACGATCTTGCGCTTGCTGCTCTTGGCGAAGATCGCCTGCTGCTGCGCGTTGGTGAGCCGGGCGTACAGCGGGAGGACCTCGCTGCCGGGCTGGCGGCGCTCGAGCAGGCCGCAGCACGCGCGGATGTCGCGCTCCGTCGGCATGAAGACGAGCACATCGCCTTGACGACCGAGCCCCCCGATCGCGTGGGCCACGGCCTCGGCGGTGTCGCCGGCCTCGCCGTGCTCGTCCGGCTCGATCGGCTGGTAGCGCACCTCGACGGGGTAGGTCCGCCCGGAGACCTCGATCACCGGCGCAGGCTCGAGCCCGTCACGGGTCGCGGTGCCGAAGTGCTCCGCAAAACGCTGGGTGTCGATCGTCGCCGAGGTGATGATCACGCGCAGGTCGGGGCGCTTGGGCAGGATCTGGCTGAGGTGGCCGAGCAGGAAATCGATGTTGAGCGACCGCTCGTGCGCCTCGTCGATGATCAGCGTGTCGTAGTTGTCGAAGAACCGGTCGCGCGCCGCCTCGGCCAGCAACACACCATCGGTCATCAGCTTGATGTAGGTCTTCGGGTTCGTCTTGTCCGTGAAACGGACCTTGTAGCCCACGTGCTGGCCGAGCGGCGAGCCCAACTCGTCGGCCACGCGCTGCGCGACCGAGCGTGCTGCGAGCCGGCGGGGCTGGGTGTGCCCGATCAGCCCATCGACGCCACGGCCCATCCGCAGCATCAGCTTGGGCAGCTGCGTCGACTTGCCCGACCCGGTCTCGCCCGCAACGACGACCACTTGGTGACCGCGGACCGCGTCCATGATCTCGTCTGCACGCGCGGTGATCGGCAGCTCATCCGGCAGACTCGCCGCCGGCGCGTTGGCCCTGCGTTGCTTGCGTAGGGCGATCGACTCGTCCAACGCGTTTTGAAGCTTGCCGAGGCTTCGACCGAAGGGCTTGCCGTTCTCCGCAGCCTGCTCGATCGCGCGGAGCCTTCGGCGGAGGCGGTGCCGATCGCCAACCATCGCTTGGCTGATAAGCTCGGCGGATTGGGCAAGGTCGCGGGGCATGGCGGGGGCTGCACGGGGTTGGCGGGGCGCAACGTCGCGCGCTTACGAAGAATAAGCATTTTATCCAGGCGGGAGCGGTGGTATGCTGGCGTGGCCTGCCGTATCTCGCGTTGGAGTTGGGTTGTGATGGATTCATTATCCGGGAGCTTGGTCGTGGCGTCGCCGACGATGGACGACCCGCACTTCGAGCACGCGGTGGTGCTGATGGTCGAGCACAGCGACGCGGGTGCGCTGGGGCTGGTCTTGAACCGACCCACGCAGACGCCGGTCGACGAGGTGTGGGGCCAGCTCAGTGTGCTGCCCTGCCCGACGGACCAGCCGCTGCTGTGTGGCGGGCCGTGCGATGGGCCTCTGATGCTGCTGCATGACAAGCCGGGCCACGCACAGGTCGAGGTGTGCCAAGGCGTGTGTTTCACAACCGACGAGTCGACCGTGCGTGAGATCTTGTCGGACCCGTTCGATACGGTGAGCTTCTTTGTCGGCTACGCCGGCTGGGGCCCGGGCCAACTCGAGAGCGAGCTGAACCGTGGCGGCTGGCTGGTCACGCGGGCGAACTCAGACGTCGTCTTCGATCCGGACGCGGACGACGGCTTGTGGATGCGTGTGATCACGGGGATCGACCGTTCGCTGGCGATGCTCGCGATGAACCCGAGGCTGATGCCGCGCGACCCCTCGATGAATTAGTCGGCGACAGCCAGGATGATGCGGATCGCTTGGGCGGTGATACACGCTTCATCTTTTGCCTGCGATATGTAGCATCGCGGCTGTTCTTCCGCTACTCCTCGGTGATGAACAGCTCGTGGCCTTCTGCGCGGACCTCGTTGGCTTCGCGCAGGTATTCCTTGAGCTTCTCGTTGTCGCCCTGCAGGGCCGCGTTCTCGGCCTTTGCAAAAACGATGATCATCTCATTCACGAGCTCGCGGTAGGACTGTTTCAGGTCGTCGGTCGTCGCGCTCTTGGGCAGGTAGGGCTTGGACTCCACGGACACCACGATCATCTCCGCGAGCAGGTCCGCGCTCGCCTGGTTCTGATCGGGCTTGTTCTGCTGCCGTCTGATCTGTCGGAAGTTCGAGCCGAGGACCGCCATGGCGTACTGGATCACCTCGGTCGCGTCTTTTTCCTGATCCTGCTGCGCGACCGCGGTCTGCCCCATTGGGACAATCGTCAGCATAACCGCGACGGTCAGGGCAGAGACCAGCAGGTATTCAGGCAGACGCTTCATGGGTTTGCTCCGGGTGGTTGGGTCTTGTATTAACACCGCATCATAGACGCGTCGCAGAGCGGTTCGTATACGGCGGGTGATCACGGCGCACCGCACCGATCAGGCAGACCCCGAGGCTCGCCGCCGTGCCGATCACCATCCAGTAGGGCCAGGCGATCGGCCAGCTCTTGATCAACGGCACGTACCGCGAGGCAGCGATCACCGCCATGCCTGTGATCAGCGCGGCGATGACGCTCGCCGTGCTGCCGCGCCCGGTCAGAAGCACACACAAGAACACGCCCATCAGCCCGGCGTAGGCAAAGGTCATCACGCCCAGCGCGAAGCGGATCAGGGTGTCGGCCTCGGGGTCGTAGATCAGCGCCATGACCAGCGCCGCGGCGGTCAGCAGTGCCCCCATCAGGACGACGGCCAGGCGGGACCAGAGCGGCGCGAGTTCGTCACTCTCCTCAGACCTGCTCAGTGCCCGGCGGGCCGGGTTGATCAGGTCGGACACCGCGCTGGACGCCATCGCGTTCATCGCCGAGTCGAGGCTACTCATCGCCGCGGCGAACAGGCCCGCGATCGCCACACCCCTGATGCCGATCGGCAGCTCGTTCAATAGGAACCGTGGGTACGCCTGGCGGTGATCGGTCACCGCGTCGGCAGGCGCCGCAGCGCCCATCAGGCCGGGCTGCGTGTAGAAGATGTACAGCAGCAGGCCCGTCGCCATGAACATCACCGTGATCGGCAGGGCGATCAGCGTCGCGCCCAGGAGCGCGCCGACCGACTGCTTAAGGCTCTTGCAGGTCAGCAGGCGTTGAGCCATGTCCTGGTCGGCGCCGAACGCGGCGGCGAAAAAGAAGGTCATCGCCAAGCCCGCCCAGAGCGTGGTCGCCTTAGAGAGGTCGGACGAGGTGTCGAGCAGCCTGGTTTTCTGCTCCTGTTGCAGCACGTGAACGATCTCACTCATGGGCAGTGGGATCGCGTGCAGGAGCAGGAGCATCGCCACGACGACCGCGCCGACGACCACGAGCAGTTGGAGGGTGTCGGTCCAGATGACGGCCTTGATCCCGCCGAGCGTGGTGTACAGCGTGCCGACGACGCCGAAGAGCACGATAGCTAGCACGAGGTTGGCGGTTTCGAGGTTGCCGTACAAGATGAGCGAGAAGGCGGTGCCTGCGATAAAGAGCCGGGCCCCCGAAGCAAGGAGCCGGCCGAAGAGGAACATCGCGCTGGCCGCCTGCATCGCGCCCGGGCCGACGCGCCGGCCCAGGTAGCCGTACACGGTGGTGCAGCCGGAGCGGAACAAGGGGGGAAGGAAGAGCGCCGCGACCAGCAATGCGCCCAGCACCTTGGCGATTTCAAAGGACAGGAGCGTCAGGTCGGTCTTGAACGACTCGGCGGGCCCGCCGATGAACGTCGCGGCGCTCAGCGTGGTCGCCGCGAACGACATCGCCACCGCCCACGCGGGCATGCGTCGGCCACCTAGGAAAAAGCCCTGCTCATCGTTCTTGCCCCGGCTGGCCAGCGCACCGATCGTGATGATCAGCACGAAGTAGCCCGCGAGGATCAGCCAGTCCAGCAGGGCGAGTTGGCTGTCGAACAGGTTGGGCATGGCTCTGTCAGCAGCACCGGATGTGAATCCGGTGCCCGAAAGTATGACACGGCTCGGGCACCGCACTCATATGCGGTGCTATTTCAAGTTCCAATCAACCCATCAGTCTTCCGCATCCACAAACAGGTGGTTGCTCGCGGCCTTGGACCACTGCTGTTCTTCCTGCCGGAACAGCTTGCCGGGGTCGACGACGAGTTCGACACCCGGGTCGTCGAGCGGGCCGAGGTGGCGGATCCGGCAGCGGGCGAGCGACGGGCGGTCGTCTGCGCCGCCCCACTTGACGCCGTCGCGGGTGAACAGGTCGTCGCTCTGCGTGTCGCGGAACAGCCCGGCGGCTCGGTCCCAGCGGACCTCGGCGCCGGTCTCCGGCCCGACGAGCAAGAGCGCGACGAGCATGCCGTGGTCCGACACAATCGCGACGCCGTGGCTGTGGGCGTACTCCATGTACAGGCCGGGCTCTTCCCAGTCGCTGGCCGGGCCGATCTCGAAAGGCTTGGTGTCCGAGTCGGACAGGCCCTTCTTCGCGCGGTCCTGCGGGTTGCCCCAGACATCAGACAGGTCCCCGCAGCCGGGCAAGGCGACACACAGGCACAAAACAGCGGCATACAGGGCAAGGCGCATGTCTGTGTTATCGGCATAGCCGACGGGCTCTGTTAAAAGCTGTATCAACAGCAATAGCCGCGAGCATGGTGTACGTGTTACAGGGACCCGGCGTCGCGTAGCAACGCGGCTATTGTGATGAAAAACACAAGCCCTCTTCTAAGGATCAGCGGTGCCACCGCGCTACACCGCTGCGCCTAGCAGTTGCTCGTACACCGCCTCGCACTTCGCCGCGGCGCCGTCCCAGGTCAGCTCGCGCACTTCCAAGTCGGCGTGCTCTTTCATCGTCGCGCTCAAGGGCGGGTGTCTAAGCACCGCGATGATCTTGTTGGCGATGTCGTGGGTGTCCCAGAAATCGACCTTCAGCGCGTGCTCCAGCACCTCGCTGACGCCGGACTGCTTCGAGATGATCACCGGCACCTTGTGCGCGATCGCCTCGAGCGGCGCGATGCCGAACGGCTCGCTCACCGAGGGCATCACGTACACGTCCGCCATCTCGTAGACCTTGCGCACATCTTCGCCGTGCAGGAAGCCGGTGAACGTGATCTTGCTGCCGATACCGGCTTTGGCGGCCTGCTCGATGGTTCGCTCGATCTGGTCGCCCGAGCCGGCGACAACGAACTTCACATTGTCCATCTTCTCAAGCACCTTCTTCGCCGCGGCGATGAAGTACTCCGGGCCCTTCTGCATCGTGACCCGGCCGAGGTAGAGCACAACCTTGTCGCCCTTCTTGATGCCCGCGGTGGGGTGCACCGGCTCGGTGCGCTCCGTGCCGTTCTTGATCACGCGTTCGACGCCGTTGTAAACAACGTCGCACTTGTCCTCATCCAGCCCAAAGCGGCTGACCAGGATCTGGCGGGTGAACTCGCTGACCGCGATGACCCGGCGGGCCGAGCGCACGCCCTGCTTTTCGAACTCGGCGATCTGAGCGTTCGCGCCTTCGCCGGCCCGGTCGAATTCGGTCGAGTGCACGTGCGCGACCCATGGCTTGCCCGTCGCCTCGGAGAGGGCTTGCGCAGCGGGGAACGTCAACCAGTCGTGCGCATGGATGAGGTCGAAGCCTTCACCCTTGGCGAGGTCCAGGCACAGGTCCGCGTAGCGGCGCGTCTGCTGGAACAGGTCGCCGCTGTAGTCGAACTCGGGCGGGGGGGGCGGGGGGGCCTCTGCGACGGCCACGCTGACGAGTTCGGATGCAACACTCTGGGATGCCGGCTTGCTGTGGATGAAGCCGATGCCCTCGGTCTTGCGTGTGCCCTTGGCGGCGTACTGCAGCCCCCCGGCGGGGTACACGCTGGCCATGTGGGAGGGGACCGCCTTGAAGACGACGTTGCGGAAGGCCTCCTTGCCCTCGGCGTCGACGGGGGTGGGCCTGGGGTCGGCCTGGAAGGTGCTGGCCACCGCGGCCGGGGCGCGGTCTCCTGCCTCCGCGCTCCGGCACTGCGGGGCCAGCAACTTGACGTGTTCGGTGTACTCACTGCCCACCTGTTTCGGGAGGACAAAACTGATCTCCGTGCCGCGCGCCGACATGGCCCTGGTCAGGCCGTAGCAGGCCGTGCCCAGCCCGCCGGTAATAAAAGGCGGGAACTCCCATCCCAGCATCAAGACACGCATAGCACTCTCGCTTCAGACCAACCGCTCGGCTCATGCCCCAAAAAGGCAGAAGTAGCACCGCAGCCGCCTCCACTCGAGCAACCGCGATCCAACCGATCCCAAACAGGCCAGGGGCCGACACACTCGACAGACTTCATCGATCTGACTGGCATCGGCTTCCAAACGATAAAATAGTAAGTTCTGTGAGCGTTGCAAGGACCTAAGCCCCCGTTTCGCTAATTTTTTATGCATCACTAACGACATGTTGCCTAATTTTAGAGCTACTCAAGGGATAGATTGATGCTAATTAGCGCAGTTATACGGGGTTACAAGATGAAGACGATCTGAACCATACGGAATTTTTCTTACTACCGGAGGGGGCTCATCGATGGCGGGCAGCGCGAATAAGTCGGCTGCCATTACACTCTCGCGGATGCCGATCCGACCGATCCAACCCAATCGCAAGCCGCTGGGTATGTCCGCGGTGCTGCTCCCGTTCAACGCCGACGGATCGATCGACTGGCCCGGCTTCGAGGCCCACGTCGCGCGCACGGTCGAGGCGGGGCTGGTCCCCGCGGTCAACATGGACACGGGCTACGCGCCGCTGCTGGACGATGCCACGCGGGTCGAGGCGCTGCGGCGGACGCGCGATACTTGTGCCGGGGCGCGTTTCGTCGCGGGGGCAGGCGTCTTCGACACCCCCGACGACACCTTCAACCCGGGCGCCTACCAAACCGCCATCGCAGAAGTCCTGCAGCACCAGGGCGAACCGGTCGTCTTCCAGTCCTTCGGCCTGACCAAGCTGGACGACATGCTCCTCGCGCCGGCCTACGCGCAGCTCGCCAAAGACGCGGACCGGTTCATCGCGTTCGAACTCGGCGGCATGTTCGCGCCCTTCGGTCAGATCTACTCGCTGGACGCTTATGAATCGCTCATGAAGCTGCCCAAGTGCATCGGCGCGAAGCACTCCTCCCTGTCACGCCGGCTCGAGTGGGACCGGCTTGAACTGCGCGACAGGGTGCGCCCGGGCTTCCACGTCTTCACCGGCAACGACCTGGCCATCGACATGATCATGTACGGCAGCGACTACCTGCTCGGGCTCTCGACCTTCGCGCCCGACCTCTTCGCCAAGCGCGACCGGCTCTGGGCGGACGGCGACGCTGGGTTCTACGAGGTCAACGACCTGCTGCAGTACCTCGGCTTTTTTGCCTTCCGTGGGCCCGTGCCGGCGTACAAGCACAACGCGGCGATGTTCATGAAGCTCCGCGGCTGGATCGGCTGCGACGACACGCACCCGCAGAGCACAAAACGGCCGGAGAGTGATCGTGAGGTGCTGGCCGAGCTGGTGCCGAGGTTCGAGGCGTTGCTCGGTTAGCAGTGCTCGCGGTAGCGGTCGGTGATCATCGCGAGATAGTCTTGCTGGTTCATCGACCAGTACTGCTCCGAGAAAACCTCGACTTCATTGAAGCCATCGAAGCCTGCGGACTCGACCATGGCGCGGATGCCGCGGATGTCGATGCAGCCGTCGCCCATCAGGCCGCGGTCGGTGAGCAGGTGCCGGGTGTCGACGCGCCAGTCGCAGACGTGGAAGCCGAACAACAGCCCGAGCTTACCGGCCAACGCGATTTCTTCGGCCAGGTCCGGGTCCCACCAGACGTGGTACACGTCCACCGCGATGCCAAGCCAAGGGCTACCGATCGCTTCGCAGATCGCCCGCGCCTCGGCCATGCGGTTGATGCAGCTCTTGTCCGCGGCGTACATCGGGTGCAGCGGCTCGATCGCGAGCTTCACCCCGGCCTGCTTGGCGTGCTCAACACACGCCGCGATCCCGTCCGCGACGTGCTGCCTCGCGTCAGCGAGCGGCATCCCCGGTACGGCACCGACCACCAGCACAACCTGGTCCGCACCGAGCGCAGCCGCCTCATCGATCATGACTTTGTTGTGGTCGACCGCCGACTGACGGTCAGCTTGATCGACCGCGGGGAAAAACCCGCCGCGCACGTAAGCCGGTACCGCCAGGCCCGAGCCCTCGACGATCTTCACGGCTTCATCAAGCCCGACGCCGCCCTCTCCGGGCGCGACGGCTTTGCGCCAGATGCTGATGCCGCCAATGCCCGCCGCGGCGTAGTGCTCGCAGCACTCGGCTAGCGACCAGGGCTTGTTGGTCATCGTGTGGATTGCGCAGTTGGATAGGTCGGTTGTGGGCATGGTTGTTTAATATTGTTTGATCCGGGCCTTCGCTGCGCTCAGGACCGGCTTCACGATTTTGATTGCAAGAACTTCTCCAGAAGCCGGGCCTGAGCGCAGCGAAGGCCCGGATCGATCGCCGAACCCTCACCGTCATACCGCCAAACCCAGGCCCCCTCTTGTTGCGCGTGTTCCGAGATATATCGAAATACGTTTTTCTGATGCGCTTGATCTGTTACACGGATCGGCTTTCCCCCATCCCCCCACACGCGACCCGGCAACGCCTCGCGGATCGCGTGCGAGCCGGCCTGCTTCAATCGCCCAACCTGCTTCTTGACATGCTGCCAGTCGTTGAACATGGCAGCCAATAAATGCGTGTGCGCCCGACCCGTAGCGATCACCAAACAAGGCGCTTCGGTCGCGACACACTTGTTAATAATCGCTTCACCAAGAACCGGCCTGCTCTCTTGCGGGACTTCGACCGGTTCGTTGCTTCGAACCTGCTGATACGCGTGCAGCCCGGCGTGTTCGCCTTGCGGTGGACGGCTTTTGTAGTCGCCGCTGCTGTGGACGCGGTGCTCACGAGAACGGAAGCCGCGCGGGTCGCCCGGGAGCCACTGGCCGCGGCAGGTGAGGATGAGGTGCCACCAGCAGTAATTCTCGAAAGACATCACATCAGTTTAATGGACAAACCATCCGGACCTTCGCTGCGCTCAGGACCGGCTTCCTAGTAGATACACCTCAGAGAAGCCGGTCCTGAGCACAGCGAAGGTCCGGATCGGTCGAGTAGTCTCAACCACCTCCCCGAAACCTACAACCCCTCAACCTCCACCCAGCGCTTCTCTTTCCAGCTCTGCATCCCCAACTCGGCCAACTGCACGCCCCGGGCCCCGGCGAACAGGTCGTACTCAAACGGCTCGTCCAGCGCGACGTGTCGGAGGAACAGCTCCCACTGGATCTTGAACGCGTTGTCGTACGCGATGTTGTCGGGGACCTTCTCCCAGCCGCCGAAGAAGTCGATCGGCTGGGGGATGTCCGGGTTCCAGACGGGCTTGGGGGTGTTCGCGGCGGCCTGGGTGTAGACCTCGCGCAGCCCGGCGACCGCCGAGCCCTTCGTGCCGTCGACCTGGACGGTGAGCAGGTCGTCGCGTCGGACGCGTGTGCACCAGGACGAGTTGAACTGGCAGACGGTGCCGTCTTCGAGTTTGAAGATGGCGTAGGCCGAGTCATCCGCGGTCGCCTTGTAGGGCTTGCCGGCTTCGCCGCGGCGCTCAGCGATGTCCGTGTTGCCGTAGGCGACGAGCGATTTAATTGGGCCGAAGAGGTTGCGGATGACGTAGTCCCAGTGGCAGAACATATCGATCATGATCCCGCCGCCATCCTCTTCGCGGTAGTTCCAACTCGGGCGTTGCGCGGGCTGGTCCAGGTCCATCCCGGTGAAGACCCAGTAGCCGAACTCGCCGCGGACGCTGAGGATGTCGCCGAAGAACCCGAGGTCCTTGAGCATGGCGATCTTGCGGAAGCTGGCGAGCCAGAGCTTGTCCTGAACGACGCCGTTCTTCTTGCCGGCTTGCTGGACCATCTGCGCGAGGCGGAGCGCTTCGTCGGCCTTGGTCGCCGTCGGCTTCTCGCAGTAGACGCCTTTGATCATGTCCGACTGGCACGCCATCTCGAGGAAGCCGGCGCGCTGCAGCGTGCCCGACGCGTCGAAGAAGATGTCGTAGTCGCCGTGCTTGCCCGACACGGCACCGGGCAGATCGGTGGTGTAGGCAAACGGCTTGCCCTGCGCGGCGACGCCCTGCGCTTCGGCCAGGGCCCTTAGCTTGTTCTCGTTTCGGCCGGTGAGGATCGGCTCGGGCATCAGCACCTTGTCCGTGCCGACGCGCACACCGCCCTGCTTGATGATCGCCGCGATCGAGCGGATCAGGTGCTGGTTCGTGCCCATCCGGCCGGTGACGCCGTTCATAATGATGCCGATGCGTTGCCGTTCCATGTATCCGCTCCTAGCGTTGAGGGCCGTACAGACCGTTGAGAAAAATAAGAGGAACAGTCTAACGGTAGCGCAGGGACAATGGACCCATGACGAAGCACTAAGGATGCAAAGCATCCCGTTCGAAATATCTGACAGGATCTGCACGGGACGCTTCGCGTCGCCCGCTAAACAGTGCTTACTTTGCCTTTGGGGTGTCGGGGCGGAGCCCTGACCGACCGCCGCGGAGGCGCGCGCAGTCTCACATCAAAGAAGCGACCATCATTCCAGCTCTTTAACCTTGACGGTCTTGAACGAGATATTCATGTGCGTGCGCGAGTGGAGCTGCAGGCCGATCTTGCCCTTGTCGGGGAACTTCACCGCGGTGTAGTCGTTGATCTGGACACCATTGAGTTTGGTCGTGATCTGCTTGCCCTTGGTGACGACGTGCAGCGTGTTCCACTCGCCGTTCTGGTGGGCTTCTTGAACCTTCTCGCGTGGCTGCTGCGGATAGGCACCATTGCCGTCCTTGGGGCAGTAGATGCAGCCGGTCAGGTCGACCTGCAGCGAACCGGAGATCCCGATCTGGACCTGGTGCGACTTTCCGCGTAAGAAAACGCCGCTGTCGTAGTAGTCCATCTCGGTGTCGTTCTTGTACTCGACGATGAGCTCATAGTCGCCGAACTCCTGGTCGGTCCAGAGGTCTGAGTTTTTCTTGTCCGCGTTCTCGCCGACGATCATGCCGTCCTTGCGGGACCAATACGTGTCGAGGTCCTTGGTGGACCAGCCCTCGAAGCCTTCTTCGGGGATCAGCGAGACCCAGCCGGCGTCGTCGGCCTTATCCTCTTTCTTGTCGCCATGATCCTCGGCGATGGCGAGGCTACAGAAGATGGCGGCGGTGAGGCAGACGAGGGCTCCCAGTGTCATCCGTTTCATCGTTGGTCTCGCTCGGGTAAGGGCGCCTACTGTTTGGATCCGGGTGTTAAGTATAGACTTTAGACGCTCCCCGCTCCGCATCGTTGCGGCGTGTTCGTTCAGGCCGGTAGCCGCGTATGACAAAGACCCTCGCCATCACGCCCGATCGACCAAGGCAAGAGACGTACCGTGAGTTGCTGCCGCAGCTGCTGGCCATGATCGAGGCCGAGCGGGACACGATCGCGACGCTAGCGAACGTATCCGCCGCGCTGTACCAAGCCCTCGGCTTCCACTGGGTCGGGTTCTACCTCGTGCATGGCGATGAGCTCGTGCTCGGCCCCTTCCAGGGCCCGATCGCCTGCACCCGCATCGCCAAAGGCAGGGGCGTCTGCGGAACGGCGTGGGAGACGGGCACGACACAAGCCGTCCCCGACGTCGAGGCATTCCCCGGCCACATCGCCTGCAGCGCAATGACGAGAAGCGAGATCGTCGTGCCGGTCCGTGACGAAGCAGGCGCTGTCTGGGCCGTGCTCGATATCGATTCAGATAAGGCCGACGATTTCTCGGACGTCGATCAAAACGCGTTGGAGCAGTTGGTGTCGTGGTTGTCCGGCCACAACGATTAATCCCGCCTAATCCGCACAACCCGTTAAGTCGCCCACCCGCTCGGTCGATCAACTCCCTAGCGTCCCGTACCTACGCCCAGGGAGAAGTACCCGATGTCCGATACCACGCCGACCACCACCAGCACCTCTGCCGAGACCGAGGCGATCGTCCAGTCCGCGATCCAGGAGATCAGCCACATCGCCACGCTCCCCGAGGTGACGATGAAGATCATCAAGCTGGTCGAAGACCCGGACTCGACGGCACAGGACCTCAACAACGTCATCAGCAACGACCCCGCGCTGGGCGCACGCATCCTCAAGGTTGTGAACTCCGCGTTCTACGGCCTGCCCGGGCAGATCGGCTCGATCAACCGCGCGATCGTCCTGCTTGGTCTCAACGCGGTCAAGAACATCGCGATCGCCGCCTCGCTGGCCAAGCTGTTCCGCGGCGGCAAGATCGCGGCGAACTTCGATGCACGCGACCTCTGGCAGAACGCGATTGCTTGCGCCTGTGCGACACGGCTGCTTGCCGAGAAGGTCCAGCTTGGGCTGCCAGACGAGGCGTTCCTCTCCGGCCTGATCCACGATATCGGCATCATGGTCGAGATCCAGGCCCGCCGTAACCAGTTCGTCGAGGTCCTGCAGAAGCTCGACGACGACCCAGGCAAGCCGCTGCTCGAAGCGGAGACCGAGGTCCTCGGCGCGACCCACGAACAATTCGGGCAGGGCCTGTGCAAGCTCTGGAAGTTCCCGCAGAGCTTCCAGTACGTCACCGGCTTCCACCACCGCCCGGGCGAGCTGGCCGAAGGCCAGCGCACGCTCACCGGCCTGGTCCACGTCGCCGACGTGATCACCAAGCAGTTGGGTATTGGCTTCACCGCCGGCACCGCTGAGGAAGAGGTCGACCCGGCCCTGCTCAAGGAACTCGGCTTGACCGACGCCTACCTCAAAGAGGTCGCCGAGCAGCTGCCCGAAGCCATCGAAGAAGCCAGCGGCATCTTCCAGATGGGCGGGTAAAACGAACAAACAAGCATCATCCGGGAAGGGAAGCCGGTGTCTTGGTGGACGCCGGCTTTTTTATTTTGGCAGAGCTTCTGCTATACCCGCCGCGGTTACGGGCTCGCAAGCATGTACGGCCAGTTCTTCGAAGGCGATGCGAGTTCTGAGTTTGGGCGTTGATCGCAAGGGCGTTGTGGCAACCCGTGTTTACACTTCACCGAGGCCCACCCCGTGACGGGGTGGGCTTCTGTGTGATACGCTCTCGTGATGCCGGGTTGGAACGGGTGGTACCACTGCATGTCGAACACCTACGGCACGTGGCTGCCGGGTGATCCGCGCGGGTTCCGCACGCGTAAGCACCGCGAGCATGTTGGAGGGGACTACAAGAACCCGCCGCCGAAGGGGAAGTATCACACGCGGCACGAACACGCCAAGCAATCGCTTAAGCGTGATGTGGTTGTGCTGTCGGCTGAAGCTAGACAAGCATGTGTCGAGGCGATGGTCCAAGCCTGGCTCGATGTACACAAGGTTGAGGTGCTTGCGGCATCGGTGAGCGCGATGCACATTCACGTGCTTGCGCGGTTTGGAGATGTGCCATCGAACCCTGTTGATGAAGTCGATGGCGTGAAGCCCACCCCGTCACGGGGTGGGCTTCGAGAGAAAGACCCGGCGCGGTACTTCGTCGCGATTGCGAAAGAACGCTCGGCGAAATCACTTGCAGAAGCGGGCCTCGTCGCGCCCGGCGGGGTCTGGGCGAAGCGGGGCAAGATCGTTCCGATCAGGGATCGGCAGCATCAACTCAACGCCTACCGGTACATCCTGGATCACGCGTCCGAAGGTGCGGCAGTCTGGTGCTTCAAGGGCAGTGACAAAACCTGACCTGCTTTGAAGCCCGCCCCGTGACGGGGTGGGCTTCGGGGTTTCATCGATTCCATCAGATTTCATGCGCTCGGTTCACATACTTCTAGCCGTTTGCTCATCTTCAGGCCCGATAGCTTCACTATCGTTTGCGACGTTTCGTTTGCGCCTGCCCTGCCGGGAACCGATCGATGAAGCTCGAATACCGCGCCGTGTGGATCAGCGACACCCACCTGGGCTCCAAGGGAGCGCGGGCCAAGGACCTGTCGCGCTTCCTCAAGCAGGTCCGCTGCGAGAAGCTCTACCTCGTCGGCGACATCATCGACTGCTGGCGGCTCAAGTCACGCTGGTACTGGCCCGCCGAGCACAACGACGTGGTCCGACGCATCCTCAAGCACGCCTCACGCGGGACCGAGGTCATCTACACCCCCGGCAACCACGACGACGCGGCGCGGCAGTTCGTCAACCTCGCCTTCGGCGGCGTCGACATGAAGCCGCACACCACCCACACCACCGCCGACGGCAAGCAACTCTTCATCACCCATGGCGACCAGTACGACCTCGTGGTACAGCACTCCAAGTGGCTGTCCGTGCTCGGCTCGGTCGCGTACGAGACGCTGCTCAAGGTCAACCGGCACTACAACACCGTCCGCCGATGGTTCGGCATGCCCTACGCCTCGCTCAGCCAGGCCATCAAGCTCAAGGTCAAGCGGGCCTGCACCTTCATCAGCAGGTTCGAGGAGATCCTCGCGCAGGAGGCCCACAAGCAGGGCATGGACGGCGTCGTCTGCGGCCACATCCACAAGGCCGAGATGCGCCAGATGGACAACGGCGTGCAGTACCTCAACTGCGGGGACTGGGTCGAGTCCTGCACCGCGCTCGTCGAGCACATGGACGGCACGCTCGAGATCATCGACGGGATCAAGGCCGTCGAAGCACTCAAGCAAGCCCGGCTCGCTAAGCGTGTTGAGCAAACCGGTGGCCCGTTGCAAGGTGTAGGAGAAGATGACGACCTGCTCGAAGCGGATGAAGACCCGGTCGAGCTGATGCCCGCGGACCGCGCGCTCTTCGGCGCCTTCCGCCCGATCTTCCCCGGGCCGACCCCCGGAAATACCAACCACCCCGCCCCGGCGCCGCGCCACGGCCAACCTCTAGAGGACTGAAGCCATGTGCCCCTTCCATCTCAATCAATCTGGGTGCCACACAACTGCCACAGGCAGCTGTGTGCGGGTTGTGAAAACGCCGGCCGATCATGATTCGCACACAGCTTGCTTCGCAGGTTGTGTGGCACCCATTCAACTTCTGAAGGACTAACCATGCGGTTTGTACTCGTCACCGATGCTTGGGCGCCGCAGGTCAACGGGGTCGTGCGGACCTGGCAGCACGTCACCAACGAGATGGCCAAGCTGGGCCACGAGCCGCACGTGATCCACCCCGGCCTCTTCAAAACCATCGGCGCACCGCGCTACCCCGAGATCCGGCTCTCGCTGTTCCCCGGCCGGTCTCTACGCAAGCAGCTCAACGAACGCGACCCCGACGCGATCCACATCGCCACCGAGGGCCCGCTGGGTATGGCCGCCCGCAAGTGGTGCGTGAAGAACAACATCGCCTACACCACCAGCTACCACACCCAGTTCCCGCACTACCTCCGCCAGTACTTCGGCATCCCCAAGTCACTCAGCTACCGCTTCATCCGCTGGTTCCACGGCAGGGCCAACCACACCCTCGTTCCGACGAAGCAGGTCGGCAAAGAACTCGAACAGAACGGCATGGGCAACATCGTCGTCTGGTCGCGCGGCGTCGATACCGACCTATTCAAGCCGGGCTACCCCGTGCCCGAGGCCCTGGCGAATCTCGGCAAACCGATCTTCATCTACGCCGGCCGGATCGCCATTGAGAAGAACATCGAGGCCTTCCTCGAACTCGACCTGCCCGGCAAGAAGGTCGTCATCGGTGACGGCCCGCCCCGCAAAGCGCTCGAAAAGAAGTACCCCGACGCCATCTTCGTCGGCTACAAGTTCGGCGAAGAGCTCGCGGCCCACTACGCCGCCGGCGACGTCTTCGTCTTCCCATCCGTCACCGATACGTTCGGCGTCGTGATGCTCGAGGCCAACGCCTGCGGCCTGCCCATCGCCGCGTACCCCGTCACCGGCCCGATCGACGTCGTCCAGCAGGGCCAGACCGGGTATGTCTACAAAGACCTCCGCGAGGCCGCGCTCGAGGCGCTGGATCTGCCCAAAGAGCCCTGCGTCGCGTTCGCCCAACGCAACAGCTGGGCCCGCTGCGCCCAGACGGTGATCGATCACCTGGCGATGCGCCGGGAGGTAGCCGAGCCGACGCCGGGCGTTGGGGTTGACCAAGCCAAGCCGGCCCAGAGCGCGGTGGCGTAGGGCCTGTCAGAGCACGAAGCGTCAGCGAGTGGCACAGCGTCTTCTCTGACTGGATGCCACTCGCTGACGCTTCGTGCTCTGACCAACTACACTCACGGCATGTCCGGGCCACTCGCATATTTCATCACATTCCACACTTATGGTTCCTGGCTGCACGGCCGAGCCGAAGGCTCGATCGATCACGACCACCGTGCCTATGGCCAGCCCATCCCGATCGGAAACCCGCGACGCGAAGATGGCAATCGGGACAGACTCAAGTTCCCTGCCTTTCGGCTGGATGAAACGCGAAGAGAGGCCGTACTGAACAGCATCCTTGAAACGTGCAGGCATCGGCAGTGGAACCTCCACGCCTTGCATGTCCGCCAGAATCACGTCCATTTGGTTATCACTTCTCCAAACACCGCTCCCGAGAAAGTTCTCCGCGACATCAAAGCCTACGCAACACGTCATCTCCGTCGACAAAACCTGCTCGCCAAAGAGGCCTCCGCATGGTCAGAGCATGGCAGCACACGCTATCTATGGGCCGAAGATCAGGTGGCTGAAAAATGCGGCTACACCCTGCACGAACAAGGCGCCCCCGTGCAGCACTGGCCCGCCTGAATCAAATCAGAGCACGAAGCGTCAGCGAGTGGCACAGCGTCTTCTCTAACTAGACGCCACTCGCTGACGCTTCGTGCTCTGATTCATGTGTCCTTTGAACTGTATCTACCGCGCCAGGTCGCGTGGCATCATGAGGTTGCGGTGGTTGCCGCCGTTGTTGACCACCCACTCATCGGGGTTGTTGATGCTGGTCGCGGTGACCTTGAAGGCCCGGACGCTGCCGTCGGCGTCTGCGAAGTTGTTCGCCGCGTCCTGCGAGGGCTTGAGGATGTACCCGCCGAAGTCGTTGATCTCGGCGACGTGCTCGTGGATCGCGCCGTTGGGCGCGGGGTGGGCGGAAAGCACGCCGCGGTTCTGCGGCTGGCCGAAAGGCTGGAAGTCGCCCGACACGACATCCGAAGCGAGCAGGGTGAAGTCGGCGTCGGGGTCGCCGCGCGGTGACCACGTGTCGCCGAGACGTTCGTAAGCGTCCGGGCCGTCGTACTCGAAGTGTTTCAGGCGGTGGTTGTTGGTCACGTACAGCATGTAGCTGAGGATGCGGTCGTCGCCCGCGTTTTTGTTTTTCCACGTCTCCGAAATGAGCGGGCAGTGCATGACCGCGTCCTGGTTGTTGTTCTGCATGTAGTCGTAGTAGATCGGGCGCAGGTCGTAGCCGGGGTTGTGGGTGTTCGAACCCTGGAAGATCTCCCACGACCGGAACTGGGCGCCGGCGTCCCGCGCGGTAACCCAGTTGCCGCCGCCGGAGTACTTCGGCAGCCCGTGCGGGAAGAACTCCTTGTTGTCCACCGCGTAGGACAGCTGGACCGCTGCGAGGCCGCGCAGCACGACCGCGCACTGGGTGATCTTGGCCGTGTACCGGACCTTGCTCAACGCGGGCAGCAGGATCGCGATCAGCAGCGCGATAATCGACACGACCACCAACAGCTCGATGAGGGTAAAGGCTCTACGCATGATGCACCTTCAAGGATGTCAGAAAACTGCAGACGGGTGCTTCAATCATAGCGAAGCCAGCGCCGGGAGTGAAGCATGATGTCCCGAGATCGCCGGGCCTGTGCGGTAAAGACCCGGTTCTCCTAAAACGGGATCGGCTCGATGCCGCCGGCGGTTGACCGCGCCGCTCTTGCGTCGTCTTAAGCACGTGGTATCGCAGCGCGTCGCCGGCCCGGCCCGGCTTTGCCGGGCTACACGCTGCTGGGGTTTTGCGTTGCAGCAGCATGACTGCGGCGGCTCGATCAGGTGTTGATGTGCGAATCAAGCCATCGCTCGGGACCGGGATTTCCGGCAAAACCCGCGATCTGCGGGCCTGAACACGCTGATAGGATTTTCTTGGGTCTGGAAGCGCCGGTGAAACCGTCATTGCTTTTTGGGGACAGGATTTTGGTTTTCTGCGTCTTGCGGTATACTTACAAGTTGTTATCTCTTTGGGGGGATAACTAGGAGTAGACGAGATACATCTTCTGGACCACCGACCATGATCAACTGTCATGCGCCATCAAGAAGCTTGCTTGGCGTTTTAATGGTATTTGGGTTGTCAATCGCGACAAACGCCGCTTCGATGACCATTTACGAGCTGTCTGATGTCGAGAACTACGACGACAAATGGCACGCGATCATCCTGCCGCCGGCCGATAGCGGCGCCCCGGGGCTGCACTACACCTGGGTCGATGGCTCCGATCCGACGTTGACGTTTGACGGCACGAGCTGGGAAGACTCGACCACTGCCGTGATGCGTGGCCAGGTCATCCAGGCCTATCCGGGCCCCGACACGCCGACGGCCTACGGCCTGGAGCTTCATTTCCACAACGGCCAGAGCTTTGACGACTGGCTGCTGACGCCCGGGCACGACTTCAAGAACGAGGCGGACACGGGCGAGGCGAACTACACGGCCTGGCGGATGTTCACGCTCAACGCGTCCGAGACGAACCAGCTCACCCGGTTGTCGGGCCCGGGCGTCGAGGTGGTCAGCATCGAGTTGAAGATGGCGGATGTGCTGGCCTTCCAGGTCGGCGTCGGGGCGGACATGAAAGACCCGGATACGCTCGGCGCCTCGGCATGGGTCCTCCATCAGGACGCCCAGTACTCCGGCGACATCAACGTCGGGCTAAGCCTCGTGCCCGAGCCGGCGTCGCTGGCTTACGGTCTTGTGCTAATGGGTGTGCTTGGGATGCGACGCCGACGATCGGGACGGGGTATCTAAGAGCCCGCCCCCACCTGATCCATCGGGCGTCAAGCCTAGTAATCGATCTTTCTTAGTCGGCCCAGGCCCTTATCGAACGCAAGGATCAAGTAGCGCAGCGCGTCGCAGGCGTGGTCCGATCCTTCTTTGAGGGGGTTCTCATCGGTCGGGCGTTTGGGGTTGTAGCGGTACTTCTGCAGGGCGAGGATCAGGCCGGTGCAGCGGGGGTGGATGCGCAGCAGGCCGTGGTCCATGCGGCGCATGACCGCCTCGATCCCTAAACGCAGCGGCGCCCTCGGCGTGCGGACGGTGCACCGCGCCCGGCGGAGCACGTCGACCTCGCTCTCGCCGGTCTGGCTGGAGCGTTGTTGGCCGGCGGGGTCAACCGCAAGCGCATCGAGCATCGCCAGTTGAGGCAAGCCGTGCTTGCGGGCCCGCGCGTCGGCCGCTGCGAGGTTCTGGCTGATGATCCGTTCCTTGGCGGTGTACTCGCCGGCGATGTGCAGGACCGCGTCGGGCCTTCGGCTCGCGGCCCACGCCCAGAGCACGACCGTCTCGTTGCGCAGCCCGAAGTCCATCCCGCCGAACCAAACGCCAGAGCCATTGGGTATGCCTTGATTCGGGAGGGGGTCGCCGCGGTGCGGGTACCACGGCTCCGCGTCTTCGACGACAAGGTCGGGGTCGAACCGGGGGTAGACCGCCGAGCGCGTGCCCGGGCGGTTGCACATCATCTCGGCGCCCCAGAGATCGTCGCTCAGACGCAGTCGCTGGGCGATCATGTCCTGCACGGGGAGGTGGCCGTCGGCCTCTTTGGCCCGGCCGCGGCAGTCGGCCCAGACCGCGCAGCCCTTGCACGGGATCGCGGGCGGGCAGCGCGCGACAACATCCATGACGTTCCAGTTGTAGAGCCGGCGGTTGTCGCTGGCGGTCAGTTCGGACATGAGCCCGCCGACCTCGTGCATCGTGGAGAGCGCTTCGACCCGGCCGGGCACGGTCCGCCCGCCGCACACCGCCGAGCGCGTCACGAGCTGCGCCGCGTCCCAGACGTCCCGCTTCATCCCGTCGACCTCGTCGCAGCGCAGGACCTGGACGCGTGTGCCGCGCACGGACTGCTCGCTGCAGGACAGGATCTCGGCCCGGCTGCCGTTCTGCAGCAGGACCCGCTTGTGCGTCGCCTTGCTTGCGAGCACGCCGCCGCCGGCCCGCAAGAACGGCCGATCGAGGAACCGCCGGAGGTGCTCGTACATCTTCTCCGATTGCTGCAGCGACCCGCCGAGGATGCGCACCTGGATGCCGGGCTTGAAGAGCAGATCGAGCAGCGTCGCGACCGCGCCGAGCATGGTCTTGCCCCCGCCTCGGTTGGCCCAGACGACCGCATCGCCCGGGCGGTCGAAGAAGCTGTCCGCGAGGTACTCGGACGGCCCGCCGATGCCGTTGTCGGGGCGTGGTGCGGGCAGGTTGAGGTTGAAGCCGGCCTCGACAAACCTGCGGAGCTGGCCGGGCGTCGCCGGGCGGAGCTGTTGGAGCCTGCGCAGCTTTGCGCCGGGCCGGCGTGCTTCACTTGCCTTGGTCATGCTCAGGCACCTCTTTATGGTTTTCGGGATCGGGCAACGACACCGCGCTGGTGAACGCCTCGAACGCCTCGTCCTTTTCATCCTGCACCTCGTCGCCAAGGCGCTCCGCCCGGGCGAGCTCCGTCTTCAGCAGGTCCACACAGGCCCGGCGGACCTGCTCGGGCGGCAGGGCCGCGTCCTCGGCGGTGGCCTGGGCGATCAGCCGCGTCGCCGCGATCAGCCGGTACCGCGACAGGAGCAGCTGCGTCTGCGCATCAGCCAGGACGCACAAACCCGACAGCAGCCGGCGGGTCTTCGGCTCCGCGGCCCAGTCCACCAGTTCGCTCAGCGACAAGCCGTGCGACTCGGCGAACGACAGGATGTCGTGCTCTGCCCGGGCGAGGTCCTGGATCAGGTCGTCGGGCTTGTCCATCGGCGGTGTCCTTGTGGGGGCCTCGATAAGAGTGGGGGTTGTTATGACTCACAAGCTGAAACCGCGGGCAAATCCAGGAACGACAACAGGGCTTGCTCGCGTGTCCCGCCGCGATCCCGCAGCCGCTTCTCAATCAGACGGCGTTGTTCGGGCAGGACAAAGAAGTGGAGACACACTGGCATCAGATCGACCGGTTTGGGTGGCGCAGGCGACGGGGGTGCAGCATGAAGATCAAGCAGTTTCTTGATACGCACGCTGTCTTCGGGCAGGCGCTGGGCCAGCTCCGAGATACCCATAGACTCGCGAAGCCTGGCGAGCAGGGCGGCGCGCTTGCGCGGGTCGTCGTCGCCGCGCATGCGGTTCAGCGTGGCGAGGAAGACCAGCGCCTGCTCGTCGTCCGCCCGCCAGACCGCGGCTTGCGCGGTGGTGTGGCCGAGGTGCTTGAGCGCGAGCACGCGGTGGTGGCCGTCGAGGATCTGGTAGCGTTCACCGACCGGCCGGGCGATGATCGGCGGGTACAGGCCGGTGCGCCCGATCTCTCGGGCGAGCTGGTCGAGCAGGCCCTTGGGCATCACGTTGCTGTTGGCCGGGTGCGGATCAAGCCGATCGATCGGGATCGGGCGTGTCGCGTGTGGTGTGGGCGGGGGCATGCGTGTTCTCCTTGAGGTAGTAGACCGGGTTGGCCAGGAGGCTGTGCCGCGCGGTGTCGAGCAGGCCGATGAGACAGGGCGAGGTGCGGACGCCCCGGCCACCGGCGGTGCGGTACCAGCGGTGCAGCTCTCGGGTCACAAGCTGCTGCGTGGCGTTGGGGAGGGAGCCGATGCGCCGCTGCACCTGTGTAGGCATCGCGAGGGCGGCCGGCTCGACCCCGGCGTACCGCAGCGCTGCGAGTGCGCGCTGCTCCGCCTCGAGCGGCGGGCGTTCGTACGGGGTCATGCCGGCCCGCTGCGGGAAGGGGTTGATGCGGCCCATCACCGCGATCATCTCGGTGTAGCGCGTCGCCGCGGTCTGCAGCGCGTGACGCACGAGCCGGACGGCCAGCCCCATGCCGCGGTACCGCGGGTCGACGATGACCCGGCTGATACAACGCAGCTCCTGGTTCAGAAGTTGCGAACGCGGCTTCGGCCGCAAGTAGCCGTAGCGCCCACCCAGCGCCTCGTCCCGCAGCCGGCACGACAAGGCGGGCAGCGACTCGACGAGTACCGCGATAGGGCGCGGTGTAACAGCGCGTGAGAGGAATCGGTCCGACGCGGTCGGGGCGTGCTCACGGATGGCGAGGATGCGCATCATCGTCATCGGGTTGCCCGGCCGGTAGTGGTGGCGCTTGAGCGCGAGGTAGTCGGCCCGGCACCCCTGCTCGATGACCCGTTCATCGGGTGGCGCTGACGCATCGATCGCGTCGAGTCGTTGTTGAAGGGTTGGCATAGCGGTTGGACGAAGCGGATCAGCTTCGATGATGGACCTGGCACTGGCCCCCTGGCGTGAGCTCGACCAGCAGATCCGGGGCGAGCGGCTCGAGCAGGTCGTCGTGCGTGGTCGCGAGGACGGCGGAGACGTTGGATCGGCCGACCCACCGTCGAACACTGCGGGCGAGCGCGGCCGCGGTGAAGCGGTCGAGGGTCGAGCCGAACTCGTCGAGCAGCAAGACGGACCACGACGCCGTGCTGCGCTGCGCGGTCGCCATGGCTTGTGCGAGGCGGAGCCGGTGATGCTGGCCCTCGGAAAGCTGGTTGGGGCTGCGGAGCATCACGGCGGCGTCGTTGAGCCCGGCCATACTGAGCCAGTGGGTGACTTGCTTCAACTCCGCGTGCGGCATGGCAGCACTCGTCCCGCCCTCGGGTGTGGCGAGCGCATCGACCAGCGCGGCGTCCTCCAGGGCGGGGAGTTGATCGCCAAGGACGAGCGCAGGCGCATCATCGGGCGCTTGTCCCTCGATCGCCTGGGCGATGAGGCGGAGCAGCGTCGACTTGCCCCCGCCCGAGACGCCGGTGACGAAGACGAGCTGGCCGGGGCTGAGCGTGAGCTCGATCGGCGGGATGACGGTGTGCGTCGCGGTGCCGTCGAGCGGCAGGCCGAACATCACCGCGGTCTGCATCGCGCGGTCGGTCGGCTTGGCTTGCGTGTGGACGTCGTGCTGGAGCCGGAGCGTGAGGGTCATAGGCGGGGGTGGCGGGCTACGCCGCGGGCTGAAGGTCCTGCACCCGGGCGAGGGTGAGGAGGGTCGCGCGGTCGCAGCGGATGCGGTGCAGGGTCTTTTTGGTGAGCCTGGCGGTTTCGCGGAGGGACCGGCCGTGGATAAAGAGGAGCGTGGCGGTCCGCCGCATCGAGCGGGGCAGCTTGTCCTGGTGCAGCACGGTAAACCGGAACTCCGGGCTGCCGATGCGTTGGGTGAGCCGGTCGATGCGTCGGCTGATCGTTTTGGCGCTGCGTCGGCTCCGGCGGGCGATGTCGGTAACCGTCATGCCGTCGGCGAACCGGTGCTCCAAAAGCAGGCGGTCGTCCGCGGGCAGGGCCTGGGCCAGCCGGACAATCTGTTCCGGTCCGAGCCGGTTCGCGGTGCGTCGGTCGAGGTTGCTCTGGGTGGCCTGGGTCTGATAAAGGGGCATGCGAAAGATCTCCACGGAAAGGGCTTGCTCTGAATTTGATTTTAGGTTATTGTACGGTATTAAACCACGTTTTAAGCGTCCTGTCAAGCCTGTTTAATGATAATTGAACTTTTGTTCGGGCCAGGAAACCCGTTATGGAAACGTCATTTGGTAGACTTTTGCGAGTGCTCCGTCGCGGCCGTAAGCTGACACTCAACGGCTTGGCTGAGCGTGTCGGCGTGACACCCGGGTACCTCTCGATGATCGAGAATGGGCGGGTCAATAACCCGCCGTCGATGAAGGTGCTCGTCCGGCTGGAGGCGGCCTTAGCGGTGCAGGACGGCAGCCTGTGCAAGGCCGCGCAGTGGGAGAAAACCCCCAAAGCGATCCGCGAGCAGCTGGAGCAGGCTCGGCAAGCCAACACCCTGCCGCCTGGCAGCCAGCAGGGCCGCGAGCGCTTCCAGGTAGCGAGCGTCCCCTTGATCAACAAGGTCGCGGCGGGGTATCCCGCCGGTTTCACCGACCTTGACTATCCGGCCCGGGCGAGCGACGACGTGGTCCTCGTGCCGGGGTACACCGGCCTGCACGGCGGGAACGACCCGGACGCCTTCGCCGCGACGGTCTGTGGCGATTCGATGACGCCGGAGTACCTGGCCGGGGACATCGTCGTGTTCTCGCCCCTGTCGGACGTGGTTGATGGCAGCGACTGCTTTGCCAGGCTGGAACCCGACCATGAATGCACCTTTAAACGGGTGTTCTTCGATGCGGATGACGCGATCCAGCTTCGGCCGTTGAACCCGGACTACCCCACACGGACGGTCGGGCGTGAGCAGGTCGCGGGCCTGTTCCGCGCGGTCTGGCGGATGAGCCGGCTCTGACCGACGCCTGCCAGGGCGACGGCCTGCAGGGTTATGCGCACGGCGGTGGATCCCATGCATCAACGTCTGTTAATAGCTTCAATCAAATGACTTAGGGTGGAAGGGCTGTTTGCTGCCACACGGATTCATGCGCTGTTTGTGCGCCCGGAAACGTGCTATCGGACCCCGCTGCGGGTTAAACCGATTGACGAACCCCCTCAATCGGTCCCGCCTAGCTGTCGATAACAATTACACCGTTGGTGGGGGCACCGCGGCTGAACCCCGTCGCATGGTCACTGGCCATCATGAAGAGTCGAACCGACCTGCCCATCCAGACGCTGCATCTGAACGACCGAGACAAGGCCAAGCTCTTGTGGGCGATCGATCAGGCCAGCACGGGCGAGCACGACGAGCAGCGCGAGGTCCGCGTGAGCTGCACGAACAACGAGGCGGTCCTGACCCTGAAAACCGACGGCGGGGGGGAGACCCGGCTCTCTGTCCTGGCGCGGAACCTCAGCCGGAAGGGTGTCGCGTTGGTACACGGGCGCTACATCTACCCGAAGTCGCGGTGCGAGGTCTCCCTCCAGGCACTTAACAGCGCCTGGCACTCGGTGCTGGGCACGGTGCAGCACGTCCGGCACGTGCAGGGCACGATCCACGAGCTGGGCGTGCACTTCGACGAGCCGATCGACCTCAGCGAGTTTGTCACGATGTCTTCCGAGGAGGAAACGCGCTACCTCCGCGAGTTGGCCGACAACATGCCCGAGGGGGACGAAGACGACACGGTCCAGCTCGCGAACCGTGTGCTGGTCGTCGACGACTTTGCCAGCGACCGCAAGCTGATCAGCCACTGGCTCACGCAGGCGGGCCTGAACGTGTCCACCGCTGTGGATACGCGCAGCGCGATCGTCCAGGTCCAGGAGCAGGTCTTCGATCTGGCGCTGGTTGATTACCTGCTGGGCACGGAGAGCGGCGTCGATCTGATCCGAGAGCTTCGCGAAAACCAGTTTGTCGTACCGATCATCTCGATCTCTGCCGACGAAACGGACGAGTTGAAGGCGGAGGTCACCGCCGCGGGGGCGAACCGGTTTATGCGCAAGCCGATGGACCCGGAGGCCTTGAAACAGGCCGCGTTCGAGCTGATCGGGATCGACGCGGCATCCGACCTTTCGCCGATCTTCTCGCAGCACAAGAACGACCCCGAGATGCGTCCGCTGATCACCGAGTTCACACGCAGCTTATCCAGCTACGTCGAAGAGCTGCGCGACGCGAACGCCCAGAACAACTACGAATCGCTCGAGCTCATCTCGCGGAAGCTCAAGGGCGCGGGCAACGGCTACGGGTTCCCGGCGGTCAGTGAGACGGCCGGCGAGCTCTTGCAGTCGATCAACGCGGACAGCCCGGATATCGATGCGATCCGTCAGCAGGCCAGCGAACTCATCACCACGCTCAACCGCATCAAGCTGGGCTGACCTACCGCCGGCCACGGCGGGGCGGGTGCTTCTTCTTCTTCATCGACGACGACTTCTTTCGGCGGGCCACCTTCGACCCCTTGCGGTCCTTCGCGCGGAGCATGGCCTGGTCCTGCGGGGCGCCTCGGCGGGCCTTCTTCTTGCCGCTCTTGCCCGGCTTGGTGCCGCCGGCGTCGTGCCGCTTCCGCCTGGGCTTGCGGTCGTCCAGGATGACCAGCTCCATCTGCCGGCGGGGCAGGTCGATGTTGGCGATCCGTACGGTGAAGCGGTCGCCGATCGCGATCGTCTTGCCCGACCGCTGCGCGGCCAGCGCGCCGGTGTTGGGGTTGAGCTTCCAGCGGTCGGCCTTGTCACCGGGCAGGTCCGACAGCTTCACGAACCCATCGACGAGGTAGGCGTCGATCTCCAGGAACGTGCCCTGACCGGTGACGCCGGTGACCGTCGCGCTGAAGTCCTCGCCCAGCCGGGTCGAGAGCAGCTGCAGCACGAGGAACTTGCGCAGCTCGCGCTCGGCGTCCGTGCTGTTGCGCTCGGTCGTCGAGCAGTGCCGGCCGATCTCGACGAGCCCGTCCTCGCCGGGCACACGCGCATCCCTGGCGACCTTGCGGGACAGCTTGTTGACCGCCCGACCACGCAGCGGCTGGTCCATCGGGAGGTTGGCGGCGCGCTGCGCATCGAGCACGGCGTTGAGCGAGCGGTGCACGATGAAGTCGGGGTACCGCCGGATCGGGCTGGTGAAGTGCGTGTAGTGCTCGCTGGCCAGGGCGAAGTGGCCGATCAGGGTCGGCGCGTACTCGGCCCGGCTGAGTGTTTTGAGGACCGCCATGTGCACGGCGTGCTGCGCGGGCGTATCGCGCACCTTGTCCAGCAGCCACTGCAGCTCCTTCCGCGACGGCTTGGCAGGGATGTTGTAGCCCGCGACCCGGGCGAACGTCCTAAGGTCCTTGAGCCCGTGCGCATCGGGGTCCGCGTGCACCCGGCGGATCATCGGGATCTTCAGGTCGTCGAACAGCCGCGCCGCCGCCTCGTTCGCCTCGACCATGAACATCTCGATCAGCGTGTGCGTGTACGCGTCGTCCTCGGGCTGGGCATCGACAACATGCCCAGCGTCATCAAAAACAAGCTCGACCTCGGGCAGGCCCAGCACGATCATCCCCTGCTTGAAGCGGCGGGCGCGGATCGTCCGCGACAGCTCGTTCATCAGCTTCAATGCTTTGATGAGTTCGCGCGGGTACTTCGCCTCGCTCTTGCAGTGCCTGCGCGCCTCGCGGAGGTCATCGTCGATCAGCGCCTGCGCTTCGAGATAGGTCAGCCGCTTCTTCGAGCGGATCACGGTCTTCGCGAAGCGTTGGCTGAGGACGTGGCCCTCGGCGTCGTAGGTGATGAAGACCGACTTCGCGAAACGGTCCACGCCCTCCTGCAAGGAGCAGACGCCGTTGCTCAGGACCTCCGGCAGCATCGGGATCACCTTGCGCGGCAGGTAGGTCGAGTTGCCGCGGTTGTAGGCCTCCTGGTCGAGTGCGCCGCCGGGCTCGACGAAGTGGGCGACGTCCGCGATGTGCACGCCCAGCTCCCACGCGGTATCGCCCTTGCGTTCGATGCGCTTGATCGAGATCGCGTCATCGAAGTCTTTCGCGTTCGGCGGGTCGATGGTCGCGATGAGTTCCTCGCGGAGGTCTTCGCGGTCGTCGGGGATCGACTCTTCCGTGCCCTCCATCTTTTGCGAGGCCGCGCGGGCTTCGCTCTGCACATCTTTGCTGAACTTCTCTCCCAGGCCGTAAGCGCGCATGACCGACTGCGTCTCGACGTCCGGCAGGCCCGATTCGCCGAGCACCTCGACGATGACGCCCTCGGCCAGCTCGTTGCGGCGGGCATCGGGGTAGTCGATGATATCGACCACGACCTTGTCGCCGGGCCTTGCGTTGCTCGCCTCGGCGTCGCGGACGACGATGGGCTCGGCGATCGCTCGGCCGTCGACGTTGACCAGGTAGCTCCTGCCCTTCTTGATCAGCGTGCCGACGAACTGCCGGTCGGCGCGTTGGATGATCTCGACGATGAGGCCGGTGAAGGGCGAGCGTCCGCCGCCGGCCCGGCCGCGCTCGCGTCGGACCTTCGCGCGGACCCGGTCGCCGTCCATCGCGTCGCCGGACTTGCCCGGCGGGATGAACAGGTCGCCGTGCTCGGTGAGCGCATCGGGCACGACGAAGCCGAAGCCGCGCTCGTGGGAGCGGAACCGGCCGACGATCTCGTCGCCGACCGGCGGCAGGCCGATCGTGTCCGCGCTGCCGCAGACGAGCTGGTCGTTCTTGAGGAGGTCTTCGACGGCCTGGATGAAGCCGGCCCGCTGCTCGGCGGTGATCCCCAGGTCGTCGATGAGCTGGCGCAGGTTGCGCGGCTGGTACCGATGATCGGCCAGGTGGTCGAGGATACGTCTTGCAAAACGGTCGGGCATGGTTCTGCCGAAGGCATCAAGGGAGTAACTGAGCGGGCGTGTGCTGGGTGGGGTGGGCATCTTGCCTGCCGCTCGACGCAGCTCGAAAACAATTACCCCACGACTTCGTCGTGACGGCAGGCTGGAAGCCCACCCCACCGACTCACACACATTCTGACCGCCAAGGGCCAACGGTGCCGTTATGCTAACGCGAAACCCATCCAACGACCGGAGCCGACCCATGGCCAGCGAACAGGACATCCTCGAACAAGCGACCAAGCTCGGCGAACTGCTCGCGGAGCATGACGCGGTCAAGAAGCTGGCTTCTGCGACCAAGGCGTTCGAAGCCGATGTCAGCGCGCAGCGTGCGATGACCGACTACCAGCGTTTCGCCGAGTCGCTGCAGCAAAAAGCGGAGCAGGGCGGCCCGATCGAGGTCGAAGACAAACGCAGGCTCGAAGGCCTCCAGCAGGCGGTGATCACCAACCCGCTCTTGGCGAACATGCAGCGGGCGGAGATGGACTACCTGGACCTGCTGCGGAAGGTAGACGGCGCGATCGTCGGGGCCGGCGGGGCGGTCGGCGGCACGGCACAACCGGGCCCGGGTCCGAGCGCGGGCTCGCCGATCCTCGGCGGATAATACGTGTTGGGGCGTGTTGGGGTTGACCGCTACTCTTCGGGCTCTTTGACCGCGAGCTGCACCTGCGTCAGCCGGAAGGGCTCTTTGGCGAGGAGCTCGCTCCACGCATCGACCAGGCCCTGGACCTGCTGCCAGCGGCCGTTCTGGATCCAGCCCCTGGCCTGCGCAAAATCGGGGGGGGGGGTTACGTTCGCGGCAACCACCTTGCGCAGGCCTTCAAGGCACTGGAGGCACATCGCCTCGGCGCCCTTTTCGGCGTCCCCGCCGATACGGCCCGCTTGGATCTGGCCGGTGATCAGAGAGGCGTAGCGGTACATCGCCCGGCCAAGGCCTTTGATCGACGCCATATCCCGGGGGCTCTCAAAAGCCAACGCGTTGGCAAAGGCCTCGATCACCGCGCTCTCGGCAGAGTAGGACAGGTCCGCGTCCTTCTCGTGCATCGCGACGCGCTTGTTGAGCAGCCCGATCAACTCGGCGCGGGACCTGGTCGTGTTCGCCTTGAACAGCGCGTCGAGCCCGGACGCGACGACAACGGGGTGTGGCGGGTCGGCCTGGTCCAGCATCTTCACGATGGTGTCGATGGCGTCGTCGATTTCGTTGCCGTTGCCGCCCTGCAGGTTCCACAAGATGATGCGCCTGCCAAGGGCTTGCATGGCCCACCGCCTGACCGCGTCGTTCTTGTCGGCCAGGCCGGCCTGGATCCACTTGACCGAGCCGTCATCGACCATCTGGCTGAGCACAATCATGGCGTTCATGCGGACCAGCGCGCTCTCGTGCTGCACCGCGGGCTCGATCCGGCTCTCGATCGCCTTGGACAGCGCTTCGAGATAAGCGTCGCTCGGGTCGGCGCTGGCACGGAACAGGCTCTGCAACTGCTCGCGGGCGTCCTTGACATCCTTGGGCTTTGGCGGGTCCCGGGTGAGGTCGAACATCGGCGGGTCGACCGCGAACATGATCTTCTCTTGCATCTCCGGGGTGATCACGTCCGCCTGAACGATCTCTTGGGCCAGAAAGCGCTGCCCGTGCGCAGGGAGGGCGGCCAGCGAAACGAGCGACGCAAAGACAGCGGCCACTAGCGGTCGAGACAAGAGATTGATCACAAGCGCAACTCCACGCGGGCGGGGCGGGGTCGAGCGCCTGTCCACCGTTGCCCACCGGACCGGCGCTCACCCGACAAAAGTAACCGCCAGCCGCGCGTAAGTCAACGTATTGCCTACTTCTATGACAGATCGTGGACCAAAAAAGCTATCATCCGATGCTTACAACACGCCCCCCTACCCCAAGCGAAAGCAAGCCCGATGTACCGTTCGATCAAAGCCGCTACCGCGTCCGCCCGTCCCCAGGCCTGTGTCCTACTCCTGCCCGCCAAGACCAAGGCCGCTGATGTGCCCGGCTGCCCGGACCCCGATGCCTTGGCCGACCTGCTGGGGCTATCGGACTGCAGCCTTGCCCCGGAGTGGACGCGGACGCTGTACCACCCCGACGCCGAGGTCGGCCGGACACTCGTGGTCGGCTTGGGCGAGGCGGGCCAGATCACCGCCGACACGCTGCGCAAGGCCGCCGCGAAAGCGCTGCGCGAGCTGGACCAGGCCAAGCTGACCAGCGCGGGCCTCCACGCCATCGGCCTGCCCGATCCGCTCGATGACCACACGGTAGGCCGGGCGCTGGCCGACGGGATGTCGCTCGCGAACTTCGCCTTCGACACCTACCACGGCAAGACGAAGCGGCCGGACAAAGCAAAGCGCGAGAAGCCGCGCGACCTGAAGGTTGGGCTCGAAGCCAACCGGCGCGCCGGCTTCAAGCAGGGGCTCAAGGTCGGCCAGGGCGTCACCACCGCGCGGACGCTCGCCTGCACCCCGCCGAACGTCGCCAACCCGAAGTACATCGCCGGCTACTGCAAGAGGCTGGCCAAGGACGCCGGGCTCAAGTGCACGGTCATCAACGCTGCGAAGGCCAAGGAGTTGAAGATGGGCGGGCTGCTTGCGGTCGGGGCGGGCGGCTCGACCCCGCCGTGCATGGTGATCCTCGAGCACGCGCCCTCGGGCAAGGCCAAGCAGAAGCCGCTGCTGCTGGTGGGCAAGGGCGTCACGTTCGACACCGGCGGGTACTCGCTCAAGCCGGACGGCGGCAAGGGGATGAAGTACGACAAGTGCGGCGCGATGAACGTCATCGGCGCGATGCAGGCGATTGCAAGCCTCAAGGTCAAGCGGCGTGTCGTCGGCATCGTCGGCCTGGCCGAGAACATGATCGACCGCGAGGCGTACCGCGTCGACGACATCCTCACGTTCTGCAACGGGGTGACCTGCGAGGTCACAAACACCGACGCCGAGGGCCGGCTGGTGCTCGCGGACTGTTTGGCCTACGGCACGAAGACGTACAAGCCCGCGGCGGTGGTCGACTTCGCCACGCTGACCGGCGGGGTCGTCGTCGCGCTGGGCAAGAAGATCGCCGGCGTCTGGTCGACCGACGATGAACTACTCGGCAAGCTGAGCGCAGCGGGTGAAACCGTTGGCGAGCCGGTCTGGCGGCTGCCGCTCAACGACCACTACCGCAAGATGATGCAGGCCAAGCACGCCGACCTGCACAACTCCGCCCCGGTCCGCGAGGCCCACGCCACGCAGGGCGCGGCGTTCCTGAGCTACTTCGTCGGCAGCGATGCCCCCAAGCAGATCCCCACCACACCGTGGGTCCACGTCGATATCGCGGGCACCGCCAACACCGACGCGAGCACGCTTATGGAGAAGGGCCCGACCGGGTTCGGCGTGCGGCTGGCCGCGGAGCTGGCCGCGACGCTGTAGGCCCGTTGAAAATCGTGAGTTCTTGACGAATCAAAGCCATCTGGCCGATGGTCTTGCTATGCTTTCCGGCCCTATCCGGCGTCCGTGCCGAGCCGCTTCAACATCCTGATCCTTTCAAGGAGGAACCGATCAGTGCAAGCCCTCTCACCCGCATCAACCACCACCATGCCCAAAGCCATCATCTTCGACTTCGACGGCGTCATCGTTGACTCCGAGCCGCTGCACTACCAGGCCTTTGTGATGGTGGGCAAGTCGTTCAACTTCGAGTTCACCTGGGAGCAGTACCTCGACCAGTACATCGGGTTCGACGACCGGGACGCCTTCCGCGTCATGCTGCACCAGGCGATCGAGGCCGGGCACACCCCCGACGTCGAGGATGTGCACCGGACGATGGACGAGCTGATCGCGAAGAAGCACGCGGCGTTTGAAGCGCTCGCCGAGACCGGCACGCACGCGATCCTGGGGACCTGTGAACTCATCGAAGAGGCCCACGCCGCGGGCCTGCCGATCGCGATCGCCAGCGGGGCGGTGCATTCGGAGATCGATCAGATGCTCCGGCTGCTCAAGCTCCGCGATAAGTTTGAGGTCATCGTGGCCGCCGACGATGTCGAGCACTCCAAGCCGGACCCGACGACGTACGCGAAGGCCTTCGAGCACCTCGCCGCGGCGTGCCCCGACGCCGGGCTGACGCCCGAGACCACGCTCGCGATCGAGGACACCCGGGCCGGGCTCGAATCCGCCCGGGGCGCGGGGCTGCAGACGCTGGGGCTGCGCACGACCTCGCCGGAGGACTGCCTGCGGTCGGCGGGCCGGGTCGTGGATGATCTTTCGGGCGTGACCCTTGCGACGCTGGACAAGTGGTACGGGTAAATGAATAGCCCCGCATGTGAATGCGGGGCCAAACAAACGATGCATTCGGACACGGGCCCCGCATTCACATGCGGGGCTCGCAAGACACGAAGAACAATGACAACACGCGACGCCCCCCTGATGCTCTCGATCTCCGGCATGCGTGGCCTGGTCGGCAGGTCGCTGACGCCGACCGTCGCCGCGCGGTTCGGCGCAGCGTTTGGGTCGTGGCTGTGGACCCAGCGTCGGCCGGGCAGCGACACGGCGCATCCGCCGACCGTCGCGGTCGGGCGCGACTCGCGTCGGTCCGGGCCGATGATCGAGTCGGCGGTCGTCGCCGGGCTCGCGTCGACCGGCTGCCGCGTCATCCGCGTCGGCATCCTGTCCACGCCCGGTGTCGCGATCGCGGCGAACCATCTGAATGCGGACGGCGGGATGGTGATCACCGCCAGCCACAACCCCTTGCCCTGGAACGGCATCAAGCCGCTTCGGCACGACGGCGTCGCGCCCCCGCCGGACCAGGCCAACGACATCATCCGCCGGTTTAAGGAAGACGACTTCCGCTACGCCGGGGTTGCCGACCTGCAGCGGATCGAAGACTTCCCCGCAGGCGACAAGCACCATGTCGATGAAGTGCTCAAGCTGGTTGATGTCGAATTGATCCGGTCGGCCCAGCTCGTCGCGGTGGTCGACTCGGTCCACGGGGCGGGTGGGGACGAGGCGCGGCACCTCCTGCACGCGCTGGGCGTCGAGCTTCATCATCTTTATGCCGAGCCGACCGGCGACTTCCCGCACACGCCCGAGCCGACAAAAGAAAACCTCACCGAGCTGAGCGGGCAGACCGCCAAGCTCGGCGCGGATGTCGGCTTCGCGCAGGACCCGGACGCCGACCGGCTGGCGGTTGTTGACGAGACCGGCACCTACATCGGCGAGGAGTACACCCTCGCGCTCTGCGCCCTTCACAAGCTCGGGCAAGGCGAAGGTGTCGCGGCAAACCTCTCGACCAGCCGGATGGTCGACGACGTCGCGGCGCGCGTTGGCGGGACGGTCATCCGCACGCCCGTCGGCGAGGCCAACGTCACAAAAGGCATGCGCGACCACGGCGCCGCGCTCGGCGGCGAGGGCAACGGCGGGATCATCGACAACCGCGTCAGCCAGGTCCGCGACTCGATCATCGGCATGGCCTACATCCTCGAACTCATCGCAGCGCGCAAGCAGCCGCTCAGCGCGGTCGTCAAAGGCATCCCCACTTATGCGATCGTGAAAGACAAGGCCGACATCGACCCGGCCGTGCTCGAAACGATGCCGGAGAAGATGCAGGCCGCGTTCGCCGAGCAGAAGATCGACCTTCAGGACGGCGTCCGCGTCGACTGGGAAGGCAAGTGGGTCCACGTCCGGCCGAGCAACACCGAGCCGATCATCCGCATCATCGCGGAGGCGGGCGGGGCGGCGGAGGCGGAGGAGCTGATCCAACGTGTGCGTGAGACCCTCGGATTGAAATAACTCCGGGCGGAAGCCCGGAGCCGTTGAAAGTCTCTCAGATGGATACGTGCTCCGGGTTCCCACCCGGAGCTAACAAGGGCTCACCAATCCGTTCGGATCTCGACGGGCTGGCGGTCGCCCTGGGGGAGCATCGGCTTGTCCGGCCAGGCCGGGCGGAAGGTGACGTCCAGCACCGTGCGGAACCGGGGCAGGTCGGTGTCGGCCGGGCCGATCTTCAAGGGCAGCACGTACGCGCGGGCGATCGGGTCCCAGTGCTTCTCCTGGTTGTCCTTGGTCGACAGGTCGAACGACCAGCGGAAGCCGCGTTGCCGGCCTTCTTCATCGAGGACCAACCGCCCGTTGCGGTCCAGCAGCCGGAGCTCGACGACCAGCAGGCCGACATCCTTGGTCGGCTCGTTGAATTGGTCGAGCAACTCGATACGGGCCTCGAGCCGGAGCGCGTCACGCTCTTTGACATAGCGGGATGCGGGGTGGACGCGGACATCCGTTGCGCAGGGGAACCACTTGGGCCACTGCCTGCCTTGTCCGACCGCTTCTTCATCCACACGGCGGTCTCCCTCATCAACGGGCGTGCCTTTGGGCGCGCAGGCCGGCAAGCACAGCAGCAGCACAGCAAGGCACCATCGCAGCGGTGGAGGGGTCATGCACGGAGCATACGGCGATCGATTACCGGCAACAAGCCGTCAGGCGGCCCGCCGGTTGGGGTCCATCCGTTCGAGCAGGTCGGCGACGCGCTGCTGGGTCTGGGCGAAGCGTTCGATCGCGGCGGTGTTCTGCTGGACCAGGTTGATGAGCGCGTCCAGTTCCTGCTGCTGGGCGGTGAGGCGTTGGTGGGCCTCGGTGAGCTGCTGCTCGCGCTTGCGGGAGTACAGCCGCTCCCAGAGCCAGAGCGCACCCATGAGGCCGGCGACGCCAAACTTGGCCATGCTTTCAATCGATTCGGGGTTGTCCATCACGTGCTAGTCCAGTCTTAAAGTGGTGCGGGGGGCGTGGTTGAAGACGCCAAAGGCGAGGTCGATCTGTTGGATGCGTGCGTCGCGTGTGGCGAAGCCGGCGGGGCTGCCGTCGAGGGCGACGCCGCGCCCGAGCGCCGCGCCGACACGGTCGCCGGGGCGCAGCGCGGTCCACGCCCCGGCGAGGCCGAGCCTTGCCGACACCGCGGGCCCGGGCTGCTGCGCGATCATCGCCTGGAGCTTTGCCCGCAGGGCGCGGCGATCGTCGGTGGTATCGGCCGAGAGCGTGCCGGCCTCGACCGCGTCGCGGTGGATGCTGGTGGCCGCGACAGCACGCCAGGCATAGCGGCCGCCCAGGTCGACGGTGCGTGTGGGCGCGGGGCCCGCGAAGGGGTTGCCGTCCCAGCGTCTCGCTTCGATCGCGTCGGGGCTGGTCAGTGAAGCGGTGACACGGAGGCGCAGCGTGCCCGCCTTGGCGGCAGACAAGACCGCGCTTGGCAGCTCGTCATCGTTCAGCAGCACGCCGGCGCGGTCGCGCATGACCTCCACTCGGCCCGGGCAGGCCGACCATGCTGCGCCGCTGTCGGTGCTCGACTCGATGATCGGCGGGAGCCTGCGGCCCGCGCTGTCGCGTGCCAGGCACGCGCCAAAGCGTAGCGGGCTTCGGAGCGTGCCCGGCTGATCAAACAACGCGCCCGCGTCAAAGGCCTGGCCGAGGTTGAACGGTGCGCCGTTGTACGCGCCGTCTTCGTTGAGCACCCAGGCGCGGTACACCGGGCCGTATAGACCGAAGTCGCTGCTGGTCAGCCGGGCGTAATCGCTGTCGGGCCGGCCCTGCAGGCTGGGATCCCAGCCGGGCTGCAGTGTAAACGTGTCCTCCACCACCGGCCGACCGCCCCGGGCGACCCAGACCCGCGGCGGACGGGCCTGGCGGCCCGCCGTGACCGAGAGGACCGACCCGCCCCGGCCTTCGTCATCGGGCCAAGGCAACACGACACGCCGGCCCGAACGCGCCGGCAGGACCGTCAGCGTTCGGCGAACGCGCGCGCCTTCCAGTGTCAACGACTGCCCGACCGCCAGGCCGAGGTCCGACAGCACGGGGCCGAGAAGGCTGGCGATCGATCGGGTCTGCGGCGAGGTTGCGTCGATCCGCTCGGCAAGCAGGTGCGCATCGCACGCGAACACCGTTTCTGCACCCAGCCAAGACGCGATCCGGTCCAGCACGGGTCCAAGCAACAGATCTTCGGCTGGCCGGGGCAGCAGCCGTTGGAGCGGCTCATCGAGCAGCGCTGCCAAGCGGTCGGGCACCACCCACGCATCACGTTCTGCACCGGACAGCTGGTCGCCTGCACGATCAGAGGCCCGGCCAGAGAGCAGCACCTGCCAACGGGACGCGCCATCGCTTAGCGCGTGGGGGACCGCGATGGTGACCTCGGCCCCCGGTGGTGCTGCCCGATCATCGGCAAGGCGTTTTGCAAGATGCAGTGTCGCCCGCCGTGTATCGAGCGGCCCCTCGAGCCTTAAAGAGACCACCGCCAGATCGGGGTCGGGGGTCCCGTTGACGAAGACAACCGGGGTGGTCGCCTCGGGCGTTGTTGTGGGGCGGGTTGAGCCGACCGCGGCGATCGCCTGGTTCATGATGAGGCCTCCAGCACCGTGAGGGCCCGGCCGGGTGCGGCGGCGGGTGCGACCACTGCGGACCACGGCGTGTTGATCACCGCGTCGCCTTGAACCGCCGTGATGCGGTAGCGCGTTGGCTGGGTTGGGTGGTCGATCGAGAAGGACACCGCGCGTTGGCCGGCTTGGGGCGTGGTGCTGTTGGCGGTGGCGGGCGGCTCGGTGCCCGCTTGCGATTCGAGTTGGACCGAGCCGACGCCGAGTGATCGGAGCGAGGCGGGCCAGTGCGCACTCAGTATCGACTTGCCGCCGCGCTGCAGCGCGGGCCAGCCTTCTTCGGTGGGCCAAGCCGGGGGCGCGGGTCGGAAGGGCGTGCCCCCGGCGATGGAGACAAGCACCGAAGCGCTGGCGTGATCCGGTCGGCCCTGTTCATCGAATCGACGGACGAGGTACCGGGCTTGGCTGTGCTCGTCAGGCAGGTCGCTGGGTGCAAGGGGCAGCCCGCGTTCGCCCGCGTGCAGGACGGCCAGCGGCGATTCAAAATCGATCGCATCAAGCCGGGGTGCGGGGCCGAAGACGTCGTAGCCCGACTTCGGGAACGGGACCGGCATCAACGGGTCGCCGACGATCTGCAGGGCGTCGCGCAGGAACGGCTTGGCAACCAGCCAGGCCTCCGCGACGGTCCAGCCCTGCCGCAGCGCTTCGAAGAACAGGTGGGGCAGCGGCAACGCGCTCAACGAATAAGCCCGGCTCGGTGCCGCGGCGTACGCGTAGCCGGCGTACAGGGCCCGGCTGAGCCAGTCGGCCGCGAGCGGGTCCCTTGCCGTGACCGCGGGCTCGGCCCCGGGTGCGAACTGCAGGCAGGCCGCCCGGCGCCCGGCGGGTGGGCCAAAGAAATCTGCCGGCGGGGCGGCATCGCGCCAGCCCCAGAGCACGGCGTCGTTGCTCGCCGCGGTGGGGGCCGCGCCGTCGTAGACCACCTTCGGCAGGCGCAGCCGGGCCGATCCGATACCGTTGGCCCAGTCGGCGACGGGCTGGGTATAGACCGGGCCGACATCGGGGTTGTCGGGGTTGAGATCAATGAGAAGATCCGCGCCCTGGTCGTGCGCCAGTGGGTCGGCCGTCAGCGCGTCGGCCCGGTCGATCATCGCGACCGCGTCGGCGAGGCTCGCCGCATCGATCCGCCCGGTCAGCCGAACACCGGCGAAGTCGGGTGCGGTGGGGCGCTGGGTGATCGTGCCCCGGTACAGCGGGTTGACCACGGGCAGGCCGTGCGGATCGTCGGTGTGCAGGTACGAGGCGATCGGGGTCGGCGTGTCTTGGCCGGCGAGGTCGGCGTAGCCCGGCACGTTCAATCCCAAGAGCACGCCGACGACCTGGCCGCGCAGGCGGTTGTCATCGAGGTAGGCGTTGATCTGCTGCCGCATCGCCTCGAATGACGCAGCGCCGATGGTCTCGCTGGTCGGTAGATCGAGGCCGCAGAGGTTGGCGTAGGGCAGGCCCCTGCGGTGGCGGTAGGTATCGGCCCAGGCGCAGCTGTCCGCGTCCGTGCGGTTGTAGACCGCCAGCCAGCGTCGGGGGTCGCCGGCGTGGTCGGCGGTGGGCTTGGCCAGCGGCACGCCGATGGGCTGCGTCGAGAGCGCCCAGCGGTCGAAGTCGATGGTGCCGACAAAACCATCGGCGGGGAACGCGGCCCCGAGCCAAACGTACCGCGTCGGGTTCAACGGCGTGGCCTGTGCGTCGCGCTCGACGCCGTTGAGGTGCAGGCCGGCCGTGTGATCCGCCGCGTCCAGCCGAACCTCGACGCAGTGCCAGGCCAACGCGTCGGGTAGCTCGGCGACGAGTTGAGCCCCGCCAATGCCCAGGCGGACCTGCCGCGGGTCCGTGTCCAGCCACAGCTGCCAACCGCTTAACCCGGCAGGATCGATGCCGCCCGCGATAGCGATGCTGCCGGCACCAGCCGTGTCGGTGCGGAACAACCACCGGGCGTGGAGGACCGGCTGATCGGTATCGAAGGCGTGCAGCACCGCCCCGGCCCCGAGCGCGGTGTCGACGCGCATGGCGGTCTTGCCGGGTAGCCCGGGCGGGCCGGCATCGGCGGGTTGGGAGAGCATCGGGGTCATCGCGGGGCTTTACACTCCGGGCGGCAAGGCGAGCGAGGCGCGGCCTAAGCCATCGAGCCACCGCACCTGGTCGCTGGTCATTTCAAAATCAAAAACGGCGGGCTCGTCGAGGTAGAAGACGGGGGCGTTGGGGTCGATGGTCCCGATCTCGAACGGGTTCTGGGGGATCGATGCGCCCGCGCCGGGCTGTGCCGCGTCGCGTTCGCCGTCGAGGTACCAGCTCGCAAGGCCGGCAGATGATCGTGTCAGCACCGCGAACCGCCAGGCCGTGCCGATCGCCTGGACGCTATGAAAATCGAACTGGTTGAGTTGGGTGAAGCGCAGGTTCGCGTTGGCCGTGAGGTGGAGCCGCAACTCCCCGGCGAGGTAGCTGCCGCTGAACTGGCCCATGAACCCGCCGTTGAAGACGGCGCCCAGGGGTCGGCGGATCCAGAACGCAATGGAGAACGGCGCGTTCGTCGCGGACGGCAGCACCGGAGAAGCGGCACGGGCGGTCCCGCCGGACATGAAGACCGAGGTGTCGGAGTCGTTCGCGATCGCGCCGGCCTGGCCCGGCGTGTGCGGGCCGGTGATGGTCAAGGGGTGCGTGCCGGTCTCGTCCGCCAGGGCATCGCCTGCGTTGTCGCCGAAGCGCCAGTACGCCAAGGGGTTCAACGCCATGACCGCGTCTTGGTAGCGGGGGACCTCGAACGGCGGGAGGGCAAACTCGCCGAACGCGGGCACTTCAAAATCAAACGCTTTTAAGATCGCCATGGCATCATGCCTTGAGGATGGTTTCGAAGCGGAGGTCGGTGAGCTGCGTCACCGAGCCGCCCTCCAGCTGCGCCTCGGCGAGCCGGAGGTGGCCACCAACGGGCCAGCCCGAGGCGCTATCCGCAGCACCGACTTCGGCGCTGCCCGCGTTGTTCTGCATCCAGATCAAAGCGGTGCCGTTGTTGTACAGGCCCAGACCAACCGATCCGCCCGTGTAGTGCAGCGGCTGGCCCGCGATCGAGCAGCGGCCCGGTGCGATCCAAACGGATGCCGCAGCATCGGCGTCCGGCCAGACGCGCAGGTCGCCCGCGGATGCGTCCGCGAGTCGGTGCAGCGAACGGATCAGCCACTCGTAGTAGGGCTGCAGCCCCGCCTCGGGGTAGCGGACACCTGTGACGGGGTGGGTGCCGCCGACGAGCGATGCGATCTGGTGGCTGGTGAGGTCTTGCGGGGGCATGGCGGGTTCCTGCTGGGTGCGTACGGCCGGTCACGCCGGGCGGTCGGGCTTGATGACGGCAAGCACGGCGGTGTCGGTTGGTTGCTGCGTCACGGTGCCGCTGGCGGTGTAGGTCAGGTCGAGGGTGATGAGGTCGCCGCGCGAGACATCCTGGGTGCCGTTGGTGGCGAGCGCGGCGGCGCTGCCGTCGCCCTGATCGGTGCAGCGGAAGCCCGCGCCGTCGGCAGCGGTCAGCGTGGCCGGGCTTGTGGTGAGCGTGCTGCCGTTGACCGACGCGGTCAGTGAGAGGCCGTCGGCGGGGTCGCTGGACTGCGTGTTGAGGCTGACCGAGAGGGCCAGGCCAACGACCTCACCGCTGATCGGGGCGCTGCCGATCAACCGGCCTGTGATCGTTGAGGACAGGGCGCCGCTGTGGGTCCACTGGATCGTGCTGGTCCCGAGCAGGTGGTAGGCCTGGCCGAGGTGCGACTGGGTGAGGTAGCCCGTCGCGCGGTCGACGCCGAGCCGGGTGACGTCCGGCATCGCGAGCGGGAGCGCGAAATCGACCCCGATGGTTGCCGCGCTGTCGGCGCTCTGGTTGGAGAACGTGATCGTTGCCGGGCCGTCGACAGACTGGCTGGTATCGGTGTGCCGGTGCTGCGAGTCGGCGGTGGTCTGTGATCCGCCGGTGAGCTGCGACAGGGCCGCCGCGGTAACGCCCGCGTCGATGCCTGCTAGCGCCTGGTTGATCTCGTCGGTTGAGGCGGTGATGCCGGCGAGCGCCGCGGTCTGGGCCTGGAGGATCGCTTCGCCACGCAGGTCGGTGAGCTGCGTGATGCTGTCGCCGTCGGTCACGACTTGTGCCAGCGGGATAAACGTCGCGCGGTCGGTGGGCGGGCCGGCGGTCGAGGTCGTGACCGTGCCGGCCTCGTTCACATAGACGTGTGTGGTCGCGTCCGGGTTTAGCTCGATCGGGCTCGGCGCGGGCACCTCCCTTGGCTGATCACCCACAAAGCACCGGCCGGCCCGGACGCCGACCAGCCGGCCACCCACCGGGTAGACGCGCAGGTCGTTGGCCCGCTCGGCCGCGCGCAGCAGGCGGTAGAGCATCCGCCGGTACGCGGTGGCATAAGGCGACTGCCCGGTCGGGATATACTCGACGCCGGTGGCGTCGTCCTGCGACAGGGCGAGCAGCTCGCTGTCCGCGGGGTAGGTTTCAGGCATCGTTTCAGGTCCAGGTGAGGTTGAATGGCTCGGCCACCGCGACATCTTGCGGCGGGGCGGGCAGCCGATCGATGGTGAGCTCCAGGCTTAGGCTCTCGGCAGCAGGCCGGCCCGCCGGGTCGTTGAGCGAGAGGTCCAGCGTGTGCGTGCCGGCTTGAAGCGAGTCGTTGCGCCAACGCAGGGCTCCGCCGCCGCTGCCCAGCGGGCCAAAGCCCAACTCCCCAAGTCCCAGGCCCGGGCCGGTGGCGGCGTCGTACCCAAAGCCGCCCTCGCCAAAGACCGCGCCGAAACCGCCCCGCGCATCCGTCGGCGAGAACAGCGGGGCCCGGTCGCGACCGGCATGGCCTAGCACCGAGGCAGACACGCTGGCGTCCACGGGTAAGCCGTGATCGCGCAGCAGGGTCACCGATGCCGAGGGCTGGGTCGCGGGTTGCACGCCGGCCAGTTCGCTGGCAAGGTCGGTGGATGCGGCCGACGGGCTCACCGCGAGCAGCTCGATCTCGGTGTGCCCGTTGTGATCGACCACGAGCCAGGCCTCGCGCTCGGTGATCGAGCGTGACGCCCCCGACAGCCGGCCGTTGAGGTAGACCTGGACCAGCCGGTCGCCCTGATGGGGTGCACGCCAGAGCAGGTGGACCAGCCCGCCTTGCTGCAGGTCGGGCGCGGCCACCGGGCGTGCGAGGACAAGCTCGAACACCTGCTGGGTCGCGTTGTGTGTTGTGGGATGGCTCATGGCTGGGCTTGCAGGTAGGTGATGCCGTAACGCGTCGTGGTGCGCGGGCCGAGCCGGCGGAACGCGTGCGTCTCGAAGCGCTGCATCAGGCAGTTGGGCCAGGCCTTGCCGTGCTGATCAATCAATGCCGCGGCACCGGACCCGACCTGTGCCTGGATCGTGTCGATCAGGGCTTGTAGTGCTGCTTCGTCGTCGGCAACGAGTGTGCCTTGCTGGCGGAGCGTGCGGGGTCGGGTCCCTTGCGTGATGGCGGAGGCGCCGATCGTGCCGGGCGCCTCCATCACCGCGTCGCGGGACTCGTACGGGCCCGGCTCGATGGTGCTTGGCCCGCTGCCGAAGAGGCCCAGGCCGTTGAATGTGATCACGTGGGGTACTCCATGAAGCAGTGCGGGGGTCGTCTCAATCGCTGTTCGGGCTTGGTCCAAAGCAGGCACCTCACGGCTGCGTCGTGACGACAGGCGGGACGCCGATCCCACCTCAGGCAGGCCGTGTACGCACGCTCAAGCGCGGGTCAGCCGGCCGACGCCGACGTAGCGCTTCTCGTCGGGCAGGCCGTCGCCGGTCGTATCGATCCGGACCGGGCACCTCGCCGCGGCGTCGAGCAGTCGGCGGCGGTATTCCGCGGCCTTGAAGAGCAGGGCGTCGTTGTCGCCGGTGAGCGCCGCGGCGCTGCTGTAGACACGCTCGAGCGTGCCGAGCGTCTCGAGCCGGGCCATGAGCGTGAGGGACACCACGGCCTCGGCATCCAGCGGCCGGTCGGGGTCATCGCGGTCGAGCCCGAGCATCCGCAGCAGCGAGCCGCAGACCAGCTCGGCCTGCGGCGCGAACGCCCGTGCCACAACGCTGGCCGAAGACACATCGCCCGGCGGGATGGCCGCGTCGGTGGTGCGTGCCCGTGGCAGCGACACGGTCAGCGTCATCGCGTCGATGCGTGCCAGCACCTCGACCGGCGTCTTGTTGACCAGCAGCACCGAGCCGGCGCCGACCTGAGCGGCCTCGAAGTCGGCTTGAGCCGAAGCCAGCGCGGTGCCGGTGACCTCGCCATCGGTCACGCTGACCCGCTGCTGCGCGACCCAGGGCAGGTCGTTGAACAGCGTCGGCTCGTAGAGCAGCAGGTCCCGGTCGGTTGAGAAGTTCATCGTGGTCTCTTGGTGGATCGAGGCGTAGCGGTCTGTGGGAGGGCTAGGCTCCTGCCGAGCCGCACGTCGCAGAGGATGCGCGG
>JBCDKD010000006.1:0-90300 GCA_039024275.1 Planctomycetota bacterium | reverse complement strand
GTTCGATTCATCAGGCGGGTAAGCCGCCGCAACCGATCGCTTAGCGATCGAGGAGCAACCAACATGATGGGGTTTAAGAAGTTTCTGTATCGCCGCCTGCCCACGGGGCAAGGCGTTGGTGTATTGGCCGTGACCACCGCAGCGCTGCTAGTGGCCGGGCCCGTGGCGGCCAATCTGGATGCGGCGGACTCGACCAACGCGGACCAGCTCTGGTCCGGCGGGGGTCTGGGCCTGGACCTGACCGGCGCGGGCGTCACCGTCGGGGTGTGGGAAAGCTCCGCGACTGGCAACTGGGAAATCAGTGATACGCATGAGACGTTCGCCTCTTACAACTCAGTCACCGGTTTGTGGGACGGGCCGACCCGCGTCAGCTTCGGCGAAACCCCGTCGGGGTCCTACAGCGGCCACGCGACCCATGTTGCCAGCCCACTCGGCGGGGCACACATCCCCGGCAAGGAACAGACCTGGGGCGCGGCGCCCGGCGTCGACATCGTCTCTTACAGCTCCTCTCTTGTCGGAACCGAGATCATCAGCGAGACTCAGATCGATATCTCCAACCATTCTTATGGTAACGACCTGAGTGGCCAGCCAAATAACTACGGCCGGTACAACTGGAATTCTGCCAGCTTAGACAACGCACTGTTCCAGCGGCCCAAGCACCTAGCCTTCTTCGCGGCGGGTAACGATCGCGCCGTAGTCTCCTTTGACTACGACACGCTAAGCGATTACCAAACCGCAAAAAACAACGTTGTGATCGGTTCGGTCTTGGACTACACCCTCGACCCGCACCCCGTCTTTAACTATGACCCGTACCCGGTCCCCGGCCCGACGCCGCCCAGCCCGGCCGACGGCATCGCCACCAGTTGGTTCAGCTCCTACGGCCCCACGGACGACGGCCGCCTCGGTGTCGACCTGGTCGCCAACGGCGACTTGCTCTACAGCGCAGACGACTATGGTGACACTCAATACACTTACGCCTCGGGCACGTCGATGGCTTCACCCAACGCCGCGGGGACGGCGGCGCTGCTCCTCGAGCACTGGCGCAACGAGAACGGCGGGTACACGCCGGACTCGGCGACGCAGAAGGGCCTGCTGATGCACACCGCGACCAACGCGACCGCGTACGGCTTCGGGCCGGACTACGCCACCGGCTACGGGCTGATCAACGCCGCCGAGGCCGCCGGGCACATCACCGAATCGACCAGCACGCCCTGGGCCATCCGCGAACGCCACGCATGGGAAGACACCCTGCAGGACGGCGACACCCTTACCATCGACCTGATCGGGACGGGCGACCCGTTCAAGGCCTCGCTGAGCTGGCTAGACCCCGCGGCGACGTACGACTTTATTAATTACACCCCCAACGACCGGACCCCCAAGCTGGTCAACGACCTGGACATCTGGGTCACTGATGAGTATGGCAACACCTTCTACCCTTGGGCGCTGGACCCGGACAACCCCGACGCCGACGCGACCCGCGACGACCACAACCGGGTGGACAACTTCACGCAGGTGTTTGTCAGTACGTTCTGGGTGGGTACCGAGTTGACGCTGCATATCGATCACGCCGGCACGCTCGATGGCGGGAGCCAGGACTACGCCCTGTTCATCACGGGCGCGCTGCTGCCTTCGGAATTCACCCCGATCCCCGAGCCCGGCTCGCTGGCGTTGCTGGGGATGGGCGGGTTGTTGGTCCTGCGTCGCCGGCGAGTTTGAAAGTGGTGAGGAGGGTTGAGTGCCGGCTAATGGCGCAGGTGGTGGACCCTCGACAGGTACGATCAAAATAGGGCATCAGGTCCCGGAGCAAATCGTCTTTGAATGATCCGAGTCGGCTTGTTCCGGAGGTTCGCTGACGCTGATACCAGAGCACACACGCGGTGCGGGCTTCGGCGGGGTTGGTCTTTTGACGGTCGCTGCGTCGCCTAGCGCGGGCTGGGGATCGGGGGAGGTCGTTTTGATTGTGCGCGCGGGGATTGGGGGCGGGGTTTGATTGAGGGTTGGATCAAAACAAAGCCGCCGCCGGTGTCGGCGGTCTTAGGATAGGGGCAGATGATTCGTTGAAGACCGCTTATGCTATTGCCGGCTTTGGGGTCGCGCGTGCGCGGCGGCGCACCAGCTGTGCGCGGCTGGATTTCCTGGCCTGATATCTAGATGCCGTCACATACACGTTCTGCGCCACGTCACAATCGTGCAGGGGGCTAGTCGAACTCGACCCACGGCTCGATGGCTGCGGCGGTCTTGTCGCCGACCATCTTGACGCGGGTCATGTCTGCGGCGGAGGTGAACGGGCCTTTGGCGTCGCGGTCGTCGCTGATGCGCTGGGCGATGCCCGGGCCGATGCGTGGCAGGAGGCAGAGCGTGTCGGCGTCGGCTTGATTGGGGTCGATCCGGTAGGCGATCGGGCTTGTGCCGAGGATTTCATCGTTTCGTTCAGGCTGGCGCAGCATGGTGACGAAACAGACCAGCAGCAAAACGCCTGCAAGCAAGAACACCGCGACTGATTGAGAAGTTCGATCCATTTGGGCCATATAAAAATTAGATGCTGTCGCCATCACCCTTGACGTCGAAGCTCTCGCTCAGTTCGTTGGGGGAATCACCTTTGCCGATATTGTGCAGCCCTTGCCTGAACCCGACGAGCCTGCGGAACGAGGACTTCAGCCGGATTTCTTCATCGAGTAGGCCCGACAACGGCAGTTCGATATTGGGGTAATCGATCAGGTCCTGCCAGGCGATCGCCTCGACGAAGGGCTTGCTAATCGCGATCTGGAAGACCGCCTCGAGCCAGCGCGACTGCACCGCTTCTGACCAGGGCCGACGCCAGTAACCGCTTTCCGCGTCGACCGGCTCGTCTGAATCCGGCTTGGCGATCATCATCTCTGTCACCGGCTCGCTGGGCGTTGAGACCGTGAGGTACAGCGGCTTGCCGGTGTGTGCAAACTGGTCCAGCAGCGCGCTGATCTGCATCAGATCGCGGGTGTGCTGGCCCTGCACAGCCTGGCCCATCGGCAGGCGGAGGCCGAACGCATCGAAACCGATCGCCGACTGCACAACCAGGTCGGCGTACATCATCGGCGGGATCGACCGCGGGTTGTTCGCGTAGTACTCGCCGAACAGGTCGCGCAGCTCGATCATCACCTTCGCGTTGGGCTGGATCTTCTTGACCAGCATCGTGCACATCCGCGTGAGGTCCATCAGCTGTTCGAACGTGAACGTGAAGTGGCTGTTGACGTGGAGGCCAGAGACGATATTCCACATCTGCACGACGTTCTTGTAACGGCTGACCACGCGCTCGACCTGCTCGTAGATCAGGTCACGGACGGTGTCGTAATCGTGCTCCCAGATATAGAGCCAGTCGGGCAGGCATGTGGGCTCAAACGATACGACCGGGCCGGCGATGACGGGCATGCGTGATCGGCCGGACCATTGGGCCCAGTCGTCCATCCGGTCCCATGCGTAGCCGTTCTCTTCGGGCGCGACGGTCTTCCATGGCACGGGCAACTGCACAAAGTCGAAGTGGTTGCGTAGGCCGGTCTTGAGCCGGTCGTCGTTGTGCTCGATCGTGATGCCGCAGCCGATGGGTGCCTTGGGCATCGCGCCGGCGGTCTTGCGTTTGTTGAGCAGCAGTTCGGAGTGCGCCAGCGCGAGTTCCTCGCTGCCATCGATCGCAGCGATGAGCGCTTGCTGGGCGATGCGTGACGCGTCGGCGGGCTGGTCGTGCTGCAGGCAGAGCGCTTTGATAAAAAGATCACGCGCGACGCTGGCCCGGCGGGTGACCGGGTGGTCGTCGTCGAGGTCGAACATGCCCCACTCTTCGAGCTTGGTGTAGAGCAGCATCAGCCGGTGCCGGGCCAGTTCGAGAGTGAGGATGTAAGGAGACTCGGTCTCAGGCAGCAGGCATGTCTGGACGGTGAGTTCGCCGATATCGCCTGCCTGGTGCTGGAGGATGAAGGCGGCGGCCCCGGTTTCACGTTTTTGAACGATAATCGCACCGTCCTCGAAGTGGATGTCCGAGCGGATCGCGTTGGCGTCCGCCCCCACGAGGTAGGCGTTGCGGACCGGCCACGATTCTGCGGGGTGGTCGCCTTCAAAAACCAGGAACTTGAACATGCTTGCAGTCGGGGCCTCTGGGCCGGAATAATCCGATTCATCGTATGAGCCAAGTGTAAGGGTTTTGGGCCTGAGACGCCGCTGGTTTCTGCCAATTCGATCTTACGGCACACCTCCCATCCCCCCAGGCAGAGGCTTTTGGCGCTAAAACAGGCCGAGTAACAGGCTTACAATCCTTGACGCAAGGGGCTTGGCAAAGTAGATTGCACCGTCCAGATCCCCCACACGCCTCCGCCGGAGTTGCCCCTATGAGACTGTCGCTGCGTGCCCTGCTAGCCCCGTCGCTGGCCCTCTCGCTCTGCCTGACAAGCCCGTCCGCCCATGCACAGCAGGACGTGAACGCCAAGAACTGGCAGATGTTTGCTCACTTTGTGAACGTCGCTCGACCCGAGCAGGCCAGACCGTTTGGTGACAAGCTCCTTGCCCTGGACAACGCAGCGTTTATTGCAGCGATCGAAGACCCGGTCAACCGCTCCTACCCGGTTGATGGAGTTGGAGAGATCGGCATCCCTGAATCGCTTAAGGCAACGTGGGAGGCCATCGAAGACAAGTACCAGGCCGCACAAATCGAACGCTCTCGTGACCCTGAGCAGATCCGTGCCGATATTCAAACCCTCGGAGAGCAGAATACCCAGGCCGAATATCTCGCGATCCAAAGGCTCAAAGCCACCGGTCAGTTCGCAGCCCCCTACTTCCTTGAAGTTCTGCAAGATAGTTCGCAGAAACGGCTGCACGCACGTGCGATCAACGCCATGATTGAGGTCGGCAAAGAACTGACCTACCCGCTGTCTGTCGCTCTGCCCAGCCTCGACCCGGTGACGCAGGAGTATGTCGCCCGTGTTGTCGGAGACATCGGCTACCCCGAAGCACTGCCCTACCTCAAGCTTGTCGCGGACAGCGACGTCGGCTCGAGTGTTAAGGCCGTCTGCCTCGCTTCCTTCGCACAGATCGCGGACAGCTCCGGCGTTGATGCAACCGGCTCCGCGGCTGAACTCTTCGTTAAGGTCGGACAGGCCAAGTACAACGTCGGTACCGAGAACGGCGAGTTGCTGGGCATGGACCTCGCGAACGAAACCGGCATCGTCTGGAACTACCGTGACAACGGCGGGCTGATCCCTGTCGCGGTGGCTCAGCGTGTCTACGCCGACTCACTCGCCATGCAAAACGCCGCGACCGCACTGACTCTCGACTCCGAAATGGACTCTGCGGTCACGCTGCATCTGGCCTCGAATCTCCGCCGTGAGAACCGCCTGGCCGGCGAACAGGACCCTGGCTACCAGCTGCCTAACCCCGCGACGTTCTACCTGCTGATCTCCGGCGCCTCGCAGCAGAAGGCCGTGCTTGAGCGTGGCCTAGCCGACAACGACCCGGCCCTCGCCCTCGACGGCATCGAATCGATGGCCCGGACCGTTGGTAACAACGTCCTGCTCGGCAGCACCGACAACCGTGCTCCGGTCCTGGATGCGCTCTTCTATGCCGACCGCCGTGTCCGTTATACCGCCGCAATCACCCTCGCCAGCGCGGAGCCTGCGGAAGCGTTCGACGGCTCGACCAGCGTCGTGCCTGTGCTCGGCCAGGCCGTGCGTCAGTCTGACGAACTCAACGCGATGGTCATCTCGCCCACCGGTGCCGACAGCCTCACCGCCGCGCTTGAGAACGTCGACTACAAGGCCGTGGGCGACATCAATCTCGACCGCGCCGCGACCAAGGCCCGTGCCGTGATGCCCGGGGTCGATCTGATCGTCTACACAGGCGACTTCGCGGGCTTTGAAGCCATGTACGCCGACGCCAAGGCCGATGGCACGCTGACGATCTCGCCGATCCTCGCGCTCGTTGACTCGGGCGTCGCTTCCGCGATCAGCGTCAACTACCCCGGCGTCCAGACCGCCGCGACGCTCAACCCCGAGGGCGGCGACAATGAACTGGACCGCCTCGAGAAGCTTGCAGAACAAACCATCTCGACCTACGGCGGCAGCCCGATCAGCGAGGACGAAGCCGAAGGCTATGCGACCGCCGCGCTGGACCTGCTCGACCACATGGCCGGCCAGGAATCGATCTACAACGCGGCCGATGTCGAGCCGATCCTGATCGAAGCGCTCGACGACGACCGCACCGCGGTTGCGACCGGTGCCGCGGGTGTGCTCGCGCAGTTCGACTCGGAAGCCGCACAGGCCGGCCTTGCGGCCGCGGGCATCGAGCGGGTCGGCGACGTGCAGATCGCGATGCTCAATGCTCTGGCCGACTCCGCCAAAGCCTATGGCAACAAGCTCGACCGCGAGCAGACCGATCAACTCATCGCGTTGGTGAAGTCTTCCGCCGGTGAAACCGCACTCTCCGCCGCCCGTGCACTCGGCGCGCTGACCGAGCGGCCGACGTCGGATACAACCGGGTTCATTCTCGGCAACTGATCATTCAAACCAGCACGGACTCTCAACCCTGCGCTTACCGCAGGGTTTTTTCTCGGCTATGCATTACCAGAGGCGTTAGGCTGAATTCTGTGAAACCACATAATAACAAGCCGACTTCGCTACATGTCAACCGCATCAGGGCAACGCGTCAGATTGCACCACTACTCTCGCGGCGGCACCTCCGCGAACTGCCGTTGCTGTTCCGAGTTTGTTTCGTTGTAATCGGATTGAGCGCTATTGCGCTTTTCATAACGATTATTATGTCGCCGATCATCTTGTTGTTGTCTTAGTGAGCAACATGTATAAGTGCATACGAAATACACCCGGATACATGATTGGGTTTACAAACAGCCGAGCATTTTTCCCAGTGACAGCGCATATGTAATCCTCCAGGGTTAGTACATCAAACAAAATATAAAACACAATATAAAAAGAGTATTGATACAAACGGCTACAAAATCTAATGTGTCTTTAATTGTTTCTATATCCATGTACCAACAAGGACAACGCAGATGAATCGTATTTGGATACCTGCCGCCGTACTCGCTTTCATCGTCGCGATGATCTCGTTTGAGCACATCCAAGCGCAAGGCCCGGGTGAAACTGGTAAAGAGAATACATCGATCGAGTTTGAATCAACCAGAGAACGGTTCGTAATCATTACTGGGGAGATCACACGACTAGAAAACGAAGATGGCAGAGAGAACCCGCCTACGGTTCGCCGCGTCGATACCGTGATGCTCGACACATGGAGCGGCAAGAGCTGGCGTCTGAGCTACTCCAAGAGTGGCTCTTATCGGTGGGAGGAAATCCCTGGCAAGCGTCCCGAAGCCGTGCGATAGACTTGTTCTGTTAAGCTTCTAAGACCGGTCAAGAACTAAAGACCCCTCGACATTTGCCGAGGGGTTTTTAGTGTGGCGCGGCACGTAAGCCGAGTTCTGTTCCGCGCGGGCTTTCGCCGTTGCGGGATAGCCATTTCTCTACGCCGGCTGTTGCCAACCGGCTCTAGCACCCTACCCATCCCACGCCGGACCGGCGGCGGCAGCAAGCTGCCTGGGATTGCTTGGGCTTGCACGCGGTGGGGTTTGCCTAGCGATCGCTGTCACCAACGACCCGGTGCGCTCTTACCACACCTTTTCACCCTTACCGGGGGAGGGGCGAGGATCGAGGGGAGGATGGAGTGTCTTTATGACAAACCCTATCCTCGTATTCGCGCCTCGCCCCTCCCTCGGCGGTTTGTTTCTGTGGCACTGTCCCTAACTCCACCGTCACCAGCGGAGCCGGTGGGCGTTACCCACCACCGTGTCCTGCCGTGCTCGGACTTTCCTCGTGATCAGGCAGAGCCTAACCCCGCGGCTATCTCGTCCGCGCCACAACTCTATTCTACTATCCATCGACTGAAAAACGAATCGATTTGAACCACAGAGATACAGAGGACATAGAGACCGGGAGAAGTGATTGTGTTTTTACTTGATAAAACCTCTGATTGATCCCTATACACTCCATACCTCTGTGGTTCAATCAATCCAACACCATCAATCCCCAACTGGTATCTTTTCACCTATGGCAAGCGATGTAAGCGCACCCGAAGTGACGGTCTGGGTCGATGATGATCGGCTCGTGACTGTGCGGTCGCTACTGGACATGATGGGCACGAGCGTCCGCCCCATCGCCTTTGGCTCGCCGAAGTCCCACGCCGCCAGCGACTGGGCGACACATCTCGACATCCCGATGTTCGATGACCTGCGGCAGGTGCTCGTCCAGCACCCCTCGGCGTTTGTCCTGTTGGGCACAGTCGAGGGGGTCGGTCAGGATGACCTGCCCATGGCCGTCGCCCAGGGGTCCAAGGTCCTCGCGATCGAGCCTGTCGGCGCGACGGTTGCCGAGCACGCACAGGCGTACCGGATCACCAAGCCCGCGGATGGCAGCACCCGCCCGGCAGGCCGTATCGTCCACGCCCCGGCCTTCGACCGATCGGCAGGCTTCCTCGCGGCCGCGGCGCCCCACGATTCGCTGGGCGAGCACCGCGCGGTGCAGATGACACACGCCGGCAGCGCCGACTCTGGCTCGATGTTCTTCCGCTTGTTTGACGCCTGGATCAGCGTGCTCGACTTCATCGATCTGCCCGAGCGTATCGACGCCGAGCTCAGCACTGGCGGCAGCACGAACACGGTGCCCGATGACCCGAGGCAGTTGACGGGTCGCCTGACCGCGCACGCCCGTCTACCCGGGGTCGGCAGCGCAGGCGTCCTCGTCTCTGACCATGCGGCCGAACTCACCCGCAGGCTCACCGTCATCGGGGACCAGGCCCAGCTCGTCATCACCACCGGCGGCTACAAGCTCACCGAGACCAGCGGCAAAGTCGTTGACCATCTCGACGCCGATCTCGAGCCGGGTTATCTCGATCAACTCGCCGCGCAGTGGCGCCGCCTCATCGACCAACGCACCCCGCCACCCGAGCACCGGGCGACCCGTGAGCAGCACGCGTTGGCCTGCTGCCACGCCTGCCTGCTCAGCGCTCGAACAGGCGAGCCCGAGAGCCCGCAGCGGATGCTGGAAATCGCTCGGGTTTGATGAGAGCACACCCGAGATAAGGCTTCGCGCATGACTACCATTGATATTCTGAGGTTGATCATGCTGGTAACTGGAATCTATGCCCTCGGAAACGGTCGCCTAAAACTATCGCATCGGTTCTTAGTGCAAGGGATCCAAGCCAGACTTATTGGCGCGGTACTGATCCTCCCCGTGCCGATCGCTTTTGGAGCTGGATTCGTAAAAGGGTTTCTTGGGGCGTCAGAAGGTGGCAATCCAGACGATTACAACGAAATTGTCAGGCTGGTGTCGCTTAGTTCTTTTGTGGGGTGTCTCGCTACCGGGAGCATCTTGTTCGTAGTTTGGAGTATCTTGTGGCATGACGCCCGTTTTGACCCCCCAGACGCCCCCAGCTAAACTATGCTTCCGCGGAATCGTCGACTGTGACAAAGCCTATTGGGCCGAGGCACAGACAGCGGAGCGAGCCGAGCACCGACCCGGCTCTAACCAAACGCCTTCGTGAATTGGTCGGGATCCTTTCCGTCGTCTCCTGACGGCACCAAAAGGACCCCTCGCCCCTAATGTCGGGGGCAATGTAGTCCGTTTTGGCCCATGGTGTAATTGGCAACACAGCTGTTTTTGGTACAGCCATTCCAGGTTCAAGTCCTGGTGGGCCAACTTTGTTTTCCCGATGTGTTGTCCTAGCCGCGATGCCGCGCATCACCGGTGACACAGACAAACGTATCACGCTTTGTCGGCGATGCGTAGCATCGCGGCTTGACTGAAAGGCACGCAGTGACCGACAAAAACCCACGCATCGACGCGATCATCATGGCCGCGGGCAAGGGCACGCGCATGGGTGGCGACCTGCCGAAGGTCGTCTATGAGGTCGCGGGCAGGCCGATGGTTTGGTGGGTTGTCAAGGCCTGCAAAGAGGCCGGGGCTTCACGCTGTATCCTAGTCGTGGGGTACAAGCAGGAGCTCGTGCGCGAAGCGCTAGCCGACGAAGAAGCCGTTGAGTTCGTCGAGCAGACCGAGCAGCTTGGTACCGCGCACGCGGTGCAGATGGCCGAGCCCGCGTTCGAGGGCCAGCCGATCGGGGACGTGTTTGTGCTGGCGGGCGATGGGCCTCTGATCCGGGCGCAGACGCTTAGCCGACTCGTTGAGGTCCACCGCCGGACCGGTTCCGCCGCGACGCTGGCGACATCGATTATCGAAGAACCCACCGGCTACGGGCGGATCGTCCGCGACGGCGATGGCCACTTCGACGCCATCGTCGAGCAGGGGGATGCGACTGATGAGCAGCGCCTAATCTGCGAGGTCAATCCCAGCTACTACTGCTTCAATAGCCAGAAGATGTTCAAGACTATCGATCAGATCAGTGCCCACAACGCGCAGGGCGAGTACTACATCACCGACGCACCGGGCCTACTGAAAGCGAATGGTCAGACAGTGACCGTGGTCGATGCGGTGCCGCCCGAGGATGTCCTGTCGATCAATAACCCCGATCAGCTTGCAGAAGTGGACCTTATTTTGCGTGGCCGGCTGAACATGCCAAAGAACGCCGCTGCGAACGGAGCCAACACATGAGCGCAGCCGACACCGACGCCATCAAGATCTTTCACGGCCGGGCCAGCCGTGACCTCTGCGAGCGTATCTGCAACTACCTCGACCTGCCCGTTGGGAACGGCACAACACGCATGTTCCCTGACGGCGAGTTGTTGGTAAAGCTGGACGAAGACGTGCGCGGGCGCGACTGCTACGTCGTGCAATCCACGCACGACCCGGTAAACGCACACCTGATGGAGCTTCTGATCTATATCGACACGCTCCGCCGTGCGAGCGCCGGGCAGATCACCGCGGTGATCCCTTACTTCGGCTACGCCCGACAGGACCGGAAGGACGAGGGCAGGACCCCGATCACCGCCAAGCTCGTCGCGAACCTGATCACCGCTGCCGGGGCCAACCGCGTGCTGGCGATGGACCTGCACGCCGCGCAGATCCAGGGGTTCTTCGATATCCCCCTGGATCACCTTAACGCAGCGCCCGTGCTGTTCAACTACTTCAGCAAGCTCCGCGACGAGTCCGGTGAAGATGCCGTGATGGCCAGCCCGGATGTCGGCAACGTCAAGATGGCCTCCAACTTCGCCAATCAGCTCGGGATCGATATCGCCATCGTCGACAAGCGGCGCAAGTCCGGCAGCGATGTTGACGCCGCTCACCTCATCGGGGATGTCAAGGGCAAGAACGTCTTCATGGTCGACGACATGATCTCCACCGCCGGCACCGTCGCCAATGGCGCTCGCATGCTCAAGGAACACGGCGCAAAGTCGATCACCGTTGCCTGCACGCACCCGGTCCTGGTCGGCCTTGCTATGGAACGCATCAACGAAGCACCGATCGACCGCCTTGTTGTGACCGACACGATCCCCGCGGGTAACCGCTGCGACCCGATCGGCGACAAGCTCGTCGTGCTTTCTGTCGCGGACCTCATCGGAGAAGCCATCCACCGTATCCACCACAACCGCTCGGTGAGCTCCCTGCTCCAAACCGGCAGCGGTAAGCGTTAAACCCGACTCAGAACAACCCCAAGCAAATCACCCGAGAAGAACACTAGAATCAAAGGAACCCAACCATGAGCACCACAACTACCCCCACCCTCGACGTCACCGAACGCACCAAGATCGGCACCCGCTACGCCAAGCGGGAGCGCGAACAAGGCCTGATCCCCGCCGTCATCTACGGGCACAAGCAAGACGCCGTCCACGTCACGGTTGATGCCAAAGCGTTTATGGAGATCCTCAACGACGAAGCACACGTCATCGACATCAAGCTCGGCGGCAAGAGCGAGCACACCCTGATCAAGGCCGTGCAGTGGGACACCTTCGGCACGCACATCATCCATGTCGACCTGGAGCGTGTCGATATGTCAGAGACCATTGAAGTGGAGGTCGAGTTGCAACTCCTCGGCGAGCCCGTCGCCTTGCGTGAGGCCGGTACCGTGCTGGACCACCCCACCACGATGGTGAAGATCAGCTGCCGCGCCGACGCGATCCCCTCGCACCTGGAGCACGATATCTCCGAGCTACCCGGCGGCGTGCCCGTGACCGTCGCAGACGTCACGCCGCCTGCCGGTATTACGATCGTGATGCCCGCTGAGCAGCTCATCTGCCAGATCAGCGGCGTGAAGGTCGCGGCCTCGGTCGAAGAAGCGATCGAAGGGGACTCCACCGAACCCGAAATCATCAACAAGGGCAAGGAAGAGGACGGCGGGTAAGGCTGATTCATCAGCGAACACAAGTTAGCGCGGCCTCGACAGGGACCGGCTTTCATTGACCGTCTATCGCGTTCACAACCTGATGAACCCGGCCCTCGCAGGCCGGCGCTAAGCCATGAAACTGATCGTCGGCTTGGGCAATCCCGGCCCGGACTACATTAAGACCCGCCACAACGCCGGCTTCATGCTCGTCGAGAAACTCGCGATGCGTCACAACCTCACCGGCGTTAAACACAAATTCCACGCCGGTGTGCTCGATGGCGAATTACTCGTCGGGAACCCGATGTTGCCGCACCGCTGCATCCTGATGCAGCCGACGACGTACATGAACCGCTCGGGGCTGGCGGTCGGCGAAGCAATGACGTTTTATAAACTCGACCCGGCCGAAGACCTGCTCGTGCTTGTCGATGACCTGGCACTCGACGTCGGCAAGATCCGCCTGCGCGGCGAAGGCTCGGCGGGCGGGCAGAACGGCTTGGCTGACATCGAACGTGCTTTGGGTACGAAAAAATACCCACGGCTGCGGATCGGCATCGGTCCCAACAGTATCAACGGCCGCAAGATCCCTCAGAAAGACTTCGTGCTCAGCCCGTTTATGGGCGATCAGCAGGCCGAACTCGACCACGCGCTAGACAGGGGCGTGGCGTGTATTGAGAGCTGGCTCACCGATGGCTTAGAGAAAACAATGAGCTTGTTCAACGCGAAGGCCTGAAGCCATGCTACAACACTTCGAGTTCGATCTACCCGGATGGGTGCTGCCGTTTGTCAAAGATCGGGGGGACGTCTATGCCACCCCTGAGGACCGGATGGCCTTGGTGATCGATCTTTCCGCCGAGAACGTCAAGCGAGGTGATGGGCCTTTCGGTGCCGCGGTCTTTGATGCGAGCGGCAAGCTGATCGCCCCGGGGGTCAATCTGGTGACCCGCAACAACTGCTCGATCCTCCACGCGGAGATGGTCGCGATCGCGATCGCTCAGCAAACGCTCGGGCGGTATGACCTCAGCGATGGTGGCAAAGAAAACCTCGAACTAGCAACATCATGCGAGCCGTGCGCAATGTGTTTTGGTGCCGTGCCGTGGTCTGGGGTGAAGCGGCTGCTGTGCGGTGCCAGGAAACAGGACGCGGAAGCCAGCGGCTTCGATGAGGGTGCTAAGCCCGAAGCATGGGCCGAGGCATTGAAGGTACGTGGTATCGACGTCACCGTTGATCTCTATCGCGAACGGGCCGCGGAGGTACTGCGCCGCTACGCGGAGGGGCAAGGGTTGATTTACTGAAAGCGGCCTTACGCCCCCGCGAGTTCTGCCTCGTGCTGGATGAGCATCTCATACAGCCGCTCGGCCGACTCCGCCTTCTTGACACTCTCGCGGAAATCATCGTCCGTCAAGATACGGCTGATCTTCGCCAGCGCCTGGATGTGCGGACCGGTCTGATCGGCCGGGCTGGACAGCAGGATGATGAGCTCGACGGGCTTGCCATCGATCGCGCCGAACTCGATCGGCTCGGGCGGGATGCCGATAGCCATATGCAATTCGTGGAGGCAGCCGGTCTTGCCGTGAGGGATCCCGATGCCGTGGCCGATGCCGGTGGTGCGGGTTTGTTCGCGTTGCCAGACGGCGTCTTTGAGTTCATCGACCTCGGTGACCGCGCCGACCTCGCCCATCAACTCGACGAGTTCAAACAATGCCGCCTGCTTGTCGCTGGACGACAGCGGAACTTTGATGCAGTCGGTTCGGAGGATTTCAGAAAGACGCATCTTATGTACCTCAAACGCGTGCCAATCCGCCCCGCTCCCCAGCGAGGCTGAATCGATCACGATAACGAGATCAAGCGGCGGAGACAAGCCGCGAGCCTGCGATCCAGGGCAGGCGTATCTGCCGGGATGGTGCGTGCGGCCGGGAGGCTACACAGGGGTGTGCGGGAAACACGGTATGGGAGCTGCGTGCCGTGGCGTTTATGCGCAAAAGTGCAAGGCTGCCAAAAGAGTCTTGGCAGCCTTGGCGGCGCCGACCGGTCAAGGCTGCGGGTGTTGCCTAGCCTGCGATCCAGCGTCGGGTACGATAGAGGAATGAAGCACCTGATCTACCTGATGCTGTGCCTCACCGCGGCCCCGGTTTTCAGCGAAGAGCAACGCACCGGTCCAAACATCCTGTTCATCATGGCTGACGACCTGTCGGCAGAGGCCCTGGGCTGCTACGGCAACGAACAGGTCCAAACACCCAATATCGACCGCCTCGCCGCCCGTGGCACCGTGATGGATCGGGCCTACTGCCAATACCCCGTCTGCGGCCCCGCGCGAGCCGCCCTGCTCTCCGGACAGTACCCGCAGCAGAACCGCGTCACCGGTAATAGTGATCGCGACATCCTCTCGACCTCGCTCGGCAACCACCCCACCCTGCCGCAGTACCTCAAGGACAACGGCTACCGCACCGTACGCCTTGGCAAGCTCTACCACATGCGCGTGCCCGGCCATATCACCGCCGGGATCAGCGGGCCCGACCACCCCGCGTCCTGGACCGAGGCACACAACTTCCAGGCGCCCGAACAGTGGACGCCCGGCAGGTCATACCGGCTCTGCAACACGCCGCTCAAACCCGACCCGGAACGCAACATCCACTACAACCTCGGCTACGGCCCGGCATTCTTTGTGATCGAGGACCCCACCGATGGTAGCGCGCAGCACGATGTTAAGGCAACGGACAAGGCGATTGAACTGCTCCAAAATGACCTGAAAGAGAAACCCTTCTTCCTAGCGGTCGGGTACGTCCGCCCGCACGTCCCGCTGGTCGCGCCTAAGCCGTTTTACGAACTCTACAATGCCGAAGAGATCGAGGTACCGACCTTCCCGAACGGAGACCGCCTCGATATCCCGAAGTTGGGGATCTCGCTTGTCGGCGAGCGGCGTGGTTTAGACACGCTTAAGAAACGGCAGCAGACCCTGCTCGCCTACTACGCCAGTGTCTCGTTCATGGATGCGCAGGTCGGCCGGCTGCTCGACGAACTGGACAAGCAAGGCCTGGCCGAGAACACGATCGTGTTCTTCATGTCCGATCACGGCTACCACCTTGGCGAGCACGACTTCTGGCAGAAGATGAGCCTGCATGAAGAGTCGGCCCGTATCCCGCTGATCGCTGCTGGGCCGCTGATCAAGCCGGGTTCACGGTGGGAGGGTCTGGTTGAGGCGATCGATCTCTATCCGACACTCTGCCTGATGCTCGGCCTGCCGATACCGGAGGGCTGCTCGGGGACACAACTCTACGGCACGGAAGACGGCGACCAAGAGACCGCCTACACCTTCAAGGGTAACGGCCACCTGCTCCGTACGAAGGACTGGGCCTACATGCGATACAAAGACGGGTCTGAAGAACTGTACGACATGACCAGGGACCCGAAACAGTTCACGAACCTTGTTAAGGATGCCGGATCGAATAGCGTACTCGATCAGATGCGTGGGCAGTTGGATGAGAAGCTGAAAAAGATCGAGCCATGAGCACCGAGGCGATCCTCAACCTTAGCAGGCGGCTACGCGACACGGTGAACAAGCTCACGTTCGCCGATCCGGTGACACACGTCTACAACCCGCTGGGCTACGCGTGGGCGATGCATGAAGCGTTTATCGAACGCTTCGGACTTGGTACAAAACGCGTGCTTATGCTCGGCATGAACCCTGGGCCGTGGGGTATGGCGCAGACGGGCCTACCCTTCGGTGAGATCGCGGCGGTGAAAGAGTACATCGGCATCAACGCTCCGATCGGTAAGCCGGACAACGAGCACCCCAAGCGGCCTGTCAAGGGTTTGGCATGTACGCGATCAGAAGTATCCGGGCGTCGGCTGTGGGGCCTGATGGCCGAGCGCTACCCCGACCCGGCCGACTTCTTTGCCGAGCACATGGTGGTCAACTACTGCCCGCTGGTGTTCATAGCCGAGAGTGGCAAGAATATCACGCCGGACAAGCTGCCCGCGGCCGAGCGTGAGCCGTTGGAAGCGGCCTGTGATGCCCACCTTCGCGGCCTGGCCGAGGTATGGCAACCCGAGCGGATCGTCGGCATCGGAGCGTTTGCAGAGAAGTGCGCCGAGCGTGCGCTTGATAGCATCGAATTGAGCTTCGGCCGGATCCTCCACCCCAGCCCGGCGAGCCCGATCGCCAACCGTGGGTGGGCCAAGCAGGCCAGAAAACAAATGATCGAACTTGGTCTTTGGTCGTGATCCGCTGTCACGGAACCGCTAAACTCTGGCAACATGGATGAAACCACCCAACTCTTCTGCCGCCTCGCCCTCTCCGATGGAAGTGTCTTCACCGGCACTACTTTTGGCGATACCTCCCCCCGCTGCGTCGAGGGCGAGGTCTGCTTCAATACCTCGATGGCGGGCTACCAGGAGATCCTGACCGACCCGTCCTACGCCGGGCAGATCGTCACGATGACGTATCCGCTGCAGGGCAACTATGGCACGAGCGACGGAGACCTCGAGTCCACCCGCGCCCACTGCGCAGGCTTCGTCGTCCGCGAACTCGCCAACGCCGAGAGCAACTACCGCTCCACTGCCAAGCTCGAACAATGGCTCGCCAGCCAGGGCCTGACCGGCATCACCGGCATCGACACCCGCGCGCTGACGCGTAAGCTCCGCGTGACCGGTGCGATGGATGGTGTACTTTGTACCGACGACCGGGTGCCGGACGCAGAACTTGTGCAGATGGCCAAAGACTCGATCGGCTTGGTAGGCCGAAACCTCGCAAAGACCGTCAGCCGGAGCGAGCCGATCGTTTGGGATGAAGACCTCGGCGGCTGGTTGCCGCTTCAGGGCTCGATCGAATCGCCGAACAACAAGCTCAAGGTCGTCGCGCTGGACTGCGGGGCCAAGCTGAACATCCTGCGGAATCTCGTAGACTCGGGCTGCGATGTGACGGTGCTGCCGTGGGACGCCCCGCCCGAGCAGATCCTCGAATACAAGCCGGACGGCCTGTTCGTTTCAAACGGCCCGGGCGACCCCGCAGCGGTCTCCGAAACGATCGACAACCTCAAGCAATTGCGCGGCAAGCTGCCGACCTTCGGCATCTGCCTCGGGCATCAGCTGCTGTCGCTGGCGATGGGTGCCGACACCTATAAGCTCAAGTTCGGCCACCGCGGCGGTAACCAGCCCGTGCAGAACCTCGGCACCGGCAAGGTCGAGATCACAAGCCAGAACCACGGATTCGCGGTCGGCCTTGATTCGCTTAAGCAGGCAGGCGGTGAGCCGACGCATATCAATCTCAATGACGACACGCTTGAGGGTTTCCGCCACGAGACCGAGCCGACGTTTGCCGTGCAGTACCACCCCGAGGCGAGCCCGGGCCCACACGACGCGCGGTACCTCTTCGACTGCTTCGTCATGATGATGCAGACCGGCACGAGCCCGACGTCTGGACAAATGGACGCCGCACAGCGGGCACGCAACGAGCTGGCGGAGGCATAGTGCAAATTGTTCAAGACAGCGCTTCGCTTCACCACAGAGGCGCAGAGATCGCAGAGGACACAGAGCAAGGCAAGGCAAAACAAAGCGACTATCGTGAAGAATAGAGGTGTAACGAACTTACAGCAGAACAACATTTTTGGATAAGCCTTGAATACCGCATCTGCGGCGAATTTTCTGGCATGGAAGATAGACATGCCAAACCAATCTGGTGCGATGGGCTCCTACCAGAACAGTACTACCTCGAAGATGACAATCCCCGCATTGTTGGCACAGCATTCATGTGCAAATCGCCTAATGAATGGTATGAACGCTGGGAATTCACACTTTTCTTGAGCAAAACTTATAACTCGCGTGATGATATCGAGTGGGAAGCTTTGTTACCTCCGGAAAATGTAACAAGGTGGCTGGCTTACGATCGATTCAATCAAAAAATCCAGTTTGAACCTTCGGCCGCCGAGAACGACCCTCCCTGTTAATTCGACAGAGCAAGACTAAGAATCTAGTTCGTTAAAACACTATTGCCTTGCTCAGCGCACTCAGCGTACTCTGCGTCTCTGTGGTGAAGCGAAGCGTTGCCTTGGCGAATCCTGCTAAACTCACACCATGCAGGACGCTCTTTCCACGCCTCAAACCGGTCAGGACGACCAACTTACCGAGACACTCAAGCAGTACTTCGGGCACGACGCGTTCCGCCCGATGCAGCGCGACATTATTGAGAACGTCTGTGCCGGCCGAGATTCCTTCGTCGTGATGCCGACCGGCGGCGGCAAATCGCTCTGTTACCAACTGCCCGCGTTGATGAGCCAAGGCACCACCGTGGTGATCAGCCCGCTCATCGCTCTGATGCAGGACCAGGTCGCGCAACTGCAGCAGAACGGGATCCGCGCGACGCTGATCAACTCCACGCTCGACCGGGACGAGGCCTACGATCGCGAACGCCGTGCGATCCAGGGCGAGTACGACCTGATCTACCTCGCCCCGGAACGGCTGATGTCTACCAGCGGTTCACGCCTGCTCCGCGAGCTTGATGTCGCACGCTTCGCGATCGATGAGTGCCACTGCATCAGCGAGTGGGGCCACGACTTCCGGCCGGAGTACCGCATGCTTGGGTCGTTGCGTGATCAGTTCGCTGGGCGTTTCGCCGAGACACCGATCGTCGCGCTCACCGCCACCGCGACACCACGCGTGCGCGAAGACATCCTGTCACAGCTACACCTGCGCGAGCCCGCGGTCTACCTCGGCGACTTCGAACGGACCAACCTCAACTACGAGTTGCGTCCCAAGAAGAACATGCTCCGCCAGATCGGGGATTACCTTAAGCAGAACCCGATGCACGAGGGCATCATCTACTGCCAGAGCCGGCGGCGCTGCGAAGAGATGGCGGAGAAGCTGCAAGCCTCGGGTATCAGCGCGGTGCCCTATCACGCCGGTCTTGATGCATCCGTCCGAGAGCAGCACCAGCACGATTTTATCTACGGCGATGCGCGCGTTGTCTGTGCGACAATAGCGTTTGGGATGGGGGTCGATAAGCCGGATGTACGATTTGTCATCCATGCGGATATGCCACGCTCGCTTGAAGGTTACTACCAGGAGACCGGCCGAGCAGGGCGCGACGGCCTCCCCGCCGACTGCATCTTCTTCTACTCCGGAGGCGACCGCGCCAAGGTTGAGCACTTCATCGATCAGAAGGAAGACGACGAAGAACGCCGACACGCCTACTGGCAGCTGCAGCAGGTCATTTCGTTTGCGCACGCGACCCGCTGCCGTATGCCGCTCTTGCTGGGCTACTTCGGACAAGAGCATGCCGGCACCTGTGAACACTGCGACAACTGTTCTGCACCGCCGAAGCTGCTCGATGTCACTGTGCATGCGCAGAAGCTGCTGTCGGCTATCGTCCGCACCGGTCAGCGTTTCGGCGTCGGGCACGTCGTCAAAGTTCTGCGCGGTTCGAAAGAGCAGCGCATCATCGACTACGGACACGACCAGCTCAGTGTCTACGGTATCGGCGCGGATCAATCAGAAGGTCACTGGCGACAGTTGGCAGAGCATCTCATCCATGACGGTACCCTCGCCACAAGCCCCGACCAGTTCCGCACCCTACAGCTGACCACCGAGAGCAAAGAAGTCCTGCGGGGTGAGCGCGAGATCACAATGCCCGTCTCGCGTGTTGCAGCGCAAGGGCCGATCAAACGCCTGCAAGCCGACGACGCCTCGATCGGCCCGGTTGACAAAGCGCTCTTCGAGAAGCTGCGCACCTTACGCAAAGAGCTCGCCGACGGGCAAGGCGTCCCGCCCTATGTTGTCTTCGGCGATAAGTCGCTGCGCCAGATGGCAGCCGTGTTACCTACCGATGATCAGGCCTTCCTGACCATCTCGGGCGTCGGGCAGACGAAACTCGATAAGTACGGCAGCACTTTCATGGGCATCATCCGCACGCATACGTCCGCTAATTCATAGCATTTACCAGCGTCTCCAACGCTTGACCCACCGCGCCGAGAGACGACAATAAAGCGTCCCGCTCCCGCACGGCCCGACTTTATGATCGTTGCTGAACATCTCACTAAGTGGTACGGCCCGGTCCTCGCCGTGGACGATCTGTGCTTTGAGATCCCCGCAGGCGAGGTCGTCGGCTTCCTCGGCCCCAACGGAGCAGGAAAGTCCACCAGCATACGCATGATCACGGGCTACCTGCCGCCCACCGCGGGCCGATGTACCATCGACGGTATCGATGTCCTCACCGACCCGCGAAACGCCCGGCAGAAGATCGGCTACCTGCCCGAGTCCACGCCGCTATACAACGAGATGCGCGTCACCGAGTACCTGCACTTCTGCGGCCGGCTGTTCGGGATGCCACGCGTCCAGCGCAACAAGCGTATCGATGAGGTCACCGCCAAGTGCGGCCTTTCGCACAACAAGAAACGTGTCATCGGGCAGCTCAGCAAGGGTAACCGCCAGCGTGTCGGCATCGCACAGGCGCTCTTGCACCAGCCCCCGGTGCTGATCCTCGACGAGCCAACCAGCGGGCTGGACCCTCAGCAGACACTGGCGTTCCGCGGCCTCATCGCCGAGCTACGCGGGCAGCACACCATCATGCTATCGAGCCATATTCTGCCCGAGATCGAGCGGGCCGCGGACCGCGTGATCATCATTGCCAGCGGCAAGATCGTTGCCCAAGGCACACCGGTTGAGCTGCGCGACCGCGCATCGCGTGGTGGGGCCGTGGTTGTCGAGACCAAAGCGACCCCGCAGCAGACGACCGAGCTCTTGCAGAAGCTACCGGGCGTAGCGTGTGTCCGGCCCGAGAAAGTCGGCGACTGGTGCCGGACAACCATCCATGCCAAGGACGATACCGACCTACGTGGCGTGGTTGCCGAGGCGTTGCAGAAAGCCGGCCATCCGATCCGCGAGCTCCGTCTGAACGCACCGACCCTTGAGCGGTACTTCGTCGAAGCGGTTGCCCAGAAACAGGCGGTGCAGGCATGATTGCTACCATCGCCAAACGTGAGTTGACCAGCCTGTTCTTCTCGCCGATCGCGTACGTGGTGCTTGGTGCTTTCGCCATCGGGGCATCCACGTTCTTCCTGCAAGGTTTCGAGCCCGGACAACCCGCTTCGATGCGCAGCACGTTCGACGCTGTCGTCTGGCTGCTTGTTTTCCTAGCACCGGCGATCAGTATGCGACTCATCAGCGAGGAACTACGCAGCGGCACTTTCGAACGCCTCATGACCAGCCCGGTCAGCGACGCACAGGTTGTACTCGGCAAGTGGCTCGGGGCGCTGATATTCTTCTGCGCAATGCTCTTGCCATTGGTCATCCATGCGGCCATGCTGGAGATCGTCGGCTCACCAGAGTTAGGACCCATCTTGACGGGCCTGATCGGGCTTATACTGGTCGGCGCGTTGTATCTCGCGATTGGCGTCTTCGCATCCGCATGGAGTCAAAACCAGATCATCGCCTTCCTGGTGACCGTCTTCATCATCGCCCTGCCGACCTTCGCCGCCTACTATGTCTCCGGGCAGACGACGCCAGACCCAGCGCTGCAGCGTCTGCTCGACTACCTGAGTGTGAACCAGCAATACGCCGACTTCGCTAAGGGTCTGATCGACATCCGCAACTTCGTCTACTTCACGACCGGGACCGCGTTGTTCCTCTTCCTCTCGGTTGTGCTCGTTCAGAGCAGGCGGTGGCGATGAGCCAAACCAAACCACAAGCCGCGCTGCCCACCGCGACCAAGCGTCGGTCCACCAACGCGGTGATGGTGTTTGTCGCCGTTATCGCGGTGATCGGCATCGTCGTGATCGCCAACTATGTCGTGTACTGGCAGTACCGCGGCCTATCGCCCGAGGCACGGGGCTGGGTCCGCTACGACCTGACCGCGACCCGGCGGTACAGCCTTTCCGAACAGAGCCGGGCGGTCGTTGCAGGCCTAGAAAGCCCGCACCGCATCGTCACGATGCTTGGCGGCGAAACGATCGAGCCCGCACAGCAGCAGCGGGTCCGCGACCTTGTCGATGAGTACGCGCGCGCAAGCGTGTCGATTAACGTGCAGCACATCGACCTGGAGACGCAGGCGGAACGCCGAGAGGAACTGCTCGCCGAAATGGACGCGATGTTCGCCAAGGACACGGAGGCGATCCGCCAGTCTATTGCAGGAGGCCTCAGCCTGATCGACGGTTACACCAAGACGATCGACCGGATCGAGGGCTGGCTGGACGACATCGTCGATAGCGGGATAAGGCTCCGGCCCGAATCGATCCAGCGCCAACGACTCACCGACCTGCACAGCCAGTACCTCCGCCTGCAAGACCAGGCCAAACGGCTCTATCAACTGCGTGATGAAATGCTCGGCTCGGAATGGGCCAGGCGCCTGAAGTCGCCGGGCGTCGTGACCGAGGGCGACGGTGAGAACCTGCCCGACTACACCATACTCATGGCGAGCATCCAGCAGTACATCCTGCAACTCGCGGGCAACACGCTGCCCGATACGCCCGGCAAGGCCGACCAACTCCGTCGTGGCTTGGTGATTGACAACCTCGCGCCGGCCAAGACGCAACAGGCTGGCTACGAGGCGCAGAACAACCTATCCGTGATGGTCCAGGAGGTGCCCGCATTCTTCCAGAAGGTCAAAAAAGAGACCGACCCGCTGCTGAACGTCTTGCCGCCGCTGCGTTATGACGAAGCACGCGAGGTGCTGAACGACAGGCCGTGTGTGCTACTGACCTCGGGCAGCGATGCGCGGGTCATCCCGGCAGAACTGCTCTTCCGTGGTACGGGTAAAACGACAGGCAGCCAGATCAATGACTTGTTTGTTGGCGAAGAGCAGCTAACCGGCGCACTGATCAGTATCCAACTCGAGCCCGCACCGCTGGTCGTCTTCATCCGATCGAACATCCCGCTGCGCGCGGTGTCCATCGTCGGTTCCGAGCAGCAGCGGATCGAGGGCATCTACGATGAGGTCATCAAGCGTTTACTCAATATGGACTTCGAGGTGGCCGAATGGCCGAATCCTGTCAACACGGACCCACCACCGCTGCCCGAGGGGCAGCGTGTCGTTTGGGTCACGATGCCCTACTTCCGGCCGGATGTGAGCCGTAGCGAATCGCTAGACAATACGAACAAAGACACCGTAGCCGCGTTCCTGGAGAAACGGATGGAGCAAGGCGATGGTGTGCTGATCACGCTCTACGGCAACGGTGATACGGCACCTCGCCTGAGAGGTGAAGCGCCACCGGATTCCATAGTCCAGTTGCTGGATACCTACGGCATCGACGCGCAGTTATATCAAAGCGCGGTCCGGCTTCAATCCGAGGATGAGGACGGCGAAAACCGTAAGTACACCAACCAATTCATCGTGAATCAGTGGCCTGATTCACCCATCGTTGGCGAGGCGCTGAACGGGATCAACTCGTTCTTTAGCCACCCGATCCCACTAGAGTTCAAACCCAATCCTGGGGTCAAGCAGATCCCGCTTGTCGAGATCAGTGCGCCTGAGATGCATGTCCAGGAAGCCGCGGCAGACAATACCACCGGCGCCTTCACCCCCGAGCCGGACAGCAAGCGCGACCGTGTTGTGATCGGTGCGGCCATTGAGAAGGGGCAAGCACGCCTGGTGACCATCGGCAGCGTGACATGGGCGACCGACGAGGTGCTCACCTACGCCGCCCTGCCCGACGGCTCGGAAGGCAAGTTCCTCGCCGACCGCCAAGGTGCCCGCATCCTCTACCCCGGCAACTCGGACCTCTTCGTCAACAGCATCTGCTGGCTGGCACGTGAGGACGAACTAATCGCCGCCAGCCCAAGAACACAAGACATCCGGCGCATCCAGCCGATGAGCGATGGGACCCTGCAGACCTACCGCGTCCTGCTCTGGGGAGGTATGCCTGGGGTGATCCTGGCGCTGGGAGTCGGCGTAGGATTAATGCGGCGGCGGGCTTAGGCAGGGTCAGAAGCGATGAATCCGAAGACTGTTATCATCCTGGTTGCTGTACTTGGTGTAGCAGTACTTGCCTATTTACTGACTCAACGCGGTGAGTCGGTGCCAAATCCGAACAGCCCGGAGCAAACATCTGACAGTCGCGACACCGATCCGCCGCTGCTCACTGAAGATGTACTTGGTAATACATTGAGAAGCATCACATTTGATAGTGGTGTGCATGGCACGCTGCTCAATCTTGAGCGCATTGAAGGCAGTTGGTGGGTGACCAAGCCAAGCCGGTTCAAGGCCAATCCCGCCGTGATCGATGAACTACTTACCCAACTCGGCGGGTTGACTGGCCGGCCTGCCGCCGGCGGCCCCGCGGGTCTCGTGCCGGATAGCCCCGGCCTCTTCCTGAGCCATGGCCTAGACGTAACCCAGCTGTTTTTCAATTCCCGCTTAGGTGCAGGCCGGGCCGCGGTTACGGTTATTCAAGGCCCGCTTACCACGGACTACAACGCGACCGACATGCTCCAGGATGTCTTTGATGAGTTGGATATCGACCGCTTCTACGCCAAGTCTTTTGACCCACCATTAATGCCTGAAGTCGGCCGCATCGACATCGACACACCCGATGGTAGTTCAACCCTGGTCCAAGACGAGGGATCGTGGTGGATTGAGCACGAATCCGGCCTGGAGCGTGTCCTTGAAACAGGCCTTCCCGGATACCCCGGCGTGCAGGACTTATTCGAGCTTTTTCAAGCAGAACTAATTGAAAAACAATCCGACAACCCCGCTAGCGGTATGGCCTCATACGGGCTCAACGCCCCGCTGATCTCTGCTCGGTTTACCCCGGTTCGCAAAGACCCCGGGCAGGCATATGAGGTCCACATCGGTACCGCTGCCGACCCCGACGATCAAGCCCGCTATGTGAGCAATGGTTCTGTTGGCCAAGCAATGTACCCGGTATTTACGATGGCAACAGAGGTCGCGCTCGCATTTGGTCAAGATGCAACCGTCTTCCGTGATCCACGAATCACAGACCTGTCGCCCACGCTGATCGAAAAGATCGATACGAAGCCTCCTCCCAAAGAGAATATCCCCTTGCGGGAGCAGATCATCCTTATGGATTCAGACTCCGGACCAGCACTGCTCGACGAGTCAAAGAAGCGTCAGCCCGTTTCCATCAGAGCTTATGAAGACATGCTTTTGGGTATTACGACCCCGCAAGCAATCGCCTATATACCCTACTCTGAAACTCAATACATAAAGCTCAGAGTCGTTGTGATTCGATCAAAGCTGGGCCTGGACACGCAGTCTTTTGGTGTATTCCGTGATCCGCAGTCTTCACCAAGCCAGCCCACCATGCTGATCAGACGCGGGCTTGAGCCGATACTGTTACGCGTTTCAGAGGAATCAGTAGCCCCCCTACTGGATCCATCTACCCTACTCACAGAAGACGACAGGTAATCGCACGGGAGGCTTCGCGTCGCCACCGGCTACACCGTTCTTTTGATCCGCAACTCATACGTCGTTGTGCACATCAATGAGTGCCGCCTCGCTTCGCCTCGGCGCCTCGCGTTTCTGCTTGGCATTATCGCTGCGTTCGGTGGAGAGGCGTTGGATGTACGCGTCGTCGACGTCGCCGGTAACGTAATCGCCGTCGAAGACAGAACAATCGAATCGCTCGATCGCAGGATTGCCGACCCTAGAGCACTGCTTGAGGTCATCGAGGTCCTGGTAGACGAGCCAGTCGGCGCCGATATGTTTACAAACTTCTTCATCGGTTCGTCCGTGGGCAACGAGTTCTTCGGGCGCGGGCATATCGATGCCGTAGACATTCGGGAAGCGGACAGCCGGCGCAGCCGAGCAGAAGTAGACCTTCTTCGCACCGACATCCCGGGCCATCTGGATAATCTGCGAGCAGGTCGTACCGCGTACGATCGAGTCGTCTACAAGACAAACGACTTTGCCCTTGAACTCGAGTTCTACGGGGCTGAGCTTCTGGCGGACACTCTTTCGGCGTTGGGCCTGGCCGGGCATGATGAACGTTCGGCCGATATAACGGTTCTTGATAAACCCCTCGCGGAAGTGGACACCCAGCGTCTCAGCCAACGCCATCGCCGCGGTCCGCCCGCTGTCGGGGATCGGCATGACGACATCGATATCGTGGTCGGGCCTCAGGCGTTTGATCTTCCGGGCCAGCATATCGCCCATGCGCAGCCTGGCCTTGTAGACCGAGACTTCGTCGACAATTGAGTCCGGGCGGGCGAGGTAAACATGCTCAAAGATGCATGGGCTGAGCTGGGGGTCGTCCACACATTGCTGCGCGTGGCATTTACCCGCGCTGTCGATGAAGACCGCTTCACCAGGCGCGATATCACGCTCCACAGTAAAGCCTTGGGAGACCAGCGCGACCGATTCCGAGGCGATCATGTAGTCCGAACCCCAGAGCTCATCCTTACCCCTGCCAAAGATCAAGGGGCGGATACCGTTTGGGTCGCGGAAGCCGACAACGCCGTACCCTGTGATCATCGCGATCACGGCGTAGGCCCCGCGGCACCGGCGGTGTACCTGCCGGACCGCTTCAAACACGCCTTGTGGAGTCAGCGTGCTCTCGCCGATCTTATGCAGCTCATGAGCAAACACGTTGAGCAAAACCTCACTGTCACTGGTCGTGTTGATGTGGCGGAGGTCAGAGCTGTAGAGCTCTTTAACGAGTTGGCCAGCGTTGGTGAGGTTGCCATTATGTGCCAGCGCGATCCCGTAGGGCGAGTTCACGAAGAAGGGCTGTGCCTCGGCAGAGCTCGAACACCCCGCGGTGGGATAACGGACGTGGCCAATCCCGATCGCGCCGGTCAGCCTGGCCATGTGGTCCTGGCGGAATACATCACGGACCAGGCCGTTCGACTTGCGGAGCAGCACCTGCCCGTTGTCGCAGGTCATAATACCAGCGGCATCCTGCCCCCGGTGCTGGAGTACCGTGAGCGCATCATAAAGACGCTGATTGACGTCGTCACGAGCGACCATTCCGACGATACCGCACATAGATCAACTCGGGGGCGGGGCGGGTCAGGGCGGCTGCGGAGTCTGGCGACTCACCCCACCAGTTTAACGTGAGCACGGTCGTCTGTCGCGAGGCTATCATCGTCTGAATCGTGGCTGATAACACCCTTCTTCCCAACGTACTGGCTGCAGACCAGGCCAAGGCTTTCCGCCGAAGACTGCTCGCCTGGTATCGCAAGCACCGGCGTGACCTGCCCTGGCGTGAGATGAACGGCCGGCCTGTGAATCCCTACCATGTGCTGCTCAGCGAGGCGATGCTTCAGCAGACGCAGGTCGCGACGGTGGTGCCCTACTTCCACCGGTTCATCGAGGTGTTCCCGACGATCCACGTATTAGCGGAGGCAGACGAACAGCGCGTGCTCACGCTATGGCAGGGCCTGGGCTACTACCGCCGCGCAAGAAACCTGCACGCGTCGGCAAAGAAGATTGTTGAAGACTTCGCCGGGGAGGTGCCCCGAACTGTTGATGCGTTGTTGCAGCTACCAGGGATTGGCAGATATACCGCAGGCGCCATCGCCTCCATCGCGCACGGGACCCGGGCAGCTGTCGTTGACGGCAATGTCGAGCGTGTCTTCGCCCGGCTCATGCTGATCCAAGAAGCGATTAACGCTCCCGAAACGAAAAGGCGCCTCTGGCAGATCGCGGAATCATTGGTGCCAAAGAGGTCGCCCGGGGATTACAACCAGGCGCTGATGGAACTGGGCGCAACAGTGTGTACGCCGAAGCTGCCGCAGTGTTTCGTCTGCCCGGTGAGGCCACACTGCCGAGGTGTGCAGGAGACCAATCCGGAGACGCTGCCGGTAAAGCTACCAAAAAAGAAACCAAAAGAAGTAACACACATTGTGATCGCTATCGAACGCAATGGGAAGTATCTTTTTGAGCAACGGCCGAGCGAGGGGCTATGGGCAAACATGTGGCAGCTGCCAACCGTTGAAGATACCGAGGATAAGGTTGAAGCCCGGGCATGGACTGAATCACGATTCGGAATCACCATGCGTAAACCCGAACCTGTAACTGTATTTAGGCACCAAACCACTCATCGTATGATCCGTTTTGTGTTGCTGCAGAGTGGAACTCAAGCAGGCCGACTGCGGGCCAAGAGCGGTTTCTGGCATAGGCTCGATCGGCTTGATCATCTGCCGATGTCCAACCCGCAGCGAGTATGCTTGAAACATCTAAGATCAGATTGAATCAACCACGCGGCGCTAAACGCTGCCTCAGCAGGTCCGCTCGTGCAATACGCCTTGCCGCGGGTGTCATCTCTTGACTCATCACACGCTGAAGGTGCGCGGGTTGGCATAGGAGGAACAACTCATTAACCGTACGGATATTTGTTGTGTTGATGCGGTCCAGGTGTACACCCAAGCGGAGGTGGCTGAGCAGGCCAAGTGCTTCGTCTGTACCCATCACACGCGAGTTCGTCAAGAGCGCCCACGCTCGCCAGATCTTGTCGTCCAGTTGCTTCTCACGCTGGCGGATCAGGGCCTGCCTCGCTTGGTGCTCGTAAGAAATCATCTGCGGGATGATCGTGCGCTCAAAGTCCTCGAGGATCTCTTTCTCGGTTCGGCCGAGCGTGGATTGGTTGGACACCTGGAAGAGGTCGCCGAGTGATTCGCTGCCCTCGCCGAAGAGGCCGCGGACGGCCAGGTGCATGTCACGCGCCGCTCGCTTGACCCGCTCGATCTCGCCGGTGAGCTTCAATGCAGGCAGGTGCATCATGACACTGACGCGGATACCCGTGCCGACGTTGGTCGGACAGGCGGTGAGGTAGCCGAAGCGTCGCGAGAAGGCGAAGTCGAGGTTCTGCTCGAGCGTGTCGTCGATTCGGTCGATGTGGGCTAGCGCATCTGCAAGCTGCATGCCGCTGCGCAAGACCTGTATCCGCAGGTGGTCTTCCTCGTTGATCATGACCGAGAAGGTCTCATCGGCCGCGATGGCCACACCACGTGGCATGTCGGGTGTTCGCTTGGCCAGGTCACGCGAGATCAGGTGCCGTTCAACCAGCAGTTGCCGATCGATCGCCGGGCTCTCGGCGAGATCGACCCAGATCGTGCTGTCGGCCAGGCGTTTGCTGAGTGCCTGTTCACGCGCGGTTTCGAGCACCTCGAAACGCTGCCGACGGTTGGCCCGGTTGACAAACGGGAAGCCGGCGAGGTTCCTGGCAAGCCTAACACGCGAAGAAATCACAACGTCGCTGTGCGGGCCGGAACCCCGCAGCCACTCGCCCGCCCCGTCGCTGATGCCACGCAGGTTCATAGGCTGGATCCACCGTTCTCAAGCTCGGTCAGATCATCGCGCAGCTGCGCGGCAAGCTCGTAATCCTCCGCGTCCACCGCGTCATCGAGCCGCTTACGGATACGTGTGATCTGGAGTTGACGCTGCTCACTCGCCCCCCCACCACGACGTGGGACTTTGCCCACATGATGATTGCCGCCCTCGTGAGCACGCTCAAGTAAGTTGGTCAGCGGTGCCTCAAAAGTGGCATAGCAGCCGGAACATCCGAGCAGTGACTTGTCGCGGAACTCACTGAAGCTCAAGCCGCACTCGGGGCAGGTCAGATCGAGCGTATTCGTCACCTTCTCAGAGCTGCCGCTCGCCTTGACAAAGTTAGTCAGGAGTTCATTGATCGGTGCATGAGCGGATTTGATGCTCAAGCCGTCTTCGGCGGCGCACTGGTCGCAGAGATGCTTCTCGATCTTCTTGCCCTTGACGATTTCCACGGCATGGTAGGTCGCAGGGCGGTCGCATTGGTCACATTTATACTTCATAGGTCTACACTAAGCTCGTTCGTTTCGTGATTCTAGGCCTACTGAAGGCACGATTCAATAGAGGCGCACAGCGCTGTGCTTGGTGCCGGGTCAAGTAGATAAAGCAGCTTGATCAATACAGTACAGCGGTTGTAAGCCAAAATCAGGGGTGCACCGGTACATCATTCGCCTGCCTGGGGCCTGGCGTTGATCGGCCATCCTGGATCGTCTCCATCAGGGTCTGACGCATCGCCTGGGTTCGCCGGGAATCTGTGTCGACAAGATTGTTCTGCTCGCCGCGGTCTTTCCGGAGGTTGTACAGCTGGAACGGCTTGCCATCCCCTCCCTTACTCCAGCCGCCCGAGCCCTCACAATGCATGTACTTCCAGTCGCCGACGCGGATCGCGAACTTGCCGCTAAACGAGTGGTGCACGATCACAGGATGTGTCGGCTCGTCTATCGTCTCGCCACGCAGCACAGGCAGGATCGAAAAGCTGTCCACGCCTTCATCTGCGGCAAGTTCGATATCCAGTATCTCTGCACAGGTTGCCATCAGGCTATTGAGGCAGATCGGTTCGTGAGACACAGTACCCGGCTCAACCACACCGGGCCAACGCGCGACAAACGGGACACGGTGCCCGCCCTCCCAGACATCGGCCTTATGTCCACGCAGTCCCGCCATCGGGTCATGACCTTTCGTTCGTAATTGGTCTATCTTCGCGGGCGGAGCGCAGCCGTTGTCTGCCGTGAAGATGACGATGGTGTTGTCAGCCAGCTTGTTGCGGCCCAGGGCATCCAGGACACGAACCACCGTGGCATCGGTCTGCATCACGAAGTCGCCGTATGGACCGAGTTTGCTCTTACCAAGCCATGGCTCGGTCGGGACGATCGGCGTGTGCGGTGAACTTAATGGCAGGTATAGGAAGAATGGGCCGTCTTTCTTGCCGCCCCGCTCGTCAATATAGTCCACCGCTTCCTGCGTGATGCGTGGCAGCATCTGATTGACATGGATGTTCTCGGTAACGGTTTCATCCTCCATCCACGTCGCCATCTCCCGGGCGTGATGGAAGCCAAGGAACTTATCAAAGCCGTGTTGCAGTGGGCTGCCGATAAGCCGGGTGCCGATCGGGACGGACGAGGTGCCGCCGAGTTCCTGGCTTCGTGTGATCGACTTGCCATCCGGGAACTCGTAGAGGAAACCCAAGTGCCACTTACCGATGCAGGCGGTCTTGTAACCCTGCTCCTGCAAGAGGTCTCCGACCGTCAGCGTTTCTTCCGCAATGAGGGGCTCACTGCCACGCTTGCCGCCACCGAGGACGCCTTTCTGAAGCCGGGTTCGCCATGCGTAACGGCCCGTCAGCAGCGCGTAGCGGGTCGGGGTGCACACCGATGAAGCGCTGTGCGCATCCGTAAAACGCATTCCATCGCGTGCGATCCGATCGATGCCCGGTGTCGGGATCTTGCTTTCCGGGTTATTAGCGGTCGTGTCGCCCCAACCTTGATCGTCAGCAACAATATAAACAATATTAGGCTTCGGCTTCAGAGGCACCTGCTGCGCCAGCGTCGGTGTGTTAACACATAGCAGCGTCAAGATACAGAAAAATACAGGCAAATAGCTGCGGAACCGATTCATCGTTACCCCGTCATCAGGCTGTGGTGCTTGAATGAAGTCCGCTTGTATTTTGCCACAATTCATACGAAGTGCTCCCAACCATGCTCTCTCAGGCATTCGAGAAACTCGTCGTAATTTGCGATAAGAGCATCCAGTGGCTGGGTATTGGCTTTGCGCAGCTTCGTCTCAACGTTCCGGTGCTTCAGCGAAACGAAATCAAGGATACGATTGATCGTCGCCTGGTGCGCATCTGAATTCTCGAGATCATCTTCATAGATGACCTCGTGGTAAGGAAGGCCTCGCAGCACACCCCGCTCACCCTCTTCGAATTCGAACCGCTCAGCCACCTTCTTGACAAGATCGTTGCAGTCGATCCTCAGACTGAGATTCGCCTTTTTGTCATCAAACTTGTGATACGTATCAGAACTCTCCGCGACAATGTTGGACAGCGCATGCCTGACCTTGTTCCTTCGAAGTAGATAGATGATTTTCCACCCATCTTTATACAGACCGTTCAAAAATCCTGACGGATCAATCGGCCGTTTGCGGTCTCTAGTGAGTTGATAGATCTTAAAATGAAAAACGAGATTTTCATCAGCCTTCCGCTTGGAAAGGCCGCGGAGATACCGCGCGGGGTCACGAATCTCGCCGCGATCGACATTAAGCAACTCGCCGTTTTTGTGGAAGTAACCCGTCGAACAGACCAGGCTCTCCAGCAGGGTCGAGCCCGATCGGCCTTGACCGAATATCACCATGCGCGCCTTATCTGATTGAATCGCCTTTTCTGAAGAGCGATAATTGAGTGTTTCAATTAATCGATATTTGACGCGGACTTTCAGATTGCTGTGTGCGTTTCGGTCCATAATCGTATTACTAGTAATGCTGTCTTCGGGGCTTCGCTAGATATACAAAATAACCACGGTCATACTCGGCTTGAACTAATCTTTTATGTCCACCTCGGGTGGAAGAAGCGCATTCACAATCCGTTCCTCCGCGTTGCGTCGATCGTTTTCGCGGAGCGTGCGTACCAAGTCAACAAACCCCGCCACCGTCATATCACGTTCGCCTAGCAGCTTCTTGAAGCCCTCTTCGTCGAGGCTGTTGCGCATGAGGCTTTCTACCTCGGTGAGCACCAGGCGGGGGTCGTCATTACGCCGCCTTCGGCTTTCTTCTTCATCAGGCTCGGGCTCTTCCCAATAAGCAACCGCGACCTGGAAGCCCTCGCTGTTGTTACCCTTCCATCGATCACCAACGCGGAGCCCGCGTGTGTCGTAGCCGACCAGTCGGAACTGCCGCTCGAAGCCTTCATCATTCTCTTCCTGCTGATCCTTCATCTTGATGCGCTGAGCATAATTGAAGTTCAGGAGTTCACGGTTCGGTTCTCCATCATTCTGCCGAGCTGATTTCGTCCTGTCTTTTTCGTAGGATTCGCGCAGCGTGGGCAGGTCCACCAGCCAGACCTCTTTGACGATCATCTGCTCGCGGTCGATGATCTTGACAACCTCGGCCGACGCGACCCAGCCGTAGCTGCCCACGTTGAGGTTCGGCAGCGCCCTGCTGTAGGCCTCCGCGTCTGCTCGGTCGGGGTACTTCACCTTTTTGCGTACAAGGTTTCCTGTACGCACTTCCTGCTCAACCTTCAACAGATCCATGGCCTGGCTGGCGCTGATCCCACGCGAGCTGGGTAGCCGACGATCGTAGCCAGGGATGACCACGAATCCGCCATCGATCTCATTCGCGAAGACCGCGTACTTACGGAAGTTCGATTCGAACCCGCGGTAGATAGGGCCGGGGATCGGTGTGCCATCCAACTCGGTCTGCCGCGCATCTGCAGAAGCTGTCGTGGAAGCCAGCAATCCGGCCAAGAGCAGCAGTGTCATACGTTTAAGGTGTTTGATTTGCAAAATATCGGGTCCTTTTCGTTTCACGCCTGAACGCCACTGACTGTGAGGGCGACGTTAGCGCTGCCGCTGCGGAAGCCTTCGAGGTCCAGCGAGACATAAAAGAAGCCTATGGCTTTGATTGCTCGGATCACCTTTAATCTGACGTCCTGATCCATCATTTGTTGCATCTGATCCACTGGCAACTCGATACGGGCGACCTGCTCGTGGTGCCGTACGCGCAGACCGGTAAACCCTAGTGCGTGCAGCGCGGCCTCTGCTTGTTCGACCTGGGCGAGCCGCTGCGGCGTCACCTCGGTGCCGTAGGGGATGCGGCTAGACAGGCACGCGGCGGCGGGCTTGTCCCAGTTGGGCAGGCACAGCCGCTGCGCCAGCTCGCGCACATCCGACTTATTTAGCCCTGCCTCGGCAAGCGGCGAGACGACCTCGGCCTCATCGGCAGCACGCAGACCCGGGCGGTGATCGCCGAAGTCGTCTTTGTTCGTACCGTTGAAAATCGTGTCGTACCCGTTTGTCCTGGCGTAGTCCTGCAGGTGCTGATATAGGTGTGTCTTGCAGTAGTAGCAGCGGTCACCGGCGTTCGCGCGGTAGCCAGGATCGTCCTGTTCCCTCGGCACGATGCTGGCCAGCTTGATACCAAGGCCCTGCGCGAGCTGTTTTGCCTCCACTAATTCCGCGCGGGGCAGCGAGGGCGAGTCGCCAATCACCGCCAACGCGTTCTGCTGGCCCAAGACCCTGCAAGCAACGGCTGCGACAAGGGTCGAATCGACACCCCCGCTGAACGCAGTCAACGCGCGACGATACTTCGCGATTACGCTTTCCAGGCGGGCCAACAAGGCGGCCCGGTTGTCTTGCTCCGCGTATGGCATACACCCATTCTATCGGCCACCGCCTCGGGCCCAAGTCGCTTGCATCGGGGTGCCGGGCTGCTTAGACTGTTCGGCTCAGCAAATCCAGACGCACTCGTAGCTCAATTGGATAGAGCAGCGGTTTACGGAGCCGCAGGTTGCAGGTTCGAGTCCTGCCGAGTGCATTGCAGATCCCCCCTCAAAACCGGCCTCTCTGCCCCAGCGAGCCCCATCCCAATCGATTCTCGGTCGCAGCGCACGAACCATAAAAGTGCGTATTGGCTCACTGGTCGCCCTCTATCAAGAGGCGAAAGCCCAGGCGCGCACAACCGGTGCGCCGCCGCGCATGAGCCAACAGCCGGGCCGATACGGACCGGCTCGCTGTGATGCCCCTTCCAATCCATCCCCTCAATCAAGCCCCAACCCCACCGCTTGCGCGCGCAGCCCCTTCGGCACCCTCACCGGCGCGACGCCGGCAAGACCACACACGATTAATCACCAATGCCTCGCGCCATTTCACTGCATGCGCTGTGAGACGACAAAAATACGCATGCCGACCCTTTATCCTCCTCGGGTCTCCTTGGGTAAGAGGTGGTTCCTAACGAGCGATTGGGACGCTTCGCGATCCCGTTTTACCGCCCGCCGGGATACCCGGTTTTCATAGTTTCTTTTCTTCCTCGGTTCATGAACTATTCGACCCATTGATCAAACGATGCTGACTGCGCAGGGTTCAAGGGGCGATAGGTGTTCCCGGTCGAATTCCCCGTCTGAGCCACCGCGTTGCCGCCCTTACCGAAACGGATCAGGTTATCCAAGATCGCGGAGTGGGAGACATTGTGCAGGCGCACGACCGTCTGTGTCTGGATCGTGTCGAACACGTTGTTCGCCATCATCAGGTTTGTCGCGTTTTCGATGTTCACAAACGCTCGACCGTTCGGCTCCTCGTCTACCGCTATCGTCTTAGCGCGAGCGTCAATGTTGATCCGCACACTGTTCCCAACCATGACAAGGTCCTTGGACCCCTTGATGTGGCAGAACCCGCCGTGAGCCGCAGCACCGGTCGAGCGCTCCCAGTTATCCACCGTATTGTGACTCAGCGTCGAGTAGGTGATGTTGTATAGCTCAAAACATTTACTGACATAGGCAAAACCATTGCTATTCAGGTTCGCCATACGTGCGCCACTGACGATCACTCCGGTCTCGATGTCTGCAAAACAGTTGTTCTCGATTGACAGCACCGGCTGATGCCCGCGCATCCGGATGCCGTAGGCCATCTGCGCGAACCAGCTATCGGTGATGTTGCAGACGTCGACACTCCCCGTCTCGATCCCAACGTATAGTTCCGTAAAGACACAGTCTGTGATCGCCAGCATCTCACACTTACCCCCGCCGTCGGTGAGGACCAGAGCGCGTTGGCCTTCTTTATCAATATCGTTGTAGCGGTCCGGCGCGGGGTACCAGTGCAAGCCACGGAAGTTCGGCTCATCCCCACGAAACCGGCTATAGCCGCTGGCGGTGTCGACGCCCGTGTTGTTGTATCCAACGAAGGTCATCCCACGCACACCGATCTTGTAGTTGCGGTTGTTCCATGGCGACTCGCCGCTCGGGAAACTCTTGGAATGGCCTGCTGCCAGGAACGTGATGCAGTTGGGCCCGGTGTTCTTGCCGAAGCGAAACACAGCCCCGCTCTTGAGGTTCATGCCGTGGACGTCGATGCCCCGGTGCCCGCTGCCGCGCAGTTCAACGCTGACCAGCCGGATGCTCAAGGGTGCATCGATGTAGTACACCCCGGGCAGGAACTCAAATGTTGCTGACGTGTCCTTCAGCGCCGCTACTCGGTCAAATACTTCTTGTAGTGCTGCCGAAACCTCCTGCTGCGCGGTGTTGTCGATGTGGTACTCGAAACGCCCGTGGTCGGTCATTACTTCAAGGGTTGCCGGCCGCTCGGGCGTCACCACGAGTTCTTCGATCGGCTGCGTTGCCCGCTCGCCTTCGGTCGGCTCGGTGTCCTGGACGCGCACAACCCGGTAGACCTGGCTCCGCTCGTTTGCCCCCGTCTTGTCCGAAGCGGTAGTGGTCGGACGATCTGCTGTGTCCTGCCTCTGCACCAGCACCACAATGGTACTGGCAGAGATGAATAACAGGACAGACAGCAATCCGACAACACAACGAGAAGAAACATTCATGAAGCACCTCTTAGGGTCAATCGATTAGCCACGCCTGCATGCTGCGGACGCACCGGTGGTTGGTTGTGAGGTTAGCGGGACGGTTCAATCTGTCGGGTTGGTCCAAGTAAAGCCCCCGGGCAGGTCTTCCTGATACCAGTAGGCCTGGCGGTTCGTGCTGTTGGCCCACGAGCCCAGGTGGTACATGTCCTGATAGACGATGAAGGAGCCCGAGCCATCACCAAAGACCTGGTTGCCTCCGCGTGGTGAACCGGTAGCCTGATTGCCGATCCCATGCGGCGTCGGATCAATATCCCATCCTGTTGCAGGCTGGGTGACGGTCTGCCAGTCGTTACGCTTCATGAGGTAATCCGCGGCGAGTGCTCGGCGGGAGGTCATTTCATCCAGCTTGGTGATGCGTGCGTTCTCGATCTGGTCGTAGCTCAACGCGCCGTGTTCTGATCCCCCCCAGTTCCATATCCCGCCGAGGTACTGGTAGCCAATGGTCCAGTCCGTGGGGTCGGGCAGGTTATAAGGCTCCATCGCTCGTGCGGGGCAGGACATGAGCGTGACGGGGTGGCCATACTGCTCTAGCGCATCGACCTCGTCCACGTGCATGTTGTACTGCACGAAAGGCCGAGACTTCCGCTGTGCATCCGTGGTAGGCCGGATGCCACCGGTCTGCACCGGGCTGAGGATAAAGCCGTTGTTGTCCACGCCGACGGCCGTCGAAGTGGTCGCGAGTTGGCGGAGGTTCGACAGGCACTGGATGGTCCGCGCTGATTCGCGTGCCGCGCCTAGAGCCGGCAGCAGGATCGCGATCAGCAGCGCGATGATGGAGATCACAACCAGGAGTTCGATTAAGGTGAAACCACGACGCATGACTGTTCCTCTGACAGGGTGAAAGACTGGGCAAAAGGCGGCCCGCCCGTTTCGAGGCAGGTCGCCCTTAAAGGAAAATCAGGTGAAAAACCGCCGGCCGTTTCTCAACGGCCTGCGGCCTTGAAGGAAAATACGGTTTAACCACGCCGACGGCGGGCGATCAACAGACCACCCAGGCCGAGTAGTGCGAGCGATGAAGGCTCGGGCACGGGGTCAACCGAGATCTGGACGTTATCGAGGAAAGCGTTGCCATCTACATCGGTGATCTCAACACTGACAAGCAGGCCGCTGTTTGCGGCATCGGCCGCGTCCTGAGCGGATGCGACGTAGCTGATTGTGCCGGTTTGCCAATTGGTTAGGCTTGGTGTCGGGTTAACGCCAAATACACCATCGCTGGCGAGTTGGACGCCGGCCGACTGCCAGGTGGAGCCACCATCAAAACTGAGCAGGACCTCGCCGAAGCTGTTCACGCCGGAGTCCAGCGCGTTGACATCGAAGGACCCGCTGAAGGTATCGCCAGCGGTGACGGTGTTGTAGCCGTTGGTTCCGAGGATACTGGCGTTGGTCGCGGCGGTTGTCGTGGAGCCACCGGTGTCTTGGAAGATGCCGACGGTGCCGTCGGTGTCCAAGCGGTCGTCGGCGCGATCGAGTAACCCGCCAACGTCACCGGCTGGGGCATCATGCGAGACGGTCCACGGGCCGGTTACAACATCGCTGCCAGGGAAGAGCTTGGCGTCACCGGTACGCGATTCAAAGGAACCATCATTGGTCGTTGGGTCCATGAGAACGACCGGCACAGCGCTTGCGCTGGCGGCGGCAAACGATGCAGCGATCAGGGACAGGGTCGAGGTCTTGAAGTTACGCGTCATCTTGATTCTCCTGTATAAGGAAGTAATGGAATACTGCTCGCGTTGGGCAGATGGAGTAAGTGTTAAGGTGTTTGGATCGTTCCAGCGAGTTCGAATTGTTCTTGGATTTCAGTACCCGACAGCGGGCGATCAAAAATCGCCACTTCATCGATCGTGGACTGCTTGAGCCAGCGTGGCAACGACATCGATCGGCCCAAGACAAAGTGTGCGGTGTCGCTGGGCTTGATTGACTCAACAAAGTGCTCACCGGCCAGTTCTGCATCGATATAGAGCCGAAGGGTCTGGCCGCTACGGGTCAACACGACGTGCTGCCACTGCCCCTGCTTGTATTGGGACTCGGTTTGAAGCCCCTCATGCCCCGAAACAAACCGCGGGTCGTTGTAGTGCACGCGGAAAATGCCATTGAGTAATCTGTCTTTCACGACCGCCGCGTGGATATCGATCTGTGCAAGGTGGTGGTTGTCTTCTGGTTTTCCGGTGTAGAAGCCGCCGATCGAAGCTTCTGCACCGCTCGTGTATCCGTCGTGATCGATGCGGCACCACAAGGAGAGCGTGAAATCACCCTCGGAACCGATCGCCTCGAAGGGGTCGGTGGTATCGAAATAGCCGTCGGTCTTTTGGCTGTTGTTGATCCAGGCACCGCCTCCGATCACGCCATCAGGCACGAGTGTTGCGCTGCCGTTGACCCGTAGCGGATAGGCCTTCGGATCGATCTGATTGATCAGCGCGCCATCAACAGCCGACTCAAAACGCCAATACACGATGGGCCCGGTATCGAGCACGGCCTGCACATAAGGGTGTGGGGCAGTCTGGTAAAATATCGGCGCTCGTGCCAACGAGATCGTCTTCAACGAGCCGGAATCGGGCTCAACCTGACGCACTTCACCCTGCTCCAACACGACCGACTCAAACGCTAGGGGAGACTGCTCCGTGGGTTGTACCCGCACCGAGCCCTCCATCACCAGAACGCTGGTGCCTTTTGTTGCATCCGCCTCGACACCAAAACGCGTGCCCAGGTCCACCACATCAACGCCCGGCGCGTAGACGACAAAGCCCTTGCTGCCTGACGTTTCGCAGATACCCACCAGCTTGCCCCGGTGCAGGCGGATCGCGTTGTCGCTGTCGGTTGTCTCGAACGACGCCGGGGCTTGTACCAGCACCTTCGCACCGCGGTTGGTCGTGATCTCCGCGAAGCCTTCGACCAAGGTTAGCCGCTGGTTCACCGCGAGCAGCATGCGGTCGGGCAGTGCGCCCTGGCCGTTGGCGGTGATCCACTGGGCGTTGACCTGATCGGTCACCGTTGCGACAACGCGGTTGAGGTTTTGGGAAGGATTCACCGGAGTGAAATCAGGCAACGTGGCGGTCTCGAGAATCCCCTCACCGCCAATCAGCAAGACGATCGACAGGACCATGCCCAACAACAGCACCGCGGCGGATGCTAAAACTGCGATCTTTTTTCGTGGCAGGCTGTAACGCAACAGGTAGCTGCCAGCAGAGAAAAACTCACGGCTGGTGAGCCGCTTGTTGGGCTCGGCCTGGGGCTCACTCCCAAACGCTGGCTGACGCATAAGGTCTTCAAAGCTCGGTTCGATCGAGGGCTCCAGTTCGGCCATGACCTTGTGGACGGCTTCGGAGTCGATCGATTGCTGCTCGGAGAAGAGCATGTCTTCGATCACGCCGTACTCGGCAAAGAGGCGGAGGTTCGCGGCGTCTTCATTGAGCCAGGCCTCGATGGCCTGGGTTGTTTCAGGAGACGTGTCGCCCTCGAAGTAGGCCTGGAGCAGGTCTTGGATGGGTTGGGCGGTGCTCATTGGCGTGCCTCCAGGTACTGGGAGACACACTTGCGCAGGGCCTCGCGGATGCGCTGCTGCATCGAGGTGACCGCCCGGGTGCTGCAGCCGACCTTCTCGGCGATCTGTTCGGAGGTGAGCTGCCGGGCGTAGCGCAGCTCGATGACCCTGCGGTGGCGCTCGCTGAGCTTGCCCATGCAGGTGCGCAGGCCGTCGATGCGCTCGTCGTGGGCCTGCTGCATCTCGACGAAGGTGCTGCTGAGCGAGTCGACGATCTCGCTGGAGAAGATCATGGGGCGTCGGCCGCGCTCGCGGTAGGCATCGGCGATGCGCTGCCGGGCGATCCCGACGAGCCAGGCGGAGAACGGCCGGGCGGGGTCGTACTGGTCGAAGTTCTCGGTGGCCTGGCGGGCGACTTCCTGCGTGATGTCCTCGGCGAGCCCGGGCTCCGGGGCGTGCACACGGATAAACCCGCCCAGGGTGTGGTGGGCCTTGCTCCACTGCTCGGCGAAGGTCAGCGGGCGATTTTGGGCAGGGTTGTGATGAGAGTCATCCACGCTTTAGAAAGGGTCTTTCAGTTTGCGAACGCTAAGGCAGGCCGAGTGGCTAGCGGACGCGGGTTACTAGAAATAACGCGGGACGGTCGCGGATGTACCGCGCATCTTTTCAAAAAGTCTTTACGACGGTCTTTCGGGGGTCCGATCGGCGTTTGAGACGTGATTTTGCCCGGCTTGGCCTCAGGCACGCCCGAAACTGGCCGATACCGACATTATGAGCGAGCGTCGCCAGCACACCCGGTTCAAGGCCCTGGGTCTGTCCACACCCTTCGGTGAGGTTATGGATATCTCTGACTCGGGCATCGGCGTGTTCCGCAAGGGCCGGGTGTCCTGCTCGGTCGGCGACGAGGTCCGGCTCTACCTCAGCCACGGCTCGACCGAGGTCGAAATCGAGGCCCGCGTCGCGCGGATCGAGTACGTCGGGCTGTTCCGGCACGAGATCGGTTTTGAATTCGTGGATGCCGACGAGGAAACCCTGACCAGGCTCTGGTCGCTGACCGACTCGGCCTGCAGCGAGTTCACCGGGCCGCGCTGTTACGTTGCGGCGTAAAACAAGGAAGATTAGACACTCACTTCGGCCCGCGACTCGATCAGGTAGTACTGGATCGCGTCGGCGATGGCCTGCCAACTTGCATCCACGACGTTGGTGTCTACGCCGACGGTTGTGAAGTAGCGGGTCTGCTGATCCGGGTCGTTGAGGCCGATCGCGAACTCGATCGTCGCTCGTACCCGCGCGGCAGACTCGGCGGTGGGGTTGACCACACGCACTCGATAGTCGGCGAGGTGTAGGTTGTCGATCTTCGGATAGTGCGGGCGGATACAGGCCCGCAGCGCACCATCCAGGGCGTTGACCGGGCCATCGCCCTCGGCGACGTGGTGCTCGACTCTGCCATCGACCATCAGCTTGACCGTCGCCTCGGTACCGGCCGGGTTGTTGTGGTGCCGGGAGATCGTGCAGCGGTAGTGGTCCAGGTCCCAGAACGCGGTACGCCTGCCCAGCGCCTCGTATACAAGCAGTTCGTAGCTCGCCTTGGCTTTTTCAAACTGATAGCCCTCGTGCTCCAAGTCCTGTACACGTTCAAGCACCTCCCGCTGGACTTCCTTATCGTCCGTGATCGCAAACTTCTCGCCCAGCTCGGCAGCGATATTGGATGCTCCGGATAGCTCGCTCACAAGGATGTGCCTCTGGTTGCCGATCGATTCGGGTGGGACGTGCTCGTAGCTGTGCGCGATCCGCTGGACCGCGTGGACGTGCATGCCGCCCTTGTGCGCAAACGCGCCATCGCTGACGTACGGCTGGTTGGGCACAGGCGCGGTGCCGGTGGCTTCGTATACAAAGCGCGAAAGCTCGGTCAGCCGGGCAACCGCGCCGGGGCGGAGGATCTCTCTGTCATACTTGAGTGCCAGGTTGGCCGCCATGGTGATGAGGTCGACATTGCCGCAGCGTTCACCGATGCCGTTGATCGTGCCCTGGACCTGCACACAGCCGGCTTGTACCGCGGCGAGGGAGTTCGCGACCGCGAGCCCGCCGTCATTGTGGACGTGGATGGCCAAGGCGGGTGGCTGGTGACTAGTGGCTGGTGGCTGGTCTTGGAGGTGCTCATTGACCGCGGCCACGATGCTGGTGACTTCATGTGGCAGCGACCCGCCGTTGGTGTCGCAGAGTACGAGCCGCGTAGCCCCGCCACGCACCGCGCTATCGAGGGTCTGCAGCGCATATTCGGCATTAGCCTTATAACCATCGAAGAAGTGCTCGGCGTCATAAAACACCTCTTCCACTTGCGGCTGCTCGCTACAGTACCGCACCGAATCCTCGATCATCGCCAAGTTCTCGTCACGATCGACGCGGAGGACTTCATCCACGTGCAGGTCCCAGGTCTTGCCAACGATCGTGATGATCGGCGCGCCTGCACTCACCAGCGCGTTCATGCCTTGGTCATCTTCCGGGGCGATGCCTTTACGCCGGGTCATACCAAACGCGCAGACCTTGGCGTTCTTCCACTCGATCTTCCGGGCTTCCTCGAAGAAAGCCACGTCCTTGGGGTTGCTCAGCGGGTAGCCGCCCTCGATGTAGTCGAAGCCGAGGTCGTCGAGCAGGCGTGCGATGTTGATCTTGTCCACAAGGGTGAGCGTGATGCCCAGCCCCTGCGTGCCATCACGGAGGGTGGTATCGTAGAGCTCAACGCGTTCAGCGGGAATCATGGCAGGCCTGGGTTAAAGCAAAAACCCTGCGACAGCAGGGCAGGCGGGTTCGAGAAGATAAACGATCGCCGCCCTACCGCAGAGGGTTGATAATCGAAATAATCGTCTGGGTCGCGGCAACCATTGGCATTCCATTATAGATATTCGGGACCGCCCAAACAAACCTCTGAAACGGGCTCTGCGATGCACCGGCCTGGCTATAATCCAGCGATCAACCAAGTCCCAACACCGCGATGTACTCTCCAGCTGACAACCAAACGATCGAACACCGCTGGCTCAGGCGATTTACCTACGTTGTGATCGTTGCCACGTTCTCGTTGATCGCGATCGGTGGGCACGTGACCAGCACAGATGTGGGACTGGCGGTTCCCGACGGCTTCACAACATTCGGGCACAACACCCTGCTCGCCCCGCTTGAGGTCTGGTGGTACGACTTCGGCACCCGCTGGGAGCACGGCCACCGCCTCAAGGGCAAGGTCGTCGGCATGCTGACAATCGTAATGGCCGTCTGGCTGCTCATCGTGTTCCGAGACCGCTCGCGCGACCGCCCTTCCCGGACGCTGATCGGCAGGTCCCTCTCAATCGTCCACAGACTGCGCATGACCTACGAGGGTCCAAGGCCTCTCCTGAGGATCGCCGGGCTCATCATGCTGATTGCGGTCAGCTCGCAAGGGGTTATGGGGGCCCTTCGTGTCTCTGAAATCTCGCTCACGCTCGCTTTCGTCCATGGGATTTGTGGCCAGCTGATCCTGTGCGGCTGGATCGTGATCGCGGCCTCGTTGAGCATGCCCTGGCTGAGACGGCTGGCACCGCTCCGCACCGCCCAACGCGAGCACGCGACCGTGCTGCTGCGTTGGGCGGTGCGTGTGCTGCTTGTCCTGCTACTGCTTCAGTTGACACTGGGCTCTGCCGTACGCCACTTCAAAGCCGACAAGGCGATCCCGGACTTCCCGCTGACCTACGGCCATGTGCTCCCGCCGATGTCGCAGGAGACCCTGGACGAACGCTATATCGAGTTCCATGCCGCACCGAAGGGTATCACCGCTGAATTGGCAGAGCAGGAGGGGCTCGTTTCGAACCGTACGCCGCAGGGTGAGATCGTTGTGGCCTTGTCGGATGTCGATCTACAGTTCGCACACCGCATCGGCGCCGTGGTCGTTTGCCTGCTGGGCCTCTATGTCATCGTCGCTGCCATCCGGAGGTCGGGGGACCAGGGCATTGTGCTCGCCCCAGCTTTGTTTGTGCTTGCACTCTTTAGTACGCAGTTCGCCTTGGGTGTCTTCACCGTGCTGAGCGGTACCGCTCCGATCGTGGCCACACTGCACCAGGCGACCGGGGCCGTGCTTATCGCCGCGTCCACCTGGCTCGCGGTTCGGATACATTTGGCAGAATACGCTCCTGTGGCACGAATGGCCGATGCTATCAACATCCAGACCATCGCGCCGCCGCAGCCCGCACCCACCAAACGGACCCCCGTCACCGCCTGATGCGTCAACTGACCGATCCATCACCCAGCACGCTCGACCCGCAAGAGGCCTACGCCCCTTCGCTATACGACCCGGTCGACCCGCCGTCAACCGATGAGTTCGTTGAACGGTTTGTTCAAACCCCTTCACGACTCAGCGACTACAAGGCGCTCACCAAGCCGCGTATCACGCGGATGGTCGTCATCACCGCGGCGGTCGGTTTTGTCTTCGGCTTTGGCTTTGCGGCCGGCAAGCCAATCAGCCAGCTGCCCCTCCTGGTATTCGCTATCGCGATGATCGGTACCGCGCTGTCTTGCATGGCTGCGAGCGTCTTTAATCAGATCCTTGAGCGCGATACCGATGCATTGATGGACCGCACGAAGGACCGGCCAATCGCTGCGGGCCGGATTACAGCCAGACCCGCGTCCGCTTTCGGCACACTGCTCGCGGTTGCCGGCATCGGCCTGCTCGTGGCGTTTGGTTTGCACCTCGCCGCCGCCTTGTGCGCCTTCACGATTGCCAGCTATGCCGTGGTCTACACCCCGCTCAAGCGACGCACCAGCCTGTCACTGCTCATCGGCGCGGTGCCCGGCGCCCTACCCCCGATGATCGGCTTCGCTGCCGCGGCGGAGACCTTTGTCCCGATCAACCGGGCGCTTGGTCCGGCCGCATGGCTGCTCTTCTCAATCATGTTTGTCTGGCAGGTCCCGCACTTCCTCGCGATCGCCTGGCTCTACCGCGACGACTACGCCAAGGCTCAACTCGCCATGCTCCCAGTCATCGACCCCACCGGGATGCGCACGTTCCGACAAACACTCATCGGCTGCCTGCTGCTCCTGCCCCTTGGTATCTTGCCCACCGCGCTGGGCGTGGCGGGCAGGTGGTACTTCGCCGCGGCGCTGCTCTGCGGGCTGGGTTTCCTGGCGTGCGGCGTCCTGCTGGTGCTAAAGCCAACCCGTGACAGCGCCCGCAAGCTGTTCCTCGCCTCGCTGGTCTACCTTCCCGTTGTGCTGACCGTCATGCTGATCGATCGCGTATGACCGCTGTGCAAACCGATGAGCCCCTGATATCAGAAAGTGATACCGCTGCGGTCTGTGTGCGTGGCTTGAGCCATACCTACAAGCCGATCCGCCAGCGAAGCTCACGCCGACACGCCCCGCCGACACAGGACGCCGCACTTGATCAGATTGATCTGGAGGTGAACCCTGGCGAGGTGTTTGCGCTCCTCGGGCCCAACGGCAGCGGCAAGTCCACCCTGCTGCGCATCCTTGCCACGGTGCAAGCGCCGCGCGACAACAAGGGAGCCGCAACTATCTTCGGCACCGATGTTGCCCGATCCCCCCAGGCGGTGCGCGGCCATCTCGGCGTCGTATTCCAGAATCCCGCGTTAGACCTCAAGCTGTCGGCTTACGAGAACCTTGGGGTGCACGGCCGCCTCTATGGGCTAAGTGGCAAGCCGCTTGACGACGCGATCAAGCAGGCGCTCGAGCGGCTTGGCTTGGCCGACCGGATGCACGACCACGCCGGCTCTTTCAGCGGCGGGATGCGTCGGCGTGTGGAGATCGCGAAAGCGCTTCTCACCAAGCCGCGTCTGCTGCTCATGGACGAGGCCTCCGCGGGGCTGGACCTCGCCATCCAACGCGAGATATGGAAAGACCTCCGCCAACTCGTCGCCGATACCGGCCTGACCGTGCTGCTGACAACACACCTCATGGATGAGGCTGAGTTGGCCGACCGCGTCGCGGTCATGGCGAAGGGCAAGGTTGTCTCGGTCGATACGCCCGGCGCGCTCATGGCACAGGTTGGTGGGCAGGTGCTAGAGATCGCTCCGGGTAGTGGCGTGCCAGCGGATCAGCTCTGTAAAGATGTTGCGGTGGCATTGAGAGAGCGGCACGGCGTCATCGAGCCCATCGTCGCCGAGGGGCGGGTGCGTCTGGAGCATGACGAGGCCCCAGCCATGATCGCGCTGCTGTCCGATGCCTTGGGGGACCGGTCCTCCGCCTTCCGCCTCGGTCGGCCGACGCTTGCGGATGCCTACCTCAAGCTCACCGGTGAGTCACTGCAGGCGTGACGATCTATCATTGGCGTATGTTCGAAGACGGCGTCAATCTTGATTGGACATATGACCCGGTCGACGTCCTCACGCGTTGGCCGGTGGATCAGCGTATTTTCGTACTGCATTCTGGGAGACCAGACCCCAACTGGTCGCGGTACTCGATCGTTGCAAAGCCGACAGAAGCCGTCCGCCACGAACAAGGCCAGACGCAATTCAGCGAACCCGATCGTCCGTTATCCCGCTCGTTCGAGACCGCGCACAAAGCCTTCACCGACCTGCGTCGCGTCCTGGAAGCCGACGGGGGCTCATCGCTCTGGCTCGGTTCACTCGGCTACGACCTCGCTCGATCGATCGAGGAGCTGCCCGGCCCGGCCGCAGACGACCGCGGCTGGCCCGATTTTCAGCTTGAACGTTGTGATGGCTGGCTGGTCTATGACAACCAGATGCGGCGGTGGTCCGCACACGGCAGTTATGCCAACGCGCAGCCAGTGCATCTGGATGAAGCGCCTGCCCCCCCCCAACCTTTCTCGGCGAGCGCGATGGGACCAGAGCAATCACCCGATGATGTCAAGCAGCGTATCCAGCAAGCGATCGACTATATCGCGGCGGGCGATGTGTTCCAGGTCAATCTCGCCCAGCGGTTCACCGGGTCGTTCCGCGGCAACACCCGCGCACTGTATGCGGCGCTATGCAGACAATCTCCGGCCTGGTACGGTGCCTACGGCGAGTTCACCCGGTTTAATCGCCAGGAACCCGTACGCACGATCGCGTCGATCTCGCCCGAGCTATTCCTCCAAGTTGATAACACGGGCTTGATCAGGACCCGCCCGATCAAGGGTACACGCCCAAGCTCCGTACACACCGATCAACTGCTCGCCAGCGAAAAAGATCGCGCCGAGCTTGCCATGATCGTTGACCTGATGCGGAACGACTTAGGGCGGGTCTGCAGCTACGGCTCGGTCCGCGTGGAAGATGAGCGGAGCATCGAGTCGCACCCCACAGTCCACCACGGCGTGGCGACCATCTCAGGCAGGCTGCACCCGGGGCGCGACCTCGTCGACCTGCTCCGCGCAACGATGCCGGGCGGTTCGATAACGGGGGCCCCGAAGGTCCGCGCCATGCAGATCATCGATGAACTAGAGCTGGCGCGTCGTGGCCCCTACTGCGGCGCGATCGGGATGATCCACGGCCAGCAGGCGCTGCTGAATATCGCCATCCGAACCGTCTTGATCGAGCAAGATGAGATCAACGGCAAGGGCCGCGCAGATGTCTGGGTCGGCGGCGGCATCGTTGCGGATTCGGACCCCGACGCCGAGTACCAGGAGATGCTCGACAAGGCCAAGGCCATGCGCGACGCCCTTGCTTCGGGCTCACTCACTCACGCGCCGGAGCATCAGCCGGCGGAACTCTAACGCCTGCTGCCCGGGGATGTCGGCCGCGTGGAGCGACATCTCGGCACGCCCGGCCGGTAATTCGATCACGCCCAGCGACATCGGCTTGAAGTCCTTCGTGAACGACTCTCTGCGGTAGATGCGGTTTTCGTGTTCGCCCTCCAATGGCGGGTCATTGGCCTGGGTGACTTTGCTGCTCGTCTTCGCATCACCGAACCGCAGCTCAATGGTTGCACCGAGGTCTTTCTTTGGGCAGGCGTAGTACACCAGCGCTTCGTAGCGCCCCGCTGTGAGCACCTCGGCATCCCAGACGATCGCATCCTCGGTCGCCTTCCAGTTCAAAAAGTAGGAGCAGTTCGGGTGGATGCTGCTGCGCTTGATCCCGCCCTTCGTTGTCGCGTCCCGGGCGGGCAACTCGGTCACCGGCCAATCGGCGTGCCCGACCGTAAAAGGCCGTCGTTCTGGCTTTTGATTCAGCCCGACGTCTCTGCGCCACGCCAAGATTTTTTGCTGAAGTAGCTCTGTGATTTCTGTTTTCTGGTCGGCGATATTGGTTGTTTGTCCAGGGTCATTGAACATGTCGTACAACCGCCCCTTGTCATCGATTCGGTACTGCCAGACGCGGAGACCGATCTTGTTGCCTTGACGCGAATAAACATGCCGATCGATCCACTCCGCTTGCGGATTCGTGAGTTCTTCTTTCAAGCTGTGTCCGTCAAGCGGCTTGTTTCCTAAACGATTGATCATGGCCAGGTCCAGAAGCGTTGGCATCAAATCGATAGCTCGAGCAATCGATTCAACACGGTGACCACTTAGAATCACGCCCGGCCAACGCACGAACATCGCCGACCGCACACCGCCCTCATCGACCGATCCCTTGATACCGCGCATGCCCCCGTTCCACCTCGGACCGTTCGGGCCGTTATCACTGAAGTACACCACGATCGTGTTGTCAGCGAGTTGATGATCGTTAAGCTTTTTGAGGACCCGGCCAACGTTATCGTCGATGTTTTCGACCATCGCCATCGCCGCGCGTGTGTGCGCATCCAAGCGTTTATGGCTCATCTGGTAGGTCTTGTCCTTATGCCGGTTCCAATACTCGTCCGGCACCTGCATCGGTGAGTGCGGGGTGGGTAGCGGGACGAAGCAGAAGAATGGTTTGTTCTCTTTCGCGTTCGTTTCGATAAACTTGATCGCCTCGGTGGTCACCACGTCCGTGATGTAGCCGTCCGACTTGAAGTACGCGCCATTGCGCTCGAGTTCCGCGTCGAAATAGTCGCCCCAGTGGCCCGAGCAGTAACCAAGGAAGGTGTCGAAACCGCGCCCGCGCGGGTGGTACGGGTACTGCATGCCGTTGTGCCACTTGCCGAAGCAGCCTGTAGCGTAGCCCGCTTCCTGGAACGCTTCCGCGATCGTTCGCTCGTCGAGGTTCATCCGCTCTGCACCACGCGACACGCCGTATACCCCCGTCCGGGGGTGGTAGCGCCCGGTCAGGAACTCGGCCCGCGTCGGTGCGCAGACCGCACAGACATAAAACCGGTCGAACCGCACGCCATCACGGGCCAGCGAATCGAGATGCGGTGTAGAAAGGTCTTTGTTGCCATGGAGCGAGAGGTCGCCCCAGCCCTGGTCGTCCGCGAGGAAGATGACGACGTTGGGCTTGTTCGAGGCCCGTCCCCCTCCCGCGATCGCGGGGCTTGAAACCGTAAACGCGAACACAACGATCCACAACAAACCGGCTCGATTCATCATGTATCAAGTCCCTCGTTAATCTCACGTCTCTCTTCGGCGGTGGTCTGAAGCATAAGGATCGGGCTTATCGGAATCGTCCTGATCAACCGCGTCGGCTTCGTTGCCCTGATCATCAACACCCTCTTCATCCTCTTGCGTGCCCAATACGTCCGCCGCAGTAAGCCTGGGCTGCTCGGGCTTCTTCAATGAGATAAACCAGCCAATGAGCCCGAGGATCAGCCCTAACGCAAAGACACAGCAGGAGGCCAGCCCCATCTGCTCGTAGACTTTCGGGGGGTCTTCGCCGTCGCCCATCGTGGCCACAATCGTCATACAGATCGCGCCGAAGAGGAACCCGGCCAGACAGAGCACGCCGCCAAGCCGAACCAGGCCCATGCCTTTCCGGTCGGAGTATTGGTCTCTTTGGCTCAGGGGCATGGCAGGATTCTAATCCGCAAAAGCCATTGGCCCGCATGGCGCAACAAAAAGCCCCTGTTGCTAGGGGTGTTGATGGGCCCAGAGGGAGCTTATAAAATACATCTAAAGCTTTAAATTACATTAGCTTAAAGCATACTTTAAATCTCCAAGACGCAAAATCCGACGCATTTCAGAATTCGTAAGCATAGGGCGCTGCCTGTCATCCTTACCACCTAAATGCCGTGCAATGCAATATACCTAGCCGTAGTAGAGCCTAATCACAAGCTCGCATCCCGCCCTCACCAGGCTTCATCACGGTACGCGAGACCGGACACGGACTTGATGTCAAGCCCAACGATCCCACCCGTCTCGAAGAATGGGTTGAACGGCAAAAAGCCACCCTGAAGCAAATCCTACCGAGCCTGAAGGAATCCCCGAAATCCACGATCGAACAACCCGTCGTAGAAACACTCCACGGTAATGCTGAGATCATCAAAGCGTTAAAGACCATACTCAAACAGTCGGACGAACTCATGGTCATCGGCAGCTTACGGCCACTCCGTAACGTCATCGAGTACCCGTGGGATGAATTTAGGCAGGACCAAGCCATGAATAAGACCAGGATCATGCAGGTCACAGGCGATGTCGTTGAGAATCAAGCCAATCAAGAAAACGAGTTGTCAAACACCCGGTTTACCATCGGGCTGATAAGCCTCAGAGAGATCACGCTCGTCTGCGGCAGCGAGGTCTACTCGATCATGCTGCGGGAACCCTGTGCGATCCGGATAAGGTCTGCGGAACACGCCAGAGGTATGAAACTACTGTTTGAAAACTCTTGGGATGACGCAGCCGAATGAGGAAGCATTGTCGTTTTCGTAGACGAGTAAAAAACCCAAGGCACAGGTTAACCCATCGTCCGCAAAGGCCCCCTATGTTTAAGGTATTCCAGTTAGATCAAGACAAGCTTATAGCCCCGTCCTACGATCCGCACGGCGCTTCGCTTTATCCATCGCAGAAAGCAAATCGCCCTTTGACTCTTCGGTCTCACTTTTTGTTTTTGATTTCGCCTGCGATGCACTGTCCTGCTTGATATACATTTCTGATTCAGACACGGGCTGTGTCTTAGACACCTTTCGCTTCCCGTTGCGCCGTTTCTTGACTTTGCCTTGTGCTGCTTGCGGGGCCTCTTCTGTTTCATTGGCACCACTGACAACTGTTACACGTCGCTTACCAAGCGCAAGCATTAACTGCGAGACCCAGGACGTCCGCCGCTCCAATACTTCGAGCAAAAGAACAACCACCGCGGCGAGCCAGAGCCAGTGCGCGATGGAGCTAAAGCGATCAATCGGAACAAGGTCGCCCCAGATCGATCCTATTTCAGTGCGTGCGGTGCCTTGCGTGACGTCGGCGATCCCTCGGAGGATGTCCGAGCCGTCGCGCGAACGCGGCAGGTACTCCGGTGAATAGAGCAGGCGTGCGGGTGGTAGCGTCGCTGTGCCCGTCTGGCCCAGGTCCAATGTAGCGACCGCGACTTCGGTGCCGGAGAGCGGGACTTGTGCCGCGAGTGTGTCGGGCGCGGTATAGCGCATAGGCAGCGTGACCTGACGCGGTGTCGAACCGGGTTGCCCCAGCAGTACATTCACCGTTGGCTCGAAGGACAGGCTCTCTTCCACGCGTTCCGGGTCGATCATGAGTTCGACCAGCAGTGCGCCGTTGTCCAGGCGCTGCCTGGCGAGCAGCGTGTCCGGCAGCTTGCGGTCGCGCGCCGCAACCCACCGCGTCAGGCTGGCCAGCAGGTCGCCAAGCTGCGGCCAATCCGCTATCGGGCCGGTGAACTTACCGTCTGCCTCACCGGTGTAGACCGCTACGCGGCCTAGCCCCGCCTGCCAGGAAGCAACCAGCGGTGCGTTATACCCGTCGCGCGTCACCAACGCGAGTTGGGCATCGGGCTTGAGGTAGTTGAGATTATATCCGCCGACGTCGAGCGGCTCGGTAAAGGATCGACCGGTTATCGCCGCGAGGGCGCCGGTGTTGCGGACGGGGGTCTGCTCATCGATAAAACTCGACCGCGCCACTACAAACGTGTCCTGTGCGAATAGTTGAGGGAGTTTCTTCGGGTCTTGGGTGAAGAACGCCCTGCCGCCGCCGCGCTTGGCGATGTCTTTCAGCAGCGGAGCGTACACGTCTGTGTCACTGCCCAGGCCGATGACACTCACGGTGATGTTTGCCTTGCTCGCTTTGTCAAGAAGTGTCTTGTATTGGCGCGGCTCGACCGAATCTTGCGCGTCGGCGAATAGAATGATGTGTCTTGTGCTCGGTGTCGCCTTAGCGAGCATCCCAGCCGACGCGGACAGGGCCTCGTAGACATAGATCCCTCCCCCCATCGAGTCGATGCTGAGGATCTTATTCTTAAGCGTTGACTTGTCTCTGACCGGCGCGAGGTTGATGATCGTGTGCGGCGCGGAGTCGACCGCGATGACGCCCAACTCGTCCATCGGACCGAGTAAGTCGAGCACCTGCGCCGAGCCGAGGTTCGCGAGGTCCATCTTCGATCGGCCGTCGGGCACGGTCATAGCCATGGAGCCAGAGCGATCGAGCGCGATAACGATCGCGAGCGACAGCTTGCGGTGTTCCTGTCGCAGTTCCATGGATACAGGCAGGATCGGATCAATCGCGGACTGGAAGTATCCACCGGGACCGAAGGACTGCTGCCCGCCGGTCATGACCAGCCCCATACCGGACGATTCGACAAGCGCGGCGAGTTGATCGAGCGTGCCGCCTGGCAAATCTGATGAGGGCACATTCTCAAGCAGCACCCCCGCGTAGTTAGACATCTCAGTTAATGTGCCAGACAGTCGCTCTGGCTCGATCGCTTGAACATCCAACCCGGCCGCAGTCAGCAGATTCGCCAGGCCACGCCCTGGCGAGCGTGTGACCATGAGCAACGGCTTATCGCCTTGCACACCAACAATGAATCGCCCGACGTTATTCTCCGGGATCGGATCGGCATCAACACCTTGCGGTGGGAGCAGACGCAGCTGATAGTCCATCGATATCGAGGACTCGGCCCGGTCACGGAATGTCAGACGACTTAATCCTGCCGGTAATTCGCGTGAGCCCGAGGCAATCACTGTGTCGCCGCGTCTCAACTCATACCTGATCGTTTGAGGCAGAGTCGTCTGCACCCAACCGGTGATCATGAAGGACTCTCCGGGCTGGACACTGCCGGGCGCATCGATCTGTTTGACCGCGAGGTCGCGTGTGATTGGTCGGGATAGCTCGCGGAAGTCGATGGGGACGCCACGGGCTGCGGCCCGAGTGGCTTCGGTGCGCGGGTCGCCGCCGGTGTACATCCCATCGCTCAATACAAGCAGCCGGCCCGCACCATCATTAGGAATCATGGCAAGGGAGCGACGTATTGCCCCGGAAAGGTCCGAAGCATCCCCCCCGACCACCTGGGAGAGCTGGGCGAGAGATTGCACGGACGGCTCCTGCTCCATCGCGACACGCTCACCAAAGCTCACGACCGCAAGCCTGTCATCAGGCGTCATCGATGCGTGCAGGAGCTTGATCACTTCGAGCTGCCTCGCCTCCGCATCGCCCGGCATAGACGCGCTGCGGTCTACAACAACGACCACGGTCCCCGCGCGGTGTGGCAGGATGAGCCGGGGTTCACACATCGCCAGCACGATCAAGATGTAGAGGCAAGCCCGCAGTCCGCGCAGCCACCAGGCGCTTGGCCGGAGCCACCACCAGAGCAGCGCTAACGGCACGGCCAGCAACAACCAGTGCGGGCTGGCGAACATCATCGCGTCCCCCCCCGCGGGGCCCGCACGGTGCCCCGGCCAAGCCAGAACGCGTGCGCCCATAGTGCGCCCAGCGCGATCAGGCCCAGCAGCCATGAAAGACCACGGTACTCGCGCTCGATCGCGATCGGATCGTCCCATTTGCCGAACGCGTCGTCTGTCGCTTGGCGCAGATCCGACTCTGCCGCTGATCCGCCATTGACCGCCAGCCGATACCGCTTCTCTCCTACCAGGACTTCATAGGTGCCGGACAGTTCGGGTGAAAACGTAACCCGACGATTCAACGCGGATAATGCGTTGTTCTCGTCCGCAGCTGGCCCGGATTGCTCGCCTTCTTCGATCCGACGTACGAAGACCTCGTCTTGCGAACTCGATGCCGTGATCGTGATCGGCACGCCCGGCCGAGTGTTCCTCGGCGAGATACCAGGCCGGTCGGACCGCCGCCATTCGATCATGTTCCACACCAGGATCGGGAACGCCGCTGATTGCAGCATGGTCGACCGCTCGGGCCAGAGACGCCAAGTCATTTCGTGTCGGCCGTCGCGTAAGGCCCGATCACTGAGCAGCACCTCGCTGCCCGCGGCGATCACCGGGCGGTCGTTGCGCGTTTCGGTTTCGGGCGTCTCGTCTGCGCTGCCACGGGGTGCGACAGACCAGACCAAGCCCGTCAGCGACAAGCCTTCTGACAAAGGGTGGTCATAATCGATCACAAACGGGCCGAGGAACGCCTGGGCTTGTGCTTGCCGCTGCGTCTTGTCGCCGCGGTCAAAACGCACGACCCACGCCGAGCCGGCAGGCAAGCCTTCTGCCGTGGCCAGTTGATCGGTAAAAAGCAGGCTTGCGCCTTGGCTGACCAGCCGCGCTCGGCCCGATGCGTTGATCGCCTGCTCGGTTGCTCGGCGCAGTGCCTGGTCGTCAATCAAAACCGATACACCGATCGGTGTGGAGTCCGCGGGCATCAAGATCGCCTGGTTGTCTTGGTCGAGCGCGTCGCTTGCAAGCGACAATACAACCGGTCGATCTTCCACGCCCTTGGGTCGCAGCCAGATGCGCTTGGCCTGCCCGGGCTGGAGATCGATCCTCTGCTGGCTACGTGTATCCAGCTTCTCTCCGAGGACAGGGGCGGCAGGGTCGTTTGCGAAGATCGTGTCCTTTGTGCCTGCGGACAAGGTAAGCGTTGAAGATGCTTGCTGATCACCGTGGTTGATAAGTTCAATCAGGATTGCATCGCCTTGCGCCGGGTCGTATGAGCGTACGGCATTGGTGATCGCAATGTTGTTGACTGGCCTGCCGACCGCCAGCCAACGCAAACGACCCCATCGCGATTCGGTGGATCCGGCATTATTTTCAGACACGTCGTCTTCACCCCTCTCGGCCGATGTGCTGCGGAGTGTTTCGGGCATGATGTGATCGCTGAGCGCAAGCATCCGGCTGCGGGGGCCGCCGATCTCGCTAGCCAGGGCCAAGGCACTGCTCATATCTGTGAACGTGGCCTTGCACTGCCAGTCGCGGAGGGTTGATTCGACTTCACTCCATTCGGACAATGGCTTATCCAGCACCCGCGGGTTTGCGCCTGCGGTGACCAGCCGGGCTGTGTAGCCGGGCAGCGAAGAAAGCTCTCTACGAAGCGCCTCGATCGCACGATCACGCGATGAAACACCGTCTTCATCTTTGGCCAACATGGAATACGAATCGTCTAGCACGACCACGACTGAGGCGGTCTGACCGGCTCGGAGCACGCGTGGCACGGTCGCGGCGAGTACCAGCAGCGCGATGATGAAGAGCTCTAGAAACAGCGTCAGTGGTGTCTGCATTCGGCTCTTCTTCCGGCCACCGCCCTGAGCCTGAACAGCCGACTGCCAGAGGAACAATGCCGAGACGTCCTGCCGCTTGTACCGGGTCCGCAGCCAATAGATGCCGGCGAGCATCGGCAGTGCCGCCAACCCCACGAGCAGTAATGGCAAACCGAGTACCGGCATCAATCACACCTCAACAAGGCCCTGACAAAGCAAACTGGTCGTCATGCCAAACGCAACACACCCGCCCGGACCAGGCCGGCCAGGTCCCATTGGCCGACGACTTCTTCCGCAATCAACTCGGTCATTTGTATGCCCGCTCTCGCACAGGCGCTGCGCCATTGGTCGCGCAAGCGATCAAGCTGCTCGTGGTAACGCGTCATCGCGGTTGCGTCGAGGCGGAGTTCCTGCAATTCGCCGCTTTCGCTGTCAACGAGGCGTATATCACCGTTCCATAATGGGTCGGCGTCTTGCCGGGCGAGCAACTGCACGACGTGTGCTGAGGACGCGCCTTCCGCCAGCCTGCTGACGATCGGCCAGGGGTCTTCCGGGCAGAGCAGGTCGCTGATCAAAACGCGCACGCCCCGCCGACGCATCGGTACCGCAACCTCGTGCATCGCGCCAGCCAGCGAGACCTGGCTCTCTGATTGCGCAAACCCCGGCCAGTGCCAGGCCTGGGGGTCGCCTTCGCCGCCGGGGATCGGGTCGAGCCGCTGCATTGCTGTGTAAACACGCCGTGTCATCCGCGCGTTGTCTGAGGCCGCCGCGATGGCCGAGGCCAGGCCGAGCAACGCCTCGGGCTTGGCTGAGCCAGATAGCGCCATCGATGCACTGACATCAAGCAGCAGGTCGAGGTGCGGCGTGACTTCCTCTCGGTTGAGTTTGATGACCAGACGATCGCTGCGGGCGTAAGCCGACCAGTCGATGCGGCGGAGGTCATCGCCGGGTGTGTACTCGCGATAGTCCATGAACTCAATCGAATTGCCTACCCCCGATCCGAGCTGCTCACCAAGCATCCCCGCCGGCGTCTGGGCCGGCCGACTCAGAGCGTAGCCAAGCCCCGCTTTCCAGCCAACCTCCATCGCAGCCAGACGCTCGGCATCATCCATCATTGGTCTCCGAGACTATTGCCGCCGAGCCTTCATCGGCGACGGGTTTGTCGGCCACTTCTTCGGACGGCGTAAACGCGCGGATCTGGCGGGCATACCAGGGCAGATTGACGAGCTGCATCACCGTGAAGAAGACGGTGGAGAGGATGAGTGAGAGTGATCCGTAGGTCCCACGCCAATCATTATCCTCACAGAATAGAGGCCCGAATGGATTGATGATGAGCCAGAATTCGACCTTGCGATCCCAACGGTCCGGGTCCATGGCGAAGGCGATGATCATCGGGATCGCGCAGGCGGCGGCGATAATGATCAGCCCAACTACACCGGTGATAACCGGCCCGTTCTTGATCTTTGTCACTCGACGGCAAATGATGACCGAGAGAAGCATGTACCCGATGCCCCACATTGCAGCTGAGCCGAAGCGTTGCAGCCAATGGTCGGGAAACGAGTCGTAATAGCCCCAACCAGAAGTGTGCGTGTAGCCTGCAAAAACATCGAGGAAGTTTTCGCGGACCAGAAAGGTTGCCAGGAGTGTCAGGCCAACGAGTGCTTGTACCCAGAGTAGACCACCGGCCGCGCCGCTGTAGAAGAAAAATGCGAGGATACGCGCCAGGCGTGATCGGGGGATGCTGCGTTTGAGCCGGGGGCCAAAGACTTCTCTCTCGCTGGAGCAGATAATCACCGCGAGGAAGAGCAGGATAAACATAGCAATCAACCAGGCCAGCACCGGGTCCAGCGTATCGACATTGACCGCCAGCACGACAAAGCCGACTAGGCTGGCGACCCAGACGAGGGTGAAGTAAAGGCGGGGCCAGAGCGCCCGGTTGGCAGTGGCCGGGGCGATCATCGCAACGGATAGGAAGAAGATCATCGCGATCGTAGCGAGCCAGGTCCCCGCCATAACGCTGATGATGATCCAGAACTCCGAGTCGTCCATCGCCGAGCTGATGCCGATGCGGATCAGCTCATACTCGACGAAATCGATCATCCCGATAAAGCAGATCCCCGATAGGATGACCAGGATCAGCCCGAGCAGTGCCTTGACCGGCCAGCCGATCGGCATCGTGCCGACAAAGATCGCAAGCTGCGTCGCCGCAAGGACGATCATCACGTCCATCCCCATCACGAAAAGGATGGTGGGAAGATCGATGCCGCGCAGGAGGTACGTGATGACCATAAACGGGGCGCACGCACTGAAAGTCAACGCTGTCACGACCATGCCCGCGAGCAGTTTCCCCCAAACGATTGAAGACGGGCGGATCGTTGTGACGTAGATCAGGTCCGATGTCGCGCTGGAGCGCTCGGCCGCGAGACGTACGCCGACATAGACCGGGACGAACAACATACATGTTGCCAATAGGATCGATTGGAAGACAAGGAACAGGTTCGCACCCGCATCTTCATCAAACCCGCGGCGAGAGTCCTGCTCTATCAGTACGACCGCGAGGATAATCATCACCAGCGTAAGCATCAGCATCAACACCGACACCACGAAGCGTGACTTCACTGCCTGGCGGAGTTCCTTCACGACGATCGGGTTCATCCGATCATCGATCCAGTTCGACGCCTTTCCCGGAAACCTCAGCAGCCCAGAAAGTGCACTCATTGAACATCCCCCTTCGTCACGTTCATGAACAACTGCTCCAAATCGGTTTCCACCTGTTTGAACTCGATGATGCGGTAGTCGCGTCGGAGCAGCTCCGCGAGTAATTCACAGGCTTGGTCCTCATCGCCCTCGACCTCGGCTTCCACATACGGGTCGGCCTGCTTGGCTTGCTTGACGTTGGGCATTTCAAGCATCGCGCGGTACAGTTCTTCGTTGCGGTCCTTCGTGCGGATGGCGACGTGTTGGAAATGCTCGTTGTCCGCTCGACCGTGTCGTGAGATCTGTTCGATCGTCCCCGCGCGGAGCAGACCGCCGCGCTCGATAATGACCGCCCCGTGGGCGATCTCCGCCAACTCGGTCAGGATGTGCGAGCTGATAAAGACCGCCTTGCCCTGCCCCGCCAGCGCCTTGAGCAACTCGCGCAGTTCCACACGGGCGCGCGGGTCTAGCCCCGCCGCAGGCTCGTCCATAATCAGCAACGGTGGGTCGTGGATCAACGCCCTTGCCAGCGAAACACGCTGTTTCATGCCCTTGGAAAGAGCCTTGAGCATCTTGTCGCGGATGCCTTTGAGGTTGGTGAACGCTTCGACCTGATCGACCATGCCGATGCGCTTACGGCCGCGCAGGCCGTAGGCACGGGCGAAGAAATCCAAATAGTCATGGACCGTCAGGTCACGGTGCGTTGGCAGGTTGTCGGGCATGTACCCAATCATCCTCCGTGCCTGCTCGGGGTATTGAAGGATATCCAGGTCATCGAATCGGCAGCCGCCCTCATCGGGGACGTCAAGCGTTGCGAGGATGCGCATTGTTGTAGTCTTGCCAGCGCCGTTAGGACCAACAAAGGCAAAAATCTGTCCGGTCTCGAAGCTAAAGGACAGGTTGTCGACCGCTTTGGTTTTGCCAAAAGTACGAGTGAGATTATCGATGTGGAACCGCATTTACTTCGTTTCCTCCCATCGGCCGATGACGATGCCGGTCGTCTCGTGCTTGGTTAACCCGGCGAGCCCGGGCTCGGAGAAGCTGGCATTATCGAGCAGCGCGATATACATCGATTTGTCGAGCGAGGCTTCGGGTTCGGCCTGAATTCGACGAGCGGCATCCAACACGCCGTACTGCTTGAATATATCCATAGCATGTTCGTTGGTCTCGCCACTCCATTGCATCGACAACGCGGTGGCGGATCCGCCGGCGGACAGGCTGTTCACCTCGTAGAAGCGCCCCTGCTCGTCAGCGATGAGCAGCCTCTGGATCGGTAGGCCCAGACCGTTGACCACGGACAAGCCGCCAGCGTCAGTGCGGGTGATCTCTAAGCGTTCCCGACGAGACTCGACGTTGCGCAGCTCCAGGTGGGCGGGCACGCGGGCGACGATCCAGCCGCGGGTGAGGTGCTGGCCGTTAGTGACGTCCATTGATCGGGATCGGCCAGAGTAGCCGTAGTCGTAATATTCATAGTCGCCGGTCTGCGGGGTGATCTGCGTACGATCACTGAAGTGCATGCCGTCGCCGGGCGTAAGCGGCGCGTAGTACCCGGTCAGCCCGACAGTGACGGACTGGCGTGTCCGTTGGTCGAGCATCGTGATAGACACCGTCTTCGCCCGCGGTTCGATACCCTCGTTGAAGATCGAATAGAGCAACACCGCGCTGGCAAATACAAACGCGATCGCGGGGATCGTCCACAGCAGCCACATCCGCCGCTTGAGCCAGTTAAGAAGCAGAATGTTACCCGGCCCGATCAGCAGCGTGAACAACAACATCAGCGCCAACAGGCCGCGTGTGGGCACCTGCAGCGATTCGATCATCGGCAGACGGCTCTCGCTCTCACTCGCGTCGAAACGGGTCCTACGCGGGCGGTTCTCCCGGCTGACTTGACTGAGGAACTGTTGCCAGGCATTCGAATCAAATCGTGCCAGCTTGTTGCTGGCGTACAGGTGCAGCTTGCCCAGGCCGAGGCGCATCTCAGCCGACCGCCCGTCAGGGGCCTTCCAATGCGAGAGCGAACCTTCCTGCCAAAGGGCGCTCGGATCAGGTACCACTTCGCCCTGGCCGAGCAGTAAGACGGTACCGCCCGCCGCGACATAATCCCGAAGCGCTGCGTCTACGCTCGGAGGCGCGCTCTGCAACTCGTCAGCCCGCACCATCACCATCAGGTAACGCGAGTAGGCCAACCAGTTGCCGCTCCACTCGCTCACGGGGCGTGATGGGCGAACCATGTCGTACTGGTCGCCATAGTCGACGTAGGTGCCGGAGAATTCGTCCCACTCTTCTTCCGTCGCGGAGGCTCGTGTTTTGTCATAGCTGGCGATGACCGGCCCGACCACACCGTGGCTAATCAGGATCGGCTCACCCGAGCCGTAGTAACTCATGTGGTCCGCGATAGCAACACGCAGTTGATCACGCTGGGCCTGGCCATCGATGAAGACCCTCGCATCCTCGCCATTGATCGGCAGCGGCGGCTGAAGCAATTCCGCGACCGCAGTCGCGCCCGGCTCGACACGCACCGTCCGCGACAACCGGCCGATCGAATCCTCATTGCTCCACGAATCGGCCGGCAACACAACCGTAACCTCGCGGGCGGTTTTACCACGGTTAATAACAGACAGACGATATACCGCGTAGCCGTAGTAGCTCTCCGCCTGAGCTGGAGGATCGAGATTGACAGTCACTGTGCCGTATGTTTTCATGCCCGCATCGGCCGGGTTGGTCAAAAGACCCAGCAGCAGGGCAAGTAGAACAATCCACCCGCTCGGCCACGCGTTTGTTTTGTTGTGCTGATCCGTTAAAACCGCGAGCCCCTTAAACATTACGCGCCCCTCGTTTCGACTTGCATCCCCTTGGGAAGATTCAATTCCGCCTCGTCTATCACCTCGATCATCCCGGCCACGACATCGTGCGCGCTGACCTTATCGAAGCGGGCCTGGTAGGCCAGGATCAGGCGGTGGTTCAATACGTGCGGCGCGACCTTGTTGACGTCCTCAAAACCGACCGTCGGCCGACCGGCTAACAATGCGATAGCCCTTGCAGACTCGGCCATCGCGATCGCGGCACGCGGCGAAGCGCCGTGGGTCACATACTGCCTCACGACCTCGGGCGCATCCGTATCACCGGGGTGGCTGGCCGTAACCAGACGGGCGATATAACGCGCAACCGGCGTGGGCAGGACGATCTGCTCCATCACGGCAAACAGGTCACGCAGCTGTCTCTCGGTGACGAATGACTTCGGAGCCACCGCCTCGCCCCGCCGACGTGTATCGAGGATCTTTTCCAGAACGCTGACATCCGGCTGCTGGACATGGAGCTTGAACAGGAAGCGGTCGACCTGGGCTTCGGGCAGCGGGTAGGTCCCTTCCAAATCGATCGGGTTCTGCGACGCGAGGACAAAGAAAGGATCCGCGAGCTTGCGCGTCTCGCCGCCAACCGTCACCCGGCGTTCCTGCATCGCTTCGAGCATGGCGGCCTGCGTCTTAGGGGACGCGCGGTTGATCTCGTCGGCCAGAAGGATGTTGGTGAAGATCGGGCCGGGCTCGAACTGCATCCGCCGCTGCCCGTCGCTGGACTGCTGGAGGATCGTCGTGCCGAGGATATCGCTTGGCATCAGGTCGGGTGTGAACTGCACGCGGTTAAACTTTAGCGACATCAAGTGCCCAAGCGCCTTGATCAGCATCGTCTTGCCAACACCCGGCATCCCTTCCAGAAGAATATGGCCGCGGCTGAGTACGCCCGCCAAAACAAGGCGGTGCATCTGCTCTTGCCCGAACAAAACCGAGTCGAGGTCAGACAGAATACGTGAGGTCAGCTCGACGGCAGGCTCCAGTTCGCTCGGCTGGAGTAACTTCGGCGAGGCTTGAGATGATTCGTTCATACCCGGGTTCATCCAATTCACAAAGCGAGATCAAAGCTTAGACAGACACCCTCGCTAATACAGCTTAGAACAGCCAACTTATTCTGCGGGATCATCCGCGCCCGTGTCGCGATCAAAGTATCGTTGCACCGCGCCACGGTGTCGGGGCAGAACTTCTTTCTGCACAGCGCTGCCACCTTCGGCTTTCGTGCCCGTCAGCGCACCACCGGCTGAGCCCGCTGCGCCATCGATTTCATCGGGATTGCCCTTGCTGGTGCCGAGCATCCTCGCATCTAGCAGGTCCTGCAGACGTACGGGCGGGAGCACTTCAGGATCAAACGCAACGCCTTCCTCAGAAGACGGGTCTTTCCAGATCATCTCGACGTGGCCCGGCCCGTCATCAATCCCCCCACGACCAGCCACCATCGATCGACAAACCGACAGCAGTTTCTGACTGTCACATTCCCCTTCACCTGCTAGCCAGTCGAGCAACTCGGTTGGATCGATTTCTGCGGCGTTTTCTCCGCCCTGCCCAGGGGTCTCACAGAAGCCCGCTGCCTCAAGGGCTTCAAGCATCTCCCGCAACTGGTCTTTTCGTTCAGCCATCGCCTCGGCCAGCTGCTCAAGCATCTCAGGCGTCAGAGGCTTGGCATTCTTGCCGTCTTGTGCGAGTGCCTCGGCGAGTTCTGTGGGTAACTCGAAACCATCCAGCGTTGGCTCACCCGCCGCCGCTTCAGAGAGTTCCGCCAGTGTGGCCATGGCCTCGGCAAGCCGCTCCGTGTCGAGTGACTCTGAGCCCTCCTGCAGCGCTTGCGAAAGCGCCTCGGCTGCGGCCGCTTCTTCTTGGCGTTGTTGTGCTAGATTGGTTGCCTCGTCCGTAGCCTCCTCAATCTGTTGTGCTAAGTGGTCCAAGGCTTCCCAAGTCTTGCTCGGGTCGTCGCCACTGGCCTCCTGCTTAATCCGCTCCATCGCTTCGCGGATCTCCTCGGCCTCGGGGGTGTCTAGGATCTGCTCCTCTTCGAGCACCTCGACCTGCTCCTGCATCCGTTCGATGGATCGGCTGACGTCCAAGTCGCTACTGGCTTGCAATGCTTCGGGCATGGGCACCAGCAACGCCGCAAAAACAAACAGAAGCGACAACGCCAACGCGCCCGTGCTCGGCAACCCACGCCAGCGGACGCGCGGCAGCCGCACTTCACCAAGTTGCTGCTCCCACGGCTCACGCCCCGGCGCCGACTCGGCCATGAGCAGACCACCTAGTTCATTGTCCCGGTCCAGCATCGCGATCGTGGTGCGATCCGAAGGCACCTGCCGTCGAGCCAACACACCCGCGCCGGCCCAGACCGCTAGAAGGCTCAGCCCGCCCCACCAAAGCCAACTAACATCTCCCTGCACAAGCACCCGGACAACCAGTGACACGACACCCCAAGCCAGGCAGTAGAACATGCTCAGCAGCACACCCATCCGCAGCCATGCCCACTGATAGACGTTGGCCCGCCACTGCTTTACGACTTGGTTGTTATCCATCACGTGTCCTCGGAAGCGTTTCAGAAACTAGCTTTTAGAGCAATCATCTACGATTCTAAGCTTCGCCGCAATCACTTTGTCTCGAACTTACCAATCTATACCCGTAATACACAGGGCTTGTATAAGCAGTTCCGTAGTTTAAGCCCGTTTAAACAGATGATACATGAACAGGGCAGTGATCACCTTATCATGCGGTCTTCCGATAGGAATGCTTGAGCAAACCACCAAGCTCGGATTGGCAACCAATACATCCAATGGTTACAGGGTGTAGATGATCGGTTGACTGCTCTACTTTTTGTTTGAAGCTCAGCGTCTGGTTACCCAGCCCTTGATGAGGCCGATGCTCGTTGTAGAACTTGGTATAAGCATCCACGATATGTTTGAGATGCGATCGACTGAAGCATATAAAATACCCCAAGCATCCCCGCTTGATCGAGGCGACCCAGTTCTCGACAAACGCATTGGCGTTCGGGGCCATGACCGGCGTCTTGATAGGCTTGATTCCCCCAGAACCAAGCAGGCTGTCGAACCCCTTCGTGAATTTCGTGTCCCGGTCATATAGGCAATAATTGGCTTGTAGTCCCTGGTCCTCCAACCACATCATGAAGTTTCGAGCCTGCTGCTTGACCCATTCTTCATCGGGGTGATAGGTCGCCGGCGAAGTCCACGCCTTCCAGGTCCCCAAATGAAGGAATACCAGCACATATGCATTCTGCCTGCCAAGTGGCGTCCAGATCAATTTACAGAAAAAATCGCAAGCGATCATCGTATTCAGGTACAGCTTGAGGAAAACATTCCAAGGCTGGTAGTCGGGCCAGCTTGTTCGATCCGGTGGAAGGGGTTGAGGGTGTACCCCTTCCTCCTTGAGGACCCTCTTCAAGCTCGATTTGCACACTCGACAACGCAGCTTGAGCAGTTCACCCACGATCCTCCGGTAGCCCCAAACCGATTTCTCTTTAGCCATGCGGGCAATCGCCGCTCGGATGTCTGGACCAATCGTCCGAGGACGACCAACTCGGCCAGGCTTTTTGCCTGTTTGCTGCTCCTTGATCCAACGTACATAGGTGCGGTATTGCACGATGTTGATAATCCCCTTGACTTGGTGATTCAACTCGGCTCCGATCCGCATCAACCTTGATCGCTCTTCCAGCGAGAGGATCAAGCGTGGCTGGTCGAGTCGAGCGCGTAGAATCCGGTTTTCTTCGCGCAGGAACCGGACGTGAGTATCACGGCGACACGAAAAGAACTCGAACAGGAGGTGCAACAAGACGTAGCCAAACCGATTCATCTCAACTCCGTAACTGCTGTATTGGCAAGGCGCCAACAATATGAGACAGCTCTCAGCGAAGCTTAGATTTTAGAGTTTGGCCGAGCCGACAGAACAGTGCCTGTCAAAGAGATGCCCGAGGTTGGATTTGGCGAAAGTGGACCAATGAATGGATCAACTTCTGTGGCTCAAGATGCGCAACCAGCAGCAAAGAACGGCAACGTGCAAGACAACCGTATCTCTTCAGCTAAAGAAGCTTTAGGTGCTATGTGGCTTACTGGCAATGGTTTACGGAGTTTCGGCTTGGGCTAATCCCGCCTTCTCCGCCGCTTTTTCAAACTGCGCATAATTAGGACGTTATCTAGCCCTACGGGATGCCAGAGCTTACAGCAAGGACAGCAAATCCGTGACTTGCATTAACCCAGGTCCGATACCGCAGACTAAGTTTGGTCGGACGAGTTTTACATAACCCCCCATTCACGAACGCGCCCGATACCGTGCAATATGAAGAAAGACTAGCCCCGTTTCCCTTCCATTGCTCCAGCCAACAGAGGTTGTCTAAAGTTAGTTCGGACACGTATCCTGTATTTTTAAGGATTCTGAAGATGCTCTGTCTCTAAGGCTTCCTTCATGCGTCGATTCAATAGTTGGTCTAATTGATGTACTGAATTAGCATACATCGGATTGTCTACGACATTGGTATTTTCGGCTCGATCTGTGCGGTGATCGTACAGCATGTTTGCGGTTTGCCTGCCATTACGGTCGGTGTAGCGTGTGTAAGCGAACTCGTCTGTGATGACGGTATCACCGTTTCCCCGCCGAGTGTAGATCGATGATCGGAAAGGCTGGTTCGGGTTCACAAACAACTGCTCAAAGCTTCGGCCTTGCACGGACTGAGGCACATCCAGCCCTGCGAGCCCGCAGAGCGTTGGGAAGATATCCACTGATTCGACCATTGCTTGCGTTTTGACACCCTTCGATGCTTGCTTACGCATTGATTCTGGCAGTCGAATAATCAGTGGGATGCGAGTCGAGTGATCCATCGTATTGTGTTTACCCCAGAAGTCATGCTCTCCCAGATGAAAGCCATGGTCTCCCCAGACGACGACAATCGTATTCTTGTCTAAATCGAGTTCATTCAACTCCTTCATAACCTTGCCTGCCAGTGCGTCAACGTAGCTTGTACAGGCTAGATAACCGTGCTTCATCGTTCGGTGCCACTCTTCCGACCCCACTTCCAGATTGCCGAGATAGTACGAGGCGTACTCAGTACTGCCGCGCAGTTCATCCTTTGGCGCGTTGTGAGGGAAGTACCGGTTGTTAGCCAAGGCAAGCTTGTTGTCGTCGTAAAGATCCCAATAGTCCTTGGGCGCATAGAAAGGCAGGTGGGGTTTGATAAAGCCGCAGGTCAAAAAGAATGGCTTATCCTTTCCTTTGAGTCGAACCAAATCAGCAATGACTTTTTCGGCAAGTTTGCCGTCCTCATAGGCGTTATCGGGGACATTGGCTTTCTCAACGATATAGCCCCGCCCGCGATCGCTGAGTTTGGCATTTGTTTCGGGCAGTTGGGCGTCGATCCCGCGTTCTTTACCGCCCGAAGGCTTCCAGGCCGGCTCTGACCAGCTTCGGGATTCGGTATCCGTTGCGTGGTGGAAGACCTTGCCATTGGAGACCGTCGTGTAGCCTGCTTCCTTGAAGACCTGCGGCAGGGTCTTGACGCTCGGTGCATCATCCTTAAGCCAGGTCTTGTAGCTTGTAAAACGCTTGCGAGGCAGCGGATACATCCCTGAGAGCATACTTGCACGGGAGGCACCACACACCGCAAAGTTACAGTATGCACGCTCGAACAGCAGGCCCTCGGAAGCTAGCGCATCGAGGTTTGGTGTCACCGCGACCGGCGATCCATAACACCCCAGCTCTGGACGAAGGTCATCAATGAGGATAAAGAGTACGTTCGGCCTCTCCTGGGCTGAAGCAATGTATGTACACAACAATACGATCAATAAGGCTGATACTCGCTTCATCCACTATCTCTGTCGTGAGCTAGTTCCAAGAGGATTTCAAGACCCGTATTTGTGTTAACGACAGAGTTGCGACGCGCACTGTCCAGCCAGTCACCAGGTCGCATCAAGATCAACGCTGCCGTCTTCGGGCCAATCCTGATGCCATTTTAGCTGGTCCAGATCATCTACACTAATCGCCTCACCGTGGCCATCAGCAAAGCTCATATTGATGCTCTTGTTGCCGTGGCGATCCATCTGCCACTGGGAGATCGCGCTAGAAACAGTGGTGTCCCAAGGGGTGACACCATCACTCGCAGGCGTGTCGGTAATCTTGGGGACGGACTCGCGCCAGACGCAGTCGCCGAACATCGGGACCGATGAGGCGTCGGGCATATCATCACCCCTGGTGTAGGCGACGTCCAGCATCGCGGTCTTGCTTGGCATCCCGAAACCGGTGGTGATCCAACCTTCTGCGGTATCGGTGAAGTCGTAGGCATAGCCGTTAATGCCGTAGCTCCCTTGAACCAGTTCATCCGCGATGGCGATGTACTCCGAGGGGATGTAGAGGTTCGTCGATGCCTCTCTCCAAGCGCTGGTTCCGCCGCCGTGGAAGCGGTCCGGCTCGAACTCGTTATCCGGGTTGGTCGCCAATGCTTCGGGGCAGAGCTTTTCATCGAACCCCAGCCCATACTCGTAGAGCTCACTGATCCAGTAGGTCGGCGCGCCGTTGGGCCGGTACCCGATCGAGAAGTATTTGTTATCCGCCAGACGGATCGCATTGGTCTGCATAATACTACGCGCGTTGGCGAGGCATTGTGAAGACCTGGCCGAGCTGCGTGCAGCGCCGAGCGCTGGTAAGAGGATCGCGATTAATAGCGCAATGATTGAGATCACGACCAGCAGTTCGATGAGCGTAAATGCCCGGGACTCGCGAGCGATTGAAGAAGGTTGCATCACAGTTCTCCAAAGGACCTGTTAAAAAAAGAAGAGGCATGTTGTACGTCCATGCCGAATAGCCCCAATCCCCGTGAAGGGGTGGGGGCTTTTAGGAGGGGGAAATCAGATTAATCACGTCGTCGGCGGCGAGTGATCAGCAGGCCGCCGAGGCCCATCAGTGCCAACGAGGAGGGCTCGGGGATCACGGTTAGGTTGTCCAAACCACCAAGGTTTTCAGCCGCACGAACATCTGCATAGAAGCCCACGACGCTGCCATCGTTGCCAGTCTGATTATCGAAATCTGCAAGCACAATACGAGTGCCGGAGTCGTAGTAGCCAATCTCAAAATCATTTATGCCGTCACGGGCAATGAAGATCGTGTCATAAGATGGGTCTTGCCCAAAAAGCGAGGGCGTCGTAAACACTCTAGGATCGGGATCCGCACTAGCATCAGCCAATCCGATGACCGAAACACCAAGCAGATCGTTGTTGGAGTCACGCTCATAGATTGCGACAAAGTTACCTCGTGTGTCCGTATCGCCGCCCGAGATGTTTATAGGCGTAGACCCACCCACATAGAGACCAAAGTCATTATCCCCACGCGGCGGCGACAGCAAGGTTTTTAATACTGGCTTGAACTTCTTGCCCAACTTCCAAAGAAAGGCCATTGCGAATAAATGCCAGCTGCTCGATGTCGTCATATGAAGTGGTCACGGCAAACACTTCACCATTAACAACTTGTAATTCGGTGTCGTTCGATGCCCCGCCGTTGACATCCAAGATTACATACTTGGTGTAGTCCGAGAGATCTGTGCTGCTGTAATCATCGATCAGCATAGCATGAGCCGAAGCGCTGATCAGGGCTGTGCAAGCAGTGGAAGCAAGTAGTGTGCGAGTCGTCATCATAATTCTCCATAGAGAGGTGAAAAAGGTTTGTCAGAAGCTTGATTGGCAGCTTCGAAAAGTAAAATAAAATCAGTTAGGGAGCGGCGCTCCTTGTTGCTCGGCCGGGATCCAGGTTGGCTGGGCGGTGACCGAGAGCTTTGCGATCAAGCCGGTGTAATTGATGCCAGGTTGCGATTCGGGGGATGAAGTGGGCCAGTCGTTGATGACAACGATCTCAAGCTGGTTCTCCCCGGAGACAAAGCCTTCGCTGGCGGTGATCTGCGTCAGATCGACATAAGGCGGCTCGTTTTCGAACTCTGGCCGATCGAGGGCTCGGCTGTTGAGTCGTATCGCCAAGACGCTATTGTCCGCGTTGTAGCGCAGATCGAGTTGGGTCGTATCGAGTTGATAGCCGGCCAGATCAAACGTTGCCCGGTAAGTCGTTGTATTAATACGCTGGTCTGTCACCAGTTCGGGGTCCGGCTTGATCCAGCAGAGCCGGCCCTGCTGATTGGGCAGGAAGATGGGCTCGGGGAGCTTTGAGACTGGGCCGCGGCCGAGTTCCGCCTTCGTCGGTGGGATAAACAGGACAGCCGGGGCCGCAGGCGTGATCGGCTGGTCGTTGATCCGTGTCACCATCCACTGGCGGTCTTGGCCGTCACCATCCACATCAGCGCCCGTATTGAGCGAGGCAACGACTTGTCGGCGTGTAGTAAGAAACAGGTTCGGGTCAACCTTCATCCGCCGAAGTGGCTCAGCCCGATCGCTAGGCGCTGCAATGATGGCTTGGTTCGCAACGACACGTAGCGACTCGTATGGATCCTCGGCACCTTCGTCACTGGAAGACAGTTCTGCTTGTACCTCACCATCAAAGACATGGAGTTGTGAACCGTCTGTCGGGCTAACACTTACACCGAACTCGGTGCCCAAGTCCGTAAACAGGGCGTGCGGTGTCCGAACCTTGAAGCCTCGGGCTTCAAGGTTGCAGTACGCGACGACATTCCCTCTGTGCAGCGTCATCGCATCGCCGGCATTCAGTTCGAAATGCAAAGGGGATTCCAGCACGACGATCGCCCCATTTTCAAACCGAAGCGTTGCTCGACCTGATTCAAGGTAATACTCGCCCTGCCGCATGGGCTGGCCTATCGCTTGTTCACCGCCTGACACCCAGCGGGCGTCAAGGTCTTCGATCATGGCGGCGAACTGCGGCAATTCAATCGGCTCGACCTGAACTGCTTGAGGCGATTCAGGCTCTGCCTGAAGGGCTGGCTCATTGGTAACTATCTCGTTTGACGGTGTCGTGATATTGCTTTGGAATACAGGCAGCATGATTAAGGCGACAATTACGACAGCTGCAGCTAAACCGGCCCACACCACTGCCTCTGGGACCACAATCACGCGCGGCCTTTTACTCAAAGCCTTCTGTGCCGAATCTTCTCGCCACCTTTTCGCATAGCTGAGCTGCTGCTTTTCAATCCTCTCGGTGATATCAACCGGCGAAGCTATAACAACCGAGTCCTCCATCTGAGCAAGCTGCTCCAATAAGGACAGGCTATCGGTGTCTTGGACCAGTCCCTCCGCCAGATGAGATACACGGTTCTGAGAATAAACCTGCCGTAAATGATGGTGCATTTCTGCCCGCAGCAGAAAACGCTGGGCATGCTCCGGCTCCTCAACGATCCACGCTTTAAGGCGTTCGGCCGCACTAGGATCAATCACACCATCCAGGTACGCATCGATCTGCAAGGTCATATCGATATCGTCAGGGTCGAGGCTCATCGGTCCCCTCTCTTTTTAGATACCGTGTGATACAAGTTCGTAGCGCAGTACGAATACGGTGCATTGCAACGCCGACCGCGTTGGGCTTCATCCCGAGCTTGCCGGAGATCTGCACCGGGCTTAAACCATGTGTATAGCGCAGCTCCAACATCTTTTGCCCGCGCTCATGCAGCTTCTTGACACAGTATTTCAGGGCGTGATGCCGGTCAGCCGCGCCTTCAGCGGTCTGTTCACATGCGGTCGTCAGGTGGTTGAGGACGTCGGTGCTGAAGATCAAATGATCCTGGTAATGCTTGCGCTGGTAGTCCAGCACCTTATAGCGAGCAATACCCAACACCCATCCGAGGAAAGGACGTGTAGGATCATACTGTGCAAAGTTCCTAGCGGCTGCGGCGGCAACCTCCTGAAGCACATCCTCGACATCATTGAAGTCGGTCACTGCGGAAGAAATGAACGATACAACCGCAGGCTGGACTTGAGACCACATGACGGCCAATTCTTCGCTGGAAGTGGCTCGCCTTTTCTCTGGTTGGGAATCGGGCTGTCGCATGATTTGCTACACCACGAGCCAAAGCGGCCAGGGTGGGATACGAAGCAGGCATCCGATGTAACATTCGGGGGCAGTTGTAATTTCTTACAAGAGAGGTTGAATATTTGTAAAAAAAGATAAAAATATCAATTTATTTTTCTGTATTATTGTAAAATAATAGTTTATTTTACAGGCCCACAAAACTTACTCTATTTTTTCATAAAAATCTTGTGTATGTTATAATTTAGTTAGGTTTTGCGATTGAGCATTTACCTGTTCTTTCCGTGTTGGATCACGCGTACATCCACAGAATCCATGGATGGTTGCAGGCAAGTGTCAGCATCAGATATAGCCGTCAAAATACGTTCATCATGAATATCTGGTCCTTGAACGGGATGTGAAAGGCGTAGCTTTAGCACATCAAGTTCGTAACAGCTTGGATCGCATGCGCTTAGGTAGATGCTCACTTAACTTCATCAATATAAAACTGATTACAGCTATTCCTTAAAGATATGAGTATGCGCTGGTAATCCGGAAAGTCAGCAAGATTCTCTTGTTCGCTTGGGTCGTTTTTCAGATCGTATAGCTCTTCAATAACGGGGTTATGCTCGTAGTAGATAAAATACTTCCAACGAGATGTTCTGATGCCGCGGCAACGATAAGATTTATTACTTAAAATCAAGCTGTTGTTCTTCTGTCGCGCATCAATACTTCTGTTTTGCCATGCACCGTAAAGATTATTGAGAAACAAGTTCTCGAAGTAGACCATATCCCGCCATTGGTCTTTCTCTTGACTGTTATTGATCAATTTTGAGAAATCCCTACCTTGCATGGATGGCTGTTCGCTTAGTCCAGCAATCGAGGTAATCGTCGGAGCGATATCGACTGATGATACAAGAGCACTCTCTCGTCGTCCGCGCTTACTCGCAGGCAGACGCCCATCAAATATAACAAGCGGGGCCTTGACAGACTCTTCATATAAGAGTGCCTTGTCGTGCAACCCGTGGCACCCGTGGAACCTGCCGTTGTCGCTTGTATAAATGATCACCGTATCGTTGAGCAGGCCTTGTGATTTTAGCTTGGCGACCATGCGCCCGACCTGCTGGTCGACACTGTAGCCTTGTGCTGCAAAGTTACGAACGAGCCTCTGGTAGCCCAGTTGGTCGGCATGAAAGCGTTTATGCAGTGGAACGCCTCGCCAATTCTCACGTACAACCTTAGGTAGTTTAGGATTCGCACCTTCGACCCAATTGTCAGGCACAGACATCTCCGTGTCCGCGAAGATGCGGTAGTGTCCGGGATAGATAGTCTTGGGCCCGTCATTCTTAACGCCAAAGAAGCTGACCGACAAACAAAAAGGCTGGTCCGCGGGTTGGGTCTCGAGGAAGTGAAGGATTGCGTCGCCCGTACGCAAGACGCGCTGGTTGGCTGGGCGGTCTTTGCGATGTATGCGCCTTAGTACTTCATCTGCCCGAGGCCAAAGCGCGACGCGACCTTTATCAAAGTGCACACCATCACCAGCGAAGTAGTCAAAGACCTCGCCGAGATTCTTATAAAAATTATAACCCTTGATTCGGTTGCCTTGCTGGCGTTTTTGCGTAACAGCGAAGCCGAACTTCCCGATAAAGCCCGTACGATAGCCCGCCTTCTTCAGGAGAGCAGGGTAACTATTTGAAAACTCTTCTTTTGATACCGTGTAATTGTATGGGTAGGTAAACCCGCATTGGTGCCTGCTGAGGTATTGACCGGTCATCATCGTGACCCGGCTTGGCATACAGATTGAAACCGCATAATAAGCGGCATCAAACGTGACCCCCTCTTTGGCAAGCTGATCGATATGCTGAGTCTTGAACTCTTCCCTGCCATAGCAGCCGAAACTATCCCACCGCTGGTCGTCGGCCATCAAGAGTATGATATTGGGGCGTTCTGTTTGAGCCAGCGAAGGGTGGGCTAGAAAAATGCTTGCAACGATTAAGGCAGAAAGTACTTGCTGTAAGTGTGTCAAACATGGCATGTACGTTTACCCTTGCAGTTGTTGCTATTTTCTTCGGACTGGGACTTGGCCATCCTTACGTGCCAGATCAATGTCGTATACCTCTCCCCCACGGATCGGTGTATGTTCACGCTTCGCGATCTCGATCATCCGTGCGAGGATGTCCGGGTGGTTAGCAGACAGGTCTGTTGTTTCGCTGACATCCCGGCTCAGGTCATAGAGCTGCCAGGGCTGCTTTGGATTGCGACGGATCGCTTTCCAGTCATTTAGCCGAACAGCGGTCTGCCCTGCGTACTCCCAATAGAGCGCCTCGTGCATCGGCTGCTTACCTTCATCAAGTAGGGTTGGGAGTATCGAGATACCGTCCAGACGGTCAGGCACCTCGGCCTTTGCCAACTCTGCCAAGGTTGGGAAGACATCTGGGAAGTACCAGAGGTGGTCGCTCGTACTTCCCGGTTTGATCTTGCCGGGCCAACGGACGAACATCGGCACACGGAGTCCCCCTTCCCATAAGTCCTTCTTCTGCCCTCGAAACTCGGTACCTGTCTTCGGATCGACATTCGGTGCAAATCGGCCACGCGGATAGTCTTTGTCCGCGAAATAGTCTTGCCCACCGTTGTCACCGCAGAGGAAAATGATCGTGTTCTCGGACAGGCCATCCGCTTCAAGCTTTTGGACCAGTTCACCGATCTGGCGATCGACCTTCAACATCATCGCGGCATACATCCTAGAGTCTGTCTCGCGGGCTTGCCCCTGGGGCCAGGGCTTGTCTTTGAAAACCAGCCACGCGGGGTCGTCCTCGGGCAGGCCCCATCGGCCGTGCGGGATGATCAGGGGTAGATAAAGGAAGAACGGCTCGGCCTTATTCGCGTCCAACCAATTCATGGCCTCGTCCCAGATCACATCGTGCGCAAAGGTTTCGCCGACGTAGGGGCTGCCGGTGTTGCCCTCGAGCGGGACTTCTTTGCTGTTATCGATCAGGTAAGTCGGGAAGTAGGTGTGGGCGTGTACCTGGTGGTAGTAGCCAAAGAACCGGTCGAAGCCGTGCTTCTCGGGGACGCCGCTGGTCCCACGTCCGCCGCAGCCCCACTTGCCGAAACCACCGGTGGCATAGCCGGCTTCGCTAAGTACTTTTGCGATGGTGATGTCGTCAGCACGGATCGGGCTGAAACCGCCATTGCCACGAGATGAAGTGTTCCCCGTGTGCTGACCAAGCATCAGTGAAACACGTGTGGGGGCACAAACAGGAGCACCTGCTAGCGCCTGAGTAAAACGCATCCCGCCATTCAGAAAAAGCTCATCGATATTTGGTGTCTGGATATCGGGGTGCCCCAGACCCGACACTTCATAGTACCCCCACTCATCGAGCATGATGTAGATGATGTTTGGGCGTTCCTGTGCAAAGCGAGGTGTTGCAACGAAGAAAAGTCCAACCAAGACGAGCAAACAACGGGCCATCGGTTCACCTCAACGTATTTGCATCAGTATTTCGTGTTTTTTCACAAACGCAGTTTAAGGATTGTTGTAGCTATCAACATCCGGGAAATACCCGATGGTATCGGTCCTAAAAACGTTTGTGCGGAACCCCGACATATCCGAGATGCTAACAAACTCTGCTGAGCCATCGAGGTAAGAGACGTTGCCGCCCTGAAGGCCTTGATCGATCAGGTCTTCGAGTGGAGTTGCAGGCTCGATATAGACCTGGCCTTTAGAGCCATGGGAGCCTGAAGAAAAGCTGCCGCCGGTAAAGACTTCGTTCCAGTCGGCACCCATGACTAAGTCAGATTGGTCCTCCAGGGTCCTGGGTGCAATCCATCTCCTGCCAGACATTGCGTCTGCGGGATACTGTTCGAAGTTGCGTCCGGCCATGGTCATATAGGTTGTACGCCAACGCGGAACGGAATTCGCATCGATCCAGCCATCAGGCCGTTCTGGGCATGTGAAATCATCCGGGCTCATGCCTAGATCCGCAAAATCGAAGACGAAGTCGTCCTGCAGCCAAATCAACTGATCAACGGAAAGCCCCGTAGGGAACTCCTTTTTGTATCGGTCGGCCGGATTCATATTCATGTGATTGAGCACAAAATACCCGTCGTTATCAACGGCGAGGGCTGTAAATGTTTGTCCCAATGATCGAAGGTTCGCGGAACATTGGAGACGTCGGGCAGACTGCCTTGCCGCGCCTAGCGCAGGGAGAAGGATCGCGATCAAGAGCGCGATAATCGAGATCACGACGAGCAGTTCGATGAGCGTAAAAGCGCGTCTTTGCATAGCAACTCGGTTTTGAAGGGCAAAAGTAGGTGGGTCAGGCTAGAAAACCCCCGACCCGCGTTGACGAGAAGGAGGTTTGAAGGAGAATGCAATCAGGATTAGCCGCGTCGTCGACGGGCGATCAGCAGGCCGCCGAGGCCCAACAGCGCCAGCGATCCGGGCTCAGGCACTTCGGTTCCTAGGACATAAAAGTTGATACTCCGAGAAGATCCAATTTGATTGTCGGACGTTGATACTGTAAGGCGCCCGCCACCATTCTGAGATTCGTCGTACAGGTAGGTGAAGTTCGATGCTGCGCCATCTTCAGCGTCGAAATCAAATAACACTCCAAAGTCCGAGTTTTCATCGACGGTTACGGGATTCGTAAAACGAAACTCCACAAATGTGCCATTCGTCGCATTGACCGCGAGATCGAGATTAAATGCTTCTGTTTCTAGAACAGTAATACCGGGGAGGGGCGTCTGAGACCCGTCAGGACCCGTCGTAAACGCTGTACCAATTCCACCCGCATCAGTACCACCATCGCCTGCATCAAAAGAAGTGGGCGTCCCTTCAAAAAGCGAAACAGTCAGAGTGGAGCCATCATAGGTCCGAGCATTTGACTCCAGCACAATGCCTGTAATCGAGAATTGAGTCCCGATTGAGCTATCGCCTAAACTAAATACGTCACCACGCATTTGAAAGCTGCTGCCATTGATAGTACCGATCTGCCCACCGATATTAGCTCCATCATCGCCATCATGAAGGACATTCGTAGTGGGCGCTGTGGTGGACTGGAAGACGGCCGCCGAGGCTGATGTCGCCACCCCGAGCGCTGTGAGAGAGAGCATGGTGAGGGTTAAGGATTTCATGATGTTTCTCCTATTTCTGAGAAGATGGGGAAGAGGAAGTAAAAGCGTCTAATTCCAAAACGATCAAAATGTGACTTAGTGTGGCAATGGTAAGTGTCGCGTAATATCAAATGATTAACGAAAAATCTAAATTATTTGATAATTTGTTTGAAACAGTCATAAGGCAGTATTTTCGCTTAGGAGTTATGGCTGCATACTCGGGTTGTTGTTGCCATGGACGATTTGGTATGCATTTGCATCAGCAGACATATGGGTTGGAACGTTCTGGTCATGGCTGCTGAATTGGCCGAAGATGTTGTCCGGCAAAACTGCAGCCGTATCGATGTATTTCGTACCTTCGATCTCCGAGGTATCCGAAAGCTCAACATGGTTGTCATTGAAGGTGATCGAACCACGCCAGCCGTTGTCTGACCATAGGCTCTGGTGAGTCTGCGGCACGCTAAAGGTGCCGCCAGACAGCCTGTCGCTGACGACAACAGCACGCGAGTTGGCTGTATCGCGCCATTCACCGGTTCGCCCATTGGCCACAAAATTGGCTCCTACCAGGTTGGTAAACAATGCCGAAAGAGCGAACGATGAGACATATTGATTGTCGGATGGGTTATATGTGTTACTTATATCCCATTCGATCACATTAGGGCTGGTTTCGTTTGGGCTAATCGCGTACTCAGGTGTAAACGCATCCTCGTCCATCATCAGGATCCACCGCGCCTCGGGGTATTGCCCGGCTGGCGAGTTGTTAGCCCAGTTGCCGGGCATTTCCGAGGCGGCGGTCCACGTCTCCGCCGCGTTCCCTCGAACCAACTGATTGACGCCCGGATACCAGCCTTTGCTGTCCTGTGACAGAATGAAGATGCCCTGCTGGATGCCACGGGTCTGCGTCATGTTCTGGAGTGAGCGTGCAGATTCTCGTGCTGAACTTAGCGCGGGCAGGAGGATCGCAATCAGCAGTGCAATGATTGAGATCACCACAAGTAGTTCAATAAGCGTAAAGCCTGTTCGGCGAGTCATATCGGCTCCTTGGCTAGGTACTGACGGAACAACAAAAGCAGCCAAATCGTTGGATCAAACTAGAAAAAGCGGTAAAGGAGGATTTACAAATGTCGATGACGGACCATTGCCAGGCCGCCGAGCACAAGAAGGGCTAGTGAGCTAGGTTCGGGTACGGCCGAGAGCTCGAAAGTTGCAGCGATGGTGTCGATGCCGAAGCCGTTCCCGCTGGGGGCACCGCCGACGGTGAACGCGCTGGTGGGTGTGTCGAAAGTAGAGGCGACCCCGCCGCCGCCGTTGGGTTGGGTAAACAGGCCACCGTCGATGGCAACATCGATGGTCTCGCCCACATCGCCTCCGATAAAGCGCCAGGTGAAGCCTGTGAATGTGGCCGAATCGATCTGAAGCACATCGGTAGTCGGATCGCCGAATACAACCGAAGCGCTGAGGTTGTCAAAAGTCAGCGCTTCTCCTGGATCGATCTCGTTGTCCGTCGGATCGGCGGCACCGTTTACGCCGTATGCGAATAAGGTGCCGGAGACCAGGTCTACCACACCGCCTGTGGCGGTCACATCGTAGGTAAAGGTGACGGTGTCGTTGGCGGTGCTGTCACCCGCAATATCCAGATCGGTGACAACAAACTCGTGCGTCGCCGAGGTAGCACCAAGCGGGGCGGTGACATCGGTAAAGTTTCCGCCGTTGGCGTTAAACTGCAAATTGATGTCCAAGCCTGTGAGGTTGACAGTTGCGGCTTGTGCTGAAGTTGAGACAACAGCTAGCACTGCGACCAAAGAAGCTGTTTTAAATAGAAATATTTTTTGTTGAATCATTGCATTCCTCCTTAGGGAATAAGAACTTGGTTTCAAACTTGCTTACATCGCAGCAGTTCGACGAGATCAGCCTTGATCGGTTCCTTTCGATAGGGCTGGCAACTCAACAATCACTCGAGCCTGATCGGCAAACGCGCCAGCTGCAAGATGAATCTTTAGGACTTCACCCCGCTGCCCACCGATTGAAAAGTAGTCAGGACTCCCTGCATCAATCGCATATGTTGTTTGAAGATCAGCCGGCATGTACTCAACAGATGGAAGGCCAAACTTTTCGTTTGTGTTCCGAAGGCCATTTACATTGCCAACCACGCCAAGGATTTTCCCTGGAAACTTTAATGTCGCAGTCACATTCCCTGCCTGATCAATAGTTTCGGGAGCGTAGTGGATGAAGAAGCTCATTACACGACGCCCGGCCGGGATCGTGGTGGGCTTGGGCATCTCTCGTTCAGGTAGTTCTGACCAAGCGCGTAATGGTTGCTCCAAGGTCATTTGCGACTCTGGAAATATGACCATGTACTGCGTATTTTGGAAGGTATCCTGACGAACACTTTTGGGTTGACTATCGAAGAAACGTGCCTGGCCCTGAGTCTCAACATATCGTTGGATCGACTCCCAGCGATAGACATAGCCGTGATCTGGCTGAATCTCTGTTATGAAATCAGCAAGCTTGCCGGTAACATCAGCCGTGACTTGTTGACCTGCAGCCAGCTCAATGGTTCTTAGCGAACCCGCTGCAGTGGGCTTAGATTCATGGACCTCTACTTTCCCTTCAAAAACACTTGCTGATGCCAAACCGTCTCGGTCCACAGTGACGCCAAAGCGTGTTCCCAGATCGACGACATCCATTGATTTCGTCTTGACTGTGAAGTACTTCGCGCGGTCAGGAACCTCTGCGGCTAACCGTCCTTGTTCTAGAACAATTTGGTTATCGTCCATCAGCCTGAACCTTGTCGGGCCCTGAAGCAGGATCGATGCCCCACTCGGCATCGTGATCTCTGCAAAGCCCTCCTGTAAAGTCCAAAGCCCTTTCCCTCTGAGAACCCCGTCGCTGGGAACAGTTCGTTCCCAAACAGCGCGTTCAGTGCGGATTATTTCTGCTTGCGGTACCACTTCGGGATCGATCGCTACGACAGGAGGGTCTGCAGTTAGACTCCGAGCCGGTGTACTAGATTGGGTCAGTGGCCAAAGAAGTACCACTGCCAGTAAAACCGCGGCAGCAAGCCCACCGTAGACCGCTAGCTTCGGGATAACGAAGGTTCGCGGAGGGGTAAAACCGCTATCCCGATTAAACTGCCGTTGCTTCTTCTTTTCTTCCGCCTGTGCTTGCAGATTCTTCGCCAAGGCGATCTCGGCATCGAGCTTGATGCGATTGATCCTGGCTTCCTCGTAGACTTCTCTTAAGAACGCATCAGAATCATCGGTGTCCGCATCACGCTGGGTAGAGAACTCACACGACCAGAGCAGCGTGCCATGGATCGCTATCTCAGCCAGATAGATTTTCCTACAAACCGGATCCTCACGACAAAACGAATTGAACCGATCACGCTGTTCATCTGTCAGCGTTCCTTCAATGAGATTCGAGATTAAGCCGACGCACTCGCGTTGATTGGGTGTGAGCTTACTCATCTCCACACCCCTTACTTAATCGTTGCTGTATACATTGATGCAGTTGTGATCGAATCCGAAATAATGTGACTGCGATACTGTTCTTGGTGCGAGATAGCCGTTCGGCAATCTCTTTTACTGTGTAGCCGTGGTGATACCGCTCTTCGAGTAAAAGGCGGTTCTTCTCGGATAAGGATTGCATACAACCATGTAATGCCTGAGTTCGATAATCCATCTCGTCGGCCATCTTGGCACTATCTTCTGCTAGTAATTCCATGATATCTGAATCAAATAGCAGCATGGATCGCTGCTGCCTTCTTCGATGATTCTTAATAAGGAAGTAGGTGATCTTCATTGCCCAGGCAGAAAAGTTCTTGATATCCTTTGCTTCCTCGGCCTTACTCCAGATTGTCAGATTTGTCTCCTGCTGGATATCAGCAGCGGCTTCTCGATCACCCAGTAGTGATAAAGCAAAGGCAAAGATCTTGCCTTGGCATGAAGTGAGCTTGAGCATCAATTCGCTCTCAGGGTTTTCTTGTTGCTCAGTCATGAAAACTAATCAGTCAAGTAGAGCTGGCTTAGTGGGTGCGAAGCGAACACATGTTCAGTGTTCTGCACCAACACCAAGTGTTGGTACTTCGGATTGAATTACATGAAATCAGAGATGGGGCTAAAAAAATTGGCCAGGCCGCCTTGATCCATCATTTTCGGCACTGCCATGAACAAAACCCGAAAAACTAATAGTGCTTACCAACAGTGCCCCAATGCTGCCTAGAAAGGGCTGACGATAGTGTTTCCGCCGTTCCAAAGGTCTTCGGCACGCATCGCTTGGACATGGCCATTAAACATCATGACATTGACGACCCTGTCAGGATGGCGATAGGCAACGTGCTTCGCGCTGTTGGTGGTCGTGCTTTCTTTGTAAGTCTCCTATCCCGACGAGTTGGCCCAGCCATAAGCGGCTGGCGCAAGCCGGTCAGTTAAGCACGCCAATGACATCCCAGACTTCGGCGGCCCGTTCGACGCTGGAGTTGAAACTGCCTCCGTCCCATATGTCACCGAACTTCACCGACTCGACGTGGGCGTCGAAGAACAGGGCGTTGGCCGAGCTGCCGGGGTGGCGGTAGGCGACACGGCGGTTGCTAGAGGTCCCGGAGATTTCGAGACGCAGCTCGTACTGGCTGGGGTCAGCGGAGGTGTAGCCGACCCGGCCGATCGAGTTGATCCCATCGATGAAGAAGAGCTTTTCGCTGGGGTTCTGAACTTGGGCTGAACGGATACCGATACCCTCCGGTGTCGTAGCGGGGTCGTTACTGACGAAACCCGAAGAGTTGCTGTTGCCGTTATAGCTGGCGACCTCGGAGTTAATGCTGTAAGTCAGCGAAATGTGGTTGGTCCCACCGCCAAGAATCTCGTTACGGGCCAGGTCAGCCTCGGGGCATAGAAAGTCTACGGGCCAGCCCGTGCCGCGGAACCCATTGCCCGAGGGGTCTTCGGTCTGGCCCAAATCCACGTAATCGATGTAGGCCTGGTTTTCCAGCCAACGCTGGCCCAAGCTGTTCCCGGCATTACGTGAATCGGTCCCCGCCAGAAAGGGGACGTGGTCTTCGCGGTGCTCGACTTGGTAAATAGCATCGGCTTGGCCCAGCGCGCGGATACTCGCGGCACACTGGATCTGCCGTGCCGAGGCGCGGGCCGAGCCCAGCGCGGGCAGCAGGATCGCGATCAGCAGCGCAATAATGGAAATGACGACCAGTAGTTCAATCAGAGTAAAAGCAGGACGTTTCATATAAAACCTCAAACATTTAAGGCAAATCGCTTAGACGAAAAATCCACGACGAGACGTTTCCCGCCGTAGACGAAGGAGGCAGAACTAGCGACGACGGCGTGCGATAAGCAGGCCACCGAGCCCTATCAGAGCCAGCGAACTCGGCTCGGGCACAAAGGTCAAAGAGACGCCATTGATATTGCTGAATCGGTCATCGCGAACAGAGGTGATAATAAGGTTGTCAACTCCGTCGAGCTTCGTGAAGGTGAACTGCTCTGAGGGCTCCGATGCGCTGGAGGGTCCGGCGGCGGATATCGTTACGCCGTTATAGGTAATTTGCTGTGTAGAAATTTGAGAATCTTGATCGCCAATAGCGTATGTCGTGACAGTCACAACAGTGCCTACGGCGATTTCTTCAAGCCCGGTGATTTCGATCGAAGCATTATCAAAGCTCGCAAAGAGATAGCCATCGAGAATCGCTACGCCATTACGCGGCCCTCCCGAAGCATTGAAGCCGCCGCCCGTGATGACTTCCACACTCGCAGCGATGTCTACACCAGTTACCGCAACGATATTCCCAGACCCACCTGGGTTCGCATCGGCATCAAACACATTGACCGTCGCGGCAAGTTCAACCGCGCTATCGGCAACCGCAAAATCTGCTGAAGTCGAAGTTTCTGCTGGCAGGTTATCGTTACCAATAAAATCTATCAGCAGTGTGCCGGCAGAAGCAGAGCCTACAGCACCTGCAGAGACTAGGACAGAGCAAGCAATTAAAGATGAACGCATGAAGTTCCTCCTGGTAGGGGTGAAAGATTTTTTAAGACTAAAAAGCGATTCCGATGAATGAAGCATGGACAAACCTCCTAAGCATGTTGGGTACGAAGCATTGATAGACAGAATGCTTGTCGGTTTTGATGTGTGTTGCGGCCAGAGATGCCGCCGGTTCCTCCTAATTGATTAGTGTTCTGTTAGATCGCTAGGACGAGAAAGCGCCTTGACTTCTTTTAGTGTCAAAGCCCGGTTGAAGATTACAAATTGGCAGGCAGCCCCCTTAAAATCGCCGGCTTTGTCGTCTCGGCTGTAGCCCGTCGCCCCCCCCACTAGCAGAGTGGGATACCCGATTTCAAACTTGTGGCGAGCACGTTCTTGGGCAACAAGCTTTCCATCGAGAAACAGCCGGCTACGCCTGTCGCCGTATGTCACCGCGAGATGCACCCACTTTTCAGTATCGATCGGCCTGCTACTCTCTGCACGGACTACTGCGTATTTATCAAGCTCCGGGTTGATATTCGTCGGGCAGAAGGTGTAGTGTTCAAGCTTGCCCGAAGCGTTGATGCGGATCTGATTAGAGAAGTGGTTGCCCCGCTGTTGGAGCGAAGGAACAAAGCTAATAATATTCTGACTAGCGCGCTCATCTAAACGGATCCAGATCGAGAAGCTATATTCACCTTCTGTCCACAGTTTTGAGTCGAATGGGCTGGCTATATAGAAGGTTTGGCCGCCATCGATTTGGACCGCTTGGCTGTCTGCGAAGGCTTTTGGTCCTGCGGCGCGCTGTAATTCGGCTTCACCAACTGCGGTCAGGGTATAGCCATCCGAATCGAATGATTCGCCAACCAGGGGGTTGTCGCCCATCATAGGCCAATACGCGACCGGCTTGAGCGCTTGTACCAGCCTGGCGTAAGCAACATCAACGCTCTTCGCATCCTCGAGTTGCCTGACATAGATACGCTTGCTATCGAGTTCGAACGATTTGATATTGCTATCCAGACCCAGTTCGGAATCAACCCGAGACATCTGGCCTGCAGCTAAAGCGATTTGATGGGTGACTTGCGATGAATCCTTCGCGCTTTCATGCAGTTCGACGAGCCCATCAAGGACAGCGACCTCGGTATCACCATCGGTTAACACATCAACAAAAAACTCTGTCCCGAAATCAATCACCTCTGCTGAGGGGGTCTTGACCGTGAAAAGCTGTGCTTGTGTAGGGACATTCGCGACGAGCCTGCCTCGCTGCACACGCATGCTGTTCTCGTCTAGAACCTCAAAATCACAGGGCCCTTCGATAATGACACGGGCACCACGCTCAAAAGCCAACTCGGCATAACCAGAGAGGAGCCGAAAGACCTGTTCGCCTTCGAAAACCGCCACATCGGACGGCGCAGGACCATCCCAAATCGGATCCACCGTTCCAATCAGTCGGGCGGCCAGTACCCTTTCTGTATTGCTTGGCGGGCTAGTATCTTGGCTTTCAACCGATTCGGGAGCCTGCACCTGGTTGGTAGGCGTCATCAAGGCCCAGATCACACCGGCAACGAATGCGAGAACGGCCGCATATGCAAGCAAGCGACCGAGTGAAACACCACCATCTGATCCTCTACCGACATGGATACTAAGGCCAGCAATCCCAAAGCTAGCGCCCTGACTTGACTCTCGGGTCGGCAACTCTTGGGCTTTGGGCTGACTGCGTTTGACCACTTTTTGCTCTAGCTCGACCCTCCTGAGCTCGACACTCTCAGGCTCAATCGATTGCAAATCTTCGAAGTCTAACGGGTCAATGGCATCCCTTGATTGTTCATTTTTCAAAACTTGGATTAATTGATAGCTCAATCGGCTACGCTCGATAAGCTTGGCCGAAGCATCTGGGTCCTCTTGCAGGAATTGAAGGAGCCGCCGCGACGATTCGTCATCGATTGACTGGTCCAAATGTGCATCGATCAGAAGATCGAGCTCATGATTGGACTGCTGTGCGCTCATCGCTGGGCCTCCGCTTGGGATAAGCGGTTCCGTAAACACTGGGCCAGTTGTGTGCGTGCGCGAGAGAGCGCTACCGAGACCGTGTTAGCCGTCGTACCGATGCGTTGAGCGATCGACTGAGGCTTCATATCGCTGAGGTAGCGCATCTCAAACAGCCGGCGTGTCTTTATTGGGAGGCTGGACATGCACTGCTCAAGCGCGTCGAATTCAGCAGATGAGACTTCTCGATATTGACTGGTAGCCGAAACAAGTTGATCGAGCTGCACGCTACCAAAATGGATACGCTTCTTTGCATTCTTCCGATAGTAGTCAATCACCTTGTGCTTGGCGATTGCCATTGCCCAAGGAAGAAAGGGTTGTTCCTGGTTGTAGCGGTCAAAGTGCTCCGCAACATCAGTAGCGACCTGCTGAACAATATCCTCGGCATCCTGATAATTGCCGATGCTTGCCCAGACAAACGCCGCAACGGATGACTGCGCCCCCATCCACAGCACGGCCATGCCATGAAGATCAGGACCGGTACGAGTGATATCGCTACGGTCAGGGGTTTGACCAGATCTGCCTACTGATTCAGATTTTTCAGGCTCGATAGGCATGAAGCCTCGCGGTCTTACACAGCACGATCCATGCACGATCAAGAACCGACACACTGTGCACCTCCTTGTTCGATGCTAGCCTTAAATTCTTAGCAGAAAAATTTGAGACACTAATGATAATCTGGCTGTAGAGGCCGTCATGTTTGCTCTAAATACTTAAATTAAAAAAGTTTAATGAAAATGATTGAAGGGAGGTAAGATAACTGATTAGGCCGCCATATCTACGCCAAGTCCTGTCAAAGAATCGACGCCCGCAAGGCCGATCATTCACGAATCGGCATCAGGGGGCCTGTGAAACATCAGGTCGGTCCAGCGGAAGTGCGCCCATCCCCGCCGAATACTGCGCTGCTCAATCGTAGCCTTGGCGGCCTCACGCGTGAAAGGCATCTCAAGGCCTTTGCGGTAATGGTAGTGATACGCCGCTCGCTTGTAGATTGGCGCGAACTTACCGCGTCCTTTATCAGAGACCCGCTTGTACTTGTAACGGCCCTCTACACTGGTGTAAGGTTCGTAACGCACTTCATGTCCGAGGTTGTACTTGGCGGTGTATTCAAAGCCTAAAGCAAGTCGATTGTTGGCCTCGCCATAGAGGTCTAGGCCTTGCTTCCATGCCATCTCGCAGGCACACCCCAAGAAGCCCAGGCCCATCTGGGTGTGCGGCTGATCCCTCCCCGACTCTTGGCATTGCCCAAACTCATTAAAATACTTTGTAATCGCCCCGTTGCCTTCACCTTCGCGGTAATAGCTGACGGCACGATCAAACATCGCCCGGTCTTCAAGGAAGACGCCCATCGCAAGCATGGTCTGGATCATCGAAGCGTCCCAGTTGCCATTTGCCGTCGGATAGAAATTCTTGATCGGCAAATAGAATACGTTGCGAAGCATGGCCTCGAATCGATCTTGATCCGCGGCGTTCCACCCGTCATAGGTATGCCGGATTAACTCGGCGGCGTTCGCGAACTTCACACCCTCCATCCCACTTAAAAGACGCGCATCATGGCCCTCAATAGATTCCAACTTGGATGACCACCCATTCATGTACTCAATTGCCTTATCCGCGTAGGCTGGCTCCTCAGACAGGGACCAGGCGAGCGCTAAGCTATAAGCTGCCGAACTGTCACGGGACAACTGTGTGCTTCCAATGTCGGGGTTATTCGAGGGGCCACGCTTAACCCGGCGATATGGTTCGGGTGGTAACTTCATCAATTTTGCACACCATGCTGTGAGCGCATTCCACTCTTTAGTCAGTTGTTGATGCTCACTACTGATTTGCTTTTTCAGATAAGTCAGTTCCGCCACACTATGAAGAAGCCCCGGATGCTTGAATTCCAGGTCATCGGAGGGCATAGCGCATGCCGGTGTGATGAACTGATCAAGCATATGCGCAGGAATGCCAAAGCTGAGAGCACCGAACGCGGACGATTTTAAGAGGTTTCGTCTTATCATCACACTCTACGACGCTCGAGCCCTCGATACATTTCGCCGGCTTTGCCGCCAAAATAGCCTAGCTTAAATCGATTATATCCCGGCTGCCATCTCGTGCCCGGTCCGTTCCATAATGTAAATACAAGCAGAATTTGTATTGAACCGAAACGATTTCGAACAAGATAGCAACCACGTTGATGAGCAAGTCAAATATACAGACGTACGCCCAGCGCATCAGTAGAAAGCTCGTGCCCCAGATCAAGTAAACCAATACAAAAAGCACGTACGGCATCGCGAGATTGTAGTGGTGGCAAGTCTAGATTGTGCTAAGGATTTATCTCTGGAAAGGATTCCAACAAAACGTGCCTACAAAATCACTTACTCAGAGTAGTTGATTGGACGATTGCATCGGGCAGAACTCACTCGGTCAGGTCATAAACTCGCTCAAAAGTATTGCGCCGAGTATCGGTGCTCACAAGACCCGCCCAGAAGAGCCACTCGATCGCACGCTTGCCCTCAGACCAACCCCATCACGAACCTCGAGAGTTGCCGCCATCAGTTAACTCACCCGCTGAGAGCGGGCCACGCTTCTCGATCTCGATCAGGACAGCATCGATAAGTTTCGCGATCTCTTTTGGATATAGTGCGTATCAATTAAGCGGCATGGCGATAATAGCGTTTAAGTAAACCGCGTAGATCAGTTTGATAACCGATCCGCCCGATTGGTTCTATCCATTCCGTTTCTTCCAGACAATCTATTGAGTGGTTATTCAACGGCTTGTTACCAATACCTTGATACAGCCGGTGCTCGTTGTAGTAGTTGACAAACGCCTGTATAACGTGGTCGGCGTGGCCTAAGCTGAAGCAGACGAAATAATCCAGACACTCACGTCGTAACGCAGCGACCCAGGCCTCTGCAAACGCGTTAGCCTTGGGTGCTTTCACTGGTGAAAGTACTATCTTGATTTCGGTTGTCCCCATTAGTTGATCAAATGCCTTGGTGAATTTTGTATCCCGGTCGTGGATCAGATGAGTAGCCTGGATGCCTTGATCCTCAAGCCACATCAACGCGTTGCGGCCTTGCTGCTGCACCCAAGCCGTGTCAGGGTGATACGTCGTCGATGAAACCCAGACCTTTCGAGTTCCGACGTGGATGAACATCAAGGCGAAGGCTTGTCGCTTACCAAAGGGCGTCCAGATCGCCTTGTTGAAGAAGTCACAGGCCACGAGCGTGTTGACGTGGAGCTTGATAAACCGGTCCCATGGCTGATAGTCCGGCCGGTCAGTACGATCGGGCTTCGTGGGATTGGGGTAGATACCTTCTTCGCGTAGGATGCGTCGGACACTGGTCTTGCCCACCTTACAGCGCAGCTTCAATAGTTCACCGACGATCCGCAGGCAGCCCCAACCCGGGTTCTCCTGAACCATCCGAATGATGGTCTTACGGACATCCTGACTGATCTTCCAGGGACGGCCAACACGGCCAGGTTTGATCCCGGCTTCTTGCTCCTTTATCCAGCGCTGGTAGGTCTGGAACTGGACAATGCTGACCAAGCCTTTAATCTGATGCTTCAGCTCGGCACCGATGGTCAGGAGCCGGGTTCATTCCTCGGGATCGAGGATCAGACGTTGGCTGGAGATGCGTGACCGGAGGATCCGGTTCTCCTCTTTAAGAAACCGAATCAGGGCATCACGGTTTGCTGAAAAGGACTCCAACAGGAGGTGTACGAGGGTGTAGATTCATTGACTCATGACCACCATTATGTCATCCGTAACTCCCACAATCGCAGGGCGCCGACAATGTGGAGTAGCCCTAGACGGGGGCCGGATTAAGGTCAATCTCAGCTAGGAATTCTTACCCGGCTCACGCCCCTATCAAGCCCGCCAAAAGCACCTCCTCTCACCTGTTAATTCCCTGCTCCTTCCCTTTTACGTCGGGTAGGGAATTCAAAAATTGGCTCTCGTAAGTCCCGGTATTTCAGCCGTTAACAGGCGCTGACCAACCGCCTAAACCCCCAACTTCCCTACGAAACCGAAAATGTCCCTGTTTTTCGAACAAAAACAGGGAATCCGTACTGAGACTACTTGATGTATGGAGGAGAAGACACCGGTTGAAGGTGTGGTAACGGTTTTGCAGTGTGAAAGCCTATGAGGAAAGTGTGGAACTCAAAACAGTTGAGCTAACTAATACCAATGCTTATCTAGACGACTTATGGTCATCTGCTGTCATTTAGGTCAATCCCTAGGTATGAGGTTGAGCTGCCGCTCGGCCCATTCACGCCACTCCGGACGGGTGTCCTTCACCACGATCTGCTGCAGGACCTCTTTCACTTGCGGGCCACGGCCCCCGCTCCGGATGTGGGCGCGGGCGAGGTTGCCCAGGAGTTCGGGGTTGTCGGGCTCCTCCGCGACTGCAAGCCCGTACTGCTCGATGGCTTCATCGAGTTGGCCCGTCGCCTCGAACACCATCCCAGGTTGTTCCGCGGGATGGGCTGGTGCGGTATCAGGCGGATGGCGTACTGGAACTCCCAGGCCGCTTCGTAGTAGCGTTTTTGACGGTAGTAGAGCTGACCGAGGTTATTGTGGGCCGGGCCTTACATCACGTCTTCGGTCAACGCGTCGCGGAGCAGTTACTCGGCCTCTTCCTCTCGGCCCTCTTTGAGCGATGTCGCCGCCTTTGAAGTCAGCGTCTTGGCTAAGTCGGTATCGCGGCCGAGCTGTGCCGGGATGGTGCGGTAGCCTTCGCGCTCTGAATCGGTCTGTCTGGCGGCTGAGCTGCACGCCATCAGGCTTGTTAGGCATGCCAGTACAAGGACGAGTGGGAGTAGTTACGTTTTCATATCAATGGTTCCGGAAGAGTTAACCGTCGTCTGAGTCCTGGGCTGGTTCGTAGATCAGGTACGCAACCGTGAACTCGGCGTTCCACGTATCACCGACGACCTCGCTGTGCGGGGCAAACAGCCGACCGTCTTCGATGTGCAGCAGGTCCGCCTTGGACAGCTGGTTGAGTAGATCGATCAGCTTCGGCAGTGTTACTTGCTCAAGCGTGATCCGTATCGGCAGGGGTAGTACGGGCTCCGGCCTATACGGCGCGCGTCCTGGGCGTTGATGCTGATGATCTGGTCCGCATCGATGCCGCAGCCAACCGCGGTGGATTCAACCATCCCGCTGAGCGACTGGGTCTCGCCGGTGTGTGTCACGGCGATCGAGGTCTCGTGTGATAGGGACTGGATTTGGTATACGAGGTCTTGGACTTCGGCGTACTGCTGCACGGCCGGTGCCGCTTGATCCTGAGCGTTCTGGTATCGCATGGCTCTGTATAGGACACCCGCCACGAGCAACCCGACGACCGCGGCGAACAGCCATCCCTTGAAGCGTGTCATCGGCCACCCCCTTGCTGTGTGCGGTCCGCGAGAGAAGGCGGCTTAGTTGATGGTTCCTCGGGCCTCGGCTTAACCGGCTGCTCTTGTTCTTCCGGGTTTTCCGGGGATCCCGGGGGCGGGGGGCGGTGGGTCGCTTGGAGCGCAAAACGCACACCGCCTTCACGCAGGTTGTCGGTGCTCGGGGGCTCGACCACGAACAGCGACGAGCCCCGCATCGTGTTGGCGATCTGGTCGGCCTCGCCGTGGGTGCGTTCGTAGCCCGTCATCCGGAGCTCGCCCTGTTCGATCCGCAGGTCGGTGATGGCGTAGCGTTGGTCGCTGGGCAGCGCTTCGAGGAGGTCGTGCAGCAGGACGAGTGTGGGTGCCGAACTCGCATCCAGCGCATCGCCGCCCGCCAGGCCGCTCTCGCCTCGTAGCTGTTTGAGCTTGGCCTGGAGTCGTCTTTGGGGCTGGTTGGGATGGCCTGGCCGGGCAGTGCCTGCGAGAAGGCCTCGGCCGCTTGTTGGTCGTGCTGCTTTGCGATCTGGTTGTATGCGTCGCCACTGATGCCTTGGAGCGAGCGGCCCGCCGTCCAGGTTGATCCACGGCTGGGCGGCACCCGACACGATCGCTTGGGCGCTTTGAACCTCTGCTTCAACTGCACTACTTAATGGCTCAGTTTTAGCAGTTTGAATCGTTGCGTCATGCCACGGCGTGAGCGTATCGGGTGCGGCATACCAATGACGCTCTTGCTCATGAAGACTGAGCCCATCGATCTTCAGTTGCTGCTGCAGGTTGGTCGGCGTGTCGAGGACCCGCCAGCAACGCAATAATCACCACCACCACCATCACCATCACCATCACCATCACCTCAATCAAAG